>NZ_JAUZVM010000010.1:0-139530 GCF_031844565.1 Alcaligenes sp. AB3
GACTTGGCAAGATTTTTTACCTGAACATTTCATGTAAAAGAGGTAGCTTACAGTGATTTTTTGCTTAGACCATTGTTATATATAAACAATTTAAAATGAAACTAAATGATACTTACTTGCCTGCCATTCATGTATAGCTGGATCGGCACCAGAACTGACAGGCGAAACACTGAGGAGTCACAGCGTAGAACAGGGGGATTCTGGGCTTTTCCTCTCCGGCTCTGCGTCGATTCTCTTGTTTCGCACTGCATTCCCCTGCTCAAAAGTGTTTTCGCAGACAGACAGACAGACAGACAGACAGACAGACAGACAGACAGACAGACAGAAAAGATAAGAAAGCAGTTGCAGTTCAGGGGAAGGCTACACAAAACCCCGGCTATCACCATGGGCCGCTAATCTAGAATCTGGTCTACAACACTCTATATATAGAGCGCCGGTCATCCCTCTATATATAGAGGCATACCAATCGCCCTACTTTTGACCCACAAACCCCTCTCTATATAGAGACACCCCATCCAGGCAGATAGGTAAGCCACATCTCCCCTATTACAATAGGCGGACAAATAACTCTGTATGCAGACTATGGCCCGCTCATCTTCTCAAGCCCCTGCGGCACAGCTCAGCCTGATTGGTGAAGAAATACTCTCCGGCAATCTCCTGACCGAGAACATCCTGACGCAAGCTGCCCGCCTTCCCAGCGACTGGCGTGCCACATTGGATCGCCCGGAACTGCAAGACATACTGGCAACTCTGGCCAAGTGGTTGGACAAGGAGTGCCAGGATGGTGCCTCTATTTACCCGGCCGCCCCTTTCCGCGCACTGGAACTGCTGCCATTGCAGAAAGTCAGCGTAGTGATTCTGGGCCAGGATCCTTATCACGGTCCCAATCAAGCACAGGGCCTGTCATTTTCTGTGCCTGACACCTGCCCGGCTCCACCCAGTCTGCGCAATATCTTTAAAGAGCTGGAGCTGGAATACCCCGACACAGCGTTACCCAGCAGTCATGATCTGAGCAACTGGGGCCGACAAGGTGTCTTGCTGTTGAATACATCGCTAACGGTAGAAGATGGTTTGCCTGCCTCTCACGCCAAGAAAGGTTGGGAACAGATTACTGACTCCCTGCTGATGAACCTGGCCCAGCAAACTACACGCCCTATTGTTTATATGTTGTGGGGTGCACACGCTCAGGCCAAAGAGGCTTTGATTCAACAGCACTCCCAACAGCCCTATCTGATTTTGAAGGCCAATCACCCGTCCCCCTTGGCTGCACGCCGCCCCCCTGTGCCCTTTATTGGTTGCGGCCATTTCCAGCAAGCCAATGAGTGGCTCAAAGAACAAGGCGCCGCCCCCATACAATGGTTTGCCACCGGCGCCTGACCATCCGTTCCCATTACCTGATCCAGAACCATGCCTTTAAGCCCTGCCAATCCAGAATTAAGCTCTCAAGAGCAACATGCTCTTTGGTCGAACGAACTGCTCGAACAATATGCCTGGCAGTTCCAGGGGGAAACGCCATTTGCCGTCCCTTCGAGCAGCCTGCCCTTGCTGGATGAGTTATTCAAGTTTGTGAACGAGACCATCAAGGACTCTTTTGACCGCTCTTTATTCTGCTGGACTGATCTCAAGCAAGACAGCAAAGGCCTGACAGCCTGGTATTTGGGCGTCGAAGATTACGACGAAGTTCTGGAGCCTTATATAGAGAGTCTTTCTGCCAAGGCCCTGGCCCAGAGTGATACGGTGGGAAGCCCGCCATCCAAGTAAACAACCAAACTGCCATTGATAGCATGATCAAAGAGCCGTTAAAGGCTCTTTGGTCTTCTACCGGCCCTGGAACCTGAAGTCAAAACAGACAGGCGTGAATCGACAGTGCTTGAAATCCTGGCAGGCATAAAAAACCCGGCGCCAAGGCCGGGTTCTTCAAATATAAAAGCCAAGTCTTACAAAGACCCGTACTCTTATTGTTAAGGTTGCACCCCTGCAGCGTGTGCCTGCTGGTCTGCGTGATAGGACGAGCGCACCATGGCACCAACGGCGGCATGGGTAAAGCCCATTGCATAGGCTTCACGCTCAAACATCAAGAACTCGTCAGGCGTCACGTAACGCATTACGGGCAAGTGATGCCCGGACGGTTGCAGATACTGGCCAATGGTCAGCATATCAATATCGTGTGCACGCATATCGCGCATCACTTCCAGAATCTCTTCGTTGGTTTCACCCAAGCCAACCATCAAACCGGATTTGGTTGGAATGTTGGGATGCAACTTTTTGAACTCTTGCAGCAGTTTCAAAGAGTGGTGGTAATCCGAACCCGGACGCGCCTGCTTGTACAAGCGAGGCACCGTTTCCAGGTTGTGGTTCATCACATCTGGAGGGCAGGCATTCAGGATGCCCAAAGCACGGTCAAGACGTGCACGGAAGTCCGGCACCAGCACTTCAATGGTCGTAGTGGGCGAGTGCTCGCGCACCTGGCGGATACATTCCACAAAGTGGGCAGCGCCACCATCACGCAAGTCGTCACGATCTACGGAGGTAATCACCACGTAGGACAACTTCATGGCACCAATAGCCTTGGCCAGGTTGGCGGGCTCGTTCTCGTCCAGCGGATCGGGACGACCGTGGCCCACGTCACAGAATGGGCAACGACGTGTGCACTTGTCGCCCATGATCATGAAGGTTGCCGTGCCCTTGCCAAAGCATTCCCCAATATTGGGACAGGAGGCTTCTTCACACACCGAGAACAGCTTGTGCTCGCGCAGTGTTTCCTTGATCTCGTAGAAACGGGAGTTCGGTGCCGCCGCCTTCACCCGAATCCAATCAGGTTTTTTCAAACGCTCTGCCTGCACGACCTTAATGGGAATGCGCGAGGTCTTGGCCTCGGCCTTCTGCTTTTGCGTTGCGTCGTATTCGACAACGCGAGGGCGCACAGTAGGTTTGGAATCGACGGACGTATCTGTAGGGGTGGTCATAGGCGTCTAAATAGAAAAACAGCGTGCGGGCAGCATCACTAAACGATGGGCGCAGTGGTCAATTGTAGCCCCTTCGCTTTACAAGCGCCTAGAACAAGGGCGATAGTTTGTACCAGACCCCTCTAATATAGAGGTCGACCTAACGATGCCGCAACACCCGAAAATAAAACCTGCACATACTATAAGTACGGAGACTTGCATGTCACAAGAGCACCCCGCCGATCCCGTCCTGCTGGAACAGCATCAGGGACTGGCCCGCATCACCTTGAACCGGCCCGCCAAGTACAACGCCCTGTCTGAAGAAGTGTTGGACTCTTTACAACACATTCTGGACAAGCTGGCCCAGGACCCCAGCTTGCAGTGCGTCATTATCCAGGCGGAAGGCAAGGCCTTTTGTGCCGGACACGATCTGAAACAGATGCGCTCCAAGCCCGAACACGACTACTACCGGGATCTGTTCAGCCGCTGCAGCCGCGTCATGCAAGGTGTGCTGGCCTTGCCCGTGCCAGTGATTGCTCGTGTGCAAGGGCTGGCCACCGCAGCGGGCTGTCAGCTGGTTGCTACCTGCGATATGGCTGTAGCCACCGAGTCCACTCGCTTTGCGGTTTCCGGCATTAATGTCGGCCTGTTCTGCTCCACCCCCGCTGTTGCCCTGTCTCGCTGCGTGCCACCCAAGGCCGCCATGGAAATGCTGATGACTGGCGAATTTATCAGCGCCCAACGTGCTCAAGAGCTGGGGTTAATCAATTACGCCGTAGCCGAAGACCAGCTGGATCAAACCGTACAGAAACTGGCCGACAGCATCATGGCCAAGAGTCCAGTTGCCGTCCGTGCAGGCAAGGCCATGTTCTACCGCCAGCGCAGCCTGGCCATTGAACAAGCCTACGACTACGCCGGCCAGATCATGGCTGACAATATGATGAGCAATGATGCCTGCGAAGGTATAGACGCCTTTATCGAAAAACGCGCGCCGCAATGGAGCGGAAGCTGAGGCCGCCCTTGACAAATAAATAACAATATAAAGATGAGCGCCGCCCCATGCGGCGCTTTATCGCTGCGCTATTTAAGCTGCCGCTGCCTGTAGGCGCAGAGCTATAGCTTGAGATAGATAATTAGACAAATACTGTGCAACCTCGTCCATGGGGACCACGACGCCTTGCGAACGCATATCCGTCGTTTGCAGCCCTTCATAGCCACAGGGATTGATACCGCTAAATGGGCTTAGATCCATACCTATATTCAAGGCCAGACCATGGTAAGAGCGGCCATTGCGAATCTTGATCCCCAATGCGGAAATCTTGGCCAACTCCTGGCTTGCCACCCCTTGCGGTACATAGACACCCGGTGCCCCTGGCTTGCAGCAAGCCCCTTCGACACCAAAATGCGTCAGACAGGCAATAACAGCCTCTTCCAAAAGGCGTACGTATTCTTTGACGTACAGGCCTACCCGGCGCAGATCAAACAGGCAGTACACCATTAACTGCCCAGGGCCATGATAGGTAATCTGCCCGCCCCGGTCGGTTTGCACCACGGGGATGCCACCGGGGTTCAGCAGATGTTCCGGTTTGCCGGCCTGTCCTTGCGTGTAGACAGGCGTGTGCTCGACAAGCCAGATTTCATCAGCAGTCTCTGGCCCGCGCTGCTCGGTAAAGTCGCGCATTGCCTGCCAGATGGGTTCATAGGCGCTAGGCCGCTCAAACCACTTGATACGAACTGAGTCGGACATGAACGCCTGATCCCTGCTTTACATCACCACACGCACCAGATGATGCGCATGCAGAGCACGATAAAGATTATCCAACTGCTCACGCGAGACGGCGCGCACCGTGAAAGTCAGGCCCGTGTAGTTGCCTGCCTTGCTGGGACGCACCTCAATGGTGGCAGCGTCAAAACCTGGATCGTGTTCCAGCACGATAGCCAGCAATTCGTCTTGCAGGGTTTCGTGAGTCTGGCCCATGACTTTGATAGGAAAGTCGCTGGGGTATTCGATCAACGATTCTTCGGGGGAAATGGTCATGCTTGCTCCGCAGCCTTGATGGCCTTGTCATAGCCTTCACGTAATTTGGCAAAGACAGGGCCGGGTCGTCCGTCACCGACGGGCTGACCGTTAAATACAACGATGGGCAGCACCTCTTTGGTAGCTGACGTCATCATGATCTCATCGGCAGTGTCGACCTCTTCACGAGAGATCTGACGCGCCTGAAAAGCGATGCCCGCCTGGGCGGCAAGCTCTTCCATCAAACTGTAGCGAATCCCTTCCAGGATCAAATTGTTGCGCATGGGTGCCAGCAAAGTGCCGTCGCGCACAATCCAGATATTGCAGGAGGCCCCTTCGGTCAGAAAACCGTCTCTGAACTGAATGACCTCGTCCACGCCGGCTTCAACCGCCTGCTGCTTGGCCAACACATTGCCCAGCAGAGAAACGGATTTTATATCGCAACGCAGCCAGCGTTCATCTTCAATAGCCACTGCCTTCAAACCCGTTTCGCGTTCTTGCTGCACACGCTTGAAGGGCGAGACCATGATGAAGATGCTGGGCGGCACATTGCTGGGGAAGGCATGGTCGCGCTTGGCAACACCACGCGTCACCTGAATGTAGACCATGCAGTCGGCACCCCGGCCCGAACGGGCCAGCATATCCAGCACCAGCTTTTCCCACTCACGTCGAGTGAAAGGATTGGTGATGCCCACCTTGGCCAGACTGCGCTCCAGGCGCCCCAGGTGTCCATCTATACGGAAAGGTTTCCCGTGATAAGCAGGCACGACATCATAAATGCCGTCGCCAAAGATGAAGCCACGATCCAGTACCGAGATCTTCGCTTCGCCCAAGCGCACGAAATCGCCGTTCAAATAAACAATGCTGTCGGGGTCAATGCCTGCAATCATAGGGTTCAGCCTCGCACCAAGGAATTACTCAAACATCAAGCGCACTTTGTCAGCCATACGACCGAAAAAGCCTGCCTCGGGCACATCTTGCAGCACCAGCAAAGGCTGTTCTGCCAATACTTTGCCGTCCAAGGACAAAGTCAGTGTACCGACCTTGTCACCCTTGCTCAACGGAGCCAGCAAGGGCTGGGTATAGTTGGCGACAGGTTTGATTTCCGAAGACTTGCCGCGCGGAACCGTCAGCCACAAGGCTCCTTCTGTACCCAGGCCTACATTCTCGACCTCACCTTCCCAAACACGGGCGGTAACAGCAGGATTGCTGGCGTCGTACAACTTCACGGTTTCGAAGTTCTGGAAGCTCCAGTTCAGAAGCTTCAGGCTGTTTTCTGTACGAGCGGCGTCATTTGCCGTGCCCACCACAACCGACACTACGCGACGGCCATCGCGCAAGGCGGTCGACACCAGGCAGTAACCGGCCGATTGGGTGTGACCGGTTTTCAGACCATCAACCGTGTTATCCAGCCACAGCAGGCGGTTACGGTTGGGCTGCTTGATATTGTTATAGGTGTACTCTTTCTGGCTGTAGTAGTGCAGGTACTGAGGAAAGCGGGCAACCAGCGCAGCGGACAACACGCCCAGATCACGCACCGACGTCAGATGCTCGGGATCGGGCAAGCCGGTGGAGTTCTTGAAATGTGTAGCTGTCAAACCCAGCTTGGCGGCCTCTTCGTTCATCAAGGCGGCAAATGCATCTTCGCTGCCGGCAACGGCTTCGGCCAGAGCAACAGAGGCGTCATTACCCGATTGCACGATCACGCCTTGCAACAGATCATTCACCGCCACTTGAGAGTTGACCTTCACAAACATGCGCGAACCTTCGGTGCGCCATGCCTTGTCCGAAATCACAACGGTCTGATCCAGCTTCAGACGACCGGATTCCAGAGCATCAAAGACCAGATAGGCCGTCATCAGCTTGGTCAGGGAGGCAGGCTCGACCTGTTCGTTCAGCCCTTCTGCTGCGATGATCTGGCCACTATTAACGTCCATGGACAACCAGGCACGGGCCGTCAGGCTAGGTGCGGGTACAACGGACAAATCACCTGGCAAGGCAGGCGTCTGAGCGCCAAGCACTTGAGCCGATTCTGTCGGGGCAGGAGTTTGAGTTTGTGCCTGAGCCACCATAGGCAGCGCCAGGGCAAGAGCCACCACACAACGAGAGAGGACTGGAGATGCAAATTTTTGAATAGAAGTCATGGAAAAAATCGATTGCTTTGACAGTGGCGGAAAGAACCCATTATGGCAGAGCCATCTGGGCCTGTGAGGGGCAAGGCCCCTGAGTCTGAACAGGAAAACGCAACGATTTGAAAGCAAAACCCGGCTTAGGTTCCAAGCCCGGCCAAATGACGGCTAACCAGCTCGCGCAGCTGGATCAGCTTGCCATGAAAAAAGTGGCCAGCCTCGGGCAGCACGACCATGGGCAACTGATGCTCACGCGCAAAGTCCATGCCTTCCGACAGGGGAACAACATCGTCGGTTTCACCGTGTACTAATAAAGTGTCGGCAGGCGGACTGACATCCCGGAAGCGGAAGCGGTTGACCGCGGTGCCGGTCAGGATGAACGCACCGGGCAAAGGCGCCTGCGCTTCTTGCAGGCTGGCATACACTTGGGCAGCGACCGCGGTGCCAAATGAAAAACCGGCCAACATGGATGGGCCGGAACTCCACTGCGGGAAATGCGATGGGAATTGCTCAATCAGGGCCAGCATATCGGCGGTTTCGCCACGGCTGCTGTCGAACTCCCCGGCAGACTTTCCGACACCACGGAAATCGGGGCGTACTGCCAGCAAACCATGTTGTGTGGCGCTGCGCGACAAGGTGGTCACGACTTTGTTATTACGTGCTCCACCATGCAAAGGATGAGGATGCAGCAGCAAGGCCCAACCCTTGGGCTCGCCTGCTGGCCAGTCCAGAGCACAGTCAATAACACCGGCGTGGCCGGAAAATTGGATTGTATCTACGCGTTCAGACATGCTCAGATCAAATATCACATAAGATTACGTTTAACTCATCCAGTGTACCGGATTGTCATGAATACCTCTTCTGCATTCACCCTACCCAGCCCTCGCGACATGATGGCAGAGCTGCGTACGCGCTTGCCCCATTTTCCCCAGATACGCTGGGTGGACTCGACCGAATCGACCAACGCGGATTTGCTCGCCCTGGCCCGCCAGGAATCCGGGCCGCGTGTGCGTCCTTGGCTGTTGGGCGCGCATCTGCAAAGCCGTGGACGTGGACGTGCTGGTCGCACCTGGGAAAACAGCGTTGGTGCAAACCTGATGTTTTCCTGTGCCTTCGATATTTTTCTGCCGGCACGACAACTGCCTACGCTCTCGCCACTGTCCGGTCTGGCAACAACAGAGGCGCTGCGCCAGTTTCTGGAACCTGCCGTGCGTAATCGTCTGGCCATGAAATGGCCGAACGACGTGCTGTGGGATCAGGCCAAGCTATCCGGCATTCTGGTCGAAGCAACACGCGCCAGCGCTGCGCCCAGTTCCAGTGACCATCATGTCGTGATTATTGGCATAGGCCTGAATCTGCGCGATGCGACAACCATCAGCCAAAATACCCAACGCGCCATTGCGGACTGGAGCAGCATTGCCGAACACTCCCAGCAAGCAAGCTTGGCACGATGTTCGGACATTGTGGCCAAGGTTGCCCAAAGTCTGTACCTGAGCCTGAACCATGTTACGGCCCAAGGCTTCGCGGATCTGCCCACACGCTACGCGCAAGTTGATGCACTGATTGGCCAGCAAGTCCATATCATCGACAACGGCCAGGTCCTGCACACTGGCATTGTGACGGGCATCAATACCTCGGGGCAGTTATTGTTGCGCCACCCCGATGGTTCCGAACGTGCGGTCACGGTGGGCGAAGTTTCCGTTCGCGCCCAACGCTGATCGCTATACTGCACTCTTTTCAGCTCTGACGACCCGGCATGACCCTGCTTATCGACTCTGGCAATACCCGCATCAAATTAGGGTGGTGTCATCCTTTAACCGGCGCGCGCGAAAGCCAGCCGGTTAGCGTGCATGCGGACCAATTGGATCAATTGGCAGTTTGGCTGGAAGCAGGCCAGGCCCCCTTGCAAGAATTCGCCAATCAAAAAGGTGTGCAAGCGCTAGGGGTGAATGTGGCAGGTCCCCAGGTGCAAAAACAAATTGATGCCGCTGTCAGCCGTCTGGGTTTGGGTCCGGTACGCTGGTTGCAGGCACAAGAGCAGGTTTTTGGGCTGCACAACGATTATGAGCAGGCCAGCCAACTGGGCGCCGACCGCTGGGCTTCCCTATTGGGGCTGAGCGATCTGCTGGCCCAGGAATACCCGGCCGAACAAGGGGCCTTGCTGATCAGCTTTGGTACTGCCACAACGATTGATTTGCTGGGGCCTGCGCAAAACGAGGTACGTCACTTTTTGGGCGGTTCCATCTTGCCCGGCCCCAGCTTGATGCTGGCTTCGCTCAAGCAAAATACGGCGCAGCTTCCCGAGGCACATGGACAAACAGCGGCGTTCCCGCGCAATACTCAAGCGGCTATCAGTACAGGGGTGGCCGCGGCGCAGGCTGGGGCGGTGTTGCGGCAATGGGAAAAAGGCCGTCAACATCTTGGACATGGCCCATTAGTGTTTCTGGCCGGCGGTGGCCGCGCTCTGGCGCAGCAAGAACTGTTAGAACAATTAAGTCACCATTGCCGCCTGCTCAATATAGAGGCACCCCAGCTGTACGAGCTGGAAACACCTGCTTTGCGTGGCTTGGCGCTGTTTGCCGCCCATTTGTAAGCCAGAATGGGTTCCACAACGGGCTTTCAGCGTCAGACAAGCAGGGAGACCCCTAGATACGATTGGCATTAAAACGGATGAACTTAAACTCCCCTACCCGTACAATCTTGGGTTGAACTGTATTTTTCAGGGCATCTGCGATGCGACTGCTTTTCATACTGATCCTGGTGGCAAACGTCGCCCTTCTAGCTTTTGGACAAGGCTTTTTCGGCACACCTCCCAGTGAACAGGGACGTGAGCCTCGACAGTTTTCGCAGCGAAACCAGGATGCCATTCAACTTGGAACTCCGGCTCATCCCGCACCAGCTTCACCTTGATCCTCGATTGACGACACTATGAAACCTATACGCAAAGCTGTTTTCCCCGTCGCCGGTCTAGGCACACGTTTTCTGCCGGCCACCAAGGCCATGCCCAAGGAAATGTTGCCAATCGTCGACAAACCACTGATTCAGTACGCTGTCGAAGAAGCGGTTGCCGCCGGAGTCACAGAGCTGATCTTTATTACAGGCCGCAACAAACGGGCCATTGAAGATCACTTTGACAGCATCCCGGAACTGGAGCACGAGCTGGAAGGCAAGAACAAGCTGGAATTGCTGGACGCCGTTCAGAACATCATCCCCAGCCATGTGAGCTGTATTTACACCCGCCAGCCACGCGCGCTGGGTCTGGGCCATGCCGTGCTGTGCGCTGCCCCCATCGTGGGCAATGAGCCCTTCCTGGTCCTGCTGGCGGACGACCTGATCGACGCCACCACGCCGGTATCCCGGCAACTGGTCGAGGCAGCTCATCAATACAACGGCAGTATTGTGGCGACACAAAATGTAAATAGAAATGAAACAAATAAATATGGAATTGTTTCGGGTAATTTAGTCGATTCCAAAGCCACCCGGCTAAATGGAATTGTTGAAAAGCCAGCACCCGAAGTAGCTCCCTCTACACAAGCCGTTGTAGGGCGTTATGTATTGGAGGCAGAAATATTTGACCACCTGCGACGCACTCAAGCGGGGGTAGGTGGAGAGATTCAATTAACGGATGGAATTGCCAGTCTTTTGGAAAGTCGTGCGGTATATGCATATGAATATGAAGGCACGCGTTACGACTGTGGTAGCAAGTCCGGTTTCTTTCATGCTACGCTTGAATTTGGTCGTAAATACCACGGACTTTAACGAGGGGCGCAGAGGGGTCCGTTGCGATAACAAGCTTGGTGGTAATTGTTGATCAAACACTGCCTGAAAACCACGCAAAGGGTCGATTTAGCTTGACTTACAGGTTAAATACCCCCTACGATTGGCGGTGCAGGATTTCAAGTTCGTCGAAGTTTGTTCAATACGGTATTGTTTCTAATACTCATTGCCCTGATTTTTACATCTTGACAATCTTTTTTGAGCAGATTGCTCGTCATTTTTAGGGAATGCAGGAAATGCAAACAGAAACCGGTATCGTGAAATGGTTCAATAACGAAAAAGGCTACGGCTTTATCTCCCCCGACAACGGTGGCAAAGATCTTTTCGTTCACCATTCCGACATCTTGGGCACGGGCTTTAAATCCTTGGAAGAAAACCAGCGCGTTTCGTACGTGTCGGCTGAAGGCCAAAAGGGTCCACAAGCTAAGAGCATCCAAAAACTGTAAATCGATTTCGATCAGTTTTTAGATCTCAAAAAAGCCCGCTTAATGCGGGCTTTTTTTATTCAACTTGATTCAAATCAAGGCAAGCTGTCCTCAATTCACCACAAATTCAAAAACACGTAAAAATAAATACTTATTAGCTAATAAACAGCTCGGTATTTAATCGCGAATTTGTGCCAATCCAGAAAGTACGCGCTGCACTGCGCCTTCATGCATCTGAACCCAATGCAGACCCGCGTCAGCCATCTTGTGATGGCGTGCTGGATCATCCACCAGCTCCAATGCCTGTTGCAGCGCCACGGCTGGCGTAGCGGCACGTATCGCGGCACCTGCCTGCATGGCATCTTGCATGGCTTGGGCAAAATTATGAGTATGCGGGCCCACAATCACAGGGACACCAACTGCACAGGCTTCGATGAAATTCTGGCCGCCCAGGGGCTGGAAGCTGCCCGCAACAATGGCCACGCGCGCCAGGCCGTAGTACCAGTGCATTTCGCCAATGGTATCTCCCAGAAGCACATCGACCTCTCGACAGGCTTGAATCGCACTCGTGCTGGTATCGCCCTGCTTTAACAGTTCGCTACGTCGCACTGAACGTAAACCTAGCTGATTCAAATAATCTGCCGCTTCCTCAAAACGCTCGGGGTGACGCGGAATAACGACAAACAAGACCGGACTGTGCAGCTCGCTGCCGTGTTCACGTTCGCGGCGCAAATAGTGGGCAATCGCATCCATGAAATCGGCATGTTCGGTCTCGCGGGTACTGGCAATCACCACCACACGTCGTCCCAGATCACTGGCAAAACCACGACCACGGGCAATCTTGTCCTGCGGCAAGACCACATCAAACTTCAAGTTCCCAGATACGCGCACGCCTTGTGCTCCTGCCAGCTCCAGACGCTGCGCATCGGCCAGGCTTTGAGCGTAAATCAGCTTGAAGGAGCGGTATGCCTCGCGCATGACCGAACCCGCCTTCAAGCTGGTGCGCAACGCACTTTCCGAGAACCGGGCACTGGCCAACATCATGGGCACACCTTGTCGGCGTGCGGCAGCCAGCAGATTGGGCCACACTTCGCGTTCAATCAACACCCCGGCACATGGACGGTAATGCGCAAAAAAACGTCGTACAGAGCCGGGAAAGTCGTAAGGCAGCCATTGCTGCAGCAACTGTCCGCTTGCGATCTCGGCGGCAAATGCACTTGCCCCCTCTGCTCGGCCCGTAACGGTCATATGCGTCAGCAGGACCGTTTCGCCCTGGTCCAGCAAGGCACGGATCAAAGGCTGGGCCGCACGTGTCTCACCCAAGCTGACTGCGTGCACCCATACCGGCGCTTTGCTGGGTACCGGCAGGGCACCATAAAAACCAAAGCGCGGGCCCGATAACACCTGCCACTCGCCACCCGCTCGGCGGGCACGCAAGCCCATCCAGGCCATCAAGGCTGGAGCCAGAATACGAATGGAGGCGGTATAGAAAAATCGGTTCACCCGCTTAGCCTCGGTGCGAAACCAGCAGCGGCCAAGCCAGGCTTGGCACTACCAGGAGGAAATATAGGAAACGATGCCAGGCAGCAAAAAGCCTGTATTCAAGCGGGGCCGCAGGCCCCTTGGCATCGCGTATTGTAAGCACAAAGCCGACTGACAAAAAAACGAATTGGCACCCAGGCTCAAACTAGTTCTTTTGCGAGTCCAGCAAGCCGGCCTCTGGCGCCGTCGTCCGTCCCAATGCCTGATCGATGGCACAGAGCACCGTCTCTGCCGAAGGAGGATGCCCACGCTCGCCCAGGCTGGCGGTATAGGCGGAACCTTCCAAGGGAGTACGCACGGGGGTCGAGGCTTTATAAATACCTATCGTAGGACGGCCCAGACCGGCCGACAAATGCGTCAACCCGCTATCGAGCCCAACCATCACCTGCGCACCGGCCAATTGCAGGGCAATGGGCGTCAAATCCATTCGTGGCAGCACTTGCGCCTGGCTACGCCCGGCAATCAGGGCCGCGGCACGCTGGGACTCGGCAGGGCTGCCAGCCAACAGGCGCAGGGCCATGCCCTCAGCTTGCAGGCGGCCAAAGACCTGCTGCCAGTTCTCCGGCTCCCAGAGCTTATCGTCGCGGCTGGCCGAAGGCATGATGATGGCGTAAGGATCCTCATCCTTGGGGGCTTGCGCGGCCAAACCCTGCAAACCAAAATCAGGAGCGCCTTCAAACTGATAGCCAAAGGCAGAAGCGGCCAAGCTGCGCTGGCGGAAAACAGCAGGTTGCCAGAAACCGACGCGATGACGCACATCGTAAAACAGCGAGGCCAGCGGTTCACGCGCGGACTTCCAGTCCAGTCCATGACGACGGCCTTTAGTCTGCCGCACCAGCCAGATGGATTTCATCAGCGCCTGCATGTCCAACACCACATCGTATTGGCGCGATTGCAGTTGCTCGCGCAAGGCGGCGCGCTCCTGGCGTGTCTGGGCAGACCACCATTGCTTGCGCCAGCGTCGATGCGCCACCGGAATCACTTCATTTACTGCCGGGTGCCAGCCTGGAATCTGAGCAAAGCTCTCTTCTACGAGCCAATCAATTTGTGCACCGGGCACATGGCGTGCAATGTCCGAGATTGCTGGCAGCATATGCACCAGATCTCCCAAAGAGGACGTACGCACAATCAGTATCTTGCAAGTCATGGGCGAATTATAGTGGTGGGCGCGTTCAATCAAACAAAGATACGGAAAAATATCCGTCAGCTCTACTTCTGACCGCCAATAGCGATCAGGCATAATAAGACTGCCTATTTTCTGGACCGGAAACATGATTGATCTCAAACAGATCGAAGCCTTTGTGTGGGTTGCCGAGCTTGGCGGTTTCCGGGCGGCTGCCGAAAAACTCAACACGACCCAACCGTCTATTTCTCAGCGCATCGCCGGACTGGAATCCAGTCTGGAACTGCGCCTGTTTGATCGGGGCGCCCGGGGCATCAAACTGACTGACAAAGGCCAGGAACTACTATCACACGCACAGCGCATGCTGGACTTGCGCACCGAGATGCTGCGCGCGGCCAAAGAGCAAAACGCCATTCGCGGCCTGCTGCGCCTGGGGGTTGCTGAAACCATTGTGCAAACCTGGTTGCATGAACTGATCGACAAGCTGCATCAGGAATACCCCTCCCTGGTCATTGAAATCCACGTGGACACAACGAGCGTGCTGCGCCAGCAACTGGCCAGTTTCCAGATCGACATGGCCATGATTGTGGGCGTGGGTCAGGACCCCAAAGAGCAGTGCATTCGACTTTGTGCTTATCAGTTAGGCTGGGTCGCCAGCCCCGAATTGAAGCTGCACGGCCGAAAAGTCAGTGTTTCAGAGCTAGGGGTTTACCCTGTAATCACCTATCCCTCGGGTAGTGTTCCTTACCTGGCCACACGCGAAGCGCTGCTGCGTGCCGGCGTCAAATCCCCCCGTATTTTTGGCAGCGCATCCCTGAGCACAATCGTGCAAATGACGCGCCACGCAATGGGTCCAAGCGTACTTGCACCGGACGTCATAAAAGACGAGCTTTCCGAGGGAAAACTGCGTCTTTTGAAGGTTGATCAGCCACTGCCGGCGATCGAATTTTTTGCCTGTTGGATGGACTCGCCGGACAGTCATATTGCCCGCGTCGTCGCCGATCATGCGCAAGCGATCGCCCAACAATACGTGCAGTCCGATAAGTAATCTTTATGGCCTTGGATTCAAACATACGATTGGACACACATTATCCGATCGGTTGCAATCCGATGCTGTGATCAACCCCCTTTTGTGCGAGTGGTCATTCATGAACCTGCAAACCCTACCTGTGTTGGCGCCCGAGGCCGAAAAATGCCGCGAGCTGATCCGTCAAGAAACCCATACTGGTCCTACTGCAGGACTGGCGGCGGGCTATGTGCAGGCCAACCTGATGATCCTCCCCAAAGACTGGGCCGATGAGTTCTTGCTGTTTTGTCAGCGCAACCCCAAACCCTGCCCTTTATTGGCAGTGACCGAGCCGGGTCAATTCCAGGTTCCAACCTTGGGGGGCTCGATTGATCTGCGCACGGACTTCCCTCGTTACCGTGTCTGGCAGAACGGCGAGCTCAGCGCCGAGCCGCTGAACATCGAAGATGTCTGGCGCGATGATCTGGTGTCCTTTCTGATTGGCTGCTCCTTCTCCTTTGAAGAAGCGCTGCTGGCCGACGGAATTGATGTGCGCCATATCAGCGCGGGTGTGAACGTGCCCATGTATCGCAGCTCGATCCAGACCCAGGGTACACAGCGCCTGTCTGGCCCCCTGGTAGTGTCGATGCGCCCCATGCGTGCGGCCGATGCCATTCGTGCCATTCAGATCACCTCGCGCTTTCCGTCCGTACACGGTGCCCCGGTTCATATCGGCGACCCGTCCCTGATTGGAATCAGCGACCTGCAACAACCCGACTATGGCGATGCAGTGCCAGTCGGCCCCGACGAATTACCCGTTTTCTGGGCTTGCGGCGTCACCCCTCAAGCCGTTGCTGCCCAGGCCAAGCCGCAGTTTTGTATCACACATGCCCCTGGCCATATGTTGATTACCGATCTGCCCAACACACGGCTGGCCGCGCTGTAAGCAAGATTTGACCGGCACCCCCGGTCGCCCCTTTGGTTTCAATATGCAGCCCCTGCAAACAGGGAGCGCACTCTATCAACCATACAGCTGGACCGCTATTAGGAGCACCTTATGAAAAAAATCGTACTGACCTCCCTGGCTTTAGGCTCGCTGGCCCTGGGCTCTGCCGCCATGGCCCAGGAGCTGCCCAAGACTTCCCTGAAAGTTGTCGGTGGCTTGAGCAACCTGACCGCCTACCAGAACACCGAGCAGCCCTTCTGGGCCAAGAAAGTGCCTGAGCTGTCCGGTGGCCAGATCACCGCTGATATCAAGGGCTTTAACGACATGGGCCTGAAAGGTCCTGAAATCATGCGCTTGATCGGTCAGGGCGTGATTCCCTTTGGTACGGCTACCCTGGCTTACTTCGCCAGCGACAACTCCATTAACGAAGCCATCGACCTGGCTGGCCTGGCTCCCGATATCGAAATGGCCAAGAAGCTGACCGACGCCTTCACCCCTGCTTACGAACAGTTCTACGCCAAAAACAACGTCAAGGTACTGGGCTTTTCCACCTACCCGGCCCAGGTTCTGTTTTGCAACGGCAACTTCAACGGCCTGAGCGATCTGAAAGGCAAGAAAGTGCGTACCAGCAGCCGTACACAGGCTGAATTCGTTCAGGCTCTGGGCGGCAACAGCGTAACCATCCCATTCGGTGAAGTGGTTCCTGCCCTGCAAAACGGTGTGGTCGATTGCGCCATTACCGGCTCCATGTCCGGCTACTCGGCCAAGTGGTACGAAGTCAGCTCCAAGCTGTACGAAATGCCCATCAACTGGAACCAGCAGATTCACGCAGCCAACCTGGGCACCTGGAACAAGCTGGACCCCAAAGTTCAGGAATTCCTGGCCAGCAACATCAAGGCCATGACCGAAGAGATCTGGGCGGCCGCTGCCAAGGAAACGCAAGAAGGCTATGACTGCAACACTGGCGCCGACACTTGCACGCAGCCTCTGAAAGGCAAGATGACTCTGGTCAAGCCTACAGACGCTGACCGCGAACTGCTGAAGAAAGTCATGAGCGAAACCGTGGTGCCCAAGTGGGCCGATCGCAGCTCCGCTGACACTGTGGCGGCATTTAACGCCAGCCTGAGCCCGATCCTGGGCTTTGAAGCCAAGAAGTAATCTGACTTGATGTCACTGCCAACTGACGCTACCCCTCGCGTCAGTTGGTGGCCCAGCACCTGGGCCCACCCTGTCTCCAGGGCCTACTCGTCCATTTATAAGCCCCCTGAACCCTATACGGGTTAGACGCCATGGAAAATACCGAAAAATTCGCCATGCTCAACCGCCTGCTGGCTGGCGCTACCAATCTGTCGCGCTATGCCATCTGGTTTGCTGGCAGCCTGACCTTGATCAGCGCTCTCTACATCACGGCCGATGTGCTGTTCCGTAAATTCAGCGGACGCTCGCTAGGCGGCTCCGATGAGTTGTCTGGCTATGCCTTTGCCATCAGCATCTCCTGGGCCTTGTCCTTTGCCACCTTGCAACGCGCCAATATCCGTATCGACGCCATCTACCAGCATCTGCCCGTGCGCCTTGCCGCCCTGCTGGACTGGATTGCCCTGGTCGCACTTTCGGTCTTTATTGTGTATCTGACCCTGTATGCCACCAGTGTGGCCGACATGTCCTGGACCAACCAGTCCACGGCGAACACAGCAATGGGCACTCCCCTATGGATTCCCCAGTTTCTGTGGGTCGCAGGCCTGATCTGGCTGTGTGTCGTCCTGGCACTGATGCTGCTGCGCTCCAGCCTGGCCCTGATCACGGGCGACCTGAACGCCATCCAGAACCTGTGCGGCATTCGTAGCACCCAGGAAGAAGCTCTTGAAGAAGCCGAGGCCGGCCAACGCATGGTCCACGGAGACACCAAATGATTAGTACTGCACTGACTCTCCTGCTCGTTCTGATCGGACTGAGCATTCCCGTGGGCGCTGCCCTGGGCGTTCTGGGCCTGATTCTGGACCCGCTGTATTCCATGCTGCCGCTGACCGGCGCATTGGGTGAAATTTCCTGGGGCACCAGCAACGAATTCCTGCTGGTCGCTATCCCCCTGTTCATCATGCTGGGCGAAATCCTGCTGCGCTCGGGCATGGCTGAACGCATGTACAACGCCATGAGCCTGTGGCTGTCCTGGCTGCCCGGCGGCCTGATGCACGCCAATATCGGTGCCAGCGCCCTGTTTGCCGCTACATCCGGCTCCAGCGTGGCCACCGCTGCCACCGTCGGTACCGTAGCCCTGCCGCAGATCAAGAAGCAAGGCTATAACGAGCCCCTGTTCCTGGGCAGTCTGGCCGCTGGCGGTACCTTGGGCATTCTGATTCCACCGTCGATCAACCTGGTGATCTACGGCGTGCTGACCAACACCTCCGTGCCCAAGCTGTATCTGGCCGGCATTATCCCTGGTCTGGGCATGGCCTTGCTGTTCATGCTGACGATTGCTGCCGCATGTATGGTCAAGCCCAAATGGGGCGGTGCCAAGATCCAGGCATCCTGGAGCCAGCGTTTTGCCAGTCTGGTGCACCTGGTTCCACCATTGAGTATTTTCTTGCTGGTGGTCGGTTCGATTTACGCCGGGATTGCCACCCCGACCGAAGCGGCTGCCCTGGGTGTGGTCGGTGCGCTGCTGCTGGCCGCTTTCTCGGGCCGCATGAACTGGAAGATGATCAAGGAAGTACTAGAAGGCACCATGAAAGCCACCGCCATGATCATGCTGATCGTGATCGGTTCGGCCTTCCTGAACTTCGTGATGTCTGCTACCGGCCTGACCAATGCGCTGACCGACGCCATCACTGGCTTGGGTGTCTCGCCCATGGTCATGCTGATGATCATCGTGGTGTTCTACCTGGTGCTGGGCTGCTTCATGGAAACCCTGTCCATGATGATCACCACCATCCCTATCGTGGCCCCCATCATGATTGCCCTGGGCTTTGACCCGGTGTGGCTGGGTATTGCCATCATTATTCTGGTGGAAGTGGCGCTGATCACTCCTCCTGTTGGTCTGAACCTGTTTGTGGTCCAAAGCCTGCGCAAGAGCGGCAGCATGAACGACGTCATGATTGGCAGCCTGCCCTTTGTGATCATGTTGCTGGCCATGGTGGGCCTGTTGGCTATCTTCCCGGATCTGGCTTTGTGGCTGCCACGCCTGTTCGGTTAATCCCCATCTGTCTTTGAGTAAACGAGTACTGCTATGCGTTTGACTTTTGAACTGGCCCAGGCCACCCACACTGAAATCATCGAAGCTGATCTGCAGCATTGCATCGTGGCCGGCTGGGCTGGCCGCGACCTGGCTGCCATCGAGCACCACATTGAAGAGCTGGCCGAACTGGGCGTACCCCGCCCAAGCTCCGTGCCGTTGTACTACCGCATCGCCGCCAACCAGATGATCCAGGATGCCGACATCCAGGTTGTCGGTGCGGGCTCGTCCGGCGAGACCGAAGTGTTTGTGTTCAACCATCAGGGTCGCCTGCTGGTGAGCCTGGCCTCGGACCACACGGACCGCGTGCTGGAAGCCCACAGCGTGGCCCTGTCCAAGCAGATCTGCGCCAAGCCCGTTGCCCGTGAAGCCTGGTTGTTCAGCGACGTGGCCGAGTACTGGGACGAGCTGATCATCCGCGCCTACATTCAGGAAGACGGCAAGGAAGTCCTGTACCAGGACGGTCCTTTGTCCACCCTGAAAAACCCGCTGGAACTGATCGAAGGCTATTTCCAGTCCACCACCATGCCTGAAGGTTTTGGCATGACCTGCGGTACGGTCGGCGCCATCGGTGGCATTCGTCCTGCAACCCAGTTCACCATGGAACTGTATGACCCCCGCCGCGAACGCAGCATCCGTCATACCTACGTGACCGAAATCCTGCCTGAAGTAGCCTAAACTGGCCCAGCCCGCCCCACCCACATATTTTGCGAGTGACCCATGCTAGCGACTATTACCGAACTGCAACGTGCTCTTGATCGTGGCGAAACCACCTCGGTCGAACTGACTCAGCAAGCCCTGGACCGTATCCAGGACGAAAACCGTGACGGCGCTGCCACGTTCATCGAAGTGTTTGCTGAACAGGCTCTGGCAGCTGCCAAGGCCTCCGACATTTTGCGCGCTGCTGGTTTAAGCCGCTCGCTGGTGGAAGGTCTGCCCATGTCGGTCAAGAATCTGCATGACATCGCAGGCTACATCACCCTGGGTGGGTCGGCTGTACTGAAAGATGCGGAACCGGCCGAACAGAACGCCACCATTGTGGAGCGCCTGCTGCGCGCCGGTGCCATTCTGATCGGCTCCACCAATATGACCGAGTTTGCTTTCTCTGGTCTGGGCATCAACCCACACTACGGCACGCCTCGTTCCGTCTGGGATCGCGACAATGCCCGTATCCCCGGCGGTTCGTCCTCCGGCGCCGGGGTCGCGGTTGCCCAGGGCATGTCGGTGTTCTCCATTGGTACTGATACGGGCGGCTCCATCCGTATCCCTTCGGCCTTTAACGGCCTGACCGGCTTCAAACCTACCGCCGAACGCGTTCCCAGCGAAGGCACCATGCCTTTGTCGCGCAGCCTGGACTCCAATGGCCCCCTGGCCGCCTCGGTGGAGTGCTGCGCCATTGTGGACTCCATCCTGACCGACCAGCCTTACGTGCCCGTGGCAACACCTGCCCTGGACACCTTGCGTCTGGCCGTGCCCAAGACCTTTGTGTTTGACGGCATTGATGAAACTGTGCGCGCCGCCTTTGACCGTGCCATCGTCCTGCTGCGTGAGCAAGGCGCTGTAGTCGAAGAAATCAACTTGCCCGAATTTGACCAGTTGCCACAGATCAACCGCAAAGGCGGCTTTGTCTGCGCCGAAGCCTGGTCCGTGCACCGCGACACCCTGCAAAGCAAGGGCGAGCAATACGACCCACGCGTGGCATCCCGCATTCTGCGCGGCAAGGACATCGACTGCGTCGACTACATCGAACTGCAAGACACCCGTCAGGCCTGGATCAGCGCCGTGGAAAGCCGTCTGGAGCGCTACGACGCCGTTCTGATGCCTACCGTGCCCGTTGTCGCGCCCCGCATTGCCGATCTGAAAGAATCGGACGACGTCTACTTCGCCACTAACAGTCTGGTCCTGCGCAATCCCACCCTGATCAACTTCCTGGACGGCTGCGCCCTGTCCTTGCCTTGCCACGCCGCTGATGAAGCTCCTGTGGGCCTGATGGTGGCGGCTCCTGCCTACCACGACGAACACCTGCTGGCAGTAGGTTCAGCAATCGAACGGGTATTGCCCCTGCGCAAATGCTAATCCGGTAAGATTTACGTTCGTTCCAGGACGGCCATCCGGCCGTCCTTGTGCTTTTCGTCAGGAGCCTGTCATGAGCACACCCCAATCCTCCTCCTTGCCCCAGACCATGACACCCACGGTCTTTCCCTTGGCGGGGGTGCTCATTCTGATTCTGTCTTCCTGGGCCCTGTCGGGTCTGGATGCCAGCGGCAAATGGATCATGGGCTTTGGTGTGCCCCTTCTGGTGATGTGCTGGTTTCGCTACGTCGTCCACCTGGGACTGGTGCTGGCGCTGGTATTGCCGGTCAAGGGTCGCAAGATCCTGCGCAGCTCCCGCCCCAAAGCTCAAATTCTGCGTGGCACAGTGATGATGCTGTCCACCTTCTCGTTTTTCAACGCCTTGAGCTATCTGCCTCAAGCCGAAGCCACCTCCATCAACTTTCTGGCGCCTTTGCTGGTGCTATCCGTTGCGCCCTGGATTCTGAAAGAACCGCCGCGCATCAGTCGCTGGGTAGCTGCCGGAGTCGGCTTTCTGGGCGTGCTGATCATCATCCGGCCTACGGCTGGCTTGCACCCAATAGGGGTGCTGTTTGGTTTGATGACCGCCTGTCTGTTCGCCACGCAATTTATCGCAACACGTCGCGTGGCCGTGGACAACTCGCTGACCACCCTGATCTGGAGCGGTGCAGTCGGCAGTATCTGCCTGACCATTGCCCTGCCCTTTTTGCTGCCCGCCGCCCTGCCCGCCCTGAAAGAGCTGAGCTTTTTCCAATGGTTGATTCTGATCTCGACTGGACTATGGGGCTGTCTGGGCCATCTGCTGCAAATCCAGGCCTATCAACGCGCCTCGGCGTCTTTGCTGGCCCCGTTCGTGTATCTGCAAATTGTGGCCGCAGCCGCACTGGGGTGGCTGATCTGGGGTCAGTTCCCGGATATCTTTACCTGGATCGGGATTGCCGTGGTGTGTACCAGCGGCATTGTGATTGGGACTCTGGAGTGGCGGCGCCAGAGCAGAGCTGGCGCCTGACCCCTGCAAGACTTAGCGAGACTGCCAGCCCTGCACAAAGACGGCAACAGGCTGGCGCTTGGAACCGGCTTTCTGCAGCTCCAGCAAACGTAGCACGCCCTCACCGCAAGCGACATCAATACCTTGGGCACTGACGTTCAGAACCTGGCCGGGTTCCGCAGAATGCTTCTGCTCTACTGCCTGAGCGCGCCAAACCTTCACAGGCTGCTCCAAACCGGGCAGGGGCAGGGTGGAGCCAGGCACCGGGTCAAACGCGCGAATACGGCGCTCAAGTTCCTTGGCAGGCTGGCTTAAATCCAGCACTGATTCCGCTTTGGACAATTTCTCGGCATAGGTCACGCCTTCTTCTGGCTGGGGAGTCGCCTGCAAGGTGCCGTCACGCACTTGCTGCAAGGCTTCCAGCAAGGCCTGTGCACCCAGTTGCGCCAAATCGTCATGCAAGGTTGCGGCGCTGTGTTCATCACGAATCGCCAGCTCGCTGCGCACCAGCATATCGCCGGTATCCAAGCCTTCATCCATCTGCATGATGGTGATACCCGTGGCCGCATCACCGGCCTGAATCGCACGCTGAATCGGTGCAGCACCGCGCCAGCGGGGCAACAAACTAGCATGGATATTGAAGCAACCGTAACGCGGCAGCTCCAGGGTCCATTTGGGCAGAATCAGGCCGTAGGCCGCCACCACCATCAGATCCGGCTGCAAATCCAGCAAGGTCTGACGGGCCTGGGCCGCTTCCTCGGGATACTTGCCATCCAGACGCAAGCTATGCGGCTGCAGAACCGGAATATTGGCGTTCACAGCGGCTTGCTTGACCGGACTGGGGCTAAGCTTCATGCCACGGCCAGCCGGACGGTCTGGCTGCGTCATGACCAAAGGAACATCAAAGCCCTGCGCTAACAGGGCTTCCAGGGCGATACGGGCAAAATCCGGGGTGCCGGCAAAAACAATACGCATGGCGACTATTGCCCTGCCTTCAGTGCTTCACGCTGCTGCTTGCGCAGACGACTGCGGATACGCTCACGCTTGAGCACGGACAGGTATTCCACAAATACCTTGCCATCCAGGTGATCCAGCTCGTGCTGAACACACACGGCCAGCAGGCCATCGGCTTCTGTCTCGTACCACTCGCCTTTTTCGTTCTGAGCCTTGAAGCGAATATTGGCGGCGCGCTCGACCTTGTCGTAGGTATCGGGCACAGACAGGCAGCCTTCTTCGTACACCTGCAGCTCTTCGCTTTTCCAGGTGATTTCCGGGTTGATCAGCACCAGCAATTCATTGCCACTTTCCGACACGTCAATGACCACCACGCGCTCATGCACGTCAACCTGCGTCGCGGCCAGTCCTACGCCGGGCGCGTCATACATGGTCTCGGCCATATCCTTGACCAGTTTGCGAATACGGTCGTCGACCTCCTGCACAGGTTTGGCCACCGTGTGCAGACGTGGGTCAGGAAATTTAAGGATGGGAAGCAAAGCCATTGTGATGTCCGAAGAAAAAGCGATAAGTCGATATAATAAAACAAGTTTCAGGGCGGCACCCGATTGCCCCGGCACCACACGAAGCCCCAGCAAAAAAACGGTCTTCACCCTGGATAAAACAGTCCAGGCCAAACAGAACAATTATCGGTTTCGTGCCACACTACCTTATGCCTCATTATTTTAGCTCGGGTGAAACCTCGGATGAAATCTCGGAAGAATTGCGTGCCTGGTTGCGCCTGTCGCTAGAGCCAGAGCTTGCGCCCGCCCAAGCCCGGCAATTGCTGGCTGCCTGCGGGCTGCCGCCGCAGATCTATCAAAGTTCGGTTCAAACCCTGGCGCGCCATATCCCAACCGAACTGGCTGTGCAGCTAAGCCAGGAACCGCTGGACGAGTTGCAAGCACAGATTGAACAAGCGGAGGAATGGCTTAAGCAGCCCAATCACCATGTCGTTACGCTGGCCGACCCCACCTATCCCGCCTCCTTGCTGGACCTGCACGACGCACCGCTGCTGCTCTATGCCAATGGCGATCTGGGTGTCTTGCAGCGCAAAGGACTGGCTATCGTGGGGGCACGCAATGCCACCCAATCCGGCCAGGAAACCGCAACGGATTTTGCCGCTACCCTGGCATCCAGAGGCTGGTGCATCATCAGCGGTCTGGCCAGCGGTATCGACCAGGCCGCACACAAAGGAGCCTTGAAAGCCGGTCCACCATCCGCAGGCACTATTGCCGTGATGGGAACGGGGCTGGATCTGGTCTACCCGGCGGCACACCGCGATCTGGCTCATCAGATCAGCGCTCACGGTCTATTGCTTAGCGAGTTTCCTTTGGGCACCCGCGCCATGCCCCACCACTTCCCACGCCGCAACCGCATTGTGGCGGCTCTGGCCAAAGGCGTACTGGTGGTAGAAGCCGCAAAACAAAGTGGGTCCCTGATCACGGCCCGGCTGGCCGGAGAGCTAGGCCGAGAGGTTTTTGCCATTCCAGGTTCCATTCATTCCCCTTTGGCACGCGGCTGCCATGCCTTGATACGTCAGGGTGCCAAACTGGTGGAAAGCGCCCAGGACATTCTGGATGAACTGGGCAATGTGCAAGGCGACTTCAATCTGGATGCAGCTCCCCAATCTGGCCCAAAGCCCAACCCCTATGAGGCCTTGCCCGAGGAATTGCGCCCTATTCTGGAGCGTATCGACTTTGCGCCACTCAGCCCCGAACAATTGATGCGGCGTACAGGGCTGCTCGCGACCGAGTTGCCTGCTGTCCTGGCCGAACTGGAGCTGGCCGGCTGCATAGAGCCTCTGGCAGACGGGCGATTCCAACGCATCAAGCCCTAGGCCCCGGCAGGACCACACTGCAGCATGGTCTGCCCATTTACATCGAAACCCCGGCCACGCCGCCTGCTTATAGGGCTGTTCCTAGGGGGCCAGCCCTGGCCTTCAAGAGGTATCATGACGAATACGTAAAGGCCTCCAGGCCCAGCCCCTTACCTTCAGGAAACTTCATGTCATACCCCTCGCGCGTCAAGATTGTGGAGGTCGGCCCTCGGGACGGCCTGCAGAACGAAAAAGAATTCATCCCTACCGACATCAAGGTCGAGCTGGTCAACCGCTTGTCCCACGCCGGTTTTGTGAACGTGGAAGCCGCTTCCTTTGTATCGCCCAAATGGGTGCCACAAATGGCAGACGGCGCGGAAGTGATGGCTTCCATTGACCGTCGCCCCGGCACGATCTATTCAGTTCTGACACCCAATATGCGTGGTTTTGAAGGCGCCCTGGCTGCCAAGGCCGACGAAGTGATGATCTTCGCCGCTGCCAGCGAAGCATTTTCGCAGCGCAATATCAATTGCAGCATTGAAGAATCGCTGGAGCGCTTTGCCCCCGTTGCCCAGGCCGCCAAAGAAGCCGGCATGCGCCTGCGCGGCTCCATCAGCTGTTCGTTCGGTTGTCCCTATGAAGGTGCTGTGGCGCCGTCCAATGTGCTGAAAGTAGGCAAACGCCTGATCGAGCTGGGCTGTGACGAGATCGACGTGGCCGACACCATCGGTGTCGGCACGGCCCGTCAGGTCTACGAAGTCATGCGCATGGTGACCGAGCACATTGACCCCATTCATGTGTCCGGCCACTTCCACGACACCTATGGCCAGGCCATCGCCAATATTGTGGCTTCCATGCAGGCTGGCATTCATATTTTCCACAGTTCCGTGGCCGGTCTGGGCGGCTGCCCCTACGCCAAGGGCGCCACCGGCAACGTCGCCACCGAAGACGTGCTGTTCCTGATGCAGGGCCTGGATATTGAAACCGGCATTGATCTGAACGCCGTGGTGGACACGGGCCAATGGATTTCGGCTCACCTGAAGCGCAAATCGGCCAGCAATGCCGGTAACGCCCTGGCCGCCCGCAAGCAAGGGGCCGCCGCGTGCTGATGAGCCAAGCTCCCTCGAAAGAGGAAATTGATGCCATGTTGAAGGATCTGGGCACGCTTCCCATTCAAGGCCGTTCCTGGCCCAAATGGGTAGCGGCCAGCGCCTGGATTGTGCTGGCCCTGATCGGCGTGCGTTTCGCGCTGGTGGCCAGCTCCCCGCAAGGCGCCGCCATCAGCCCCGTTCTGGCGGGCTGTCTGGTCCTGCTGTTTACCGGCCTGATTCTGATTGCCTGGCACATGTGGCACGGCGTCACCACGATTGACCAGAATGGCATACGCCAGAACTGGATCATGAAGCGGGAAGTGCAATGGCAAGATATTCACTTTGCCAAATTCGTGCCGCTATTCAACTCCAAGCGCCTGATCTGCTTTACCCGGCGTGGTCGCCCTGTGATTTTTCAAGGTGCCACGCAGGACCTGCAAGTGGCCTTTGCCAAAATTTCGTTAGTGTTGCGGCGCAAGAGCTAAGTCTCCCATCTGAGAACCGTGCACTGCAGTTAGGCATACTATGCATTGCAGTGTTCCCATCCAAAGCGATACCTACACCAACGGTGCAGGGGAGCCCACATCGCCAGGGGACAACAAGCAATAAGTACATCAACGTCATAGCCCTCAGATCGATCAGTCAATAAAAAAGCAGCTCTCTTTGAGAGCTGCTTTTTGCCTATCGCGAATCCCGAAAGGATTAACGAATAGGCAGACCGTAGATCAAGCCACCGTCGATCCACAAAGCGTTCAAACCACGTTCGATTTGCAGCGGGCTACCTTTACCCACGTTGCGCTCGAAGGACTCGCCGTAGTTACCGACCTGCTTGATGATGTTGTAAGCCCATTTTTCGTCCAGACCCAAGTTTTTACCGGCACCGGGAGTCACACCCAGCAGACGCTGGATGTTGGGGTTGTTGCTCTTGAGCTTCTCGTCCACATTGGCCGCTGTCACATCCAGTTCTTCAGCATTGAAGCTGGCCTGGATGGACCATTTCACAATGTTCAGCCAGGCATCATCGCCCTGACGGACGAATGGGCCCAGTGGCTCTTTGGAAATGATTTCAGGCAGCACCAGGTAGTCGTCCGGATTTTCCATTTTGGAGATACGAATCGAAGCCAGGCCCGATGCATCAGTAGAGAACACGTCACAGCGGCCAGCCACGAAGGCGTTGACCACTTCGTTGAACTGTTCGATCACCACAGGCTTGTACTCAACCTTGTTGGCGCGAGCCCAGTCAGCCATGGTGTTTTCGTTGGACGTGCCTGTCTGCATGCAAACCGTGGCGCCGTTCAATTCCTTGGCGCTGGAAACGCCCAGTTTCTTGGACACCAGGAAGCCCTGGCCGTCGTAGAAGTTGATACCTGCATGGATAGCGCCGACCGCGGTATCGCGCTGCTGGGTCACGGTGGTGTTACGGGCCAACAGGTCAATTTCGCCCGACTGCAGGGCCGTAAAGCGCTGCTGCGAGTTCAAGGGTACGGCCTTGAATTTGCTGGCGTCGCCCAGAGTGGCAGCGGCGACCGAACGACATACGTCGATATCCAGACCGGTCCAGTTACCCTTGTCATCAGGGGCAGAAAAACCGGCAAAGCCGGTGGTCACGCCACACAGCACGTGGCCGCGCTGTTTGACATTGTCCAGGGTGGCGGCCTGGGCAGCAGGCATGCTGGCCATCAAGGCCAGGACTACAGCAGAAACTGGCACAAAGCGCATCGGGCTCTCCTCAAAGATATAGGTATTGACTATTTTCCAGCATAGTACCGCAGCCCGACTGCTACTTGTGTGCATATCTACATGGCTAATTAATCGTAGCTGCGTTGGTCCTCGATGACTTTACCATCCCGAGGCAAGGCGCCTGGCTCCACAAATTCCACCTGTGCACGCAGTTTGGTGATTTCACGAATCGAGTCGGCCAATACGCTTTCCAGACCCTCAGGCCTGGAGGCAACTTCCACCTGAAACACCATCTGATCCTGGCCGCTGGCACCACGCACCACCAGGCGAGCCTGGCCCAGCTCCTTGTGACGCAGACAAATCTGCTCCACCTGTCCCGGATGCACAAACATGCCGCGCACCTTGGTCGTCTGGTCAGCACGCCCCATCCAGCCGCGTATACGCTGATTGGTACGACCACAAGGAGACTGACCGGGCATAACGGCGGACAAGTCCCCCGTGCCGAAACGTACCAGCGGATAGTCGGGGTTAAAGGAGGTCACGACCACCTCACCCACTTCGCCCGGTGCAACCGGCTGGCCTGTACCAGGACGCACAATTTCCAGAATCAGGTTTTCATTGAGCACCAAGCCTTCGCGGGCCTGGGTTTCGTAGGCAATCATGCCCAGATCGGCACTGCCATAGGCCTGGTAGCCTGCTACGCCGTGCTCACTGAACCACTTTTGCAAGGAAGGCGGGTAGGCTTCGCCGGAGAACAAGGCCTTGCTCAGCCCTGGCAGCGCAATCTGCATGGACTGGGCTTTTTCCATGATGATCTTCAAAAAACTGGGGGTGCCGGTATAACCATGCGGGCGCAAATCGGCCATGGCCTGTACTTGCTGCTCGGTTTGACCCACACCGCCCGGAAACACCGTGCAATCCAGGGCATGTGCGGCGGTTTCCATCATGGAGCCAGCCGGGGTGAAATGGTAGGAAAAGCAGTTGAAAATCAGTTCTTCGCAGCGGAAACCGGCCGCGTACAGCGCACGTGCAAAACCCCAATAGTCCGGGCGACGGCTTTCAGGCTCGTACATGGGACCGGGCGAGGCAAACACTTTGCGGGCCGCACCCCAGGCAATGGAGGAAAAGCCCCCGAATACGGACTGCGCGTAATCAGCCGATGGCCCGCCCGAGCGAGCCTGTTCGCGCGCTTCCAGCTGGGCTTTCAGCAGCTCGCTTTTACGAAACACCGGGATGGCCAGCAGATCCTCGCGGCTGCGCACGGCGGCCAGATCCACCGAACCCAGTTGCTTGGCAATCGCGGGGGCCCCTTTCGCGGCCGCTTGCAAGACCTGCGGTAAACGGGACATCAAATCGGCTTCGCGCTCCTCCGGCTCCAGGGTTTCGCGCTCGTCGTAATATTCGCTCATCTCTCCTCCAGTGGGATGAATTGGCATTCAAACACTCCCGCGCCCAGCCGACGTTCTGTCCGCAGACAGACAGGTGTCGATACCAAGCTCTGCTACCACACCCCGTATAGCCAGAAGCTGTCCAAAACTAAAAATGTCAAAGGGGGTCAGGGGTGGCGGAGTTACGCCAACCAGCGCTTGCGCCGTCGATAAAATTTATTGTCGCGAAAGCTCTTGCGCTCGCCCCCGGACACACCCAGATAGAACTCCTTGACGTCTTCGTTCTCGGCCAAGGCCTTGGAGGGTCCATCCATCATGACGCGGCCGTTTTCCAGGATGTAGCCGTAGTCGGCATACTTCAGGGCCACGTTGGTGTTTTGCTCGGCCAACAAGAAGCTGACGCGCTCGCGCTGATTCAGGTCACGCACGATCTCGAAAATTTCTTCCACCACCTGCGGTGCCAGGCCCATGGAGGGTTCATCCAGCAAGATCATGCCCGGGTCGGCCATCAAGGCACGGCCAATGGCACACATTTGCTGCTCCCCGCCCGAGGTATAGCCGGCCTGACTGGTACGGCGCTGCTTCAGACGCGGAAAATACTGGTACACCTTGTCCAGCTCGGCGCTTAAATCGCCGCGTGACAAGGTACGGGTATAAGCCCCGGTCAGCAGATTCTCTTCAATGCTCAAGTGCGCAAAACAGTGGCGCCCTTCCATCACCTGCACCACGCCGCGCTTGACCAGATCAGCCGGAGTCAGTTGGTCAATACGTTCGCCACGCAGATGGATCTGGCCTTTGGTCACATCGCCGCGCTCGGCACGCAGCAAGTTCGATACGGCCCGCAAGGTCGTGGTTTTACCGGCACCGTTGGCGCCCAGCAAGGCAACAATCCGCCCTTCCGGCACGCGCAAGGACACACCCTTGAGCACCAGAATGACGTGGTTGTAAATCACTTCGATGCCATTGACGTCCAGCAAGATGGGCGTCTCATCCACTTGGCCTACGGTCTCACTCATAATCTTCCCCACGCAATGCAGTGCCCAGGGCGAGCCCTGGGCGCCTGGGTTTAGCCTTCGCAGGTGCGAGGCGTAATTTTCTTCTCGGCGGCGTATTTGGCCGACATTTCCTTGACTAAAGGATCAACGTATTTCTTGTCGGACTGATACCAGTCGGACACGACTTCAAACTTGCTGCCGTCCCACTGCACGATACGGGCCCAGTCATCACCCATGTGGTTGTTGCACGAGGTTTTGACGGGACGCATGATGCCTTCAAAGCCCAGCTCTTTCAGACGAGCTTCGTCCAGATTCAGGTTCTCGAAACCCCAGCGCACTTGCTCGGGGGTCATGTGCTGACCTTTACCGAACTTCTCTTGTGCGGTGCGAATCGCTTCAACCTGCATCATGGAAATCATCATGCCGCGGGTGTGAGCCAGCGTGCCGACGTACTTGTCACCGTTTTCAGCGCCTTTGCCTTTGGCGTGCATCTCGCGCACAGCGTCATGCACTGGACCGTCCTCGGCACTGTTGTGAATGGTGATGCCCTTGTAGCCCTTGGCGGTCTGACCCAGATCGACCACATCGCTCTCGGACGCTGCCCACCAGATACCGTAGATCTTGTCGCGTGGGTAACCCACAGCCTGAGCTTCACGAATAGCGGTGGGCGTCATGATCCCGGCGCTCCACAGCAGGACGAAGTCAGGACGGTTCTTGCGCACTTGCAGCCAGGTGGATTTTTGTTCCACGCCAGGAGCGGTTACCGGGTACAGATCCAGCTTGAAGCCTTGCTCTTTGGCACGTGCCTGCAACAGGGCGATAGGCTCTTTACCGTAAGGCGAGTCGTGGTAGACCAGAGCAATGCGTTGATCTTTCAGCTTGTCCTCGCCCACTTGCTTGGCGATGTCCTGGATCATGACATCAGCCGCCGTCCAGTAGGTGCCCAGCAGCGGGAAGTTCCACTCGAACACCGCACCGTTAGCCGAGTGCGACAAGCCGTAGCCCATGGTTTCAATAGTCACGCCATCGACAAAGGCCTTGTCGGTCAGCGCGAACGTAATGCCTGTGGACTGGGTATCAAAACCCGAAGCGCCGCCGTTCTTGCCTTTCATGCGCTCGTAGCACTCGACGCCACGATCGGTGGCATACGCGGTTTCACACTCCTCGTACACCAGCTTGACACCATTGACACCGCCGTCACGTTCATTGACCAAAGCCAGATAGTCCAGCTTGCCGTCCGCCCATGGGATACCCAGTGGGGCAAAGGAGCCGGTGCGGTAGGTCAGCAGGGGAATGTACTGTTCCTCGGCTGCCACAGCGGCTGTACTCATGGTCAACATTGCAGCGCAAGCACTCAAACCGAGCACAGCGCGTTTCAGTCGTGTTGTCATCTCCTGGTCCTCCGATAAGTACCATTTGTCTAAGTACCCCGTCCCGATTGGCGGGGCTGTTGTTGTAATGAACTGCCTACCTGCTATTAATGGGGGAAGGGCCACAAACGCAGCTTTTCCTTACCAATACTCCAGAGTCGAGCCAAACCGTGCGGCTCCACAATCAAGAAAAATACAATCAGGGCACCAAATACCATGTGTTCAATGTGCGAGGCGGTATCCACCCCGATGGACACGCCAAACCAGTGCGGCACGTTGGTCAGGAACACGGGCAGCAAGACCATGAAAGCAGCGCCAAAGAAGCTGCCCACAATCGAGCCCAAACCACCGATGATGACGATGAACAGCAACTGCAAGGAACGGTTCAGGTCAAAAGCCAACGGCTCCCAGGAACCCAGGTGCACAAAGGCCCACAAGGCACCGGCCACACCGATGATGAAAGAGCTGACGGCAAAGGCGGTGAGCTTGGCGTAGACCGGGCGAATACCAATCACCTCAGCGGCCACGTCCATGTCACGAATTGCCATCCATTGACGGCCAATTGCGCCACGCACCAGGTTTTTGGCCAGCAAGGCAAACACCACCACAAAGATCAGCACGAACAAGTACTTCTGCATGGGAGTTTGAACTGGCAAGCCAAAGGCGCTCAAGGCTGGCACCGACACGTTGCCCGAGGGCGAGTAGTTCGTGAAGAAGGCAATACGCAGGAAAGCCCAATCCACAAAGAACTGCGCGGCCAGGGTCGTGACGGCCAGGTACAAGCCACGGATACGCAAGCTGGGGATACCGAAGGCCACGCCCACCAAGGTGGCAAACACACCGCCCAGCAGGATCTGAAACACCAGCGGTAATTCAGGAATGCGGACACCAAAGTTCCAGGCGGCATAAGCGCCCACGGCCATGAAGGCACCCGAACCGATGGAAATCTGGCCGCAGTAGCCCACCAGAATGTTCAGGCCAATCGCTGCCAGGGACAGGATCAGAAAGGGGATCAGAATGGCTTGCAGGAAATAGTTGGATGCCATGGCTGGCACCAGCAGGAAGGCCACCAGCAACAAGCCCAACACCACATAGCGATCCTGGCGGATGGGAAAAATCTGCTGGTCAGCCCGATAGCTGCTTTTGAACTGACCATTTTCGCGGTAAATCATATCGACTCCACCTCAGACGCGATCAATAATCTTCTCGCCGAACAGACCTTGTGGTCGGAACAGCAGGAACACCAGGGCCAGCACATAAGCAAACCAGATCTCGATGCCGCCACCTACATAAGGGCCTAGGTACACCTCGGACACCTTCTCGCCCACACCGATAATCAGGCCGCCCACAATGGCACCAGGCACCGAGGTCAAACCACCCAGAATCACGACCGGCAAGGCGCGCAGCGCTGCGGTCGACAAGGTGAACTGCACCCCATATTTGGAGCCCCAGATAATCCCGGCGACCAGGGCCACCAACCCGGCCACGGTCCAGACCACGACCCAGATACGGTTCAAGGGAATACCAATGGATTGCGCTGCCTGGTGATCGTCCGCCACCGCCCGCAGGGCACGGCCCACGCTGGTGTATTGGAAGAAGATGGCCAGGGCCACCACCAGCAAGGCCGCCACCACGGCCGAGCTCAGGTCTTCCAGGCTAACCAGCACGCCGCCTTCAAACATGGACTCCAGAATGAAGGCCGGATCTTTGGGCATGCCCACATCAATGGAGTACACGGAGCTGCCAAATACAATCTGGCCCAAGCCATCGAGCAGATAGCTGATACCGATCGTGGCCATCAGCAAGGTCGTGCCTTCCTGGTTGACCAGATAACGCAGCACCCAGCGCTCAATGACCACGGCCAGCACAAACATCAAAATGGCCGAAACAATGAAAGCCAGCACATTGCCCAGGATGCCCGGCTCCATGCCCAGCAACTGCGGAATCCACTGGGACAGACGGGCCATGGCCAATGCAGCCACCAGCACCATTGCGCCCTGTGCAAAGTTAAAGACACCCGATGCTTTGAAGATCAGGACAAAGCCCAGCGCGACCAGGGCGTACAACATCCCGCTCATCAGCCCGCCCAGCAAGGTTTCAAGAAAAAATGCCATGTCCGTTCCCCTCAATGGCCAGCGCCAAGATAGGCGCGAATGACGTCCGGGTTTTGTCGTACTTCATCCGGTACTCCGTCACCAATTTTCTTGCCATAGTCCAGGACCACCACGCGGTCCGAAATATCCATGACCACGCCCATATCGTGTTCAATCAAAACAATCGTGGTGCCGTACTCTTCGTTCACATCCAGAATGAAACGGCACATATCCTGCTTTTCTTCGATGTTCATGCCCGCCATGGGCTCATCAAGCAGCAGAATGCTCGGTTGCATCGCCAGCGCCCGACCCAGGTCAACCCGCTTTTGCAGGCCGTAAGGCAAGCGTCCTACCGGCGTTTTGCGGTAGGCCTGGATCTCCAGGAAGTCGATGATGCCTTCCACGTATTCACGGTTGCGAATCTCTTCACGCTCGGCACCGCCCAGTCGGAAAGCCTGGGCAAACACCCCGCTTTTCATGTGCAGATTGCGGCCGGTCATGATGTTGTCCAGCACACTCATGCCCTTGAACAGAGCCAGGTTCTGGAAAGTACGGGCAATGCCCTGCTCGGCGGTGTGACGCGAGTTCATGCGGGCATAACTCTGGTCACGCAAGACAATCTCGCCTTGTTGTGGTGCATACACGCCGTTGATGACGTTCAGCATGGAGCTTTTGCCTGCGCCGTTCGGACCAATGATGGAGCGGATCTCGTGTTCACGAATGTTGAACGAGATGTCGGTCAGTGCCTTCACCCCCCCAAAGGACAGCGAAATATTCTTCAAATCCAGTACCACTGGGCCAATGCGACGGCCCGGCATTTGCGCCTCACTCATCATGCGCTCCTTGCTGCTGCGTCAGTCATGCGCTCAATGTGCAGGTCTGCTGAAATGCGCCCGCTGCGCCCATCCTCAAACTTCACTTCTGTCTCCACAAACTGCCTGTCCAAACCGTTGAACAGGGCGTCGACCAGAACCTTGTACTTTTGCGCGATAAAGCCGCGACGTACCTTGCGGGTACGGGTCAATTCATCGTCATCCGGGTCCAGCTCTTTATGCAGAATCAGGAAGGCGCTGATACGCGAGCCGGCCAGCTTGGGATCGTTGGCCAGATCAGCATTGACCTGCGCCACGCAATCGCGAATCAAGGCATAGACCTCGGGTTTGCCGGCCAGATCGGTATAACCGGCATAAGGCAGGTTGCGACGCTCGGCCCAGTTGCCCACGGCTTCCAGATCAATATTGATAAAGGCACATACCTCTTCCTGACCATCGCCAAAAGCCACGGCTTCCTTGATGAAGGGGAAGAACTTGAGCTTGTTCTCGATGTACTTGGGTGCAAACAGGGAGCCATCGGCCAGTTTGCCCACGTCCTTGGCACGATCGATGATCTTTAGCTGACCATCAGTGTCCAGATAACCGGCATCGCCCGTGTGATACCAGCCGTCCTCGGTAAAGGACTCGGCGGTGGACTCGGGATTGCGGTAGTACTCCTTGAACAAACCGGGGCTGCGCACCTGGATTTCACCGTTATCGGCTACGCGGATTTCCACGCCTTTCACAGGTGGGCCCACGGTGTCGGCACGCACATGGCCGTCTTCCTGAACGCAAACGAAGACCGAGGTTTCAGTCGCGCCGTACAACTGCTTCAGGTTGATGCCAATGGAGCGGTAAAAATCGAACAGGTCGGGGCCAATAGCTTCGCCGGCGGTATAAGCCACACGCACGCGGCTCATGCCCAGGGCATTACGCAAGGGGCCGTAAATCAGGATATTGCCCAGGCCATAGCACAGGCGATCCCACATCCCCACGCCAGGCCGCTTGTCCAGAATTTGCACACCCACACGATGGGCCAGCGACATGAAACGCTTGTATAAGGCGCGCTTCAGGGCACCGGCATCTTCCATGCGGATAGTCACTTGCGTGAGCAAGCCTTCCAGCACGCGGGGAGGCGCAAAGTAATAGGTTGGTCCAATATCGTGCAGGTCGATGGAGACGGTTTCGGGCGACTCGGGGTGATTCACTGTAAAGCCCGTGACCAGGAACTGCGTGTAGGAAAACATGTTCTGCCCGATCCAGGCAGGGGGCAGATAGGCCAGCACTTCCTCGGCATCGGTCAGCGACTCCAGCTCCTGAATGGCCAGGCCACGATCCACCAGCGCGCCGTGGGTCAAGACCACGCCCTTGGGCTTGCCAGTGGTACCGGAGGTGTAGAACATGGCGGCAGCATGGTCAGGCGTGATGGCCTTCCAGATACGACGCACACAGTCCGGATCACGCGCCAACTGCAAGCGCCCCTGCTCCATGACCTGTTCGATGTACTGCAGCTGTTCTTGCTGATAATTGCGCAGACCGCGTGGGTCGTCATAGATCAGCGCATCCAGATCGGGGCACTGATCCCAGACTTCCAGCAACTTGTCGACCTGCTCCTGGTCCTCGACCACGGCCACGCGTATGCTGGCATCCAGCAATACATGCAGCATTTCCTGGGCCACTGCATCCTGATACAGCGGCACGGGCACGGCGCCCAGCATTTGGGCCGCCATCATGGCCAGGTACAAGCGCGGGCGGTTTTCACCGATCACCGCAACGTGCTGACCGTCCTTGACACCCAGCCCGGCCAGGCCCGCAGCCAGTTGCTCGGCCTGTTCAGCCAGCTCCTGCCACGTCCAGGTCTGCCAGATTCCCAGGTCTTTTTCGCGCATGGCAACTTTATTGCCGCGCACCTGGGCATGGTGTTCTATCCAGGCTGGGAAGGTGCCGGGTAACCCCGCTACCTGCTCTTTATCCATCCGCACAACCATGTCTCCTCCGAATTTTCCCGGCTTGTTATGGTCCAGGAGGCTGCTTATGATTGCGGCAGAAGGCTGATGTTCTGCCTTCAAGCTATTTGCAGCCTGTTAATAATCAAGTTATCGGCTGCCCGTCCCGAAGATTGTCACGGACATGACATTCGACCTTTATCGAGGGTTAATCCTCATGCATGTTGTAGATGCTTTATCGGAGCGAGCCGCCTGGTTTCGCTTGTTGACACCTGAGCTGCAAGAGCGTGTCCGCCGCGACACACTGATCACCGCATACGAGGCCGGTGCCATCGTCGAACGCAAGGGAGAACGTGCCACTGCCTGGATTGGTGTGCTCTCGGGTTTGCTCAAGGTGTCGGTGGGAAATTCCGAAGGCAAGATTGCCTCCATGACAGGGGTACCTGCCGGTGGCTGGATAGGCGAAGGCTCCTTGCTGAAAAACGAAGAACGCAAATACGATGTGGTCGCCTTGCGCGACTGCCAGGTGGCCCGTTTGCCCGCCCACAGTTTTAACGATTTGCTGGACCAGAGCATTGCTTTCAACCGCTACCTCCTGCATCAGCTCAATGAACGTGTGGCGCAATTTATCGGCAAGGCGGAATACAACAGCCTGTCTACCCCCGATGCCCGCGTGGCACGTTGTCTGGCAGAGCTGTTCAACCCGCTGCTCTACCCCGGAAAAGGTCTGCGCCTGGACATTACCCAGGAAGAAATCGGCTACCTGGCGCGTGTGTCGCGCCAGCGTGCCAACCAGGCCCTGCGCCAACTGGAAAACGAAGGGCTGTTGCTGATCAAATACGGTGGTGTCCAGGTACTGGACCTGGACGGCCTGAAACGTTACGGCGATGAGTATGCCGCCTGATTATGCGGCCACTGTGGACCGCATGAACGTCAATCCATACGGATGCCCGCACGCTCGATAACCGTGGCCCATTCAGCGCGTTCACGCTGGGCGTAGGCCTGGAATTCGTCGGGCGTCATGGGCATGGGTTCTACCCCCATATCGCGGATACGCTGGTCCAGTTCAGGCGTTTTCAGGGCCTGCATCAAGTCCTGGCTCAAGCGCTGACGGGCAGCTTCGTCCATCTTGGGTGGGCCCACCAAACCTTGCCAGGCATAGGCGTAGAAGTCGGCAATACCGGCCTCGGCCATGGTTGGCACATCCGGCAAAAGACTGCTGCGCTCGGGCGTGGCAACGGCTAAGACCCGCAGTTTGCCTGCCTTGATATTGGACAGTGCGGCGGCGGAATCCACAAAGGACATATCCACCTGTCCACCCAGCAAATCCTGAATGGCGGGCGCGGCACCCTTGTAGGGCACGTGCACAATCCTGGTGTCCGTGCGCTGCTTGAACATCTCCAGCGCCAGATGGTGGGGCGAGCCACTGCCGGCCGATGAGGACGTCAGTTTTTCAGGCTGTTTACGAGCCGCTTCCAGCAAATCGGCCACCGTCTTGTAGGGAGACTCCTGTGGCACCGCCAGCATCAAGGGGAAACGGGCCAGACCCCCCACATAGGTGAAGGCTGCCGGGTCGTATTGCAGCTTGCTGTACAAGGAGGAATTGAATGCCAGGGTGCCCGAATCGGCGGTTCCCACCGTGTAGCCATCCGGTTTGGCATTGCTGACATACGTGGCGCCAATAATGGTGGCAGCACCTGGCTTGTTTTCCACAATCAAGGTCTGGCCCAGGCTGCTTTCCAGCTGCTTGGCCACTAAACGGGCAATCACGTCTGAACCACCGCCTGCGGGATAAGGCACTACCCAGGTGACGGCAGACTGGGGCCAGTCTGCTGCCATCGCCGTTCCTGTCAGGCTGGCGCTTAGCAACAGCACACCGGCTCCAAAGTTCTTCCAATGCATGATGTCTCCTCCATGCGTGTAGACAGCGCTTTTGGCGCTGTTTTTTTAAGTATTAAACATCCCGTGCGGGATGCGCAGAGACATTATGCGCGGACAGCCCTGTGCAGGGCATTAGTAACGATGCTGATATCGATTAGCGGTATTCGCGTGCGCCAAACAGGGCCGAGCCGACCCGAACTTCGGTGGAGCCTTCCTGAATCGCCAGCTCGAAATCCCCGCTCATGCCCATGGACAGGCCTTGCACCTGTTCATGGCCCAGCTCCACCAGACGATCGCGCCACTGGCGCAAAGTCGCAAAGCAGGCGCGTACCGCCTGAGGGTCTTCGCTATTGACGGCCATGGTCATCAGACCCCGCACTTTCAGGGTATCCAGCGAACGCAGGGACTGCATGAAAGCCGGCAACTCCTCGGGTGCCAGCCCAAACTTGCTGGGCTCAGGCGAAGTCTTGACCTGGATCAGCACATCCAGGCTGCGCTGCTCGGTTTGCAGGTGCCGATCCAGGGCCTGGGCCAGCGACAAACGGTCCAAAGACTGTACTTCGCTGGCCAAGCGTGCAATATCTTTGGCCTTATTGCTCTGCAGATGGCCTATCATCACCCACTGCACCGCGCGATCGGCCAGCTCGGCCTGCTTGTCCCGAATCTCCTGAACCTTGTTCTCACCCATTCGCGACAGGCCCAAATCCAGAGCTTGCGCCAGCACGGGCACAGGAAAGGTTTTGCTTACCGGTAAAAGAGCCACCGCATCCGCAGGGCGGCCGGCCTGCAAGCAAGCCTGTTCGATACGTTGGCGCAATTGCGCCAAGCGACCAGAAAGGGAAGAGTCAGAAGAAGCCATCAATGCACCAGCACCCAGATAAAACCATCGCAAACGCTGCAAACACAACAGCGGCCATTTCCGATAGCATAACTGTTGCACACGGCCACCGCTAAGCCAATCCACAGCGTGTTTGCCAGGTTCTGCGTCTGTGCGCATTTTGCGTCTTCACTGTGTACTCGTATCCCGTTTCCCCAACCTTATCGAGGAGCTCATGACAGATCGTCCCACCCATGCTTTGCCGTCATACCTGAACGCCGACGACGTCGGCCCGTGGGGTATTTATCTCGAACAAGTGGAGCGAGTCACTCCGTATCTGGGCAAATTGTCCCGATGGGTTGAAACACTCAAGCGCCCCAAGCGCACGCTGATTGTCGACGTACCCATTGAACTGGATAACGGCACCGTGGCCCACTTCGAGGGCTACCGCGTTCAGCACAATACTTCCCGTGGCCCAGGCAAGGGCGGCGTGCGCTACCACCAGGACGTCACCCTGTCCGAGGTGATGGCCCTGGCTGCCTGGATGTCGATCAAATCGGCTGCCGTGAACCTGCCCTTTGGCGGTGCCAAGGGCGGTATTCGTATTGACCCGCGCAACCATTCCCAGGCCGAACTGGAGCGCATCACCCGCCGCTACACCAGCGAGATTGGTGTGATCATCGGCCCCAACAAGGACATTCCTGCACCGGATGTGAACACCAACGCCCAGACCATGGCCTGGATGATGGACACCTACTCCATGAACGTGGGCGGGACCAGCACCGGCGTAGTCACCGGCAAGCCGGTGTCCCTGGGCGGTAGTCTTGGCCGTGTGGAAGCCACTGGCCGCGGCGTGTATACCGTGGGTTGTGAAGCGGCCCGCGACGCCGGTATCGACCTGAATGGCGCCCGCGTCATTGTGCAAGGCTTCGGTAACGTGGGTGGTACCGCCGCCCGCCTGTTCCAGGAGGCCGGCGCCAAGGTGCTGGCCGTACAGGATCACACCGGCACGGTGTACAACCCCAACGGTCTGGACGTACTGGCCTTGCTGAACCACATGGAACAGCACAAAGGTCTGGCCGGAGCGCCCAATGCCGAGGCCATTTCCAACGAAGACTTCTGGCATATCGAAACCGATCTGCTGATCCCGGCCGCGCTGGAGGGCCAGATCAACAAGAACAATGCCGACCGCATCCGCGCCCGCATTGTGATCGAAGGCGCCAACGGCCCCACCACCCCGGAAGCCGACGACATCCTGAACGACAAGGGCGTGACCATTGTTCCGGACGTGGTGGCCAACGCCGGTGGCGTGACCGTGTCCTACTTCGAGTGGGTCCAGGATTTCTCCAGCTTTTTCTGGACCGAGGACGAAATCAACAACCGTCTGGAAATGATGATGCGCTCGGCCTACACCACGGTGGCGGCGGTTGCCAAAGAGCACAACGTCACCTTGCGTACGGCTGCCTTTATTGTGGGTTGCGCCCGCATTCTGGAATCTCGTCAGGTACGCGGCCTGTATCCCTAAGCTCGTAAGGCGGCGTACTCGGTTTATGCCGCTTTTTATGAGCAAAATACAGCGCTTGTGCAAAAAAAACAGGGGGAAAGCGGTAGAATCGGGCATCCAGGATATGACACCCGTATGAAACCCTTACCCCCTTTCTCTTTGACCGCAAGGACGTTGCTGTGAATACCAATGACCTGAACGCGGCGGTCCAGGTACGCGACATCCACAAACGCTTTGGCACCAACGAGGTGCTCAAGGGCATTTCCCTGCAAGCTCACAAGGGCGATGTGCTCTCCATTATTGGAGCCTCCGGCTCGGGCAAAAGTACCCTGCTGCGCTGCATTAACCACCTGGTCGTCCCCGATCAGGGCGAAATCCAGATCGGTAATGACATTTTGCGCAGCCATCGCAATCGCAAGGGCATTTGCCAGACGGACAACCCGCGCCTGCTGGAACAAGTCCGCGCCCGCTTGGGGATGGTGTTTCAGAACTTCAATCTGTGGTCGCACCGCACGGTACTGCAAAACGTCACCGAAGGCCCCATCCACGTCAAAGGCCGCCCGGCCCGTGAAGCGGCTGAATACGCCCGCGAACTGCTGGGCAAGGTAGGCCTGAGCAATAAATGCGATGCTTACCCGGCCGAGCTGTCCGGCGGCCAGCAGCAGCGCGTGGCCATTGCCCGTGCCCTGGCCATGGACCCGGATGTCCTGCTGTTTGACGAACCGACTTCGGCGCTGGACCCGGAAATGGTGGGCGAAGTGCTGCGTGTGATTCGCCAGCTGGCCCAGGAAGGCCGCACCATGATCCTGGTCACCCACGAAATGAATTTTGCGCGTGACGTGTCTTCCGAGACCATTTTCATGCACAACGGCCTGATTGAAGAACGTGGCCACCCCAAAGACCTGTTCGATAGGCCACAATCCGAACGTCTACAGCAGTTTCTACAACCAATGCAGTAAGATCATCGCTTCGTGAATACGACACAGGCTGGAAAACCAGCAGGGCCAATACGGCCCTCACCAGCCTTTCCACAAAGGAGAGCCAGACCATGAGTTTCCTCAGCAAGACCCTGATCTGTGCCAGCCTGGCCCTGTTGGGCTCCCAGGCTGCAATGGCAGACACCCTGAAAATCGGTACCGAAGGTGGTTACCCACCATGGAGCATGGTGGACGCAGCCGGTAAGGTCACCGGCTTTGACGCCGACGTGGGCGCTGCCCTGTGCAAAGAGCTGAACAGCGACTGCAAATTCATCGTGCAAGCCTTTGACAGCCTGATCCCTTCGCTGGATGCCAAGCGCTTTGACCTGATCATCTCGGGCATGTCCTACACCCCCGAGCGTGCCAAACGCGTGAACTTCAGTATTCCTTACGCTGTTGAGGACGCCATTTTCGTTCTGCCCAAGAACAGCGATCTGGTTGGCGCGGACAACGAACAAGCTATTTTTGATGGCCTGGCTGGCAAAACCATTGGCGTTCAAGGTGGCACCACTCACGGCGCTTTCCTGGCCAAGAAAGCCCCCAAGACCACCATCAAGAACTACGAAACTCTGGACCAGATGCAAATCGATCTGGACGCCGGTCGTCTGAACGGCACCTTTGCCGATCTGACCTCCCAGTCCAAGTTCCTGCATAAAGTCGGCGAGGACAACTTTGCCCTGTCCAAGCTGGTCATCAAAGGCTCTTCCGACCCTGAAACTCTGGGTTATGGCATTGCCGTCGGTATTCACAAAGACAATGCAGAACTGAAAGCCAAGGTTGACGCTGCCCTGTGCAAGCTGATCGACGATGGCACCGTCAAGACCGCCAGCGAAAAGTGGTTTGACATCGACATCGCCAACTACGAGATCTGCAAGAAATAAGTCGAGAAGTACCACTTGATGCTAGAGACCATTTTTAATGTGCTGCGCGAAGGCTGGGGCTGGATGTTCCTTCGCGGAGCAGCAATGACCTTGCTGATCTCCGTTTTGGGCATGGCCCTTGGCGTAGTCATTGGGATTACAGGAGCCAGCATCAAGACCAACGGGCCACGCTGGCTGCGTGGCCCCGTTAGCCTGTACACCACGGTTGTTCGCAGTATCCCCGAGCTGCTCATCATCTACCTGCTGTTCTTTGGCTCGGTCCAGGTCGTCTCCGACCTGGCCGATTTCATGCGCATGGAAGATGTGATGACGCGCTGGTTCCCCGCGCTGGTTGGCATTCTGGCCATCGGCCTGATTGCAGGCTCTTACAGCGTGGAAGTGTTTCGCGGTGCCTTGCAAGCCATTCCCGAAGGCCAGATCGAGGCCGCTAAAGCCATTGGCATGTCCCCCTGGCAGCGCCTGCGCCGCATTATCCTGCCGCAAATGTTCTGGTACGCCCTGCCCGGCGCCAATAACGTCTGGCAAACCGCATTGAAAGACACGGCCCTGATCTCCCTGGTGGGTCTGGTCGAGATCATGCGTGCGGCTACCCTGGGTGCCGCCAACACGCGCGAACCCATGGCCATGTACCTGATTGCGGGCGTGCTTTATTTTCTGATTGGTGCCTGTAGTCAGGCCCTGTTTTTGCTGGCCGAACGCTACACCGGCAAAGGCATGAGAGCCCAGGCATGATTGATCTGGAATTATTCAATACAACCGTCGAAACCCTGTTCAAAGGGTTTGGCATGAGCGTGTATATCGGCCTGTGGGGCATTGTGCTGTCGCTGTTCATCGGCCTGTCACTGGCCCTGATGCGCCAGTCTCATAGTCGCATTTTGCGCAGCTTCGCCTTTAGCTACAGCACCGTATTTCGCGGTACCCCGCTGCTGGTGCAGTTGTTCCTGCTGTACTACGGCGTCGGCACCCTGGGCTTTGTCAAAGAGTCACCCGCTCTGTGGTGGCTATTTAGCGATGGCATGCGCTGTGCGATTCTGGCCATTGGCCTCAATAGTGGCGCCTACGTCAGTGAAGTTTTCCGGGGTGGTTTTCAGGCTGTGCCGGTTGGCCAGATCGAAGCGGCCAAATCCATCGGCATGTCCGCCTGGATGCGCTTTCGTCGCGTGGCGTTTCCTTTGGCGATTCGTCAGGCCTTGCCCGCGTACAGTAATGAAATTGTGCTGGCTATTAAAGGCACCAGCCTGGCCTCGACCATTGCCGTCATGGACCTGACCGGCCATGCCAAACGCTTGATGAACCAGAACTACGCCATCATCGAGACCTTTGTTATTGCAGGTCTGCTATACCTGCTGATCAACTTTACCCTGCTGTCGGTGGTGCACCTGATCGAGCGCTGGTTGAAAGTTCGCCGCTAAACCGGCCTTATCCCAGACTCTCCGCACCCCCTGACGCAACAACTGGACGCGGAGCACTCTCACATGCCAATACGCCCCAAACTGGCTCTGGTGGGCACCGGCGGCACGATTGCCGCCACCACCCAGTCCAATACTGGCCTGACCGATTACGACATCACCCAGGGCGTGCACACGCTGCTGCAAGCCGTGCCCGGCATTAATGAACTAGCCGATCTGGAATGCCATCAGGTGTTCAATGTGGACAGCCGGGCCATGGGCTCGCTGATGTTGCTGGAGCTGTCCCACAAGCTCAATGAACTGCTGGCACGGCCGGACATCAACGGCGCAGTAGTGACACACGGCACCGATACGCTGGAAGAAAGCGCTTTTTTCCTGCATCTGACTCTGAAAACCGACAAGCCCGTGGTCATGGTGGCTGCCATGCGCCCGGCCTCGGCCCTGAGCGCAGACGGTCCGCTGAATCTGTATCAAGCCGTGCAAGTAGCCTGCTCTTCGCTGGCACAGGATCAGGGCGTGCTGGTGCTGCTCAACGACCAGATACACAGCGCCCGTTTCCTGAGCAAGCAACACACCACCCTGACCAGCGCCTTCGGCTCACCCGATGCCGGCCCTCTGGGTCTGGTTGCAGGCGGCCAGCCACGTTTCATGATGCGCAGCCTGCTGCCCCACACACACAGCAGCCTGTTCGATGTGCGCTCCTTGCACAGCTTGCCTAAAGTTCAGATCTTTTACGATCACCCCGATACGCTGGCGGAACTGTATCGCCACGCAGCACAAAGCGGTGTGCAAGGCATTGTGGTGGCGGCAACCGGCAACGGCAGCCTGACCCCCGGAGCGCTGGAAGGCGTCAGCCGGGCGCACCGACTGGGAGTGGTCTGCGTGCGGGCCTCTCGTATCCACGCAGGGCCAGTGACCGACAGCGCTTACGATGAAGACCATCACACTATCGCCGCGCATTATCTGCCCGCGCAAAAAGCCCGAATCTTGTTGATGCTGTGTCTGGCCAGCAAGCTGGAACACGAGGAAATCGAGGGTATTTTCCACGATTACTAATCCAAACCAAGAATCAGGATTGAAGTTATCACTTGCCGCTCGTCAGCGTTGGCTCTTGATGCGCTAGGCTTAGCTTAGCTTCTCCACCTGCACTGCAGAATTCGCTTGTGCAGGGACGTCTATGGTTCCAATTTGCAATTGGTGGCCACTCTTTGCAAACACATCCCCCACTAAGCCAGCTCCAGCTGACGCTGACTGCTGAAACGCCGTGGCTGACCCGTTAAAGGGTCTACAAAAGCAATATGCCGTGCCAGTAACTGCAAGGGCTGGCTGAAGTCGTCCGCTTCGCGCTCCGGCAGCAGCTCGGGATAAAACACATCATTGATGATAGGTGCCCCCAGGCTGCTCAGATGCACCCGCAGCTGGTGTTTACGGCCACTATGAGGGCGCAAGCGATACAGCGCCAAATGCTGCCCTTGCCCATTGTGCCACTGGCGCTCACACAGAATTTCAGTACTGCTGTTTGGCTCGCCAGCGACCTCTTCCATCACGAAACGGCCCGGCACTTCCTTCATGCAGCTGCTGTACACCAGCCCATTTGCCAGTTTGTCCTGAAACGGTGCGACGGCTTCATATTCCTTCTCGATCCCGCCCTGCTGAAACAATGACTGATAGGCCCCGCGAGCCGCTGGGTCACGGCAGAACAGCAAGATACCCGCCGTTTCCCTGTCCAGCCTATGGATGGGGCTGATGCCATCCTCTGCAAAGTCCCTGCGCAGACGAGTCAGCGCAGTTTCGTACAAGTAGCGCCCGCCCGGCGTTGTTGCCAGAAAATGCGGCTTGTCCACCGCAATCAGACGATCATCCACGTACAGAACAGGCATTTCGAAAGGCACAACCGCTTCGTTCTCCACCATGCGGAAATACCACAGCCAACGATCGGGCTGATAGCTGGAGCCCGGCTGCTGCGGCACGCCGTTCTGATCCAGAATATCGCCCCGCGCCAGGCGCTCTCGCAATACGTCCGGGTCCATATGTGGAAAGCGCTCCAGGAGGAAAGCGTCCAGCGATGTCCAGGGACCGCGCGGGCACCATACTTTGCTGGGACTGACCCCATTACGCGAGGGTACGGGCGGAGCGTTACTGATCGGTGCCATGACAAAAGCCAAACAGAAAACGGCCCGCTTGCGCAGCGGGCCTGAAATCCAGGGCCATCAGTGTACTACCAGCCGCCACAGGGGCGGCTGGCTCTTGCCATCATTGCAATCAGGTTTGGGCCGTACCGTGCGGCGGCAAAGCACGCCGCATACGTACACCCTGCCTTGTCCATAACCCGATCAAAATCAGGAAGGCAGGAAGAAATACCCAGAACTCGGAAGGACGATCGGGGTGCGGCACTTTAACCTGCTGGATATCCCAGCCCTGCTCCCATCCGGCCCTGCGCGCCGAGCTGCCAAAGGCAACCGACGCCACTTGCGCCGTGTCGCCAAACGCCATGACCGTCAGACCTGCCAAGGACAGGCGCTTGCTGGCCGCGGCCAGACCCGTAGCCTGATCCCCTTCCGGCAAGGCCGGCAGGGACACGGCAACTGTTTTCTGCAAATCCTTGCCTTCCAGGTTCATCCCGGCCAGTTGGACCACCAGATTGCCCCCGTCGGGGGTGTTCTGCACCACCTGCATCAACTCGGAAGCGGGACGACTTTGGTACTTCTCGCTGACATGGTCCATGAACCAGTCCGGACGGAACAGCATGAACGTGGCCAGCAACAGCAGGATCGTCTCCAGCCAGCTGGTTTTGATACGCAACCAGCCCATTGTTGCCGCCGCAAATGCCAGAGAGGCCACGGTTGCGCCCACCACGACCAGGACCAACTCCCAGGCACTGTGTATGCCGATCAACAAGAGCATGGGGTTGAAGATGAACATGAAGGGCAGTACCGCCGTACGCATCGCATAAGTGACGCCCTGCACCCCGGTCTTGATCGGGTCCTCTCCTGAAATGGCAGCGGCCGCAAAGGTCGCCAGCCCCACCGGCGGCGTAATATCCGCCATGATCCCGTAATAGAACACGAACATATGGACGGCAATCAGCGGTATCACCATTCCGCTTTGCGCCCCCAGCTCCACCACGACGGGAGCCATCAACGTCGCCATCAGAATGTAGTTGGCGGTGGTGGGCATGCCCAAACCCAAAACCAGACACACAGCGGCGGTAAAGAACAGCATCACCAGCACATTGCCCATGGAGACCAGCTCCACAAAGGCTGTCATGCGCAGGCCCAGCCCGGTCAGGGTAATGGCTCCCACAATCAGGCCAGCGGTCCCGCAGGCAATCCCGATACCCACCATATTGCGGGCGCCTTCCTGCAGTCCTGTCCATACCTCGCTGATACCCTGGCGCAGCGGCTGAGCCGTTGCCTGCTTGCGAAACCAGGCGATGATGGGACGCTGCGTGGCCATCTGAAACAACATGGCCACTACCGCCCAGAAAGCCGACAGACCGGCGGACATGACCTCGACGCTCAGGCACCAGACCAAAATGCCGATCGGAATCAGGAAATACAAACCAGCACGTACGGTAGGCCACGGCTCGGGGCGCACCGGCGTGTTCACATTAATGTCGGTGGGCAGATCTTCGTGGTCCGCGGCCACTTTCAGCAAAAACACATACAGCACCAGCAGCAAAAGCAGCAAAATCCAGATCGCTGCCTCACCGGCTACGGCCTGCACGCCGACACCTATCCAGTAGACCAGCCCCATCACAATCAAGGTGCCGGCCGTGCCCATGCCCCACCCTGCCAGTTTCTGCGTAAAGGTCTTGGGCTTGCCAGAGGCCATCATGGGTTGAATACCCAGCTTCAGCGCTTCCAGGTGCACGATATAAAACAGTGCGATGTATGAAATCACCGCAGGCAGCAGCGCATGACGAATGATCTCGGTGTAAGGGATGCCGACATATTCAATCATCAAAAAGGCAGCCGCCCCCATGACAGGCGGCATGATCTGACCATTGACGGACGAGGCTGTTTCAATCGCCCCGGCCCGAATACCGCCGTAGCCCGCTTTTTTCATCAGGGGAATGGTGAAAATACCGCCCGTCACCACATTGGCAACGGAAGAAGCCGACACAATCCCGTTCACGGCCGAGGAGACCACAGCCACTTTGGCTGGCCCGCCCCGCAAATGTCCCAGCAAGGCAAACGAGACCTGCATCATGTAATTGCCCGCCCCACAGCGATCCAGCAAGGAGCCAAGCAGTACAAAAATAAAGATGTACGAGACCGAAACGCCCAGCGCAACCCCGTACACGCCCTCCGTGGTCAGCCACATATGCGAGACCAGGCGCTGTAAGGAGGCGCCCCGGTGAGACAAGGCATCAGGCAGCCAGGGCCCCAGAAAAATATAGGCAATAAACACAATCGCCAGCACCGCCATGGGTGCGCCCAACGAGCGCCGCGTCGCCTCCAGCAGCAACACCAGGCCCATACTGGCCACCACCACATCCATCGTGGTGGGGATACCGGGGCGCGTCGCCAGCTCTTTATAGAAAAAGAACAAATACGAGCCGCAAAAGGCCGCAATCAGGGCCAAGAGCCAGTCATGAATCGGAATTCTGTCCCGTGCGGACTGCTTGCGGGCAGGGAAAGCCAGATAAGCCAGGAACATGGCGATGCCCAAATGCAGGGCTCGCGCTTCAGTGTCATTGAAAATGCCCAGATTTAGGGCAAACGGCAGCGGAGAGGCATACCAAAGCTGAAACAAGGACCAGCCTATTGCAGCCAAAAACAAAACCATACCTGCGGCACCTGCCACAGAACGGCCACCACGATCGACATCGGCAACCAGTTTTTCCAGTTCAGCCGTTTCATCCTGTGTCAGGGCCATGTCCGGCCCCGCTTTTTTATGTTCTTGTTGTGTCATTTACATTCGTCTCCAGGAAAACCTGGCATAGAGCACCGGCACCGCCGACACCGCCGGCAAAGCACCCGATCTACCTGGGCTGATTCGCCCAGGTCCTCCAGACCAGAGGCAAGGCCACAGCTATGGCCATGGCACTTGCGGCCAGGCTGGCACAGCCAGCCTGGTGTCAATCAGACTGTCTTACAGCAGCCCTTTTTCCTTGAAGTACTTTTCAGCCCCTTTGTGCAAAGGAGCAGACAGGCCATTTTTGACCATGTCCTCTTTCTTCAGATTCGCCAATGCAGGATGCAGACGCTTGAAGTCATCAAAGTTGTCGAACACCGCCTTGACGACGTTGTAGACGGACTCTTCGGGCACATCCTCGGACGTCACAAAGGTTGCCAGAACGCCATAGGTCTGAACGTCGTCAGGATTATTGGGGTACAGGCCGCCGGGAATCGCAACCTTGGCGTAGTAGGGATAAGTCTCGACCAGCTTGTCCACCGCAGGACCGGTCAGAGGCACCAGCTTGGCGCCGCAAGAGGTGGTGGGATCCTGAATATTGGCCGAGGGATGGCCTACGCCATAGATAAAGCCGTCAATCTTGCCGTCACACAGTGCCGGGCCGTGCTCGTCCGGGCGCAGCTCCGAGGCCAGCGAGAAAAAGCTGTTATCCAGCCCCATGGCCTGCAGCAACTGATCCATAGAGGCGCGCGTGCCCGAACCCGGATTGCCTACGTTAAAACGCTTGCCCTTGAAGTCGTCAAACTTGCTGACATTGGCCTCTTTGCGAGACAGCACCGTAAAGGGCTCCGGATGAATGGAGAATACCGAGCGTAGCTTCTTGTAAGCCCCGCCATCCTTGAACTGGCCTTCACCGTTGTACGCGTTGTAGCCCACATCAGACTGCACCACGCCCAGGTCCAGCTCGCCCGCCTTGATGGTGTTGACGTTAAAGACCGAACCGCCCGTGGATTCCACCGAGCAACGCACACCGTCAGTACCCCGATCCTTATTGACCAGACGGCAAATCGCGCCACCCGCCGCGTAATACACCCCGGTCACACCACCCGTCCCGATACTGACAAACTTCTGCTGGGCGCTGGCAGGCAAGGGGCTGAGCAACATGGCGCACATGGCCGCTGTTGCACTCAGCGCCCATACCGTTTTCTTGCCTGTTTTTTTGCTAATGTGTTCCATCTTTGTGTCTCCCATGGGGGTCTCCCCTGTTTGTATAGCCGGTAAGACCGGTTTCTTTACGTAGACGGAGCGGAACCAACCGCTTCGTCCTGTTGCCAATAAACTCCCTGACTTCGAAATGAAGACTCCAGCTGCGCCAGGCGCTGCACCACCGTCTTGCCACCCAAGGTGGCAATTCGTGCCAACAAATGCTCGGCAACCGTGACGGTGCCCACTAGAGAATGAAAAAAACTGGCCGCTGGTTGCTCGCTGGTCTGCGCATCAAACAACAAGACATGCTCGGCTCCCTGCGCCACCGGAGAGAGCACGCTGTCCGTTATGGCGACCACGGTAATGCCACGCTGCACCGCCTGCTGCACACTATTGACCACGGCTTTCACATACGGGGTCTGGCTGATCACAAGCAGCACCCCCCCGCTGTCCAGACCCGCTTCCAGTTCCAGAAACAAGTCCACCGCCCGGTTCAGCAAGACGCCATTACCGCGTATCAATTGATACGCATAATGCATCTGGAACGCACAGGCAAAGCTCACTCCCAAACCCATGAAACCCACTTTGGAAGCACCCAGAATCGCCTGGGCACAAGCGTCCAGAACGCTGACCGAATTGAGCCGCAGGACAGACTCCAGGGCCATCTCCTGTTGCTCCCCCAAGTACCGTGTTTGTTGCTCTGAAGCCCGGTTGCCTTGCAAATTCTGGGCCCGCGCTGCCATCGTGCCGCCATTGCGATGCAAAGCCTGCTGAAACGGCTCACGAAAGCAGTCATAGCTTTCATAGCCCGCCGCCTTGGCCAGACGCAGCATGGTTGCCGGAGCAACGGACAACTCCTGCGCCTGTTTGCGCATGGACCACAGGCTGACTTCAACCGGGTGGCGCTCCACCCATTGAGCAGCGCGACGCAACTCGGGCGTCAGGCCAGGCAAGATACGCTGCAAACGCAACAAGGGCTCCATTTGTCGTCCTACTCAGACCTCAACACAATAAAACGCATGTTAATCTGGAGAACGTCAAAAAAAACAAATGTTTTCCTAGGGTTTGCCCGCAAATAACTATAATTATTTCTTTTTGGGGGCAGGCCCACTCAGCGCTGACACCGCCGCTCGCGCTTGTTAGCGAATCTCAAAAAAATCGTACCGCTTATCGGTATAAGAGCGCTGTATATCCACGTGTTCAACCACCGCCTGTTCCGGGCCGATATACAGCCAGCTCACCATACTGTCTATGGCATCGGCACTGCCTTGCAACAGCAGCTCAACCGAACCATCACCGGCATTGCTGACCCAGCCTTTGACGCCATACAAATGAGCATGGCGCAAGGCACTGGCTCGAAACCCGACGCCCTGCACCCGCCCCTTAACACACACCTCTACCGTTTCACAATCCGCCATTAGCCTGCTCCTGCTATTTATCCCCGAAATACGGCACGCATCCGCCCCACATCTCGATATTCAGTTAAATTAGTCACATCATTGTTGCATGACCGCACCCGCCCCTGATTACCTGCTTTACGCAGCTATTACCCTATGAATTTGCCCCGCCTTTTTACTCTATCGCTGCGCAGGGCAATATACATGCTAGGCATGCTGGTCGCTCTGGGGTTTGTGTCGACCCCCATCCATGCCGCCCCCCACTCCCAGCAACACATCGTACGGGTGGGAATCTACGAAAACCCGCCCAAACTCCTCTTGGACAGCCAGGCACGCCCCGGCGGCATTATGGGCGAGCTGCTGCTGGAAATTGCCAAGCGCGAAGGCTGGACACTGGAAGCCGTGCAATGCGAATGGCAACAATGCCTCAATGCCCTACAAAATGACCTGCTCGATATCGTGCCAGGCCTGGCCTACTCTCCCGAACGAGCCGCCTTATACAGCTACCACAGCCGAGCCGTGCTGGAGGACTGGTCACAGATATTTACGGGCAAAGGCACCCACATTGGCGCCCTAAATGACCTCAATGGCAAACGCATTGCCGTCATGAGCGGAACCCTGCAATTAACCCAGCTCTACAATATTTTGCAAAAACTGGAGCTGGGTTCCAAGCTGGTCATTACCGATTCCCAGTACAACGCACTGAAACTGGTCCAGAGCAAACAGGCCGACGCCGCCGTAGTCGGCCATTTATTTGGGGTGCGTCATGCCGGCGAACATGGCCTGAAAACCGCCCCTATCCGGCTGGAGCCTACCAATACTTACTTTGTCACAGCCAAGGACCGCCACCTGGATTTGCTGGCCGCCATTGATGCGAACATCAAGCAATGGCAAGACAATAACGACCCGTTCTATACAGAAACACTGAATCAGTGGGGCCTGCGCCTGATCGAAAAACCGACCAAGCCCTGGATTATTCCCGCCTTGCTGACGCTGGGCGTCTTGCTGACCATTGCCCTGCTGACCGTCACCCTGATGCGCATCGGCCTGCGTCGTCAGCGCAAGAAGCTGGTCCGTACCGAGCACCATCTGCATACCGTGCTGGATGCGATTGATGCCTACGTCTACATCAAGGACGACCAGTTTCGTTATCAATATGCCAACCGCAAGCTGTGCGAGGACCTGAACTACACCACGGTCAGCATTGTGGGCAAAACCGATCAGGACCTGTACGCCAACAAGCAGACCATTAACGAATTCCGGCATAACGACGAGCAGGTGCTGTATAGCGGGGAGCGCCTGGCGGTAGAGGAAGTGGTGCGCGACCGGAAAGGCGATATACGCGCGACATTCTTCTCCATCAAAATGCCGGTCAAAGACCCCGAGACCCGACAAACCAATCTGTACTGTATTTCCACCAATATCTCGGCCTTGAAGGCCACCCAGTCGGAGAACTACCGTCTGGCGTTCTACGACCCACTGACCGAGCTACCCAACCGCCGTTTGTTGCTGCAGCGCCTGGAGCGTCATCTGCAGACCATCGAGCCGTACAAGCGGCCGGGTGCCTTGTATTTCCTGGATCTGGATCGTTTCAAGCACATCAATGATGCACGCGGCCACGCCATTGGTGATGCCTTGCTGCGCAAAGTGGCGCGCCGCCTTTCCTTGATGATTGATCCCCAAGACATCGTGGCCCGTCTGGGCGGGGACGAATTCGTCATCCTGAAAATTCTGCATCCCGGCACTGTGCGTGACTGCTACAAGGAGGCCCTGGAGTTTGCCGAATTGGTACGCACCCGCCTGGAGGAGCCCTACAGCATCGAAGGCCACTCCTATCTGAGCAGCAGCAGTATTGGCCTGGCACTGATTACCGACAGCACTCTGACCTCTGAGGACCTGATGCGTCAGGCCGACACCGCCATGTATCGCTCCAAGGAGAATGGCCGCAACCAGATCACCTTGTACGAACCTGGCATGCAAGAGGCGCTTGAAGAACACCTGAGCCTGCAACACGACCTGCGATTTGCCATTGGTTCGGATCAGTTGCGCCTGTTTGTCCAGTCCCAGTACGACAAGCAAAACCGCATCTGCGGGGCCGAAGTGCTGCTGCGCTGGCTGCACCCGACACGCGGCATGCTGACACCCAACCTGTTCATTCCGCTGGCCGAAAGCACGGACTTGATCACCCCCTTGGGGGACTGGATCATGGCATCCGTCTGTGATCTGCTGCTACAAACTCAGGGATGCAGCTTCCCCATTTCCATCAACGTCAGCCCGATTCAATTCCGCCGCCCTGACTTTGCCCGCCGTACACGCCAGATCCTGGAGACCAGCGGCGCACCGGCCCATCGCCTGATCTTTGAAATCACCGAAGGCGTGCTGATGGAAGACTTTTCCTCCGCCAACACCATGATGCGCGAGCTGAAAGATCTGGGCATCCGTTTTTCCATGGACGACTTTGGCACTGGCTATTCCAACCTGGCCGCCATCCGTCGCCTACCGCTATACGAGCTGAAAATGGACCGCAGCCTGATCCTGGGAGTCCCCATGGAGCAAGAAGCCAACGCCATTGTGCGCACCGTGCTGGCGATGGCAAGACAGCTAGGCCTGCATGTCGTGGCCGAGGGTGTGGAAAACGAGCAGCAAAAAGAATTTCTGCTGCGTCGCGGCTGCCATGCACTGCAAGGCTATCTGTTCAGCGCACCGCAATTGGTGGAGCAGTGGCTGGAGCTTATTGAGCAGGATGATGGCGCTCAACCATAAAAGCCATCGACCGCACTAAACCAGCCTCAACGCCCCTCAGCCAGTTCAAAAACTCAACCCCAGGCGAAACAGCAAATAGGCCAAGAATAACGTCAATATTTGCATATCGTATAGTGATCATATACACTATACAAATGATTAAGAGCTTCCGACACAAGGGTCTTCAGGCTTACTTTGAAACCGGCTCCAAATCCGGCATTCAAGCCAAGCATGCTGTTCGCCTTCAGATTCAGTTAACGGCCCTGCACTCTGCTACTCAAGCGGAAGATATGAACGCCCCCGGATGGAAGCTCCACAAGTTATCTGGCAAAAACCCCAAAGGCCAATCTGTACAAGATCACTACACAATATCGGTTAGCGGAAACTGGCGTCTAACCTTTTACTTTGAAGGCGAAGACGCTGTTTTGGTGGACTACCAGGACTATCACTAGGAAAACATTATGCGTATGCACAACCCATCCCACCCCGGCCCAGTCTTGCGGGAATACTTGGGCGAACTCAGTGTCACTGAGGCGGCATCCCGCCTTGGCGTAACGCGTGCAGCCTTATCGCGCATTCTCAATGGTTCTGCCGGTATTTCGGCAGACATGGCCTTACGCCTGCGCGACGCCCTTGGAACCAGTGCCGAAATGTGGATCAACATGCAGTCCCACTACGATCTTTGGCAGGCAGAGCAAAAGCCAAGGCCCAAAGTCGTGTCCTTTCATGGACCTGCTCATGCCTGAGCGACGACGCGCGGAATAAACAATAAATCGATGTGAGCTACACGGCGTACTCGGACGCCATGTGCTTTTTCGGCCTGCAATCTACCCTATATCCTCAAGCCTGCTCCAGATTAGGTATCTGGCTCTTTGTCCTGAACTGGCTCTGCCTCTTCCGGCAAGACCCAATCCAGACGTTCGTGCTCTATATCCGTATGCAAGGGCTCAATGCCAGGTTGAGTCCGTTTAGCCCTGGCCGATAGCTCGGCAAAGCGGCTGACTTTGCCGTACAAGCCTTGCTGGCCGGCCAGTGCAGTCACCGTGCTGTTGTAGTGTTTGCCCGCCTGCCCCAGGGTTTCGCCCAGCTTTTTCAGGCGCTCGGCCAGGATGGATACCTGGTTGTAGATATCACCTGCGCGCTGACTTAATTCATGGGCTTGCTCGTTGCTGCGCACCATCATCCAGATATTGGCTACGGTACGCAAAATAGGCAGCAAGGTTGTGTGCGAGACCATCAGGACGTTCTTGCCCAGGCCGTAGTCAAACAGGCCATGATGATGCTGCAAAGCCTGCATATAGGCCGCTTCAATGGGCACGTACATGAACACGAAGCCGGGGCTGTTCAAGCCTGCCAAGGCGCTGTAATCCTTGGAGGCCAGATCATCAATATGATTGCGTAGCGCTTGCACATGCGCTTGCAGGCTTTGTTGACGTTCCTCGTCAGTCTCAGCGCGGATAGCACGGTCATAATCCACCAGGGACACTTTGCAATCGAGCACCAGATGCTTGTCCTGCGGCAGGTGCACCACGAAGTCGGGGTATCGCAAGCGGCCTTGCTCGTCGCGGGCCTGCCATTGTGTATCGAAGTGGACGCCTCGCACCAAACCGGCCACTTCCAGCGTTTTTTCCAGCTGCGTTTCGCCCCAGTTGCCGGTGGTCTTTTTATCGCCCTTCAGCGCCACCGCCAGGGAGTGAGCCTCGGCACTCATGCGCAGGCCCATTTCCTGCATGCGTTGCAGCTCCAGATTCAAGGCGGTCTGGCCTTTGACGGATTCATCGTGCACTTGATTCACGCGCAGCTGGAAGCCTGCCAATTGCTCCCGGAATGGTCGCAGCATTTCATCCAAAGTGCGCTGACTATCCTGACGCAAGGTCTGTCCTTTGGCCTCCAGAATCTGCTGAGCCAAGGACTCGAACTGCAAACGCATCTGCTCGCGACTATGCTCCAGGTCCTCTTGTATGGCCTGATTGCGCATTTCCTGAGCCTGCAACTGGGCATCGCGGCGTATCAGTTCCTTGTCCAGCTCCACTGCCCGGTCCTGCGCATCCTGAGTCTGCTCCTGTGCATGGGCCAAGTCTTGTTCCAGGCGTGCGCAGCGATCCGCCAAGGCCTGCTCAATAGGCGCACTCATGCGCGCCCGCAGCCACAGCCCGATCAGCAAACCCAGCGCCAAGGCGACCAGGGCAATCAACACATCCAAGCCCCTCACATCCAGCTCCATCCACCGTACTCCTGCCCAGCGCCGCCCGCGCAGGAATGCCCTGGCTGGTCTGTCTGGCTAAGCCTGCTATTTAACCGTATAACGCTGGTAATTTATACACCCTTTTTCAGTCTTCTTCGAAAGAGAGCGGGATGTTTTCATCCAGCCTGCATCCACAGAAAACCTGCAGCCATGCAGTCACATCCAGATAAAACTGGACGCTAAATCCCGTATTTGGGGGACAAATCAGAAACGTCTGCTCGTTAGGATGGGGAGGTCTCTGATTTTTATGTCCTGTCATGAACTGGATCAGCAATGCACGGACCGTGGCAATTTTCTCCGTCGTCTGCCTGCATATCGCCGCCTACGCCGTCCTGAATGCCGAGTTGGGTACTGCCAACTGGTGGAGTGGCAATCTTTACGACGCCGCCACACGCTGGTGTGTGCCGGTCTTCGTCATGGTCAGCGGTGCGCTCTTGCTGGAGCCTCGTCCCCAGGAAGGCATGAAGCTGTTCTATCGCAAGCGAGCATCGCGCGTCTTGCTGCCGCTGCTGTTCTGGACCGCCTTCTATCTGGGCTGGACGGCCTTCAAGCAGCACTGGTGGACGCCCGACGCTGATCCCTATCCCTATCTGGAGCGGCTGCTGCAGGGTCGACCTTATTTCCATCTCTGGTTTCTGTACATGATTGTGTTCCTGTACCTGTTCACGCCCTTTTTGCGTCGCATGGTCCAGAACACCAACTTGAAGCAGCTGGCCGCGCTGACCGGAGCGGCCTTTGTACTCTCTGCCCTCAGCACCCTCAGCAATCCGGACTTGAACACTCACTCTGCGCCCTTCTTTACCTGGTTCCTGTCCTATCTGCCCTATTTCCTGCTCGGTTACCTGCTGCGCAAAGTGCCGGTGAATGTGCCTCGCTGGCTGACTATTACGGTGCTGCTGGGCAGTATCGTGGCAACGGCCTGGGGCTTTTATGCACTGGCTATCACGCACGATAGGCAAACGGGTGCGTACTTTTACGATTACCTGAGCATCACCGTCATCCCCATGTCCATCGCGCTGATTCTGCTGCTGCGTGACTGGGATCAGCCCTTGATCAACTCGCGTATCAGTGCCCATCTGGCGGAGCTGACCTTGGGGGTGTATTTGATCCACCCCTGGCTGATCGACCTGATGTACCGCTACCTGTTCACGGCACTGGATTTCAATGCGCTGTGGTCGATTCCGGTGCTGGCGGTAGCCATTTATGGGCTATCCCTGTTGCTGACGGCGGGCTTCAAAGCGACGCCGGTTTTGCGGGCAACCGTCTAAAAACAAATACGTAAAAAAAAATGGGCAAGCTTCCAAGGGAAAACTTGCCCATCTCCATCTACTGGTGCGCAATCATCGCTACTGATTACTAGCGGCCAATTACCCCGCACCCAACATCCAATACCACGCCCTGCTACCGTAAACCCATGACCGGCCACGGACAATTGATTGCCACGTACCCATCATCCGCTTCAAGGTCTAAGGACGAAATGGAGCATCATCAATAGGCGCAGCCTCGCCCGTCAGGTGAGCCGCCAGAATCGCTGCGCTACCGCAAGCCAAGGTAAAGCCCAATGCGCCGTGGCCTGCATTCACCCACAAGCGACCTGCCAGCTTGCTGGCCCCCACAACCGGCTTGCCCGACGGCGTGGCAGGGCGCAAACCGGCCCAGGTCTGTGCCTGTTCCAGTGGCAGGCCAGGAAACAGATCCTTCACCTGCTGCTTCAAGGTCGCCATACGGGCAGCGGGAATATCCAGGCCATCAAAACCAATATCTACCATCGCGGCCATACGCAGCACTTCACCCAGACGGGCGTACACAATGCGCTGTTCATAATCGGTCACGCTGATAGCTGGCACAGCTTGATTCAAGCCTTCCAGCGGCAGGCTCAAGCTATAACCCTTCAAGGGGTAGATCAGGGGACGGCCACCCAGCTGACGCAGTAAAGGCACCGTACCCATACCGCTGGCCACAACAAACTGATCCGCCTGAATCTCGCCTTCAGCGGTTTGCACCGCACGGACATCGCGCCCTTCCATTACAAAACGCTGCACCGACGTGTTCAGTTTCAGCTGATAGTCGCTGTCGTTTTGCATGCGCTCGTGCAAGGCCACGGAAAACAGATAAGCGTCGCCCGCTTCTTCGCTAGGTGTATAAATCGCACCCTGCAAGCGCGAGCCCAACGCCTGCAAAGAAGGCTCCAGCTCCAGCACTTGGGCTGCTTCCAGCACTTGTTGTGACGATCCCATATCCGCCTGCAATTGCGCCTGTTCACGCGCATGCTGGAACGGGCCGGGACTGCGGAACACAATCAATTTGCCATTGTTTTGATGGGCAAACTCCAGATTGAAGCGCTCTTGCCAGTCGTGCAGGATATCGCGGCTCAGATAGGACAAGGTCAGCATCTGCGCGGTGGTACGACGCACCACATCACCTCGGCAGGCTTTCAGAAAATGCAGCAGCCAGCGCCATTGCTGCGGGCTCAACGCAGGCTTGAAGCGCAGTGGCGAGTCTTTATTCAATAACCAGCGTGGCAAATCCTTGAACACGCCCGGATCGGCCAGGGGGGCCACATAGCTGTAGCTTAACTGTCCGCCGTTGGCAAAGCTGGTCTGTCCGGCCACTTGCGAGCCAGCTTCCAGTACCGTGACCTTCACCCCTTTCTGGCGCAACATGAACGCGGTGCTCATGCCAATGACACCCGCGCCGATAATACATACATGCATGGAAATACCCCCAATAACTGGCCTCTATTGTCTTGGGGGCCGCTGTAGAGCGCCAATGAATAGTTGGCGCATTCCATAACCCTGGGTTATGGAATCAACTTTCTGCTCAGTCCGGGAAACGGCATTCCAGCAGAGCCTGCCGGATGTGATCCAGCACACGCTCACGCGAGCCAGAACCCGCATCATCATGAGCCGTCAAAATGCTGACCGGAATCGGCAAAGGCTCGGGCAAGCGGTGTATGGCAAGGCCTCGGCCTTGCATGGCTCGGGCTGTGACCAGATCCACCAGGGCCTCGCCCACCTGTTGTAAAACCAGGCCACAAGCCACGTAATGAGTCTGCACGCGCATGAAGGGCGCAACATCGGGGACATAGCTTTGCAGCAGATCTTCCACCATCGCACCGACAGGATCGTCAGCGTCCAAAGCGATGAAAGCACGCTCGGCCATCTCCTCCCAATGACGCAAAGGCGCAACGCCCGGTAAGGTGACATGTACCAATTCGGTATGGGCCAGCACCTGCTGTTGGACACCGGAAGACTCGCCCTGATCAAAGCTCATCACCATATCCAGGTCGCGCGTTTCCAGAGCTTGCAAGAGCTCCCCGCTGTGATGGGTGCGCAGCTCGAAACTCATGGCCGGATGAGCCTGACGACAACGGCTCAAGGCCACCGGCAATAGCTCCAGACCAAACGCCGGGCTGCTGCCAATACGCCACAGTCCCTCATGGTGAGAGCGCAGATTGCGCGCCAGTCGGCTGACGTCATCCAGGTTCTGATGCAGACGCGCAACGTAGGGAGCCAGAATGCTGGCCTCACGCGTGGGGATCAGGCGGCCACGCACACGGTCAAACAAGCGAAAGCCCAGCTGCATTTCTGCGGTTGCCAGCATTTTGCTGGCCGCAGGCTGAGAGATATGCAGCAACTGCGCCGCCTGCGTCAAAGAGCCGCCACGGCAAATCGCATCAAAAATTTCTACATGCCGCCACCGCATCGACTGGCCCTCCTGCTACGTGCTGGTCTGAAAACGACTTATTATCCTGCAACTTGGCCTGACATAAAACGCGTCAGCCCCCTGGGCTTACTTGGTATCCTATAGCCCTTTGAGTCTTTTGCCGTGCGCCAGGCGCCGGGCGAGCTTATGGCTGCCAATCCTTATAAAAAACGCGAACCCAATATCCGTGAACAAGTCTACGGCATGCTGCGCCAGGACATTGCCTTGGGCAAAATCGGCTTTGATGTGCGGCTGGTGGATAACGAAATTGCCGCCAGCCTGAATGTCTCGCGCATGCCGGTGCGTGAAGCCTTGCTGCAACTGAAAAACGAAGGGGTGCTGGAAGGGACGTCGCGCGGCTTTGTGCTGCGGGTCTACACCGCTCAGGATATTGAAGATATTTTCTCGGTGCGCCTGCTACTGGAGCCACCAGCCGCCAAGCTGGCCTGCATGAATCAAAGCAGAGTGGGCATGCTGGCCATGGAACAGGCCCTGAGCCGCATTGAAGCCACGCATCAGCAGGGCGACCCTATCGACAACATTCAGGCCAACTGGGCGTTCCGCAGCGCCTGGATCAGCATGGTGCCCAACAAGCAACTGGTCGATACGATGGCGCGTCTGCATGACCAAGCCGATCAGGCCCGGATTGCCTGCTTGCAAGACCCTCAATTCCGTCTGGAAACCATGCAGCGAGCCAAGGCGATTTGTCAGGCCTTCAGCGAGCGTCAGGAAGAACAGGCGGCTCATCTAATTATGGAAAATCTGGTCATTTGCTGCTCGGCGTATTGCCTCAAACAGGCGGAATTGCTGGCTTAATGATTCAGCATAAGCAGGAAACTGCGAAACAGGCTGTGATTGCTGCCGCCGTCGATGCTTCCTGCTCACTCACCGGCAATATAAAGCCCCGGCTGCAACCCATAGACAAGGTTTAGCCCTTCAGCCCAAGCAACTGTCTAGTATGCTGAAGACAGTGTCCACTCATTGTTCCGGGGCAACTCGCACACAACAAAAAAGGCGCCGTAGCGCCTTTTTTCTTCAAGCCATCACGTCTTAGTCCAGCGTGATTTCCAGGGCCTTGATGGTTGGTCCCATGGCTTGAGCATCGTGCTCGATCAGGTCAGCAAACTCTTGGGGAGTAGAAGGCTCGATCTGGATACCGAAGTCTACGAATTTCTTGACCACTGCATCCTCTTTCAGGACAGCCGTCAGTTGCTCGGTCAGGCGGGCCACGTCTTCATCAGGCGTACCAGCTTTGGCCGAAATACCCCACCAGATGGTGAATGCCACATTGGGGATACCGGCTTCGGCAATGGTAGGCACATCTGGACGCAGAGGGCTGCGCTCCGTTGTCGCTGCGGCAATCGCGCGCAGGCGGCCATCTTCCAGGAAGCCACGGCTGCCCGTCAGCACGTCAAAAATAAAGTCGATCTGGCCGCTGACGGCATCAATCAACGCTGGGCCTGCGCCCTTGTAAGGCACGTGCACCAGACGAGCGCCGGTTTCTTTACGCAGCATCTCGCCCAAAAGGTGAGTACCGGTACCCATACCGGGCGAACCGTATGTCAGCTCCTGCTTCTGCCCTGCAGCCACCAGATCCTGAACGGTCTTGAAGGGGCTGTCTTTATTGACCAGCAGGAACACAGGTGCCTTGGCAGCCAGCGTCATGGGGATCAGGTCGGTAGCCACGTCGTAATTCAGACGCTGGTACAGGTGGCGGTTCAGAGAGTAAGCACCGCTATCGGCCAGGAACAGCACCGTACCCAAAGAGCTGGGGTTGGCGTTTTTCACTACGTTCATGGCAACCTGGGCACCCGCACCAGGGCGGTTTTCCACGATGACTTTCTGATCAAAACGTGTGCCCATTTCCTGGGAAATCACACGCGCCAACTGGTCAGCCGCACCGCCCGGTGGGTAAGGCACAACCAGCGTCACATTCTTGTTTTGAGCATGGGCCTGTGCACCCAACATCAGCGCACAACACGTTGCCAACTTAAGCCATACCTTCATTGTTCTATCCCCGTTGCCCATATGGGCTTATTCAAAGTCATTGTGAAGCACATTGGCTCAAACACGTGAGCCTGGCCTGCTTTTTGCTGATCGACTGTCGTCCATAAACCTGATCAACCGTCTTGCTGGCCGTACTGCCCTGGTCTGCAAAACGCCTCCTTTTTCTGTCCTTGCTCCGCCCCTGATTTGCGCGAAATACCACTGCCTGGTGAGCTCTGCTACTTCGGGTTTTTCCGGTGAAGGACAGGAATTTCAAAATAATATATTGCAGTATACTGTTTGCAGGATATTAGTAATTTCACCCATGCATATCGGCTTGCCGCCTTGATCGCGCGTTGGCCGGGAGACAGATAGATCATGCACGCCCATTCCATTCCAGCTTCTGAATTGCCGCTGTTTTCAATACCTGCCACGCAGCGCACGGTACCCGCTCTGTTGCGCCTGCGCGCAGAGCGCATGGGTGATGCTCCGCTGTTTTCAGACCGCAACACTCACTACACCGGCCAGCGAACCTTGCAGACGGCCGCTGCCAGTGCCAGCCGATTGAGCCGGGCTGGTATCAAACGTGGCGACCGCGTTGCCCTGCTATGTACCAACCGTCACGAATTTCTGGATATGGTTCTGGGTTGTGGTTGGCTGGGCGCGATTGTGGTGCCTATCAATACGGCCTCGCGCGGGGCGCAGTTGCAGCACATCTTGTGCAATAGCCAAGCCAGTTTGCTGGTAGTGGAAACGGATCTGACGCCGCTGCTGGCCGATGTGGACCTTGGCGCTACCGCCGTCCAGCAAGCCTGGTTGATTCAAGGCCAGGAAGCGGCACAAACACTGGCGGTGAGCACCTGCGATTTGCCTGCTTTGGGCGATTACTGCGAGCCTGCTGATATAGGCCCCGGCGATACGCTGGCCATTCTGTACACCTCCGGCACCTCGGGCCCTTCCAAAGGGGTGCAGTGCCCTCACGCCCAGTTCTACTGGTGGGGTATTTACACCGCCAGCAAGCTGGGCATGAAGCCTGATGATGTGCTGTACACCTGCCTGCCCATGTTCCACACCAATGCCTTGAACACGTTTTTCCAGGCCCTGGTCAGCGACGCCTGCATGGTGGTGGACAAGCGTTTCTCGGCCAGCCGTTTCTTCGACAATCTGTACGAAACCGGCGCGACGATTACCTATCTGCTGGGCGCCATGGTGCCTATCTTGCTCTCCAAGCCAGAAGCAGCGGCAGAGAAGCTGCACAAGACCCGCATTGCGCTGGGCCCAGGTGTTCCCGAGCAGTTTCATAGTCAGTTTCTGGAGCGCTGCCACATGCATCTGCTGGATGGCTTTGGCTCTACCGAAACCAACTATGTGATGGGCCGTGGCATTCAGGAACAGCGCAATGGCTATATGGGCCGCGTCTCTGAAGGCTTTGAGGCGCTGGTCGTGGATGAAAACGACAACCCGCTGCCAGACGGTGAAGTGGGTGAGCTGTTGCTGCGCGCCGATGAACCCTATGCCTTCGCGCTGGGTTACTACGGTCAGCCTGACAAGACGGTGGAGACCTGGAAAAACCTGTGGTTCCACACGGGTGACCGCGTGGTGCGTGATGCCGATGGCTATTACCGCTTTGTGGACCGTCTGAAAGACATGATTCGTCGTCGTGGTGAGAACATTTCCTCCTACGAAGTCGAACAGGCTTTGGCCAGCCATCCTGCTGTCCATACGGTTGCTGTCTATGCTGCCAAGTCCGAGCTGGCCGAGGATGAAGTCATGGCCATGATTGTGCTGCGCCCGGATTGCACGGTCAGCTGCGAGGAGCTGCTGCAGCATTGCGAGCGCCGTCTGCCCTACTTTGCGGTGCCTCGCTTTATTGAGTTTGCCCAAGTCTTGCCCACCACGGAAAATGGCAAGATTCAAAAGTTTGCCCTGCGTGATCGCGGCGTTGGCCCCGACACCTGGGATAGAGAAAAAGCAGGCTATCAGGTTCGCCGCTGATCGCTGCCACAGGAATTCGATATGACGCCTAGTTTCGATCTGGACACAGTGCGCCTGCTGGGCGCGACCGAGGTCACCTACACCCGGCGTGGTCAGTTGGGCACGTCCGAGCTGCTGGCCCAGGCTTTCAAGCAGTCTCTTGCTGCAGCAAGTCTGAAGGCCAGCGATATTGATGGTCTGGGGGTAGCCTCCTTTACCCATGCACCGGATCGGGCTATTGATCTGGCCTGGAAGCTGGGCTTGAAGGTGGGCTGGATTATGGATGACAGCAATGGCGGTGCCAGCGGTCTAAATATTCTGCAGCACGCTATTCGTGCGGTACAGGCGGGTGATGCCCGCTGTATTGCAATTGTGGCCGGGGATCATTTTCAGGCCAAGGATTTCCAGCAACTGGTCGAGAACTATAACCAGACGACTTACGATCATTTGCGGCCTTTGGGCGCGGGCAGTCCGAATCATCGCTTTGCCATGCTGACCGCGAATCAAATGCGCAAGCTGGGTTTGGAGCGAGCGGATTATGCGGCCTTGGTGATGCGCCAGCGCATGTGGGCCGGCATGAATCCAGGTGCCGTGTATCGCAGTCCCATGAGTCTGGATGATTATCTGAATGCGCCTGAAGTGGCGGATCCTTTAACGCGGCTGGATTGTGTGCCGGTGGTGGATGGGGCCAATGCCTTGATTGTGATGCGCGCGGATCATCCGGCGGCGCAGAATCAGCCTGAAATTACGGTGAAGGCGTTACGCAGTTTTCATAATATTGATGATCAGCAAGGCGACGGCTTGAGCACGGGTCTGGCGGCTTTGGCTCCAAGCTTGTGGGCGGATTCGGGCTTGAGTCCGGCACAGATGGATGTAGTCAGTATTTATGACGATTACCCGGTCATGGTGCTGGCGCAGTTGCAGGATTTGGGCTTTTTTGAGGCGGATGGGGCGAAGCAATTTATCCATGAGTCTATTGCGACGGGTCGTCTGGCCTTGAATACGTCTGGCGGGCAGTTGTCGGCCGGGCAGGCCGGGGCGGCGTGCAGCTTGCATGGTTTGGTCGAGGTGATGCGTCAGTTAAGCGCTCAGGCCGGGGAGCGTCAGGTGGCGCAGGCCCGTTATGGCTTGGTCACGGGTTACGGCATGGTGGAGTATCGCTATGGCATGTGTTCGACGGCTCTTGTTTTGGAGGCCTTGTGATGAGTCCTGCTGTCTTTCGTTGTGTGCAGTGTGATCATCGAGTGTTTCCGGCGCGGTTCTTGTGTCCGAAGTGTCATGGGGATGAGTTTCTGGCTGAGGGGTGCGCGTCTGGTGTGGTGACGGAACTGACGCGTAGTGTCTCTTCTGGCGAGGAGACTGGGGTGTATATGCTGGCAACGGTGGCCAGCGATGCGGGGCCGGTGTTGATTGCTCGTGTGTTGGATGAGGCTGTCCAGCGGGGGGATAAGGTCGCTTTGGTTCTGCGGGATGGTGGGATTTATGCGGATCTTGGGCGGGAGTAAAGGCTCTTTCTCAGCAGCTTTCTTTGGAATGGTCTGATTGAATGGGGTTGGGTTTAGATGCCTAGCGTGTAGAGATCGGGCTGACTCAAGTGTTAGTGTCAGCCACTGTTCGACACGATGAAGAAGGTGGCTATAAGACGCTGATTAAGGGGCTGTCCGGGTGTCGGGGCTGGCAACTTGCCGGCGCTGCGCGCCGGTGCCCTGGTCAGATAATCGCTACGGGCGCACCTTGAACTCGTCCGGTGGTTTGTCCACCGGACAAACCACAAGCGTCGGACTCAAACAGCAAGGTGCTTGCACCCCTGCGCAATTATCTGCCTGCGGCAAGTCACCTGATCCGCCCCAACACCCGGACAGCCCCTCAATCAGCTCACAGCATCTTTTATCGGACGATTGTTGATCGGGGTTTGAACGCTCCGACTTAGTGTTCTTAACGGGATCACTGATCCTAGAACTGCTTGATGACAGGGATTGTGCAGCAAGAGGAGAGTAGGCAGTCACTGTACTAAGCCCGTATTGGCTAATGTCTGAGTGCGCTTTACTACACACAAGCTAAAGACGTGGGACTTATGTGCTTAAGCCTCAACAGCTGACTTGAACGCTGTCGGTACACACACAACCTGCGTTCTACTCGCCTCTAAAATCGATCTCAGCGACAGGCAGAAAGATCGTTAGAGTTTTTGTGCACCGCTCCCATATCAATCACTTTGCTGCACATGAATATGCGGCAAAAACAATCAATGCTATCGAGCATAAAAAAGACCTCAGTTTGGCATCAGCCAAACTGAGGTCTTTTTGTCTGAAAGTTTTATCCAGACTCTGGCTTTCTTCGCGGGACAACATGCTTGTTGTCCCGCTTTCAGACTGCCTGCTCTGTCTTAGCCGATCAGTCCGGGCAGGCCCACGGCAACCCAGGGAACAAACAGGACCAGCGCCAGGATGCCGATTTCTATGACCAGGAAGGGCACGGCGGCGCTGTAGATGTGGGGCAAGCGGATAGATGGCGGGGCCACGCTTTGCATCACGATCAGCAGCAGGCCGAACGGTGGGGTCAGCAAACCAATTTCCAGTGCGATCAGGATCATGACACCCAGCCAGACGGTATCCACACCTGCGGCCAGAGCCAGGGGCATGAAGAAAGGCAAAGCGATCATCATCATGGAGATTTGATCCAGCACCATGCCCATGACCAGTAGCACCAGCAGCATGCAGATCACCAGCACGAAGGGCGACAGCTCATAGTCTTTGATCATGCCCAGGAAGCCTGCGCTGGCTCCGGAGAAGCTCAGCAGCTGGGCGAAGGTGGTGGAGGCGGCCAGGATGAACAGGATCACGACCGACACTTTGGCGGTTTCGATCAGGCTCTTCCACAGTGCTTTCAGGGTCAGAGCACGGTAGGCGATGGTTGCCAGTACCGAGGCCACGACGCCGATCGCTGCCGATTCGGTAGGCGATGCCCAGCCTGCCAGCATCGAGCCGACGACAGCAATGAAGATGCCCAGCAGTGGCACGACGTTGAACACGAAGGGTTTCCACAAGGCCCAGCCTTTCAGGCGAGTGGCGGGATCGTCGTCACTCATGGGGGCATCTTGCGGACGCAGGCGACTGCGTAAGACCACGTAGGCCAGAAAACCTGCTGCCATCAACATGCCGGGCAGGATGCCGCCGATCAGCAGTCGTTCGATGGAGATACCGGCCAGGCTACCCAGCATGACGGCCAGGGCCGAAGGCGGGATCAGCATGGCGATACCGCCCACCGCCATGATGGGACCCATGGCCATGGTGGGGTGATAGCCGCGACGCAACATTTCCGGCAGCATCACGCCGCCCATCATGGCGGTGTTGGCAATGGACGAACCCGACAAAGTCGCAAAGGTCGTTCCACCCAGGATACTGACGATGGACAGCTTGCCCGGCACGCGCGAGATCATGCGTTCGATGGAGTCGATGGCTTTGAAGGCCAGCCCGGTGTGGAACAGCACCTCACCCATCAGGACGAATAAGGGGATGGGGGTTAAGGAAAAACTGCCAATGGAAGCGGTGGTGTTACGCGCCCATTGAGCCAAACCTGCCGCCTCGCCCAGAAACAGCCAGGCACCCAGCAAGTTCACGGACAAGAAGGCAAAAACCACCGGCGTACCGATAGCCATCAAGAGAAAAAGTGATCCCAGCAGCAGGATCAATGCCATGTACCATTCCATGCTCAGGCTCCTTGCTTAACGGGACGGGAAATCAGGCGGCGCAGGAATTCCAGTGCCAGCATGGACGCACCAAACAGCAAAGGCAGATTCAGCCACCACTCCGGGAACACCAGGGCTTTGAATACCATGGCCCCTTGCTCGTGAGCATCCAGGGCGACGACGGCACACTGCCAGGCCAGCACGGCACTGACAAGCAGGCCCAGAAGGTTGGAAACCAGATCCAGCAGGCGCTGAACAGGAAGGGGCAGGTTGTTGAACAACACGTCGATACGGATATGACCGCCCAGGTACAGCACCCAGGGTGCTGCCACGAAGGTGGCAATGATCAACATGTATTCGGTTACTTCCACGCTGGTGGACAGCGCGTCGTAACCCAGGTTGCGCAGCACCACGTCGGCACAAACCAGCAGGCTCATCAGCCCGAAAGTCAGCGCCGCAACGGCTCCGCAAGCATGCATTAACAGGGCGTAAGGACGCCCCCAGGTCGTGTTGGAAGGCAAGCCTTCCGGGGCTGTTGCAGCAGACATCGCGTCTTCTCCGCAGATCAAGGTCACTGAAAGGGCGGGCAGATTGCCGCCCGTATGGCACCATCAAAAAGTGGACACTGTCCCAAGGGCACAATGTCCACTGTCAAACTACGTAATCAGCAATCTTGTTTAAGGCTGATAACCACCAAACAGTTCACGCAGTTGCGCGGCGTATTTGGGGCTGGATTTGTCGATACCGGCCCAGCCTGCTTCGTAAGCTTTGGTACGCAAGGCACGAGCCACTTCAGGCTCCAGAACCAGAGCTTGCACACCGGCTTGTTCGGTAGCGGCTTTTTCATCAATTGCCATCTGGTGTTCAGTCACGTTCTGCGACTCCATCCACTCGATCTGCTTGCGCATGAAGGCTTTCTGGTCTTCGTCCAGTTTTTCCCAGCTCTTCTGGTTCATGAAAAAGCCCACTTCCACGTTGTAGAAGCCTGGCTCGACACGGTATTTGGTCTTTTCATGCCAGCCCATTTCCATCACGCCCACGGAAGGCCAGCCATAGCCGTCCACTACGCCACGCTCCAGCGCGGTGTAGACCTCGCCCGGTGGAATCTGCAGCGGCGTTGCGCCAATTTCGCGGAAGAAGGACAGGTACACGGGCACGCCGCGCAACTTAAAGCCCGACAGGTCTGCCGAGGTCACAGGCTTGTTGGTGTAGATGTGGTACTGCAAACCATCTGTCGTGCGAGCCAGCCAGGTGATGTTGGCTTTCTCGCGATGAATCTTGTCCATCAGTTCGTAGCCGCCGTTCTGACGCAGCTCGCTCATGGGTTTTTCTGTCAGCGTCAACGCCAGTGCTTCAGGCACCAGATTGGCGTGGAACACGGCGGTAGTATTGGCGAAATCAATCACGCCGGAACGCAGTGCGTTACCGACCTCAAAGGGAGGAATGGCCTCTGGCCCGCCAATGACATTGATCTGTACCAGACCCTTGCCTTCTGTGTTGACCTTGTCAACGAATTGCTTGAAGCGCTTGGTAAAGAAAGTGTCCATCGTAAAGACCGACACCGCTTTCAGCGTTACTTCCGCTGCCTGTGCGCCAGCCATTCCCAATGCCAGCAAGGCCGCAGCCACCACCCGAGTTGTTTTATGCACCATGACGGAACTTCCGCAGAAAGGTTTGTTATGAAATTTTAGTTTAGATATAAATATATCAATAATCAATTATTTATAAGTCGGGGTTTTCACTAGGAGCCCAGCGGTCCCATACGGTGCGGCGCCCTCATGTCACCTCAATCCTGCAGGCGGGCAGCCTGCTGTATCATCACAGACTTCAAGTTTTGTTGGCTTAAAAGGTATTACCCATGACATTTTCCGCTGTGCTGTTTGATTGTGACGGTGTGCTGGTAGACAGCGAACCAATCACGGTTCGTGTACTGCGGGACATGTTGCAAGAGGAAGGCTGGGTGATGACTTACGAGCAGTGCTATGACTGGTTCATTGGCAAGGCCCTGCCCGATGAACTGCCCACGGTGCGCAAGATGACGGGCAAAGATCTGGATATGGAATGGGTGATGGCCTTTCGCATGCGTCGCAACCATGCGCTGACCAATGAAGTGATGGCCATTCCCGGTATCCAGGACACGCTCGATGCCATCTTGCGCGACAAGCCCGGCATGATTGCCTGCGCGTCCGGCGCAGACCGCTCCAAGCTGGTGCTGCAACTGGGCCAAACCGGCCTGCTGGACTACTTTGGCACCCATATCTATAGCGGCGCCGAGACGCCCCGCAACAAGCCATACCCGGATGTCTATCTGGCCGCTGCTCAAGGGCTGGGCGTTGACCCCAAACAATGTCTGGTGGTGGAGGACAGCGTGACTGGTACCACGGCAGGTCTTGCCGCCGGTGCAACCGTGCTGGGCTACTGCCCGGTTCCTGACAAGGAAGATGAGTTGCGCAGCCTGGGCGTACGTGACACCTTCCGCCGCATGGACGAGCTACCCGCTTTGATCGCCAAGTTGGAGCAGGAACGGGTACAAGGCTGATTCATAGCCAGGCAATAGAAAAGGCGCTGTGTTTTGAGCAGTTCCAAAAGGTGGGATCTCCCTCTTTTGAAGAAACTGCCTAAAACACAGCGCCTTTTTTGCCGCCAGACCGTCCCAAAGCTCGGCCTCCCGACAAAAAGCTCTCCCTCGGGGGGCAGCAAGCCTAAGGCTTCGCGTATGGCCTTTTCGTCTTTGGTTTAGTCTTCCAGATGGAAGGTGTGCAAAATTCTATGCAGCACAGGGGCAATAATCAGACCGAAAGTCGCGGCCAGTACCAGACTGATATACGCACCATAAATAGCAAAGAACACCTTGCCAGCCCATGTTTCAGGCAAGGCCATCGGCCCCAGCCCACCGACCATCATGGCCGCATTCAAAGCCGCATCGTGCCAGTGCACATTCTCTTCAAACCACATATGGCCCAATGCACCCAGCATCAGGGAAAAGGCCACGAAAACAATACCAATAAGGGCATGCGCCAATAAGCGCTTGGTAAATTGCCACCCCGAAATCAAGGGCTGATCGCGTGACTCATACATGTCATTAAGGTGCAGGGGCCTGAACAGTTAAAGAAGCCAACCATTGGCTAACTTGCAAGGACAAGGCATCCGTAGCCAGCCCAAATGCCTCCACCACCTGTGGCACGGCTGTGCCAACAACATCCTGTTGAGCGACAAAACGACGGGTCTGAATCAACTGGCCCGAGCGCTGATCGCGTACTAACGCATCAAACTGAATCCGTACTCGTGGGGCACCCTGAATATACTCGACCTGGAAGGCCCCCAGCGTACCGCCTACCTCTACATCAGCAATGACGGACTCGGTATCCAGCACCACCGCCCGGAACTGCGCCGAGTCACGCAAGGCATCGGCCAGACGATTACGCAACAAGGCGGGTACATCGTCACCCCAGCGTACGCCTTTGTAGGCACTCAGCTCGTTGCCTTGGGGCAGGACCGTGATGCGTGAACTGGCCAGCAACCGTTCGGCGTGAGGCCGGTTCACCTGCATAATCAGATTCTTGTGCGAAGCGGGCGCTTGCTGGGCCTTCAGGCTAGTGGCCGGAAGCTGATAATAAGTCAGGGACTCCGCCTGAGGCAGAACCGAGCAGGCGGTGGACAAAACGGCCAGACCAACTAGGGATACCTGCAAGAAACGACGCACAACCGTGGGCATCATGGTGTGAACTCCTGTAATTTGTCGCGACCCAAGAGGTAGCCGGCTGGATTATCTTCCAGACGAGAGGTGACGGCACGGAAACCAGCCAGTACCTGACGCAATTCACGCAAGGCGGGTTCGATCTCCGTCAGCCCCTGAGCACCCCGGCCAATGGCTGCCGAATTTTGCTCCAGCAGCTTGTTCAGGCTTTGTGTCGCACGGCTGAAATCCTCCATGGATTTCTGGATGGCATTCATGGCCTGCGTACCCTGGCGGTCGACCAGACCTTGTGTGGAAGACAGCAAAGTGGTGGCTTGCTGGCTGGCCTGGGACAGCTCTTTCACCAAAGAGGGCACGCCTTCGCTGGCGGTCGAGAGCTGCCCCATCAAGACTTCCAGTTTTTGCAGGCTGGCCGACAGGGATTGGGAGTTCTCGGACGACAAGAAGGTATTGGCGTTATCCAGCAGCTTGGAAATTTGCGTCATCAACTCCTCACCCCCAGCCATCAACTGAGCCAGTGGGGAGGGCGAGGCCACAATCATGGGCAGGCCATCGCCGGTGGCTTCCAGCAAGGGGCTGTTGGGTGTCCCACCACTAAGTTCGATCACGGACTGTCCGGTAATGCCAGCCAGTGCCAAGCGAGCCTGGGTGTCTTCGTGAATAGGGATGGAAGCCTGAATTGACACTTGCGCACGCACACGCTGCAAGTCGTTCGGGTCCAGGCGCAGCTGGCGCACTTCACCGACGCGCAAGCCGTTGTATTGCACGGCACTGCCCCGAGACAGACCCCGCACACCTTCCAGAAAGACAATATCGTAATCGCGGGTCTCGGCATCTTGCCCGGCCTTGGCCAGCCAAAGCGAGAACAGGACAGCAGCCACAGCCACTACCAAGGTAAAGACCCCGATCAATACATGATGGGCACGCGGTTCCATTAACTATGCTCCTGACGACGGTTTTGGGCCTGTTCGGCGGCCCGTCCCCGTGGACCGTGGAAGTACTCCCGGATCCAGTCGTTATCAACTTGCTCTACCCGCGCCAATGTGTCGTTGACCAGCACGCGCTTTTCCGCCAGCACGGCCACTCGGTCACAAATGGTGTAGAGCGTATCCAGATCGTGTGTAACCAGAAACACGGTCAATCCCAGCGCATCGCGCAAGGTCAAAATAAGCTGGTCGAAATCACCCGCGCCCACCGGGTCCAAGCCGGCAGTAGGTTCGTCCAGAAACAGGATTTCCGGGTCCAGCGCCAGAGCACGTGCCAGGGCGGCACGCTTGATCATGCCACCGGACAGCTCGGCCGGATATTTGGTGGCCGCATTGGCCGGCAAGCCCGCCAGGGACATCTTCATGGCGGCGATATGCTCAGCGTCGGAGCGGGACAGCCCAATATGTTCGATCAAGGGCATGGCAATGTTCTCCACCACCGTCAGCGAGGAGAACAAGGCGCCTTGCTGGAACAGCACGCCCAAGCGGCGCTCCAGCCGCGAACGATCTTCGGGCGACAGGGTGCCAATTTCCTGATCAAAAATGCGGACTGTGCCGCCAGTAGGCGGGCGCAATCCAAGAATGGAGCGCAGCAGCACGGACTTGCCCGTACCGGAGCCGCCCACCACACCGACGATCTCGCCAGGGTACACATCCATATCCAGATGTTCGTGCACAACGTGATCGCCAAAGCGATTATCCAGGTCACGTACTTGAATAATGGGACGAACGGCGGTGTCTACCATCCCATCTCCATGAAGAACAGCGCAGCCAGCGCATCAATCAGGATCACGATAAAAATGGACTGCACCACCGCCGAGGTCGTGTGCTCACCCACGGACTGCGCGCTGCCGGTGACTTTAAAGCCCTCCTGGCAACCAATCACGGCAATCAAAAAGGCAAAGATCGGGGCCTTGGCCATGCCCAGCACAAAGTGCCGCAAATCAATATCCTGATTGAAGATATTGATGAACATGGTGGGTGAAATATCCAGAATCAGGGCGCAGACCAGCCCGCCACCGAAAATCCCCGCCACCATGCCCACAAAGGTCAAGATAGGCATGGCCAGCAGCATCGCCAATACACGCGGAATGACCAGAATCAGCATGGGATTCAAGCCCTGGGCGCGCAAAGCATCGATTTCCTCGTTCGCTTTCATGGAGCCGATCTGCGCGGTAAAGGCACTGGCGGTGCGGCCTGCCATCAGGATGGCGGTCAAGAGCACCGCAAATTCACGCAAAAAGGAAAAGCCGACCAGGTTCACGGTGTAGATGGTGGCACCAAAGTCCGCCAGCACCGTCGCCCCCAGAAACGCGATCACCGCGCCCACCAGGAAAGTCAGCAAGGCCACAATAGGCACGGCGTTAAAGGCCGTTTCTTCCAGCTGCGCCACAATCGAGGTGACGCGCCACTGGCTGGGCCGCAGCATATTCAGAATCAGGGTTTCCAGCGTCAGGCCGATAAAGCCAAGCAGCTCACGCACATTGCGCGAGATGTGGACCATGGACATGCCCACGCGCTCGAACAAATCCGTAATGCCCCAGCGCGCCGGGACCAACTGCTCATGATCCATGCGGCTCATCGCCTTGGCAACGGTTTGCAATAATTGATGGCGCTCTTTGGACAAGCCTTGAGCACTGTCCAAGGCCGCCTGCACACGCTCGGCACCCAGCCATTCGCACAGGACTTGGGCACCCGTGGTGTCCAGGGACTTCAGTTCGCTGAAATCCAAAGACCAACGGCCCTGCTTGTCACTGAGCGAGCGCAAACTGCTTTGCAGCGCTTCGTAGTGACGCAAGGACCAATCGCCTAGCAATTGCAGCTGGCCGGAGGAATCTGTACGAACATACAGAGGCACGGACGTATTCATGCGCATAGTCTAATGGATTTGCTCTGAGAGCTTCCATAGCGCCGACTACTTTTTCATGCTTTGTGGACAATTAAGCAGGCTGTAAGCAGGTCAAACAATCCGGCAACATTTCCGCTATATAAATACGCCCGTCCAAACCGGCGGACAGGCCGTGTCCGTACACGCCTTGTACCCGGCAACGTCCTACCAGGGTGCCTGAGTCCGGGTCGAATAAAGACAGACTGGCTGTTTGGTCACTAACCAGTACCGAACCATCTGTTTGCACGGCCACGGCCATGGGTTTGTGCATGGGGCGCAGCTCGCCCAGATAACGGCCTTGCGCATCCAGATGCTGGACTCGGTTGTTTTCCCGGTCCGCCACCCAGACCGAGCCGTCGGCGGCACAGGCCAACATATGGGGCGTGCTGAACTGCAAGGGGCCGGAGCCCGGCGCCCCCAATGCCGCCAGCCATTGGCGTTGCGGATCAAAGCGATGGACAACGGTATTGCCATAGCCATCAGTGACCCACAAACCACCATCGGCGCATTCGACCGCATGGGTAGGATGGTTGAACGGTTCTTGCCAACGTGGCTGCTCGGGTTTGCCCAAACGCCATTGCTCATGGCCCTGGGCATCCAGCGCCAGAACCTGATGTCCGTCCAGATCCGTGACCAGCACCCCGCCTTGGGGACGGGCACTGATATGGTGCGGGCACAGGATGTCCTCCAGGGACCAGCGCGCTGACACCTGCCCATCCGGGGCCAGCACCAGCACGCAGGCCGGGCGACGCAACAAGGCGGCGATACGCCCATCAGTCAGCACCGCCACACTGGTGATACTGCTGATGTCGGCCTGTGTCCAGGCGCGCTCCACCTTGTAGCGCTGCGAGCCCAAGCTTACATAGGCAATTGCCATCTCCAGCCCCCCTTACATGGCGTTAGGCAAGACCATGACGATTTGCGGGAATATCGTCACCAGGGCTGTCGCCAGAACCAGCAACAGGAAAAACGGGAACGCCATGCGCATCAGTTCAAACAGGTTGCGCCCGGTAATGCCCTGAATCACGAACAAGTTAAAACCAATAGGCGGAGTGATCTGAGCCATTTCCACTGTCAAAATCAGGTAGACACCGAACCAGATTGGATCAATACCCGCAGCGATCACTGCTGGCAACAAGACCGAGGTAGTCAGTACCACAATCGAGATACCGTCCAGGAATGCACCCAGAATGATGAAGAACACCGTCAGCACTGCAATCAGCGCGTACTGACTCAGGCCCAAGGAGCCGATCCAGGCTGCCAGATTCGCCGGCAGGCCGGTAAAGCTCATGGCACTGGTCAAATAAGCGGCACCGATCAGAATGAAGGAGATCATGCACGAGGTGCGTGCCGCGCCCAACAAGCTGGCGGTAAAGGTTTTCCAGTTCAGTGAACCACCCACACCCGCAATAAGCAGGGAGCCTACCACTCCCAGCACAGCAGCTTCAGTGGCTGTGGCGATGCCCCCGTAAATCGACCCGATCACCGCCACGATCAACAAGACCACAGGCAGCAGCAAACGCAGGCGTCGGACCTTCTCACCCAGGCTTAATTGCTCGGTTGCCGGAGGCACACGATCCGGATGGCGAATGGACCAGAAAGCGATATAGGCCGAGAACAGGCACATCAACAAAATGCCGGGCAGCACACCTGCCACGAACAAGCGGATGATGGATACCTGTGCGGCGACCGCATACACAATCATCACAATGGAAGGTGGGATCAGCAGGCCCAAGGTGCCGGCACCCGCCAAAGAACCAATACTGATGCTGTCGTCATAACCACGCGCCTTCAGTTCGGGCAGCGAAATACGGCCAATTGTGGCTGCCGTGGCCGCCGACGAACCGCTGACTGCGGCAAAAATGCCGCAACCCAAGGTATTGACGTGTACCAGACGACCCGGCAAACGCTGCACCCACGGCCCCAGGCCGCTGAACATGTCTTCGGCCAGCCGCGTTCGATACAGAATCTCCCCCATCCAGATAAACAGGGGCAAAGCCGTCAAGGCCCAACTGGCCGAGGAGTCCCAGGCTTTGGTCGCAAAAATAATGCCTGCAGGCGCGTCGGCATACAGAAAAATAGACAGGATACCGCAAGCGATCAGAACCAGCGCCACCCACACGCCACTGGCCAGCAAGGCAAGCAGAACAACAAACAGCACAATTGCCTGAGATAAATCAGCCATGTTCAGTCGCCTCCAATTCTTGACCCTGAACCACACGCAGCAAACGCCGCAACAACATCAAGGTCAGCAAGCCCAAGCCAATGGGCATCCCGATCTGGGGGATCCACAGCGGCACCGCCACCATGCCCTGCGCTACTTCCTTGTAAATGAAGGACTCATACACAAAATGGGCGGTTTCCCAGGTACACCAGGCGGCCAGCGCGACCCCGATCAGCGTGGCCAACAACTCGTAAGGGCGTCGCAGACGCTCCGGGATCACCTGCAGTAACAAGGACACACGGATATGGTCGCCATGCAGCATGGCGTAGGGCAGCGCCAGAAAAATCGACGCTGCCATAAACCAGCCTGCAAAGTCATCCGAAGCGGGGATTTGCATGGAAAACAGGCGCGCCACAATCTGCGCTGTCACCACCACCCCGATCAAACATAGAAAGAGTGCGGCCAGTGCGCCGCATACTCTGGCCATACGCTCCAGCACAATCATGGACGCACTCCTTGTTTAGGGCTGACGGTAGGTATCAAGCAGCTTCTGGCCGTCGGCACCGGCCTTTTTCAGCCACTCTTCGGTCATGGTCTGGCCAATGGCATGAAGCTCGCCAGCCAGCTTCTCGCTTAACTGGCCGACGACCATGCCCTTGTCAGCCATGGTCTGGGTCAGCTTGGAAGTCTGCTCGCGCGACATGGCCCAGCCACGTTGTTCCGCACGTTCACCCGCCTCCAGAACCGCTTTCTGGACGTTCTCCGGCAGTCGCTGGAAAGCACGTTTGTTGATGATCACAAAGCTTTGTGGAATGAACACCTGGGCGTCGTAGTAGTACTTCACATAATCCCAGGCCTGCGAATCCACACCCGTGGCGGGCGAGGTCAGCATGGCATCAATAATGCCGGTGGAAAACGCTTGCGGCACTTCGGGTGTTTGCACGGTGGTGGGCACGGCCCCCATCAAGGACACCAAACGGCTGGTAGCTGGGCTGTAGGCACGGAAACGGACTCCGGCCAGATCAGACAACTGTTCCACCGGCTTTTTGGTGTAGATGCCTTGCGGTGGCCAGGGCGAGCCATAGACCAGCACAATACCCTGCTTGTCCAAACGCTCGGCCAGGAAGGGGCGAGTGGCTTTCCACAGTTTTTCCGACTGATCGAAGGATGAGGCCAGGAACGGCACACTATCGACCTCGAACAAAGGATCTTCGTTACCGATGGCCGCCACCAGCATTTCACCAGCCTGCACCACACCTTGCTGTACACCACGCTTGACCTCGGGGCGCTTGAGCAGCACCGAGTTCGATTGCACGTTGATATTCAGTTCACCGTTGGTGGCCGCCTTGATGTCTGCCGCAAACTCACGCGCGTTTTGCGTCAGGAAGTTGTTATCAGGCTGCTCCGTGCTCATGTTCCAGTTGGTCGCCGCCTGCGCGGTGCCAGCCAGAGCCAGAACGCAAGCCATAGAAAGTAGTTTTTTGATCATGATGTTGCTTCTCCCAAGAATTGAGGTGATGGCCGCCTTATGAGCGGCCCGCATTCAGATCCCGTGACTGCAGATCCCACAGCAAAGAAAACTCGGATACATCGTTGGTCGCCACTCCCAGATCCTGCTGCAAGCGGGCAGCCAGGGTATGAGCAGCATTCAGGGCGGTCAGATCAGCCACCAGGTAGGGGTCCAGGCTGCGTTGTTGCACATCCTCGGACGGTAAAGGGGTCGACAACTCGGGATCGGGAGTCAGCACGCGCAAGGCCAGCAGGCCATCGGTCTGTTCCAGGTAGGCGGCGCATTGACGCGCCAGGGCTTCCCGTTGGGCCAGCTCAGGCAGACGCACCAGCAAGACCACGGCACCCGTACCGGCACCGCCCAGCAAAGACACCGCCATCACGCGGCGCTGGGTATTGCTCATGCGGGCAAAATTGGTATTGGACCAGTCCGTTTGCTGCTCAAAAGCCTTTTTGTATTCCGCGGTGCCAAAGACGCGCAGGGACTCGGTACGGTACAAGGCCAGGTACTTGCGCCCGGCACCTTGGCGCACATAACGGCGCGACCATTGAAAGCCGGGTATGGCCGCACGTTCAGCCATGTGCTCGCGCTCATACCATTGATTGAAATCCTGCTCATGCTCAGGGGCGATATCCGTCCAGATGAACAGCTCCCCCGGCGCATCACGATCAGTACGAAAAGTAGCAGACACGAAAGCCTCCTGAATCAAAGTCATTGCACACTCTTTATGGGAGTGTCCAACGGCTTCTGGGCGGATTCCAAACGGTTTATTTCAGCCTGGCGCAATAGGAAAAAGCGATCAGTTCAAGCGAGTGGCGCGGTATATAGATTATCAAGCAAGCCCACGCTCAGTACACATGCGCAGGCAAGGGGAAAACCCTCAAACGCTAAATCGCGAAGACACGCGTGTCTGGCGGGGGTAAAGCCAGCCCAGGATGCTCGGCCGCAAAATGGTGCATACGCTCCAAAGCCACTCCAATCACCGCCTGGGCGGTCTGCGTTAAAGGATCGGGCCGCCAACTGGCGACCAGGCGCAAGTCGGGCAAGGCATGCTCACACACAATTTCCTGGTACAGGCCGCTATCCAGCTGACGGCTGACTGCCGCCAGAGGCAAAGTTGCAATGCAAGGTTGAGCTTCGATCAATTGCGTGCTGGCGGCAATTGAAGAAACGTAATGAATCCGGGCCTGATCGACAGGCAAGGGTTCAAGCAGCTGCACCAGGGCCAGATGCGGCTGGGAGCCGCGCGGGAAGGTCACCAAAGGCCAGCGCTGCACCAGTTCCTGCAAGCCGCTGCGTACCGGCATGGATTCATCAGCCATGCACACCCAGCCCATGCGCATGGAACCCATAGGCAAGTTGCGTATGCCGTCCCCCATGATGGGGTCGGTCTGCAAGGCCACATCAATGGTGCCGCGCTTGAGCAGATCGTGCAGGCGCAAGGTTGACTCGGCAGTCAGCTCAATTTCCAGCTCGGGGTAGAGCGCATGCAGCTGACGAATCAAATCCTTGAACCAGGTATGCACAATGGACTCGACCACGCCCAGGCGCACCCGGCCACTCAAGCGGCTGGAGCCTGCCAGCGCTTCACGCAAATCGTGCTCCATGCCCAGCATCTGCTCGGCGTACTGCATCAGTTTGCGGCCTGCCGGCGTCAGGCGCAGATCGCGGTGGCCGCGCTCAAACAGGGTTTTCTGAAACTCGCTTTCCAGGGCGGCAATCCGTCCTGAAACAGCAGCCTGCGTCAGATGCTGCTTGTTCGCTGCCGCACGGAAACTGCCCAGACGGGCAATCCAGATAAAGGTTTCTAAAAAACGGATATTCATGCACCTGTCCTTTCAGGCTTCATCATGGCGGCCAGATGATATTGGCTACGCTGCTCACCGGGAACGGAAACGATCAGGCCCACGCCATCACCTACAAACGGTTGCCTAGGCAAAGGATGGCAATGTGGTTGATCGGCAGTGATCCGTGCATGGCGCAGCAAGGACACATGCGGGCGAAAACGACGCGGTGGCTGCGTCCAGCCCAGGGCCGTCAGCTTGGCCCAAATCTCGTCATGCCACTGCTGCAAGGCCGCCAGTGCTTGGGTTTGCGACTCGTCCGGCCCGGCCCACACCACTTGAGGCTTCTCGAACACATCCCGTATCGTCAGGTCCAGCGTGATCGGCGGCACTGCCCATTGCGCCATCTGCGTCGCCAAGGTCCGCAAGTCAGACACGCGGCTGCCATCCAGAAACGCCAGGGTTAAGTGAAAGTGATCAGGCTGCATCATCCGACCGCCATACATCGCCTGTGCGTGCTGCGCCTGCTCCGCCAGCCAGGCGCGGGTTTGTGCGTCTGGCCACCAGCCGATGAACGCACGAAAAGAGTGTTCGGCACCCGACTGTTGCAGGTCCAGAATGGGCAAGGGAATCGTCATCGGCACACCCTCAAACAAGGCAGATCAGAAAGCGTAGCGTGCAGCCTAGGCCCTGCACAGGCGACGCGCCAGATCGTAAACAATATCCAGAGCCGGCAATTGCGTGCGGCCCGACAAACGCACCAGGGCATAGTGCCCGGACAAGGACGAAGAAAACAGGCCCAGCGGCACCAGATCACCGGCCTCAATGTCGCGCCGTACTGCCGCCAGCACACTCATTAAGACCATATCGCTGTCCAGCACCACGTCGCGCTGAATGCTGAAGCTATCACAACAAAAGCGTACAAAGCTGTCGGGATGACCTTGCGCACCAAACTCGGCAATCAGGCGGTCGGTCAAATCATCACTGATCACGGAGCAGGCCACGGGATACTGGCTGATCGCCGCAAAATCCAGCGACTCCTGCTGCAAGAGCGGGTGGCCCTGACGAACCAGCATATCGCCTTGCATGGCGGGCAGATACTCAATATCCAGACCACGCACGTCAGTCACCGCGCTGACGTCCAGCACCACCATATCGTAGCGTTCGCGGCGCAGGCCCTGGATCAGCTCCAGCGTGCGGCCAATCACGGCGTCCACGCGCAAGCGCGGATATTCGTCCAGCAGCGCCACCATGCACGGATGCAGCAAGACCGCTGCGGGGGTAGAGCTTAACCCTAAGCGCAGGCTGCCTGCGTCTTCGCCCTGAAGCAGGGCCAACTCGCGCTGCAAGGCACGGCCTTCCTGCAACACCCGGTGGGCACGCTCCAGCAGAACCCGACCATAAGGCGTCAAAAAAATGCGCTGACTGCTGCGATCGAACAGCGGCACGCCCAGTTCCTGCTCCAGAGCCTGGATGCTACGGCTCAAGGCGGACTGGCTTAAATGGACGGCTTGCGCGGCCCGATGAAAGGTACCGTGTTCGCAAACGGCCACAAAGTGCCGCAGCTTGCGAAAGTCCATGCTTGTCCCCTTGCTGACGCTTGAACCGGCTTATGCACAGACCGCATCAACTTGATGATTTTTTGGCGTTTGAGCCGCGCATTGTACCTGCATAGAATGGCCTAGCCACTTGGATGGCCTTACAAAAAAACGGGAGACAAACATGACCGATACCTCGGCACCCCTGGACGCGCGCCGCCGCTTTTTGAGAACCACCGGACTGCTATCGCTGGCGGGCATGGCCCCTGCCCTGGGACGCCAGGCCTTTGCGAAAACGGCCCCCGGTCCGGGCACGGCCCAGGACATCATCATGGCTGATGCGCTGACTCTGTCGGGCTGGATTGCCCAACGCCAGGTCTCCTGCCACGAAGTGATGGTGGCCTATCTGGACCATATTGACCGTGTGAACCCCAAGGTCAACGCCATCGTCTCCCTGCAAGAGCGCAGCGGTTTGCTGGCCCAGGCAGACAAGCGCGATCAGCAACTGAAGGCAGGCCAGTACATGGGCTGGATGCACGGTATGCCTCAAGCCCCCAAAGATCTGGCGGCAACGGTCGATATCGTCACCACCAGCGGCTCGCCGATTTTCAAGGACTATCTGCCCAAACAAGACGCCATTGTTGTGGAGCGGGTACGGCAATCTGGCGCCATTCTGATCGGTAAAACCAATACCCCGGAATTTGGCCTGGGATCGCACACCTACAACGCCGTTTTTGGCACTACCGGCAACGCTTACCAGCCCGATCTGTGTGCTGGCGGCAGCAGCGGCGGAGCCGCCGTCGCCCTGGCTACCCGCATGCTGCCCGTGGCTGACGGTAGCGACATGATGGGCTCCCTGCGCAACCCCGGTGCCTTCAACAACGTCTACGGCTTTCGCCCCTCCCAAGGCCGCGTGCCCTATGGCCCGACCTCTGAAGTGTTCTTTCAGCAAATGGGCTACGAAGGCCCCATGGGCCGTACCGTGTCCGACCTGGCCATGCTGCTGTCCACCCAGGCCGGATTCGATGCCCGCAGCCCGCTTAGCATCAGCCAGGACCCACAACAATTCGCCGGCAAACTGCAACGCGACTTCAAGGGGACCCGCATCGGCTGGCTGGGCGACTACAACGGTTACCTGCCTATGGAAACCGGCATCATGGACCTGTGCCAAAGCGCCTTGAAGAGCTTTGAGGCCATAGGCTGCACCGTCGAAGCGGCCCAGCCCGACTATTCCATGGAACAGCTGTGGCAAACCTGGCTGACACTGCGCCACTTCACCGTCGCCGGAAGCGCACAGGGCCTGTACGCCAAACCCGAGCTACGCGAAAAGATGAAGCCCGAAGCCATCTGGGAAGTGGCTGGCGGGCTGAACCTGAGCGGCGCCCAGGTCTACCAGGCCTCCATCAATCGCAGCAAATGGTACGAAACCCTGCGCAAGCTGTTCCAGACCTACGACTATTTGGTGCTGCCCACCGCCCAGGTTTTCCCCTTTGCGGGCACCACCCACTGGCCTGGCGAAATCGCCGGGCGCAAAATGGACACCTACCACCGCTGGATGGAAATCGTCATTGGCGGCTCCCTGGCAGGCCTGCCCGTCATGAACGTGCCGGCAGGCTTTAATGCGGCCGGGCTGCCCATGGGCTTGCAGATCATGGGTCCTGCCCAGGCCGATATGGCGGTGCTGCAACTGTCCTACGCGTATGAGCAGGCCACACAGTGGGTGCAAAAACGCAAACCCGCCTTGCTGGGCTAGACCGATCCCGGGGACCGGGATCTATCACACGACATAGAAAAGCGACTTACAAGGCCATCCATTTACAAAACCTGACGTTTTTAACTGTTTCAAAAACGCAAAACGATAGACGCCTAAAAACTCCATACCTAAGATAGGCAGAGCGGTCCGAATCCCAGACCGGCAAACACAGAACAGGAGTAGCACGATGGGTATTATCTCCATGATTATTGTGGGCTTTATCGTAGGTTTGCTGGCACGAGCCATCATGCCTGGCGATCAAAAAATGGGATGGATAATGACCACCATCCTGGGTATTGTGGGTGCCTTTGTCGCAGGCTATCTGGGGCAAACCATGGGCTGGTACGTGCCCGGTGAAGGCGCAGGCTGGATTGGCTCCATCGTGGGTGCCATCATCGTTCTCTTTGTCTACGGCCTGGTCAGCAAAAAAGCGTAAAACGCCGTATAAATACAAAACAGCAGCCTTGCAGCTAATGTGATTGGCAATCCGCAGCATCCCCTCGGCCACACACTACTGGAAGGCTGCCATACCGCAGCCTGCCCGTCATGCCCTACACGATCACCTTAAGTCGTATATACGACGCGATTCATGAGCCTGCCGGCAAAACGGCCCGTGTACTCACAGACCGCCTTTGGCCACGCGGCCTGAGCAAAGATGAACTGGGCGACATCCAGTGGCTGCACGACGCCAGCCCCGCAACCGAGTTACGCAAAGCTTTTCATAACGGTGACATCTCCCCCGAGCAATTCCAGCGCCACTATCAAGAACAGCTGAAGCACGACCCCGACGCCTTGTTCCCCCTGATGAAGCTGGCTCGCAAAGGTGCACTGCAATTGCTGACCGCCACCCACGACCCGCAAACCTCGTACCTGACGGTGCTCAAACAGGCTGTGATCCAGGCTTTGGTCGAAGAGGATCGCCTGCACGACGGCAATGAACCCAGCTCGCCGGTTTGTTACGCGCACTTAATGAAAGAAGAAAAGAAATAAGCCTGGGCTGGCTATCCCTGCGGCTGCCCGACAGTATTCGCGCCAGGCGCATTACGCGCCCCCAGCAAACGTTGCGCCAAACTCTGCACACACGCCTCACGCCGCGAATCCGGCGCATAGTCTGAGCGCAAAGTAGACCAGGTCGGATGAATCCGTGCCTGCGCCAGTTCCTCCGGCAGGCCTTGCGCCCGCCAAACATTCAATTCCCGCTGCAAGGCCTGATCGAAATTCTCGGCATCAATCTCGCCCAGGCGAATCGGCGTCTGTGCGGCATGACCGCGCCGCTCCAAAGCCGCAATCAAGCTTAGCTGCCGCACGGCCAGCAAGCGCAAGACGGCATCATCCACGCTAAGCTCAGTCTCGCCCCGCAACTTGCCCATCAGACGCTGGCCCCACTTGTCCGCGCCTTGCCACAAACCACCTGCCAAGGCGCCCAGAACCGTCCCGGTTCCCAGGCTCAGACCGCCCGTCATCACATCCAGCGTCGCGCCGGCCATGGCACCGGCAGCCACGCCCTTGCCCAACTGCACGCCAAACTCCTTCAAGGCCTGGGGGTCAAACAAGTCCATGCCCCAACGACCACCGTCAAAATGCAGCAAATCCGCCACCACATCCTGACGGCCAAAGCTGTAGCGCTTGAGCAAAGCCTGTACACTCTTGGCCTCGCGCGCCAAGACCGGCTCCTTTAATTGCTGCGCGGCCAGTTCCATGGACTCCTTGTCCGAGGGTGTGCTGACCCGCCAGGCCGCCACATCCACGAGCAGCTCGGCCAATAGACGCAAGGCGTCCCGACGCCGCCATACCGCCTGCTGCGTCAAATCCACTTTCAACTGCTGCAACACTCCGGCCTGCGTCTCCAGCAGCACGGCAAGCTTGTCGTACAACAAAGCCTCGCCATCCAAAGCCGGTGCCACGGTATCGAACTCCGCCAAGGCATGCAGCCCCAAGCGTGCCAGAGCACTGCGCCACTCCTGCACCCGTGCCTGTGGGCTACGCACGAAATTGAGCACAGGCAGCAAAGGTCGTCCGCTATAGGCCAGCAGGGTCAGCTCGTCCTTATGCTTGCTCAAGACAGGATCGCGCGCATCCACCACATACAGGCCAGCATCGCAGGATTGCAGCTTGCGCAGCACACGCGCCTCTTGCTCGAAACGACCCTGTGCCGCCGGGGATTCCAGAAAACGACGTATCCGCTCCGGTCCATCAATACGTTCGCCGGGCTGGCTTAGCTGATCCATGAAGTCCAGCAAGGCCATGCTGTCTTCCAGGCCGGGGGTGTCGAACAGCTCCACCAGGGCCTCGCCGTCCACCGTCAGCCGGGCTCCTTCCACATGCCGTGTGGTGCCGGGACTATTGCTGACCTGCCCAAACTCCGTATCCCGCGTCAGGGTACGCAGCAAAGAAGTCTTGCCCGTATTGGTGTGACCCACCACCGCCAAGGTCAAAGCCGCCGCACTCATGATGGCTCCTTCAAAGACAAGTCATCAGGCCATTGATCGTGAATCTGCCCTGGCGCAAAACCTGCCGCCACCAAGCGTTCATGCCAGCTGCGCCGGCGTGTCTGGTCCGGGTCGGCCAAGGCTTCATCCAGCAACACCACATCAGACTGCTGGGCCAATTGTGCCCATTCAACCAGCGTTGCCACCACACCGCGATCCGGCGTCTGGGCAGCATCACACACCATCAACAAATGACGGGGGCTTGCGGACTGCAAGCGTCCCAGAATATCCAGCCGCTCGGCCCGGGAGTCCACCCGGCCCAGATCCTGCATCTGCGCCTGCATGAAAGCAGGGGGCCAGCTTTGTTCTGGCGGCAACTCCAGCCCCACCACGCACAGCGCATTGGCTGCCAAAGGTGTGCTGGGCTGGCTTTGAATACGAGCCACTCTGTCGGGCGACGCCAATTCATCCACACCTGTCGGTTCGCTAACGGGCATCAAACGCGGACGCAGCTCTGCCAAGCCAGGCAGGCTGTCATCCAGACTTAAACGAGCGGTATGTTTACGCCATTGCCACAGGCTCCAGGCCAAAGCCAGCACACGCGGCAGCAAACCGTAGGTCACCACCGCGCCCAATAACCAGCTGGACCACAAGGCCTGAGCCTGGGCGTCCAGCACTTGCAGGCCATCGCTGCTGCGTATGGTCAGGGTATCGGGCTGGGCAAAGCCCAATAAGGACGGCAGGGCGCCCAGGCCTTCAACCAGCCAGACAAAGGTATCTGGCGTCAAAAGCGTGGTTTCCCAATTGAAGTGATAGCGGCGCGAAGCCAGCAGTAACAGCAGGGTGCTCAGGGCCGACAAGAAGGCCAGCACCCACAAGCTATGGCTGATCAGACCGGCCAGCCAGGATTGACTGCCCCGGCGCGCCAGCACGGCGGCAAACGCCTGGGGAACCAGACTGGCATCGCCTTTGACGAAGCGGCGACTGAGCCACCACCAGGCATCCCCCGCCCAACTGCCTGTGCCTGCACCTTTGCCCGACCAGACCAGGCTGAACAGCCAGAAAATAAAGGTCAGGGCGTGCAGACCCAGTAAAGCACCCACAGCCGTCACTACATTCACGGCTCGACTGCCATCGCCCAGCGCACCAGCGGCGGTCCCGGCACCGGCCAGCAAGGCCAGCACGGCCATGGCGATCAACAGCAGGCGGGCAATACGCCACCAACGCGTCCAGGCTTGTTCCAGCCCGTCGCGCCTTGCCAACGCCAAGGCCCGTGCCGACACGCGTTGTGCAAATGAACCGCCCGCAGCCCGCGCGCGGCGCGATTCAGACAGATCCTCAACAGGCCCCCACAGGGTTTCGCGCAAACGTATGGCTTCCACCAGAGTTTGCTGCTGCCAGGAGCCGACGGATTCAGACGGTTTCATGGCACTGGCCATCTCTTAAAGCAATACCGGTTCGTCAGGCAAGGCATTTGCCGGCGTTGCGCCTGGCGCCTGGGATGGCGCTCCTTGCTGCAAGACCGCTTCAATCGCACTGACAGCCGCCAGCAGGCCAGACAGGTACTCGCGCGAGGCCAGGTCTTTTTCCAGTTGCTGACAGATCTGTGCCCATTGCGCCGGATCGGCCTTGATGCCCCGATCCGCAATGATATGGATACGGCGCTGGCCCAGGGCCAGGTACAGCAGAACGCCAGAGTTCAAGGGCGTATCCCACACCCGCAAACGGCCGAAAACCTCCAGCGCACGCTGGGCGCTGTCGGCCTCATGAGCGGGCAAAACCGCTTCAATCGCCACGACCAGCTCGCCACTATGATTTTCTTCACCCTTGCGAATCTGCTCGGCCAGATGGCCCAGCATTTCGGCATTGAAATATCGACGGCGCAGCCATTGGCCGTGTACCGATGCCCAGCCCGAGAGTTCTTTCCAATTCACATTCATATCGCTCTCCTGTGGCCTTACCAACTACCGGAAGCGCCACCGCCTCCGCTACCGCCACCACCACCGCCGCTGCCTCCGCCAAAACCGCCGAAGCCACCGCCGCTGCTGCCGCCATTCCCGCCAAACCCGCCGGAGGAATAACCGCCCAGGCCACCAATGACGCCACCACGGCGTGAGGCGCGCCCGGAGCTGGACTTGCCGCCTGCTCCGAAGAGTCGACCAATCATGCTCAAGCCTGCACCGACAACAGCGGCCAGCAGGGCCAAGCCAATGCTGCCCGATACCACCAGCGTGAACACCCCGGCGGCAAAGGCAGCAAACAACGGCGAAGCAAAAAATACAATTGCGCCTACAGCCAGCAAAGGCTCCCAGAACACGCCTTCTTCACCCGATGAGGTGACAGGTGCAGTTTTAGGAGGAGGGGGAAGCTCTTCGCCGTTGACCAGACCCACCAGACTATCGGCCGCGGCCTGGATACCGGCATAGAAATTGCCTTCGATAAAACGAGGCGTCATCTGTTCGCGGATGATGCGGCCCGCCTGCAAGTCCGTCACCGCGCCTTCCAGGCCATAGCCGGTCTGAATACGCATACGGCGATCATCCTTGGCCACCAGCAGCAAGATGCCATCGTCCACTTTCTTGCGGCCAATTTCCCACTGATCAAAAACACGCAGGGCGTATTGTTCGATGGTTTCTTCGCCCGTGGTGGGCACCATCAGAATCACGACCTGCGCGCCCTTTTCCTGCTCCACCGCTTTGAGCTGCTGGTTCAGGGCATCTTTTTGATCCGGGCTAAGCGTACCCGTGGTATCCGTCACCCACCCCGCAATAGCGGGAACAGGTTCAGGTTTGGCCTGCGCTTGTGCCCAGGGCCAGCACAAAAACAGCAGTGCCATCAACAAGCCACAGGCCCACGCCAGCCTGCCAGAACGTGCAGACCCAGGCCCAGCAGTCAGTGCAAGATCGTGCACGTTCATGGTGCCACCTCCAGAATTAATCAAGACCCGGCAGGAGCGGGAGTCGCAGGGATATCAAACTTGACCTCGGGGTCACGCGTGATTTCGCTTTGACGATCCACGCCGTAGTTTTCCTTGACCTTGTAGCCAAACAGTTTGGCGGTAATCAGGGTAGGGAACTGACGGATGAACAGGTTGTATTCCTGCACAGTCTGCACATAACGGCCGCGCTCGGTGGCGATCCGGTTTTCCGTGCCTTCCAGCTGCGTCATCAAGTCGCGGAACAGACCGTCGCTTTTCAGTTGCGGGTAGTTTTCCGACACGGCGATCAGACGAGACAGCGCCGAGGACAACTGGTTCTGGGCTTCCTGAAAGCGTGCCATCACTTCGGGGTTGTCCAGATCATCCACTTTCATCTGAATGGTGCCGACCTTGGCGCGCGCCTCGGTTACCTGCGTGAGCACGGCGCGTTCGTTAACCATATAGGCATTGACCGAGCTGACCAGCTTGGGCACCAGTTCGGCGCGGCGCTCGTATTGATTCAAGGTTTGCGACCAAGCGGCCTTGACCTGCTCGTCCAGGCGCTGGATCTCGTTATACCCACAACCAGACAGCAAAACCGCCACGCTGCTGATAAAGACCCATCGTATCCATGATGTCATGATTTTTTCCTGCAAAAATAAGCAGATAAACAACAAAAACGGGTTTGGACCCATTCGCTCGGGCACGTGCCAAACCGAGCCCGGCGGTGCGTGCACGCCAAGCGTAAACCGCGTACAGCAGCATAACAAGTACGTCTATGGCGGCGCTTAACAATTTCTGTCAAATCCCGCGGGACAATCCGCCTGACCGTTTACGTTTGAAGCAGGTTGTTTTAACGCTACCGCTCAAAATGATACAAGATGGTCAATGAGGATTTTTACTAATTTCACGCTATAATGGCAGATTGCGCAGCGCACCAATCACTGCGCCTCTTGCAGCAGGCGGCGTTCTTGCCCCTGCCGTGGCATTGTCGCCATAACAAAACACCTTAGCCTGGATTGGTAGGGCCCCAAAGAGGGCTTTTGGGCTAGTCACTGGAAAATTCTTGGACTCTCAAATCACTTTTGCCTCTCTTGAGCTGGCAGAACCTCTGTTGCGTGCTGTAACCGACGCAGGCTATACCCACCCCACCCCTATTCAAGCCCAGGCCATCCCCAAGGTCATTGAAGGTGGCGACCTGTTGGCTGCCGCTCAAACCGGCACTGGCAAGACCGCAGGCTTTACCCTGCCTATCTTGCACCGTCTGCTGAACAACCCTCAGCAAAACCGCAAACCAGGCCGCCCACGCGCGCTGATCCTGGCCCCTACCCGTGAACTGGCCGCCCAGGTTGAAGAATCGGTACGTTTGTACAGCCAGCACACCCGTCTGCGCTCGATGGTCATGTTTGGTGGCGTGAACATCAACCCCCAGTTCCATGCGCTGCGCAAGCCCCTGGACATTCTGGTCGCCACTCCTGGCCGTTTGCTGGACCACGTGCGTCAACGCACGGTGGACCTGACCGGCGTGGAAATCCTGGTCCTGGACGAAGCCGACCGCATGCTGGACATGGGCTTTATCCGCGACATTCGCAAGATCATCAGCCTGATGCCGGTTGATCGTCAGACTCTGCTGTTCTCGGCAACTTTCTCGGACGAAATCCGTGAACTGGCCCGTGGTTCGCTGAACAACCCTGACGAAGTGGCCGTTGCTGCCCGCAACACCACCAACGAACTGATTACCCAGCAAGTGATTCTGGCTGACCAGGCACACAAGCGTGACCTGCTGAGCCACATCATCCGCGAAAGCGGCTGGAACCAGGTTCTGGTGTTCTGCCGCACCAAGCACGGCGCCAACCGCTTGGCCGAAAAACTGTCCAAGGACGGTATGGCCGCTGAAGCCCTGCACGGCAACAAGAGCCAGGCGGCTCGTACCCGTGCGCTGGCTGGCTTCAAGAACGGCAAGGTTGTGGTGCTGGTTGCTACTGACATCGCCGCTCGTGGTCTGGACATTGATCAACTGCCTTACGTGGTCAACTTCGAACTGCCTAACGTTCCTGAAGACTACGTTCACCGTATTGGCCGTACTGGCCGTGCCGGTAGCGAAGGCGTGGCCCTGTCGCTGGTCGATCGCAGCGAAATGCGTTTGCTCAAGCAGATCGAGCGCATGACCCGCAATCCTATCGAGCGCATCGTGGTGGAAGGCTGGACGCCTCCTTCGCGCGCTGCTCTGGCTGAAGAAGCCAAGGAAGACACCTACGCAGAGCGCCGCTTCAACAGCGCTCCTGGCGCTCGTGCTCCTGGTGCCCGTCGCCCCAACGGGGGTGGCCAAGGTCGCTCCGCTGAAGGCCGTGGTGGCAATGGCGAGAGCCGTCCACGCCGTCCTGGCAACGACAACCGCCCACGTCGCAGCGCCGCTCCTGGCGGTGCAGGTGGTGGCGCAGCCCGTGCTGGCCAAGGTCGCCCCGGTGGCCGTCAGGACAGCCGCGGCCCGAACCGCAGCAACCGCAGTTCTGCCCAAGCCAAAGCCTAAACCCTGAAAAGGGGCTGTGCCTGCCAAAGGCGGGCACAGCGCCCGCCTTTGAACCGAGCACACCATGGCACTGAGCACCTGGCTCGCCTTTTTTGCGGCTTCCTGGGTTATTTCGTTTTCACCTGGCCCAGGTGCAATTTCCTCCATGTCCTCCGGCCTGAAATACGGCTTCAAGCGTGGCTACTGGATGGCAATTGGCCTGAATATCGGGATCATGATCCAGATATTCATCATCAGCCTGGGGCTGGGACAAGTCCTGGCGCGCTCGGAACTGGCGTTCACCACGCTCAAATGGCTGGGTGCAGCCTACCTGATTTATCTGGGCTGGAAGCAATTACGCACCGACGCCATGCCGGTGCAGGTCACAGGTCAAGAACCCAGCGACTTTCGCATTCGCGATTTATTGATTCGTGGTTGCCTGATCAATATCACCAACCCCAAGGGTCTGGTGTTTCTGCTGGCCATCATGCCCCAGTTTCTGGACTTGAGCCGGCCCATGCCGCTGCAATACCTGCTGATCGCCATGACCCTGTGCTTTACGGATCTGGTGGCCATGGGTTGCTACACATCGCTGGCCGCCCGCATGTTGCATTTGCTCCGTCAGGCCAGCCATGTACGGCTGCTGAACCGCGTGTTCGGTTCGCTATTTATTCTGGCAGGGACGGTATTGGCCAGCGTGTCGCGTTAGCCTTGTGCACGCATCAGCTTGCCCCCAAGCCCTGCTTTACGGATAATTCGCTCACTGTTTTCCACGCGCCAGACTGGCGCTGCCACAAGGATTTTCAATGTCGTCCGGTGACATACGCTCTGAAGTCAAGAAACGCCGCACCTTTGCCATCATTTCTCACCCTGACGCGGGTAAGACCACACTGACTGAAAAACTGCTGCTGTTCGCGGGTGCGATTCAGATTGCAGGTAGCGTCAAGGCCCGTAAAGCCAGCCGCCATGCGTCTTCGGACTGGATGGAAATTGAAAAGCAACGTGGAATTTCGGTGGCCTCCTCGGTCATGCAGATGGAATACCGCGACTGCGTCATCAACCTGCTCGACACCCCCGGCCACCAGGACTTCTCGGAAGATACCTACCGTGTGCTGACCGCCGTGGACGCCGCCCTGATGGTGATTGACGCGGCCAACGGTGTGGAACCGCAAACCATCCGCCTTTTGCAAGTGTGCCGGGCCCGCAATACGCCCATCATCACTTTCGTGAACAAACTGGACCGCGAGGTTCAAGAGCCGCTGGATGTACTGTCGGAAATTGAATCGCACCTGGGTATGGAAGTAGTGCCGTTTTCCTGGCCCATCGGGATGGCGCGTCGCTTTGGCGGTGTGTTCAATCTGCGCGCCAACCATATGCGTGTGTTCAAACCTGGTCAGGAACGTCATGGCGAGGATGAAATCATCCCCGGCCTGGACAATCCCGTGATTGCCGAACGCTTTGGCGAGCCCTTTGAAAAGGCGCAGGAAGAAATCGAACTGCTCAATGCTGCAGCGCCCGAATTCGACCTGGACCTGTTCCTGCAAGGCAAGCAAACCCCCGTTTTCTTTGGCTCGGCCATCAATAACTTCGGTGTGCAGGAAGTGCTGGACGCACTGGTTGACCTGGCGCCTGCTCCTGGCCCACGCGCCGCCTTGCAGCGCGAAGTGCAGCCCGACGAGCCCAAGTTCAGTGGTGTGGTGTTCAAGGTGCAAGCCAATATGGACCCTGCTCACCGCGACCGTGTGGCCTTTGTGCGCGTCAGCTCCGGCCATTTCAAGCGCGGGATGAAACTGAAAGTGTCGCGTACCGGCAAGGAAATTCGCCCCAATAACGTGGTGTCCTTCCTGTCGCAACGTCGTGAACTGCTGGACGATGCCTTTGCTGGCGACATTATCGGTGTGCCCAACCACGGCATCCTGCAATTGGGCGACGTGCTGACTGAGGGCGAAAACCTGCAGTTTACCGGCTTGCCTTTCTTTGCCCCTGAACTGTTCCAGTCCATTGAGGTCAAAGATCCTTTGCGCACCAAACAATTGCGTACCGGCCTGACCCAGCTGGGTGAAGAGGGCGCCATTCAGGTGTTCCGACCCCATATGGCAGGCGGCATGATGCTCCTGGGTGCGGTTGGCCAGCTGCAGTTTGAGGTAGTGGCCCATCGTCTGAAAACCGAATACGGTGTGGAAGCACGCCTGTCGTCCAGCCGCTTCAATATGGCTCGCTGGGTAACGGCCAAAGACCCCAAGGACATGAAGAAGTTTATCGAGACCAACGCGGGCAATATTGCCTATGACGTGGTCGAGGCCATTGCCTTTTTAGCAACGTCGCCTGCGCAACTGCGCGTGGCTCAGGAACTGAATCCGGGCATTGAATTCCACGCATTACGTGAACACGGTGGACACGTTTTCGGGGATGCCGTCTAATTCTGTCACAAGAGCAGGGCCGACATTTCGCTACAATGACGGCTCTTTTCTTTTAATAACGCGCATCCGGCCCACCGGATTGCCCCTGATTCAACCGAGACATCGCTTATGCCCTGGCGTTTTATCATTGCTGTCTTGCTGCTGGCCGCAGGTGCTTCAGTGTGGGGCGGCCTGGAACTGGGGAACTGGCTCATCGCGCACGGCCCTGAAAAGTCCATGGCGGTCACCACCCCTGACCCCTCAGACTTGCCTACGCTCGATGCCGATGGCAAGCCTTTTACCGCACAGCCGCCACAGCCTTTGCCGAATGGCCGCCTGGGTGTGCCCCAGGCCCCAACGCCTATCGCCTGGGAAATCGACACTTCTACGCTAACGGAAGAAAAGCCGCCCATTGCCCTGGCTACCACGTCCATTTCGCTGGAGCAGGCTATTCAAATTGCCATGACCGAGCAGAACCGGGAACTGCAAGGAATTGCACGCGTGAACCTGGGTGGCTCCGAACCTATTCAGCCCGTCGAAGTTGGCACTCCGCCGCCACCGCCTCCTCAGGATATTCAGGTCGCCGGATCCAATGGCGGCGCTTGGCAGGCTCAACTGCAGCAAGAACTCAATGCCTGTAGCAACAAAGGCTTTTTCGATCGACCCAGCTGCTCCTGGGAAGCACGCAACAAGTACTGCGGCCCCAATAATGCCTGGGGCAAAGTGGCTGGCTGCCCAAGCAAGTCCTTCTAAGAGGGCGACCTGGCCTACAGCGCTCACACTCTAGTGAGCGCTGGCCCGCCTTCCCTGCAAGACAACGGACAGGCACAATAAAAAAGCACCCGCTAAAACGGGTGCTTTTTTTGTCGCCTGAGCAAACAGAATGCTTACTCGTCGTGGTCGCCCATCTGCGATTGCAGGTAGTTTTGCAGACCCACTTTCTCGATCAGTTCCAGCTGAGTACCCAACCAGTCGATGTGCTCTTCGGTGTCGTCCAGAATCTTCAAGAACAAATCACGCGACACGTAGTCACGTGTGGACTCACAGTATTCAATGGCCTCTACCACGGTCTGACGGGCAGCCTGTTCCAGCTTCAAGTCACAGCCCAACAGTTCAGGCACGTTCTCACCGATCATGATCTTGTGCATGTCCTGCAGGTTAGGCAGGCCGTCCAGCATGAAGATACGTTCAATCAGCATATCGGCATGCTTCATCTCACCGATGGACTCGTCATACTCATGTTTGCCCAGCTTGTTAAAGCCCCAATGGTTCAACATGCGAGCGTGCAAGAAGTATTGATTGATTGCTGTTAGTTCGTTCTTTAGCTGCTTGTTCAGATGCTGAATTACCACTTTATCGCCAAACATGCTGTTCTCCTGTAAATCTGACGGCGCTCCCCCCAAGGAGCCGCCGAGCCCCCACAAATGCTGCTCGCACCAGAGATCGCACACAGGCGCGATGCAGGCAAAAACACAGTGGGGGATGAATGTGACAGGCTACCATGCACGCATGGGCAATGGCTTAAAAAACGAAAAAGCACCCAGAAAGCGTTGCGCTTTTGGGTTAGTAGCAGGACCAATAACAATCATTCCCACTAGCAATAGCGGGAATGGGAAATCCTGATCAAAAACACGCGCTTAGGCGCGACAAACAAGGCGGCCAAACTCAGGAGCAGGGATCAGGCTGTCATTGGCAGCGTAATCCACTCGGGCGGTTTCCAGGCTAGCAATCATGGTTTGATTGGCATAGCGCCCACCCGGCAGATAATCCTGAGCCGTCTCCGCGCAGCAGCCACAGCAGGACGCCACCCCAAGCTGACCTTGAAGGTCTGCCAGGCTGGAAGCGCCGCCACGTACTGCTTCTTGTACTTGACGCTCGGTGATCGCGTTACATATGCAGATAAACATGAGAACTATTATTATCAAGAAACCTGAAAATATCAAGAGTCATTCTCATTAAGAACTACGTTACACCGATATAAGGTCGAGAACGGCTTGCAGCCTGCCTTTGCAGGCTTTGCCGGGAAACGACAGGCGCATCAATTTTGCAACAGGTGGTCCATCAACAGGCGGGCAGCGGGCGACAAGCTATAGCGGCTGCGCACACACAGCGCCACGCGACGCGACGTCCAGGGCTCCTTGATCACACACATCGCCAGGCCCAGGCTTTGCACATAGGACTGGGCCACAGAGCGCGGCAGCACACCAATTCCCAGGCCCGCTTCAATCATACGACATTGAGCGTCGTAGCTGGTTACCTGCACACGGCAACGCCAGGTACGTTCCAGCTCGCTGGCGGCACGTAACAGCAAAAGATTGGGGTGACTGCCGGTGTGCATGCCTACATAGTCAAAATCCAGGGTATCGGCAAAAGGCAGTTCCTTCCGTCCCGCCAAAGGGTGATACGCAGGCACCAGCAGAACCAGCTCGTCCTGACGATAGTCGTAATACTCCACCTCGGCACTGCCTACGCCTCGGATCAGCACACCCAGATCAGCATTATTGTCAGCCACCGCCTGAGCCACTCCGGCGCTGATCCGCTCTTCCAGCGACACGCGCACTTTGGGATGACGCGCCATAAAAGAACTTAAGGCCTGCGGCAAAAACTGCGTGATGGACGACAGGTTCGCCGCTATCCGCACATTGCCGGTCGCCCCTCCGGCGAAGTCGCGCATCAAGGCACCCATGGCGTCCATATCATCGAGCAAACGCTGAGCCATGGCAGCCAGCGATTTGCCTGCTGCCGTTGGATACACACCTTTATTGCTGCGCTCGATCAGGGCTGCGCCCAATTGCTGTTCCAGATCGCTAAGGCGCTTGCTGACTGCCGCAGGCGCAATGTGAAACTGCTCGGCCGCCCCCGAGATGGTGCCGCGTTCCAGCACTAACAAAAATAGCCGCAAAGATTTGGGATCGATGTTCATAAGCCAGTATTCCATCCTAGGAGAGGCGGGTCGACAAGCACTCTGCCATCATCAATTGCGATAGCACCATCGCAATTTGACGCTGTACTCACGTCATTAGCGATGACAGACTACGCAAATAATACGGAACCTGATTATTTAAGTCAGGAAAAATAGCAAGGGGAGAACAAATGCGCGATAGCGATAATCTGAAAGGGGGGTTTGACGGCACCCTGCCCATGGGGCAACAGCCGGCTTTGGTCGTTATCGACTTTCAACGTGGCTTTACCGAACCAGGTTTGACACCGCTGGCCTCGAACTGCGACAGCCAGATCGAACAAACCAATGCCTTGATCCGCGCCATGCGTGGCAAGGGCCGCGTTATTTTCACCATCATTGGCTACGAGCCTCATCTGGCCGACGCCAATCTGTGGCTGACCAAGGCTTCGTCCTTGCGCTGCCTGCTGCGTGGTTCGTCTGCCTGCGAGCTGGACCCACGGCTGGACTACGACCCCGAACAAGACATCATCCTGTACAAGACCCAGGCGTCTGCCTTTTACGGCACGCCACTGCCTGCCTTGCTGGCCCATCAAGGCTGCGACATGCTGATTGTGGCCGGTGCCACTACCAGCGGTTGCGTCCGTGCCAGCGTGGTGGACAGCCTGCAGTCGGGATTTGCCCCGTTCGTGGCTGAAGATGCGGTGGCTGACCGCTCGGCAGCCCAACACCGCAGCAATCTGATCGATATGGCCAGCAAGTACGCCGAAGTCCTGCCCTCGGCCGACTTGATCGCTCATTTACATACGCTTTAACAGCACACAAAAAAAGAAACCACAGGAGACATCCATGAAAAAAGCCCTGACAGCGGCGCTGACCGCCTGCACCCTGGCGCTGGGCATCTCGCCTGCGCACGCCCAAGAAGTCGAACTGACCTTTTCAACCTACTTGCCACCCGCATACGAATACGCCTGGAAACCCATCGAGAACTTCGTCCAGACCGTAGAAAAAGAAAGCCAGGGCCGTATCAAGATCAATGTGTTCCATTCCGGCCAGCTGTTTGACGGCTACGAGGAACTGCCCGCCCTGTCGCGTGGTGACGTGGACATCGTCAACATGACCAGCACCTACCCCAGCGGTACCGTGCCGGCGCTGAACATCTTTACCCTGCCATTTCTGTTTGACAGCACGGCTCACCTGAAACGTGCTCTGGACCAGGGACTGTTCAAGTTGGGTGCCGAGCAGGAACTGCGCGACACGCACGATGCCGTTGTGCTGGGCCTGGCACCTTGGGACCCGTACGAGTTTTACAGCCGCAAGGCACCGATCAACTCGGCCGCTGACATCAAGGGCAAGGTCTGGGCTTCCACCAGCTCCATGGATGCGCGCGCCCTGCAACTGCTGGGTGGCTCACCGACCGGCATGCCCTCTTCCGAGCTGTACCTGGCCTTTGACCGTGGCGTGATCGACGCCACTCCACGTCCATTGCTGACCGGCATTGGCCGCAACCTGTATGAAGTGGCCAAGTACCTGTCCATCGCCAACTTCGGTATCGATGTATCCGTGCTGACCATCAACCGCAAGAAGTGGGAATCCCTGCCACCCGATCTGCAAGAGATCATCAGCAAGGCCGCCCACCAGCGCGACGAAGAACAGTTTGAGCGCGTGAACGCCTTTGTAGGCCAGGCACTGCAACGCTATGAGCAAGCCGGTGTGACCATCAATCGTGTTGAGCCCGCTCAACTGGCCGAAATGCGTCAGCAAACCCAAGCCGCCATTGATGAATGGAGCAAGCAGGTTGAGAACGGTCCCGCTTATCTGGAACTGATCGAAAAAACCCGCCAGCCCTGATCACGCGTGACTGCGCGCCGGACCACAAACCGGCGCGCATCCCTCGTGTGGAGACACCATGAATCCACTTATTCATTTTCTGGGCGCATTTGCGCGCGGTAGCAATCGGCTCGCCATTCTGGTGGCCGAAGTTGCACTGGCCGCTCTGATGATTGCCTGCACCTACGGCGTCATTGCACGCTACGTCTTTAATAGCCCCAGCATCTACATCACCGAAGTGTGCGTGTACTTGCTGCTGGTCTGCTCCTGGCTGTCCATCGGCTGGGTTCACCTGGAAAACCGCCACGTCAGCGTGGAAGCCTTCCACATGCGCTTCTCGCCACGCGGCCAGCGCCTGGCCACCTGCATTTCGCAGCTGTGCATCTTGTTCTTCTGCCTGGTGCTGTTGTGGGCCGGTATTTCCGTGGTGGAAACAGCGATTGCCCGTAACTACCGCTCGGCCTCCATGCTGCGTTTCCCCCTGTGGATTGCCTACGGCATGATCCCATTGGGCGGCACCTTGCTGGGCCTGGCTACTCTGCGCCAGCTGTTCATCCCGAACAGTGTGGAATCCAACGACAGCATCAAGGAGTTCTGACATGGATTCCATGCTCATTTTCAGCCTGATGATGGCCTGCTTTGCCATCCTGATGGTTATCGGCACCCCCATTTTTGCCGCACTGGGTGTTGCCAGTATTTCCGGCATTCTGATGAAATCCGGCCTGGGCGGCCTGGACGTCATTCCCGCCACTTTGCACCGAGGCATGGCCAGCTATTCCCTGATCGCCATTCCGCTGTTCATTCTGATGGGTGAGGTCATTGCCCGCACCAGTATTGGCGGCAAGCTTTATCAGCTGTTCTATCTGTGGCTGAACCGCCTGCCCGGTGGTTTGGCTGTAGCCAGTGTGGGCAGCTCGGCCGTTTTCGGCGCCATGAGCGGGGTCAGCGTGGCGGGTGCCGCCACGATTGGTCGCTTTGCCATTCCAGAAATGCTCAAGCGTGGTTACTCGCCCAGCCTGTCTGGCGGCACGATTGCCGCGGCCGGAGCCTTGGCCTTGCTGATTCCCCCCAGCATTGGTTTTGTACTGTATGGCGAGATGGCGGATCAGTCCATCGGCAAGCTGTTTATCGGTGCCTTGCTGCCCGCCCTGATGGTTACCGTCATGATGGTGATTTATGTGGCCCTGGTTGCGATATTCAAGCCAGAGTCCGCACCACGCAATTCGGAAGCCGTTACCTGGGCACAGAAATTGGCCGCCCTGAAAGACATCTGGGCCGCTTCCTTGCTGATTTTACTGGTGCTGGGCACGATCTATCTGGGCATTGCTACTCCGACAGAAGCTGCCGGTATTGGTGCTGCCGGTGCGTTCCTCATTGCCATTGCCTACAAGGAAATGAACTGGCGCACGGCCCTGCAGATTCTGCGTTCCACCGCCGTCACCAGTGGCATGATTTTGCTGATTCTGGCCGCAGCGCTGCTGTTTGGCTACATCATGACCCGCTTGATGATTCCGCAAAAGCTGGTAGCCATGATTACGGCATCGTCTCAGCCAGCCTGGGTCATTCTTCTGTTCGTGCTGCTGTTTTTGATGGTCTTGGGCATGTTCCTGGATATTGTTTCCCTTATCCTGATCACAACCCCTGTTTTACTGCCAGTCATTGTCGCACTGGGCTACGATCCATTATGGTTTGGCATTGTGATGATTATTGCCTGCGAAATGGCCGTAATTACACCGCCGGTAGGATTGAATCTCTATGTGATCAAGGGCATTGCTCCGCAAATATCGCTACAGCAGATTACACGGGGTGCTCTGCCATTTGTAGCATTGGAAATTTTGGCAATTGTCATTTTGACCATCTTCCCCGAAATTATTCTTTGGCTACCCAGAACGCTTTAAAAAAACAAAACCCGCTTCATGCGGGTTTTTATTTATTTTCCACCCACGTTTTTTACGATGGCAGCATAATATTTGATTGCTTTTCCACTTCTTTTTTCTATACCAGAATCCATATCTGGAGGAAACAGAAATGGATAAGAACAGCTTTACCGCCCCCCCGCTCAAAGGCATCAAAGTCCTGGAGCTGGGGTCACTGATTGCTGGCCCCTATGCCGGTAGCCTGCTGGCCCAATTCGGGGCCGACGTCATCAAGATAGAACCGCCCGGCAAGGGCGACCCGCTGCGCCGCTGGCGGCAGCTGCACAAGGACACCTCCCTGTGGTGGCGCGTGCAAAGTCGCAACAAGCGTTCCATTGCGCTGGATCTGCGCCAGGCCGAAGGCCAGGAAATTGCCCGTGAACTGGCCTTGCAAAGCGATATCGTCATTGAAAATTTCCGCCCCGGCGTGCTGGAACGCTGGGGCCTGGGATGGGAAACACTGCACGCACTGAACCCGCGCCTGATCATGGTGCGTGTCTCCGGCTACGGGCAGGACGGCCCCTATCACCGTCGTCCCGGCTTTGCGGCCATCGCGGAATGTATGGGTGGCCTGCGTTACGGCACCGGCTATCCAGATCGCCCCCCTGTACGAGCCGGTGTCAGCCTGGGCGATACGCTGGCTTCGCTGTACGGCACCATAGGCGCGCTGCTGGCCATGCATCATCTACGCCAGGAAGGCGGACAGGGCCAAATGATTGATGTGGCCCTGTACGAATCTGTCTTCGCCATCATGGAAAGCCTGATTCCGGACTATCAACTGAATGGTCATCAACGCGAACGCACCGGAGCCAGCCTGCCCGGTATCGCACCGTCCAACACCTATCCCACCGGCGACGACAAATGGGTGGTGATTGCGGCTAATAGCGATGCCATTTTCATTCGTCTGATGCAGGCCATGAGCCGGCCCGATCTGGCCAACGATCCGCGCCTGTCCGACAACGCCGGACGCGTGGAACACAGCGCCATGCTGGACCAAACCATTGGCGACTGGACCGGCGCGCGCAGCCTGGAAGATGTGCTGACTGCGCTGGATCAGGCTGAAGTCCCCAGCGGCAGCATCTACACCGCCGCCGACATTCTGGATGACCCGCACTACCAGGCGCGCGGCATGCTGGAGAAACACACACTGGAAGACGGCCAGGAACTGACCATACCCGGCATCGTGCCCAAGCTAAGCCGCAGCCCTGGTGCCACCCAATGGTTGGGGCCAGAGTTGGGCGAACACACAGACAGCATCCTGCAGGAACTGGGCATGAGCCCCGAGCGCTGCCAAGCCCTGCGCGAACAAGGAATCGTGGAATGAGTACCGTATTGATCACCGACGTCACCTTGCGTGACGGCCTGCAAATCGTGCCACGCTGGGTGCCTACGCCGGACAAGCTGCGTATCGCGCAGGCGCTGCCTCAATGCGGCGTGCGCAAGATCGAGCTGACGTCCTTTACTTCGCCCAAAGCCATCCCATCCCTGGCGGATGCCGATGAGCTGGCCAGCCTGACTACACGCGACCCTCAGGTTTGCTACACCGCACTGGTCCCCAATCTGCGCGGTGCGCAACGCGCTTTGGCAGCCCATATGAACGAGCTGAACTTTGTATTTTCAGCCTCTGAAGCTCATAACCAGGCCAATCTGCGCATGAGCATTGCGCAATCACTGGCCCAGCTGGAGCAGGTACTGGAAGCGGCGGGCAAAACGCCAGTTAACGTGTCCCTGTCCACCGCTTTTGGCTGCCCCTTTACCGGCGTCGTCGCCCCCGCGCACGTAATTGCCCTGATGCAGCAAGTGCAGCGCATGGGAGCCAGCTCCGTCAGCCTGTGCGATACCACCGGCATGGGTTCGCCCGTGGATGTAGAACGCCTGACCCAGGCTGCCTTGAGTTTGTATGGCGAGCAGGGCGTCACTGGCCATTTCCATGACACCCGCGGGCTGGCGCTGGCCAATGCCTGGGCTGCGTATCGCGAAGGCGGGCGTCGGTTCGACGCAGCGCTGGCCGGTTTGGGCGGCTGCCCTTACGCCCCCGGTGCCAGCGGCAATGCCAGCCTGGAAGATCTGGCCCATATGTTCCAGATCAGCGGCGTGCAAACAGGCTTGAATCTGGAAGCGCTCCAGCCCTTGGCCGAAGAAATCGCGGCCCTGACGCAAGAGCCTATTCAAAGTCGCCTGCACAAAGCCGGGCCAGCCTACGCCTTGAAGGTGTGCCAACCATGAGCCCGGCCCGCACCCTTTTTCAAAAGCTCTGGGATACACATCGCGTCGCGGCGGTAGACGATGAGCATGATCTGATCTACATAGACCGCCAGTTGTTGTACGAAGTCACCAGTCCGCAAGCTTTCGAAAGTTTGCGTCTGGCTGGACGCCATGTGCGTCGCCCGGAAACCGCGCTGACCACGGTGGACCACAACGTGCCCACTCGCCGCCGCAATCAGCGCCTGGAAGATCCTTTGGCCCAGGCGCAAATCGACCAGATGGAGATCAATAGCCGGGAGTTTGGCCTGCGCTACTTTGGCCTGGATGACGAGCGCCAGGGCATCATCCACGTGATCGGACCGGAACAGGGCATGACCTTGCCCGGTTCCAGCATCGTGGCCGGAGATTCCCATACCAGCACGCATGGCGCGTTTGCGGCCTTGGCCTTTGGCATTGGCACCTCCGAGGTGGAGCATGTTCTGGCCACGCAATGTCTGGCCGCAAAACGCATGCGCAGCCTGCAAGTAGATGTGCAAGGCGAACTGCCAGCCACCAGCACCGCCAAGGACCTGATCCTGCACATCATTGCCCGCCTGGGTGCGGATGGCGGGCGAGACTGTGCCATCGAGTTTACCGGCCCCGCCATCCGCGCCTTGTCCATGGAAGGGCGCATGACCTTGTGCAATATGGCGATCGAAGCGGGGGCCCGTATTGCTCTGGTCGCTGTGGACGACAAGACCCTGGACTATGTGCGCGGTCGCCCCTTGGCACCGAAAGGAGAGGCCTGGGACAAGGCAGAGCAGTACTGGCGCACGCTGATCAGCGATGAGGGCTGCCAATACGATCAACACTTGCAGATCGACGCCACGCAGGTCGCCCCCACGGTTACCTGGGGAACCTCCCCCGATATGGCGGCGGCCATCGACCAGCTTGTGCCTGATCCATTAGCGGCCGCCACGGCCAAACAAGCTGACGCCCAACGCGCCTTGAACTATATGGCTTTGCAGGCCGGCCAGCCGCTGGCAGGCATCACCATAGACCGGGTATTTATTGGCTCCTGTACCAACGCCCGCATTGAGGACCTGCGCAGCGCCGCAGCCATGGTCAAAGGCAAACGTGTAGCCAGCACGGTACTGCAGGCCCTGGTCGTCCCCGGCTCGGGTCTGGTACGTCGTCAGGCCGAGCAGGAAGGCTTGGACCAAATTTTCACGCAAGCCGGTTTTGAATGGCGCGAACCGGGCTGCTCCATGTGTCTGGGCATGAACGAAGACCGTCTGAATCCGGGAGAGCGCTGCGCCTCCACCTCCAACCGCAATTTTGAAGGCAGGCAGGGCGCCTTGGGACGTACACACCTGATGAGCCCCGCCATGGCGGCTGCCGCCGCAATTGCAGGCCATCTTGTCGATATCCGCCACTGGGACGCTGCATGAACACACCTTTTACTTCCGTGCGCTCGCGCCTGATTGCGCTGGACCGCGCCAATGTGGATACCGACGCGATCTTGCCCAAGCAGTACATGACTTCCTTGTCACGCACCGGCTTTGGGCAATATGCCTTCGACAACTGGCGGTACGCGGATATTGGCTACCCCGGCAAGCCACTGGCCGAGCGTAAGCCAATCAACAGTTTCTGCCTGCATCAGCCTCACGCACAAGGCGCCCGCATTCTGCTGGGGCGCGAGAATTTTGGCTGTGGGTCCAGCCGTGAACACGCGGTCTGGGCGCTGAAGGACTTAGGCATTGCGGTGCTGATCGCCCCTTCTTTTGCCGACATCTTCCGCAATAACTGCTTTAAAAACGGCATGTTGCCGATACAGCTGGCTGCGGAGCAAATTGATGGCTTATTCACCACCGCCGTGCAAAATCCGTGGGATGAATGGGCGGTCGATCTGGAAGCCTGCATGTTGATCGGTCCCGATCAACACATCCGTTTCCAAGTGGAGCCTGAACGCCGCCACCGCCTGCTGCTGGCGCTGGACGACATCAGCGTGACAGAGCAGAAAATGGATCAGATCCAGGCTTACGAACAGCAACGCCGGGAACAGGAACCCTGGTTATTTAGCTAAGGACGATAGATAAGGGGGGCAGTCGCGGAAGGGAAGTTCCGCCGCTGCTTACCTGCCTCCCGCCCTGGCAGTCGCAGTCGCAGTCGCAGTCGCAGTCGCAGTCGCAGTCGCAGTCGCAGTCGCAGTCGCAGTCGACAAGTATCGAAACACAGCTCAAGCCTGTTCAGGCCACAAATAGAACAATTTCTTGAGCCGCTGCTTTATTAGCCGGGAGCCATCACCGCTCCTTTGCCTACCCCTTGCCAAGCAAACATCGCCTGTTTTGCCAAAACCGCTCCATGGGACGCACTCCCACCGTGGAGTCAGACGCGCTCCAAATTTGCTCAAAAATCCCCCTGAAACCCTGATTCCGGCGCGATTTCGGAGCGAAATCGACTGCATCGTCTCCTTATACCCTTAAGTTTTTTAAGGTCGTTTTTATATCACAAAGCCACCTAACTGCTTGAACCACCTACAAGCAAATGCTACAAATGAAATATTAATGAGAATCATTTTTATTTCTATTTAATTTATAGATTCATGCGAATTTCTTATCTTGTTGGCCTGAGCCTGCTCAGTGCAGGTAGCAGTTGGGCACAATCCTCCGATGCTCCCCCGGTTACGTCTTTGTCCACCATTGAAGTCAAAGCCAGCGAATACATTGACCTGCCTCCCGCCTATGAAGGCAATCATGTCGCTACCGGCGGCAATCTGGGTTTGCTGGGCAACCGGGATGTCATGAATACTCCCTTTAGTACCATCAACTACACCAGCGACTACATCGAAGATCTGCAAGGTCAGGAACTGCGCATTCTGATCAGCAAGAACGATCCTTCCGTACAGACCCCCGGTGCAGGTGGAACGGGCGGCAAAGACACCATGTATATACGGGGTTTCCGTGCCGGTGACGTGTCTCTAAATGGTTTGCAAGGTTTGACCAGTGGCCGCCGCGTGATGGCCATCGCAGAGCGTTTAGAAATTCTCAAAGGCCCCTCTGCCGTTCTGAACGGCATGAATGCCAGCAATGATGTGGGTGGCTCGATCAACCTGGTGACCAAGCGTGCCACGGACGATCCCATCACCAACGTCACCATGTCCTATATCCAGCCTTCCCAATTCGGGACGCATCTGGATCTGGGCCGTCGTTTCGGGGAATCCAATGAGCTGGGCCTGCGTTTGAACGGCGTGTTCAAGGACGGCGAGGGCGTGGTGGACCACCGTACCAATCGCGACAAGCTGATCTCTTTGGGAGCTGACTATCGTCTGGGTTCCGTCAAACTGTCCGCCGACCTGTACCACCTGGAAGAATACCTTTCGGGCCTGAACCGGGGTGTGCGCCTGGCCAAGGGTCTGGACAAGAACCCCTTGCCCACACCACCCAAAGGCAATGTCTTGCTGGGAGTCCCTTGGGCTGCCGGTCTGACACGTGAAACCACAGCGCTGGTACGGGCAGACTGGGCTGCCAGCGACAAGCTGGCCGTCTACGGCTCGGCAGGTTACAGCAAGTCCGAGATGAGCAACTACAACACCAAGGGCAGCACCTTGCTGAACGAGCAAGGAGACCTGAAACTGGCTGCGACTCGTCGCAACAATACCGGCTACAACCTGGCCGCCAATAGTGGCTTGTTCTACAACTTCGACACCGGCTCCGTGCACCACACCATCAGCGCCGGAGTGGACTGGAACCGCAAGAGCTCGCGCAGCGACAACACCTCCATCAAGGGGTGGTCCGAGACCATCAATATCTACGACCCGGACTACCCGGCTCGCCCTTATGTCCCCATGAATGGGCTAAGTGCGCCTAACGTCAGCTATCTGTACAGTGCCGCGCTGGCCGATACCCTGTCCTTTGCAGACGGCAAATATCAGTTGACACTGGGCCTGCGCCAGCAATGGGTCAGCACCAAGGATAAAAGCGGCAAGAGCGACAACTACAGCAAGAACGCGCTAACCCCCACCATTGCCGGTGTCTGGCAATTGCGTGACGACTGGATGCTGTATGCCAACTACGCCGAGGGTCTGACCCAGGGCATGATTGTGGGCGACGACTACGCCAACGAAGGCCAGATCTTCGCCCCCCAGAAAACACGTCAATACGAAATCGGGATGAAGTACGACAGCGGGGATTACGCGCTGACGGCAGCCCTGTTCGACATCACCCAACCCAACAGCTACGAAAGCAATGAGCGTTTCAACGGCAAACCCAACCTGAGCTACGACGGTCGCCAGCGCAACCGGGGTGTGGAAGTGCAGGTGTTCGGCCAGATTGCCGAGAACTGGCGTCTGACCGGCGGCATCGCGTATCTGGACCCGAAAATCCGCAAGGCCAGCAACCCGGATACTGAAGGGCGCAGCGCCGTAGGCCTGTCCCGCTGGGTCGCCAAGGCCGGGATTGAATGGGATACGCCTTTTGTTCAGGGCCTGACCTTGAATGCCAACCTGCACACCCAGTCCAAGCAATATGCCGACGCCAGCAACAGCTACTACATGCCAGGGGTGACCACTTATGACCTGGGCATGCGCTACAAGACGCGCTTTGCCGGCAAGGAGGTGACCTTGCGCGCCAGCCTGGAAAACGTGGGCAATAAAGCGTATTGGGTCGTGCCTTTGAGCAATGGCCAAGGCTCACCACGTACCTTCCTGGCTTCGGCCACCATGAAATTCTAAGCAGACCAGCGACACCTCTGTCATCCAGTTCTCCGTCTGGCTGGCAGAGTCTAACTCCGCTTTTGCAGGGCCTGTTCATGCGTGTATGCAGGCCCTGTTTTTTTATTGTTTTAAAGCTCTGGCCAGCCAGGACGGTGGGCCGCCGGGCCCACCAAGCATCTTTGAGCTGCTATGACATATAGTTCCTAAACCCCGGCCGCCGCCCGCATCTTGCGTTGTGAAGCCGGTGCCAAACCTTCCGCCTCCCGGTACTTCGCCACCGTACGGCGCGCCAAGGTCAGGCCCTGGGCCTGCAGGAGATCGGTAATCTGCTGATCCGACAAAGGTTTGGTCGGCGACTCGTCACGAATCATTTGCGCGATCTGCGCGCGCACCGAAGCCGCCGACATATCGGCTTTCCCATCGGCACTGGCCAAGGCTACGGTAAAGAACTGCTTAAGCTCCATCACCCCATGCGGCGTCTGCATGTACTTTTGCCGCGTGGCGCGGGAAATCGTGGACTCATGCAAGTCCAGCTCGGCCGCCAGATCAGCCAATTGCATGGGTTTCAGCGCCGACACACCCTGCGTAAAGAAGTCCTGCTGCATCTGAACAATGGCTTGGGCCACCCGCAAAATCGTCACGAAACGGCTGTTAACGCTGCGCAGCAAGCCAGTGGCTTTTTGACGTTCTGCCAGCAAGGCAGGGTGCGCTTCAATTTCATAATCGTGCAGGTTGACCAGTTGCAGGCGCGGCACAGCCAGGGGATTCAAGGCCGCCTGCCAGCTATCCTTGCCACGAATCAGCAACACATCCGGCACCACATAGGCCGAGACATTCTGTGTCCAGGCCCGCCCCGGTTTGGGGTCCAGTTTCAAGACCAGATGATGGGCCCGCTCCACCAGTTCAGCCGGATAATGGCCCGCACAGCGCTGACGCAGCTGGCTGGGCGAGGCCAGTATGCCGACATGCTCTCGCACCAGATAACGGGCGCAATCAAGCAAGGCAGGTTCCAGGTTCTGGGCCTGTTGCATCAGTTGCAGGCCCAGGCACTCGGCCAGGTCCCGCGCACCGACACCGGCCGGGTCCAAAGACTGCACCTGTGCCAGGGCGCAGCGCAAATCACTTTCATCAATATCCAGCTCGTCGGGCAGGCAGGCCAGCACCTCTTCCAGAGAGACAGGCAGGTAGCCGTTATCGTCCAGCTCATCGATCAGTAATTGGGCTAAAGCACGGTCACGGTCGCTCAAACGCAACAGTCCTAGCTGCTCGCTTAAATAAGCCGCCAGGTCCTGGGCAATGGCCGATTCAGGGGTCCAGTCAGGGTCGTCCGAATCCCCCTGATGCTTGGGAAACTCCAGGCTCGCCCACGAGGATTCCGCCTCGCCCGAAGCGGCTTCGGGCAATGGCTCGGCGGCGACATCCGTCTGCACGTCCAGACGTTCCAGCAAGGGGTTATCCAGCAAAGCCTGAGCCAATTCCTGCTCCAGCTCGGCCCCCGATAGCTGCAACACTTTAATAGACTGTTGCAATTGCGGCGTCAAAACCAGCGTTTGCTGCTGGCGTAAATCTAGTGACTGACGCGTAAGCATAGGTACAATCGTTTCCATGAAAACTGACAACGCCCAGACACCCACCGCCAACGATAGTCAGGCTCTGCGCAGCACACTGTTCAAGCTGTGCGCCACGGCCACTATTATCTGCACCGTAGTCACTATCGTGGTAGCCATTATCTGGTGGGACCTGCTCAACCGTCTTATCAGCTTTGGGCGTGGCCTGGATTACTCCGGCCTGCAGGCCTTGAGCATTCAAAACCTGGCGCTGATCAAGCAATACAACCCGTTTTTCTGGTGGACGGTAGTGGGCGTGATAACCCTCATTATTGCCTATCTTTTGTATGGCTTCGTACAAGGGGTCATGCGACGCAACCAGCAACGCATTATCGACGAGTCCACGGTGGCTCAACTGGCCCGATCGCTCAGCCGTCCGGCCCGTGAAGTAATTCTGTGGTGCTGGCCCGACCAGCGCAGCCCGTTGACTGTGGGCGATTTACAACGAGCCCATAGCGAGCTGCGCGCCGGACGCTTTGGCAAAATGGAACTGGCCGAGCAACAAAGCCGCCTGCTGCGAGCCGACTACGAACGCCACGAACCACAAGCGTAAAGCTTGCCTTCCTGTTTTTTTTGTGTTTGACTAACGGTCATGACTCACGCACGCCAATCCTCCTACGCCTGCCAAGGTTTCAGCCCCGCCGCTGAAGCAGCCTTGTCGCGTTCCGTGCGTGAAGGCCGTTCTTCGGCCCCTGCCTCCAGCCTATCCCAGCTGCTACTACTAGCGTCCGGTTGCCGGGCCTAGTGTCCTGTGGCAGTTCGGCAGCCAATACTCAGCCACATCTACGTCATTTGTGCCGCCACCGGCCTACGTAAATGCTGCAATCGCTGGTGACGGCAAGAAGTAATCAACACTTTTTGTCCGACAGGTATCCCCATGGCAATGCTGAAAAACCCCTCTCAAAAGTATCGTCCTTTTGTCGCCTTTGATCGCGACTTCGCTGAACGCACCTGGCCTTCCAAGCGCATTACCAAAGCGCCCATCTGGATGAGCACAGACTTGCGTGACGGCAACCAGTCCCTGATCGAGCCCATGAACGTGGCTCGCAAACTGCGCTTTTTCGAGCAACTCGTCAAAATCGGTTTCAAGGAAATCGAGGTCGGTTTCCCTTCCGCATCGCAGACCGACTTCGATTTCGTTCGCAAGCTGATCGACGAAAACCGCATTCCTGAAGACGTCACCATCATCGTCCTGACACAGTCGCGTGAAGACCTGATCAAGCGCACGGCCGAAGCTGCTGCCGGTGCCAAGCGCGCCATCATTCACCTGTACAACGCATGTGCACCGGCCTTTCGCAAGATTGTCTTTAACTTGAGCAAGGACGAGATCAAGGACATTGCCTTGACCGGTACACGCCTGGTCAAGACCGAAGTGGCCAAGTACCCGCAAACCCAATGGGGCTACGAGTATTCGCCCGAAGTATTCAGCACCACCGAGCCTGAATTTGCGCTGGACGTGTGTAACGCGGTGGTTAAAGCCTGGGCACCTGCCGCCGACGAGCGCGTCATCCTGAACTTGCCCGCGACCATTGAGGCCACCACGCCCAATATGTACGCCGACCAGATCGAGTGGATGCACAACAATCTGGAACAGCGCAGCAACGTAACCCTGAGCGTGCACCCGCACAACGACCGTGGCACGGCGGTAGCGGCTGCTGAACTGGCTGTGATGGCTGGCGCAGACCGTATCGAGGGCTGCTTGTTCGGTAGCGGCGAGCGCACCGGCAACGTTTGCCTGGTGACCTTGGCCCTGAACTTGTACACCCAAGGCGTGGACCCTGAACTGGACTTCTCGGACATCGACGAAGTGCGTCGCACCGCCGAGTACTGCAACCAGTTGCCCGTACATCCCCGTCACCCTTACGCGGGCGATCTGGTTTTTACCGCCTTCTCCGGCTCCCACCAGGACGCCATCAAGAAAGGCCTGGCTCAGCAAAAATCCGACGAACTGTGGGAAGTGCCTTACTTGCCTATCGACCCGGCCGACCTGGGCCGCAGCTACGATGCGGTTATCCGCGTCAACAGCCAGTCGGGCAAGGGCGGGGTGTCCTACTTGCTGGAACAAGAGCACGGCCTGGTCTTGCCACGCCGCATGCAAATCGAATTCAGCCGCGCCATTCAGCGCGTGACCGACTCTTCCGGCAAGGAAGTGACGCCTGCAGACGTATACGGTATTTTCGAATCCGAGTACCTGAACTGCAAAAAGCACTACAAGCTGCTCAAGCACAACATCATCAGCCAGCCTCACGCCGACAGCGGCCAGCAATTCACGATTGAAGTGGATGTGGAACACGACGGCCAGGTTCGCACCTTGAAGGGCTCGGGCGAAGGCGCGATCTCTGCCTTTGTGAATGCCCTGGATCTGTCCATCAAGATCATGGACTACAACGAGCACGCCATTGGTTCCGGTGCTGAAACCCGCGCTGCCGCTTACGTGGAAATGCGTATCGGTGACAGCCCATCGGGCTTTGGTGTGGGCATCCACGCTGACATCGTGACTTCTTCCTTCCTGGCGATCTTGAGCGCGGTCAACCGCCACACCATCGCTCAGCAAGAAGCTGAAACCACAACGGCTTAATACCGTCTTCATACCGCGACTTGGGTGGTGATCCCACCCAAGCGCCCGCCCGGCTCATCCTAGCCGCGCCTGACCCGCTTTCGCAGCCCGGCTTATCGTCGATCTGCCCGCAACCCGCCCACAAGGCGGGTTTTTCGTGGGCGCAACATGGCGGCTCGTATCAAAAAGCGGTAAGCCCTTGAGGGCTGAACCTCCGTATTGTGTAACCGGGTACAGGCCTGACCGACAGCCCTGCAAGCCATAAACATTCAAAAAGACCTAAAAAAAACCGGCCCCACATGAACTGCCCCCCGTAAGTTGGACAGTCAGAAGCTAAAGCCCGAAGGCCTGAGTTCGGTATTGCACCGGGCTCAGGCCTTTTAGCTTGAGCTTGATGCGGTCGTGGTTGTAGTAATAGATATATTGCTCGATGCCCGCCTGTAACTGCTCGATGCTCTCGAAGTGGTTCAGGTGGAAGAACTCAGCCTTGAGCGTGCCGAAGAAGCTCTCCATAGCAGCGTTATCCAGGCAGTTCCCCTTGCGTGACATGCTCTGGGTCAGTGATCGGTCCGTCAGCATACGTTGGTAATGGGGCTGCTGATACTGCCAGCCCTGATCGGAGTGCAGCAGGGGGCGATCCGTGGGTGTGAGCCGGGCCAGCGCCTTTTTAAGCATACTGCCCACGAGTTGGAACACAGGCCGGCGGCTAGTTTCATAAGCTACGATCTCGCCGTTGTACAGGTCCATTACGGGCGAGAGGTACAGCTTTTCACCACGCACCTTGAACTCGGTCACGTCGGTGACCCACTTCTGATGAGGCCTGCCGGCCTCGAACTGGCGCGCCAGCAAGTTCGGCGCCGCGCGGCCCTGCTCGCCTCGGTATGAACGGTATTTCTTCGCACGCACCAAGGACTTCAATCCGAGTGCCTGCATCAGGCGCTGTACGGCCTTGTGATTGACGTGCTCACCGGCCTGGCGCAGGGCGGCGGTGATCCGGCGATAGCCGTAGCGCCCCTTGTGCTGTGCGTACAGAGCGCGGATGTGCGCCTTCAGGGCGACATGCCGCTCGCCTGCCTGTGCGTTCAACTGGTAGTAGAACGTGCTGCGTGACAGCCCGGTCACCTTCAGCAGTACAGTCAATGCGTGGCCTTGCCTCAGTTCGAGCACGACCCGCGCTTTTTCTGCGCGGCCTGGGCTTTTTCCTGACGCAAGGCCCTCAATTTTTTTAAGTAAGCCACCTCCGCGCGCAGGTACTCAAGCTCTTTGAGCAAGTCTTCGCGCGTACGCGGGTCGTCGGTGTCAGAAGGCAACGAGGGAGATTCGGCAACAGGTTTCATTTTCAGGCGTCCTCGACGTTTGGGTTCTAAGGCCACTAGTCCACCCTCATCATACGCGCGCTGCCAGCCAGCGATGACACCTGCGCCACCACGAATATCATATAAAACAGCGGTTTGCCGGTAACTCAACGCTTCTCGCTGCATCCGAGTCAACACGGACCACTTGAAGGCCGCGTCATAATGACTGAACTTCTTGCGTAAGCCAGCATCGCCATGCTCGCGGTAGCAGGCTACCCAATGCTCAAGCATTCCCGCATCGACTCCATACTGGGCCGACACAGATTTAAACCCCAATGAACCGGCCAGATACGCTTGCACGGCCTCTCGCTTGAGCCCTTCTTCATATTTCGTCATGTAAAACACCCCAAAGGTTGGACCTGTGTCCAACTTTTGGGGTGCAGTTCACACAGAGCCGGTTTTCTATTGCCTTGTACCTGATCAGTACGTAACAGCCAGGCCTGGCAAATCCACGGTGACCTGCATGGAGCCCACCGCTTGCAAGCAGTGGCGTGCAAATTCCTGGGCGCGCTCATCATCTTGCGACAGCATCGTGTAACCCAGGGCATCGGCCACGCCCATAATCTTGTCCAGCAACAGCACTTTGCCGCTGGCCCGCAGGGGTTCACAGCCCAGCTCTTGCCAGGTGCGATCAAACCAGTCACGCGATTGCTTGCCGCTGTCCGGATCAATGGTTTGTATAGGAGTGACCAGCTCTATGTGCTGGCGAGGACTAAAGATCACAAGCACCATAGCGCTCATAGACGATCTCCGAAAAAAAATAGATCAACTTTGGAGCTTAAGCAAAGAAGGCCTGCCAAATTGTCGGCAGGCCGACATTCCAGGGACTACCAGGAGCTATCTGCCGGTTCCCACATCACCGGCACACCGGTGTTATTTGCCTGACGCAACATATCCAGCAACGGGTAGGCGCGTTGGCTGAAGCTCACGGCCTGCGACATCGGGTGTTCCTTTTCATCGTCTTCGTCCTCGTGGGGCGAATGCTTGTTTTCCCGGTCTTGCCCGATTGCTCGTTCAATATTGCCAATGGCTTCGGACAACTGCTCTGCCGTGAACACGCCACGCTCGGGCAAACCATCGGGATAAGAGCGCCCTGCGGCCCGGAGAATAGGCATGGCATGTTCAGAGAACATCAGAACATCGGCGGCGGCTTTGCTTTTAAAGACGACTAGCATACGGTTTCTCCTTATGGATCTTTGTGTTTCCTATTCGGCTTTCAGGATACACACCCCTGCAAGATAGCAGGATTTTCCCTGTCTTGGAGAGTCCTTCATGCCTTCCGCGCTCCTGTCCTGGCTAATCTTGCTCCTGATCACCTTGCCGTCCCTGGCCTGGTCACAAAGCTCGCTTGAGTGTCCCTTGCCCCCCTCGTCCACCCGCTGCGCACCAGCCGCCGCTTTGGGGGAACAGGCCGAGCCCGCGCCAGATATGGGTTTGCTCAATCCAGTGGATTTGCTCAGCGGGCAGAAAGACCAAAGCGATACGGACCTGCCGCTAAGCCAGGCCTGGCCCTTGCTGCAATTGCAGCGTCACTGGAATGGGCAGGGGCGCAATCCTACACCGACACTTGGGCACACTGGCTGGGCCTTGAATTACGACCTGCAGTTGCGGCAGCAAGGCCATGCCTTGTTCATGCCGGATGGGCGGCAGACTCGCTTGTACCCACCGGCACAGGTGCAACGTACAGGCTGGTTCTGGCAGGGGCCGAATGGTTTGATTCTGCGTTTTGACGAGCAGGGCTGGTTGACCCATGTGCGTGTTTCGACCCAGCAGTGGCTGGATATAGAACGCTTTCCGGGCACGCATCCGCAGGCGTATGCGGTTAAAACTGTGCGCAATCATTTAGACCAAACGCTGGTGTTTGACTGGCAAAGCCAAGCGCAGGAGCAGATGTCGCCACAGGGGCAGAAACAAGGACATGGGCAAGGGCAAAACCAGACTCCAGTTCAGACTCCCAGACAAGTTCAACCCCAAACCAAAACCAGATCCCCAGCCAATGTCACAACGGCGATAAGGGCTGCGGAAGCAGAAGAGGCAGCGACAGCGGCGGCAGCCACAGCCACAGCCACAGCCACAGCCACAGCCACAGCCACAGCCACAGCCATCAATATTAAAACCCCGGCCGGGCCGTTTCGCTTGCTTCTGAAACAGCACGATCAGCAAATCTGGCTGGCCAGCGTCAGCCGTCCGGATGGCATGCAACGCCTCTATCATCCAGCTCCTGCGCCTTGGTCACATCATTTAGGTGGCACCAGCCTGCAAGCGCCTGGGCAAACGGCTCAGCCCATGCAGCAATGGGAGTACGACGCCCAAGGCCGAGTCAGCCGTTTGATCTCCCACGCCTTCAATCAGGCCTGGACGGCGCGCTATGAGCCGGGCCTAAGCGAATGGTCCATAGGCACAGAGCGGCATCGCTTCCACTACCGAGACTATCAAGGCCAGCAGCGGCTACAAAAACTGGAAAGCCGCCTATGTGATACTTGCCCCGTCCAAAGCACGGAATGGCAGTACGACCCGCAAGGGCGCTGGTTGCAGGCCGGGCCATGGACAGCGCAACGCCGTGCCAATGGGTCACTCTCTGGGCTGGAGCAAAGGCAGGGCGGCTGGGGGCCCTTACGTTTGGAGCTGGATGAAAAAGGGCGCTTGCAAAGCTGGGCGACAAGCCAGCATGGAGGCGAAACACGGCGCTGGAACCCGAATGGCAAACTGAGGCGCCTCGAATACGCCGAAGGAGGCTCGCTCCACATTCAATACGATCAACAGGGGCGTTTGAGCAGTCTTGAACATCAACAAGGCCATGAAACCGAGCGCAGTGAACTGGACTGGCTCGGGCCTGGCGCGCTGCGCATTCGTCATCCCATGGAAACGCAATGGTTGAAGTTGCGGGCTGGCCTATTACAAGAGCGCCGTCTGGAACGTAGCCATAGCCCCAGCCAAAGCTGGACCGAGCGCTTTGAGTACGACGAGCAGCGCAGGCTGACGCAGCACACCCTGCCGGAGGGCGGACAACTACGCTATCGCTGGGACGCGCACGGACGCTTGCAGTCTCTGGAATGGATCACGCAAACCGGGCAACGCCAGACCGTCATTCACGCACAAGAGGTGGGCTATGCCTGGGGCAATGGCCTTCAATTGATCAGCCATGCAAACAGCGCCGGACAGGCCGTGGATTTGATGCTTTTGCAGCCCGATGGCAAACCTGTCTGGACACAAGCTCGCCGTCTGGATGCTCAAGGCAAAGTGCTGGAGGATCGCCATGAGTACCCGCTGCTACAAGAAACACGCCATTGGTTTTTGCACTACGACACTAAACAGCGGCTGATCGCTTTCCGTCAGGGCAAGACCGAAACAGCACAGTGGCTGGCCTGGAACGACAGCGGCGCACTTGTTGCACGCCATCCAAAGCCAACCGCTTCCATTCAACGCTCCTCCACCGGCACGGCGAAAGCCGTCGGTAACTTAAATCTGGACTACGGTCCGAACCGACGCTTGCAGCGTGTGCAAACAGCAGACACCGCGTTGGTCGAGTACGGGCACGATGCCTTTGGCCAACGTATCTGGCGCAAGCAAGGCGATCAGGAGCGGGCCTTTTTCTTTCACGGCCAGCAAATGATGGCTGAACTTGATTTACCCACTGGTCCCGGCCAGCTCATCTCCCGACGCTATCTGTATGCCGGGCTGACACCAATAGGCATGATTGTTTATCAGCCAGACGGGCAGGGGCAGTTGTACTACCTGCATAGTGATTTGATGGGCGCTGTGCGACTGATTAGCGACCAGCAAACCAAGCCGGTCTGGGCTGCCGACCTGAACCCTTTTGGACAGGCCGAACCCTTGCTTGAAACCTTGGAGTTCAATCTACGTCTACCAGGGCAGTATGCTGAATCCGCGACCGGCTGGCACGACAATCTGCTGCGTACCTATCTGCCCGAGCACGGCCACTATCTGGAGCCGGACCCTCTGGGGCCATGGCCACAAACCCAGGCCGTGGGCTACGCCCAACAACAGCCTTTGCGTCATATTGATCCCACCGGCCTGCTCCTGTTTGCCTTTGATGGCACACGACAGGCTCCCATTACCAATAGCAATGTGTGGAAACTGTCGCAGTTGTATCAGGATGGAGCGGTGCATTACGCCGAAGGGCCGGGCGATCCCGTGACCCTGAACTGGGATGCACTGACCGCTTGGCGAGCAGGGCGGATTCTGGAATCGCAATGGAACAACTTCCTGAATCGCATGCAGGAGCAAGGCCCAGCCCCGAGCGCGGTACCTGTAGATTTGCTGGGTTTTTCTCGGGGAGCAGCACTGGCACGAGACTTTTCCAATCGGATACTGGACCACGTACAGCAGGGCTGGTTTGTATTGAATGATCCACAGCGTGGCGCCATTCGTGCCTGCATCACGCCCCGCTTTTTAGGTCTGTTCGATACCGTGGCCCAATTCGGGCTGGGAGGCGCCAGCAACTCCCAATACCGCTTGGGCGTCTCCGACGCCTGGAGCTGGGTTGCGCATGCCGTCGCCATGCATGAACACCGTGCCTACTTCCCCTTAAGCTCCCTGACAGAGGCCATGAACACGGTGGAAATGCCTTTTATCGGCGCGCACAGCCAGATTGGCGGCGGCGTGCTGCCTGATGAAAACGAAGAAACCATCAGCGATCTGGATAAAGTGGCGCTGGCCTGGATGCACTGGCAAGCCAGGGCGACGGGTCTGACGCTGGCGGAACTGGGGCACACAGACCTGAGCGTGCTCCACCCTGTTTTGCTGGACATGCGCCTGCCTGGGCTACGACTGACTCAAGGCAGTTTGCGGGGAGTGGACTCTCACGGGCAGGGTCAAAACCTGATGTATCAAGACCTGCACCCGCGTCTGGGCCAAGCCACTCAACAATCCATGGAAACAGTGATCAAGCGGCATAACAGCTGGCGTATCCGACCCGGTCATCAAGTGGGTTGGGTAGACATGGACGCTTACGATACGTGGTTACATAACCACCTGGGATGGGAGCGCCAGGCTTCTTGAAAAGAATTTGGCGTCAAATCACGCTATCATGTGGGGCTATCCGGCGGGCCAATGTCGCGCCTTCCATCTGGGGCGTGGTCAACACGCCGCAGTTGTCTTTCTACCAATCCAGACCTTTCCTATGCTTGCTGAGCAACAATCTCAATTAATCGCCTGCCTACAGGCTGCCGTCCGTGCCATCTTGCCCCAGGCTGAACCCAACATCACGCTGGAGCGCCCCAAAGTGGCTGCGCACGGTGATGCCGCCTGCAATATTGCCATGCAACTGGCCAAACCAGCCGGTCGCAACCCGCGCGAGCTGGCTCAGCAAATCGTCGATACCCTGTTGGCCGATCCGAATGCCGCCGCTTTGCTGGCAGGCGCGGAAATTGCCGGCCCGGGCTTTATCAACTTCCGTCTATCCACCGCCACGCACCAGGCCGTCCTGAAAACGATTGCCGAGCAGGGCGATCACTTCGGTCACGTTGCTCCTACCCAGGAAAAGCTGATGGTGGAGTTCGTGTCGGCCAACCCGACCGGCCCCTTGCACGTGGGCCATGCCCGTCAGGCCGCGCTGGGCGACTCCCTGTGCCGCGTGTTCAGCTCGCAAGGCTACGACGTTACCCGCGAGTTTTACTACAACGACGCTGGTAACCAGATCGACAACCTGACCACCAGCGTACATGCCCGTGCCCGTGGCATCGAGCCCGACAGCGAGCAATTCCCCGCTGACGGCTACAAAGGCGACTACATTCTGGATATCGCCCGCGACTACCAGGCCGGTGCAACGGTTCAGGCTGCCGATGGCGCCTCCGTCACCGCCAGTGGTGATCTGGACAATCTGGAAGACATCCGCCGCTTTGCCGTGGCCTACCTGCGCCGCGAACAGGATCTGGACTTGCAGGCTTTCGGTCTGAAGTTCGACAACTTCTACCTGGAAAGCTCGCTGTACACCTCCGGCAAGGTTGAAAAAACCGTGCAGGCCCTGATCGACGCCGGTCACACCTACGAGCTGGACGGCGCGCTGTGGCTGCGCACCACCGAACTGGGCACAGGCGACGACAAAGACCGCGTGATGCGCAAATCCGAAGGCGGCTACACCTACTTCGTGCCGGACGTGGCCTACCACGTGGCCAAGTGGGAACGCGGTTTCCACCACGCCATCAATATTCAGGGCTCCGACCACCACGGCACCATCGCCCGCGTACGCGCTGGCCTGCAAGGTCTGGGTCTGGGTATCCCCAAGGAATTCCCGGCCTACATCCTGCACAAGATGGTGAAAGTCATGCGCAATGGCCAGGAAGTGAAAATTTCCAAGCGCGCAGGCAGCTACGTCACCTTGCGTGACCTGATCGAATGGGTAGGCCAGGACGCCGTGCGCTTCTTCCTGATCCAGCGTCGTGCCGACTCCGAATTCGTATTCGATATCGATCTGGCCCTGTCCAAGAGCGAAGAAAACCCGGTTTACTACATCCAGTACGCTCATGCCCGTATCAACTCCGTGTTGAATCAGTCGGCAGAACTGCTGGATCAGGTGCCTCAGGCCGACATCACGCCTTTGACCGCCCCCACCGAGATCGCCCTGCTGCAACGCCTGTCTGAATACCCCAATGTGCTGGCCCAATCCGCGCGCGAACTGGCCCCTCACCACATTGCCTTCTGGCTGCGCGACTGCGCTGCGGACTTCCACTCCTGGTACAACGCCGAGCGCGTGTCGGTAGATGACACGGCCTTGCGTCTGGCCCGTCTGCGTCTGGCACAGGCCTGCGCCCAAGTCATTCGCAATGGTCTGAACCTGCTGGGTGTGTCCGCACCCGAACGTATGTAAACCCATAGGCAGATATGGCAAGAGCACGTAAAAAATCCAGTAGTTCCGGCGGTACCTATACCGGCATTCTGATTGGCCTGATTCTGGGTCTGGGCGCGGCGGTTGCCGTTGCCCTGTTCGTCACCAAGGTGCCCATGCCCTTTGTGGACAAGGCCAGCCGAGACAAACCTACTGTTGCCTTGCCTGAAGGGCGAGACTTGCTGGACCCGAACCGGGACCTGTATGGCCGCTCCAGTGGACAAACTCCTCCGCCAGGCGACACCATTCCCGGTTTGACCTTGCCCCCCGTGAACTTGCCCAGCATCCCGTCCAAGCCTGCTGCACCGGACGCCCTGGGTGACCTGATCGCCACCTTGCCAGCCATGGGTACGGAACCGACGCGTCAGCCAGAAACGCGCAATACTGCTCCTGCGGTAACGCCTCCGGCCACAGCACCTGCCGCTCCCAACACCCCGGCACCGGCCACCAGCAAACCTGCCACACCGGCTCCTGCTGCGCCCCCGCCAGCGACCAAGCCAGCCACCACTTCTACCCTTTACTACCTGCAAGCAGGTGCCTTCCGCAACAATGCGGACGCTGAAGCCATGAAAGCGCGCTTGTTGATGTTGGGCTTTGATGCCTCGGTGCAAAGTGCTCAGGTCAATGGCGGTACCGTGAACCGGGTACGCATGGGCCCCTTCAAGGGCATAGACGAAATGAACCGGGCACGCAGCCGTCTGGCCGAGGAAAAAATTGATACTTCGGTGGTACGACCCTAAGCAATTTGTGCCCAAGGCAGCCCCAAGGTGAACTTTTCCGCCATTGCACAGGTCATAGACCTCATCTTCCCCATTAAGGAAATTGATTCATGAAGCTGAACGCATTGTTTGTACGATCCCTGGTCGGTGCCAGTCTGTTGGCTGGGGCGACCTTGTTGCCCGCCACCAGCGCGCTGGCTCAACAAGCCGACCAAGGCTACGTTACCCTGCCTGCGGCTCAGCCCTCGGACAGCGTCGGTAAAACCGAAGTGCTGGAGTTCTTCTCCTACAGCTGCCCACACTGCGCCATTCTGGAACCCAAGGTTGAAGCCTGGTCCAAGACCCTGCCCGACAATGTCGTGCTGCGCCGTGTGCCTGTTGCCTTCAATGCCGGCATGACCGATCTGCAAAAGCTGTACTACACCCTGGAAGCCATGGACCGTCTGGACCTGCATCCCAAGGTGTTTGAAGCCATTCACCAGAAGCGTGAGCGCATTTTTGATGCCAAGACCATCACGGCCTGGGCAGCCCAGCAAGGCGTGGACAAGGCCCGCTTCGAGCAGACCTTTAACTCCTTTGGCGTACAGACCAAGGCCAATAAAGCCAACGAACTGTCCAACACCTACCAGATCCAGGGCACACCCAGCCTGGCCGTGGGCGGCAAGTTCGTGACTTCACCTGCACTGGCCAATGGCTACGACGAAAGCATCACCAAGGCTCAAGAGCTGGTGAAAATGGTCACCAATCGCTAATCAGCGATCTGGCTGAGCCATACAGCCAAGGGCCCTCAAGACTGGATCCGTTCCGGTTTTGAGGGCCCTTGGCGTTTCTATATCTGTGTTCTATTAGCTGCCGGTAGCTCGTCAGTAATTCGATAACAGCTGCTTATAAGAAGATACGGGATTCCAACGTCATTGCAATTCTGGGCCATTTATTAAAGCCAGGGTGCGTCCCTGGCTAGAGCAGTCAGTTAAGAGCCTAAGCCCGCGCCGCCTTTTCAAAAGCCTGTGTCAGGTCAGCACACAAGTCCTTGGTGGACTCCAGGCCGATATGCAGGCGCACCAGACTGTCCTGGCTGTCCTGCCAGTAGCTATGGCCACTTAGAAATGCCGTATCCACCAACTGCACCAGGCTTTCAAAGCCACCCCAGGAAAAGCCGATACCAAACAGCGTCAAGGCATCGACAAATACACGGGCTTGCGCATTGTTCAGCCGTAACTGCACCGACAACATGCCGTTAGAACCAGTGCAGTCGCGTTGCCACAAAGCATGGCCTGGATCTTGCGGCCATGCCGGGTGATAGATTCGAGTGACTTCAGGGCGGCTATCCAGAAACTGACACACGGCCAGGGCATTGGCGGCGCTTTCACGCATACGGATAGGCAGGGTGCGCACACCGCGCAAGGCCAACCAGGCATCGTCGGCGCTGATGGAAAAACCCAGCGCATAGTGGTTGTCGTGCAGGCGTTTGTTGATTGCTGGATCTGCGGACATGACTGCCCCCAACATCAAGTCGGAGTGGCCTGCCACATACTTGGTCCCAGCCACGATAGACACGTCAAAACCTAATTCCAAGGGACGGTAGATATAGCCTGAGCCCCAGGTGTTGTCGGTGACCAGCAGCAAGTCATGCTTGCGGCCAAACTCCGCCAAGGCGGGCATATCCAGCATCTGCATCAGCAAGGAACCGGGTGATTCCACGTACACCATGCGGGTGTTGTCCTGCAGATGACGGGCCATTTCCTCCGGGGTCGGCGCGCAGAACGTGGCCTGTATACCCATGCGACGCAATACGGTCTTTTCCAGATAACGCACCGGGCCATAAGCACTGTCGGCAATCAGCACGTGATCGCCCGAATCCAGCAAGGCCAGCAAACCTAAGGTAATCGCCGCCATGCCTGACGGTGCCAGCAAAGCCTGAGTGGCAGACTCCAACTGACAGAACACCTGCTCCAGCGCGGCATGAGTATCCATACCCGAGCGCCCATAGGTGACCGAACGTTTTTCAGGATCTGCCTTGTCAGCCTGAGCACGGTCCAAGGCATCCAGATTGCGAAAGCGCACCGTACTGGTGCGCATGATGGGCACAGCCACCGGCGCCGCATCCGTATGCGGATCGAACGGGGCCAGACCAGTGTGTTGCAGGGCGGTGTCCAGGGCTAGATCAGAGCTCATAGTGTCGGCAGGCGGTAGCAAGAAAAGCTCTACGCTACCACAGGCCACCAGGCCTGGTCGCCTATGCCGACAGTCACTATATTGCCCCCTCTTATTAAGAGGCGCCCCGGTATTCAGATACGCTGGAAGCGGTAAACCCCGTCCTCGCCCATCTCGCGACGCAAGCGATCGTCAAAATACAAGGCGTGCAAGTGAGCAATGGCCTCGCCCATGGCAAAGGTCATCTGGTGCGAGTCCAGCTTGCGGTGGAACAACACGGGCAAAATATCCGCAGCGGTACAAGGCTGGGCACAGGCTTCCAGCACTTCTTCCAGACGCTCGGCATGGTGCTCCTGCTGCTGACGAATGCGCTCGTGCATGCCACGGAAAGGCTTGCCATGCGAAGGCAGCACCAGGGTATCCGGGGCCAGATCCTGATAGGACAACAGGGAGTTCAGGTACAACGGTAAAGGATTCGCAAAGGGCTCGGTATCGAACACGCTGATATTGGTGGAGATACGCGGCAAAAGCATGTCACCGGAGATCAGCACCTTCAGCTCTTCACAGTACAGGGACATATGCTCGGGAGCATGGCCGTAACCCACGATCAAACGCCAGGGGCGACCAGCAATCACCACACGCTGACCATCCATCAAGCGCACAAAACGCTCGGGAACCGACGGCACCATGGACGGGTAGTAATCGCCGCGGCTGCGAATCTGCTCGCGGGCTTTCTCATCCTGCAGGCCGTGACGGACAAAGTGCGCTTCTGCCGCCACACCATTCGGGCCACCGGCTTCCGCTCCAGTCTGGCGTCCACCCGTACCGGACCACAGCTTGGCGGTCGCATAATCCGTCATGCTGATCCACAGCGGCGCATTCCAGCGCTGGCACAACCAGTCCGCCAAACCAACATGATCCGGGTGCATATGCGTGACAATCACACGCAGCACGGGCAAGCCTTGCAGCTCATTCTGAAAAACCTGTTCCCACAGCTCGCGCACTTCGGGGCGAGCCACGCCACAGTCCACAATCGTCCAGCCCTCGCGGCCATCGATTTGGTCGCGCAATAGCCACAGATTGATGTGATCCAGCGCAAAGGGCAAAGGCATACGCAGCCAACGCACCCCCGGCGCGACTTCCAGGCTGCCGCCCGCTGGGGGCAGGGTATCTGCCCAGGGATAATTCAATTTTTGTTCGTTAGGATTCATGCTCGCTCCAATGAATGGCTCTTGTAGGGCGTAAGGGCTGTCCATACTAATAGGCCTAGGGCCTATTAACCGTAAAAGGAGCCTCACATGAGTATGCAAACACAAGCATGGCAAGGCGCGAAGCAGAGCCGTGGCGGGTCCACGGCGAGCACTCGCAACGCAGGCAGGCTTATGTTTGCATACTCACCCTTTGGGCTAGCTGGCAATCAAGCAGCATACGTCGTTACCCACGCCTTGCGTGGAACCACCACGCTACGGCCTGTGCGCCTAGCCTGCTGCTTGATTGCCAGCCAGTGTGAGGCTCCTTTTACGGTTAATAGGCCCTGGTTCGCACCCCGGCTCTATGGCATGATAGTTTACGTTTACGTAAATCACACTAAAAATGACAACGACAACCTGGACAATATCGGATCTGGCGCACGAGTTTGGCATCACGCCCCGCACCCTGCGCTTCTATGAAGATCAAGGAATCTTGAGCCCGCTGCGCCAAGGCACTCAGCGCATTTATCAGCCCCGTGATCGCGCCCGCCTGAAGCTGGCCCTGCGCGGCAAAAGGCTGGGGCTGCAGTTATCGGAGATTCTGCGGCTGATCAATATGTATGAATCCCCGATGGACACGGCCTCCCAGCTTAAGCACTATCAGGAGGTATTGAACGAGCATCGCCTGCGCCTGGAGCGCCAGCGGCAGGACCTAGACCAGACCTTGCAGGAAATCCAGGATCAGCTCGATATCTGTCACACCATGAGCGAACAATTGAAACTGGAATCCCGATAAGGGAAAACCCATATATATGACGTTTACGTAAACGTAATATAAATACAATTCCACAACCCATTTATTTCCACGGAGTGTCTCATGAGCCTGCCCGGCCTGAATTTCGATCTTGGCTCCGACCTGGACATGCTGCGCGACGCTGTCGCCGACTTCTCCCAGGCCGAAATTGCCCCTTTAGCGGCTCAACTGGATCACGATGACCAGTTCCCCATGCACTTGTGGAAGAAGTTCGGTGAGATGGGTTTATTGGGCATGACCGTCAGCGAAGAATACGGTGGTGCGAACCTGGGCTATCTGGCTCACATGATCGCGATGGAAGAAATCTCCCGTGCCAGCGCCTCGGTAGCCCTGTCCTACGGTGCGCACTCCAACCTCTGTGTGAACCAGATCAACCGCAACGGTACGGAAGCCCAGAAGCAAAAATACCTGCCCAAGCTGATCAGCGGCGAGCATATCGGTGCTCTGGCCATGAGTGAGCCCGGTGCCGGTTCGGACGTGGTCAGCATGAAGCTGCGCGCCGAAAAGAAGGGCGATCGCTACGTGCTCAATGGCTCCAAAATGTGGATTACCAACGGCCCGGACGCTGACACCCTGGTGGTGTACGCCAAGACGGACCCGCAAGCCGGTGCACGCGGCATTACCGCCTTCCTGATCGAAAAAGATTTTGCCGGTTTCTCCGTTGCCCAAAAGCTGGACAAGCTGGGCATGCGCGGCAGCCACACGGGCGAGCTGGTGTTCCAGGACTGTGAAGTGCCTGAAGAAAACGTGCTGGGCCAACTGAATGGTGGCGTCAAAGTACTGATGTCCGGCCTGGACTACGAACGCGCCGTGCTGGCCGGTGGCCCACTGGGCATCATGCAAGCCGTGATGGACGTGGTGATTCCCTACATCCACGACCGCAAGCAGTTCGGCCAGGCCATTGGCGAATTCCAGCTGATTCAAGGCAAGGTGGCCGATATGTACACCACCCTGCAAGCCAGCCGCGCCCTGTGCTATGCCGTGGGCAAGAACCTGGATCGTCTGGGTGCAGGCCACGTGCGTTCCGTGCGTAAAGACTGCGCTGCCGCCATCCTGTACAGCGCTGAAAAAGCCACCTGGATGGCTGGTGAAGGCATCCAGATTCTGGGCGGTAACGGCTACATCAACGAATTCCCCACAGGCCGCCTGTGGCGCGATGCCAAGCTGTACGAAATCGGCGCGGGCACCAGTGAAATCCGCCGCATGCTGATCGGCCGCGAACTGTTCGCTGAAACCACCTAAAAAGGCAGAGGCATGTCCAACCCTGATTTTGGCGAAACCACCGTCATCACCCCGGTTCAAAAACCGGGGATGACGGCTATCCAGGTGGCCCAGGCCATGCTGGATGGGTTCAATCGCCACTATGCGCTGTTTCGCTACAGCGCCCAGCGCGCCAAGTCTTTGTACGAATCAGGCGACTGGCATGGTATTCAGCAGCTCTCGCGCGAACGTATTGAGTACTACGCCACACGGGTGCGCGAATGCGCAGCCATGCTTAGTCAGAACCTGCGCCTGCATCAGCCCACGCCGTCCGATCCGGCCCATCTGGACGAGGCCCAGCAGCAGTTGTGGTTGCAGGCCAAGGCGGAGTTTGTACGCCTGCTCTCGGGTCACCGTCAGCCGGAATGTGCGGAGACCTTTTTCAACTCCGTCTCCTGCCGCGTGCTGCATCGGCACTACTTTCGCAACGAATTCATCTTCGTGCGCCCAGCCGTTGCCACGGATTATCTGGACGGCGCGCTGCCTTCTTATCGGGTCTATTACCCCACCGAAGAAGGTCTGGAAGCCAGTCTGACCAGTATGCTGGCCGACTTCGGTCTGGCCGCCCCCTTTGCCGACCTGCCACGCGATGTGCGCACGCTGGCTCGCATGGCCGTGCGCCAACTGTGCCGCCGCCTGCCACGTGGCTATGGCTCGCGCATTGGCTCGGATTGTCAGATTCAGGTGCTGAACTCCCTGTTCTTTCGCAACAAGGGTGCCTATGTAGTCGGCCGCCTGATCAATCAGGGTGAAGTGCTGCCGTTTTCGATCGCTATTTTGCATCGCCCCTCGGGACACTTGTATATAGACGCCTTGCTGCACACCACGGACGACCTGTCCACGCTGTTCAGCTTTACTCGCGCCTATTTCCTGGTCGATATGGAAGCCCCGTCGGCCTATGTGGACTTCCTGTCCAGCCTGCTGCCCCGCAAGCCCAAGGCCGAGCTGTACACCGCCATCGGCCTGCAAAAGCAGGGCAAGACCCTGTTCTACCGCGACTTTCTGCACCACCTGTCGCACTCGCACGATCACTTTGATCTGGCACCCGGTATTGCCGGTATGGTGATGACGGTATTCACCCTGCCGTCCTACCCCTATGTGTTCAAGCTGATCCGCGACCGCATTCAAAAGCAGGGCATGGACCACGCCACGGTGCGCAGCAAATACCAGTTGGTCAAAAAACATGATCGTGTCGGGCGCATGGCCGACACCTGGGATTACGCCCAGGTTGCCTTGCCCAAGGCACGTTTTTCGCAAGCCTTGCTGGAAGAGCTGCGCCGCGAAGTGCCCAGCCTGCTGGAGGAGTCCGAAGACACCATCTTGCTGCGCCACGTCTACATTGAACGGCGCATGACCCCGCTGAACCTGTATCTGAACAAGGCCAGCGACCCCGCCCTGAATGCCGCCGTGGAACAGTACGGCAAGGCCATCCGGGAGCTGGCCGCCGCCGACATCTTCCCAGGCGACATGCTGTTCAAGAACTTTGGTGTGACCCGTCTGGGCCGCGTCGTCTTCTATGACTACGACGAAATCCAGCACATGCGCGAGATGAACTTCCGCGCCATCCCGCCCGCACCGAACGAAGAAGCCGAAATGGCCAGCGAACCCTGGTACCCCATCGGCCCGAACGATGTATTTCCCGAAGAATTCGGCTACTTTCTATTGACCGACCCGCGCATTCGCAAAGCCTTCATGGCCCACCATGCAGAACTGCTGGAGCCGGAATGGTGGACTCAGTGCCGCTTGCGAGTGACACAAGGTCGGATCGAAAATATTTTTCCATATAACAAAGATCGGCAGCTGCACGAGTTTGCCAAGCGCGCGCCGGTCTCCTCTTTGCAACCAGGAGTCTTTCATGACTAATTCCGTTGTCATCGTCTCGATCGCCCGCACCCCTATGGGCGGCATGATGGGTAGCCTGTCCGATCTGGCCGCCCACGAACTGGGCGCCGTCGCCATCAAGGCGGCCATGGAGCGCTCGGGCATTCAGGCCGACAAGGTCGACGAAGTGATCATGGGTAACGTGCTGCAAGCCGGTCAGGGCCAGGCCCCTGCACGCCAGGCTGCCTTGGGCGCCGGTCTACCCCAGGGCGTGGCTTGCACCACCATTCACAAGGTTTGCGGTTCCGGTCTGAAAGCGGCCATGTTTGCCCACGACCTGCTCAAGGCAGGCAGCGTGGATGTGGTGGTGGCAGGCGGTCAGGAAAGCATGAGCAATGCCCCTTACCTGCTGCTCAAGGGCCGTGAAGGCTACCGCTACGGTCACTCCACCGTGTATGACCACATGGCCATGGACGGCCTGGAAGACGCGTACAGCCGTGGCACCGCCATGGGTGTGTTTGCCGAAGATTGCGCCAGCAAATACGAATTCAGCCGCGAAGAGCAGGACGCCTACGCGCTGGAATCGCTGCGCCGCGCTCGCCAAGCCAGCGATGACGGCAGCTTTGAATGGGAAATTGCGCCAGTCACCATCGCTGGTCGCAAGGGTGATGTCGTTGTGGCCAAGGATGAAGCCCCCACCAAAGCCATGCCCGAGAAGATCCCCACGCTGCGTCCCGCTTTCAAGAAAGACGGCACGATTACCGCTGCCAACGCCTCGTCCATTTCGGACGGTGCCGCCGCCATGGTGATCACCACCGAAGAGAAAGCCAAGGAACTGGGTGCAACTCCGCTGGCCCGCATTGTGGCTCACACCCAGCACGCTCAGGAACCCGCCTGGTTCACGACCGCGCCTGTGGCCGCTATCCAGAAGCTGCTGGATAAAACCGGCTGGAGCGTGGCCGACGTTGATCTGTTCGAGATCAATGAAGCCTTTGCCGTGGTCACCATGGCCGCCATGAAAGAGCTGAACATCCCGCACGACAAGGTCAATATCCATGGTGGCGCAACTGCCCTGGGTCACCCCATCGGTGCATCGGGTGCTCGCCTTCTGGCAACCTTGATCGGCGCACTGCGCAAGACCGGCGGCAAGCGCGGTATTGCCTCGCTGTGCATTGGCGGTGGCGAAGCTGTCGCCCTGGCCGTCGAGCTGGTTTAAAGCAAGCTCATCAGCCGGGCTGCGGCCCGGCTGATTTTATGGGCTTTTCTCTGTTCTCTTTCCAGGCACGCCATGTCAGTTATTGAATCCCGCATCAATCCGCGTTCCCAAGACTTTCAGGACAACGCCTCGATCATGCAGGCCCTGATCCTTGATCTGCGCCAAAAGCTACAGAAAACCGCCTTGGGTGGGTCCGAATCCTCCCGGCAACGTCATGTGGGTCGCGGCAAGCTGCTGCCCCGCGAGCGCGTCGAACGTCTGCTTGATCCCGGTACTCCCTTTCTGGAGCTCTCGCCTCTGGCTGCCCAGGACGTCTATAACAACGAGTCTCCCGGTGCCGGCATCATCACGGGCATTGGCCGCATTGCGGGCATTGAATGCGTGGTGGTCTGCAACGACGCGACGGTCAAGGGCGGTACCTACTATCCGCTGACGGTGAAGAAGCATTTGCGTGCTCAGGAAATTGCCCAACAGAACAATCTGCCTTGCGTGTACCTGGTGGACTCGGGCGGGGCCAATCTGCCCAATCAGGAAGACGTATTCCCGGACCGGGACCACTTTGGCCGCATCTTCTACAACCAGGCCAATATGTCGGCCCAGGGGATTGCACAGATCGCCGTGGTGATGGGTTCGTGTACCGCTGGCGGTGCCTACGTTCCGGCCATGAGCGATGAGTCCATCATCGTGCGCGATCAGGGCACCATCTTCCTGGGTGGCCCGCCACTGGTGAAAGCCGCGACAGGTGAAGAAGTCAGCGCAGAAGACCTGGGCGGTGGCGATGTGCACACCCGTCTGTCCGGCGTGGCTGACCATCTGGCCGAGAACGATCTGCATGCGCTGGAACTGGCACGCCGCTGCGTCGGCCGCCTGAACCGCGAGAAAAAACTGCCCTGGCCGCTGAAAGAAGTCCGCGAGCCACGTTACGACCCGCAAGAGCTGAACGGCATCATCCCTGCCGACACCCGCAAGCCCTACGATGTGCGCGAAGTGATCGCCCGCATTGTGGATGATTCGGATTTTGACGAATTCAAGGCCCGCTTTGGCACCACGCTGGTAACCGGCTTTGCCCATATCCACGGCATGCCCGTGGGCATCATCGCCAATAACGGCATTCTGTTCTCGGAAGCGGCACAGAAGGGCGCGCACTTCATTGAACTGTGCTGCCAGCGCAAGACGCCTCTGGTGTTCCTGCAAAACATCACCGGCTTCATGGTGGGCCGCAAGTACGAAAATGAAGGGATTGCCCGTCATGGCGCCAAGCTGGTCACTGCCGTGTCTACCGCGGCCGTGCCCAAGTTCACCGTGATTCTGGGCGGCTCCTTTGGTGCCGGTAACTACGGCATGTGTGGCCGTGCCTTCAGCCCGCGCCTGCTGTTTCTCTGGCCCAATGCCCGCATCTCGGTCATGGGTGGTGAGCAGGCGGCCAGCGTGCTGGCTACCGTGCGCCGTGATGGCCTGGAAGCTCGTGGCCAAAGCTGGAGCGCCGAGGAAGAAGAAGCCTTCAAGGCCCCCATCCGCGAACAATACGAACATGAAGGCCACCCCTACTACGCCACTGCGCGTCTGTGGGATGACGGCATCATCCAGCCTTCGGATACCCGGCGCGTTCTGGCCCTGGGCCTGTCCGCCGCCTTGAACGCCCCTATTGAAGACACCCGCTTTGGCGTGTTCCGCATGTAAGACAAGGAGACACTGTGTTTCAGACCCTGCTGATAGCCAATCGCGGTGAAATTGCCTGCCGGGTGGCCGCCACTGCCCGCAGCCTGGGGCTGCGTACCGTTGCGGTTTACTCCGACGCGGACGCCGACGCCCAGCACGTACGTGCTTGTGATCAAGCCGTGCGCATCGGTGGCCCCGAGCCACGCGACAGTTACTTGAAGATCGACGCCATTCTGGAAGCCGCCCGTGCCACTGGCGCGAATGCCATCCACCCTGGCTACGGCTTTCTGTCCGAGAACGAGCACTTTGCTCGCGCTTGTGAAGAAGCCGGCATTATTTTTGTGGGCCCGCCCGCTCAAGCCATTGCGGCCATGGGCAGCAAGTCCGCCGCCAAATCCTTGATGGAAAAAGCCGGTGTGCCTCTGGTGCCCGGTTACCACGGCGACAACCAGGACCCGGATTTTCTGCACCAGCAAGCTGACAACATCGGCTACCCCGTGCTGATCAAAGCCAGTGCTGGCGGTGGCGGCAAAGGCATGCGCATTGTGGAAGAGTCCGGTGCGTTCCTGGAAGCCTTGCGCTCTTGCCAGCGCGAAGCCGCCAGCAGCTTTAGCGACGACCGCGTGCTGATCGAGCGCTACATTACCAAGCCACGCCATATCGAAATCCAGGTCTTTGGTGACCAGCACGGTGGGTACGTGTACCTGTTCGAGCGCGATTGTTCGGTCCAGCGCCGTCACCAGAAAGTGATTGAAGAAGCTCCCGCCCCCGGCATGACGCCCGAACGTCGCCAGGCCATGGGCGAAGCCGCCATTGCAGCGGCCCGCGCCGTGAACTATGTGGGCGCTGGCACGGTGGAGTTTATTGCCGAGCAGGACGGGCGTTTCTACTTCATGGAAATGAACACCCGCCTGCAAGTGGAGCACCCCGTCACCGAACTGATTACCGGCCACGATCTGGTGGAATGGCAATTGCGTGTGGCCGACGGCCAGCCTTTGCCTGCCAAACAGGACGAGCTGAGCATCAATGGCCACGCCATTGAAGTCCGTATCTACGCCGAAAACCCCGATAAGGACTTCCTGCCCTCCATCGGTACGCTGCGCAGCTTGCAGTACCCCGCCCATGCGTCCTTTACCTCCGGGGATGTGCGTATCGACAGCGGTGTGCGTGAAGGCAGCGTGATCAGCCCCTTCTACGACCCCATGATCGCCAAGGTCATCACCCATGGTGCTGATCGTGAACAGGCCCGTCGTCGCCTGATTCGCACGCTGGCTGACACTCAGGTGGCCGGTGTACACACCAACAAGACCTTCCTGCAACGTCTGCTGGGCGATGAGGCCTTTGCCCAAGCCGATCTGGATACAGGTCTGATCCCACGTCGTCACGATGCGCTGTTCCGCAGCAATCAGGACGTTCCAGCTTCTGTGCTGGCCTTCGCCGCCTGCACTGTGCTGATTCACCAGGGTATGAGCGGGCAAGCCCCCAACTCCGACCCGTGGGCGGTACATGACGCCTGGCGTTTGAGCGGGGACTACGATCAGAAAGTGGCCTTGCAACTGGGTGAAGAAGCCCACGAAGTGCTGCTGCAACGTCGTGACAACCAGTGGCAGATCACGCTGGGCGAAACCCAACACGCGCTGCGCTGGCAAGCCGAGGCAAGGGCTGGTCTGGCCAACACCCTGACCTTGCGTCTGTGGCTAGATCAGGTCGAATACCGCGCCCAGGTGCTGCAAGATGGCGACCATCTGCAAGTTGCCCAGGCTGGTTCGGACTGGACCTTGGCCGTGGTCGACACCCTGGCCAGTGCTGGCACCAACAGCCAGGAAGCCCACGGAGGCCGCCTGACCGCTCCCATGCCGGGCAAGATCATTGCCTTGAATGTGGGCGCAGGTGACAGCGTCAAACAGGGCGATGTGCTGCTGGTCATGGAAGCCATGAAAATGGAACACTCCATTCAGGCACCGGCAGACGGCACCGTGGCCGAGCTGTTCTTTGCGGTGGGCGATCAAGTGCCCGAAGGCGCAGAACTGGTCACCATGGAGAGCTAAAACCACTCCCTTCCAGCCCGTGTAAAACGCATTGCCGGGCTGGAAAAATAGGCGTAAAGTCGCACAAACAAGAGCCCCCACCCAGGGGCTCTTGCCGTTAAGAACGACTCATGACCGCCCAGCCTCTTACCCCCTACTGTGGTCGCTTTGCGCCTAGTCCCAGTGGTCCCTTGCACGAGGGTTCGCTGGTTGCTGCCATGGCCAGCTACCTGGATGCACGCGCCCAGAACGGGCGCTGGTTACTGCGCATTGAAGATATAGACACACCACGCGTTGTCACAGGGGCCGACCAGATCATCATGCAGCAGTTGCAAGGTCTGGGTATGCGCTGGGATGGCGAGGTGATTTGGCAAAGTCAGCGGCTGGCACGCTACCAGGACGTGTTTGAGGGCCTGCGCGAGCGGGATCTGGTCTACGGCTGCGCCTGCACCCGTCAGGAAATTCTGGCGGCTTCCATGCCAGTCGCCCCGGATTCGCACGAATATCCCTATGCAGGCACCTGCCGCCACGGCATCCCGGCAGACCGCACCATCCGAGCATGGCGGCTGCGTGTCCCGGAAGGGGTGGAACACTTCACCGATCGCTGGGCCGGGCCGCAGCAACAGGACGTAGCCAAGGAAGTAGGGGACTACATTCTTAAGCGCGCCGACAAGCTCTGGGCCTACCAGTTTGTTGTGGTCATTGATGATGCGGACAGCCAGATCACTGACGTTGTACGCGGCGCGGATTTGCTCAGCTCCACGGCCCGCCAGCGCGTCCTGCAAAAAGTCCTGGGCCTGCCTGTTCCGCGCACGTTGCACGTGCCGCTGGCCTGCGATGAGCAAGGCCGCAAGCTCTCCAAACAGAACCATGCCCCGGCCTTTGACCTGGAGCATCCTATGGAGACGCTGCAACGCGTCTGGGCCTTTCTGGGTTTTGCTCCCGTGGCTGCGAACACCCTGGACGGGTTCTGGAGCCAGGCCATCAGTGCGTGGGCGCAGCGCTTCCCGCTGCCTGCGAAGCCAAGCCCGAACAACTGAGCCACGAGCCGAGGCTAGATGCGGATGCGGATGCGGATGCGGATGCGGATGCGGATGCGGATGCGGATGCGGATGCGGATGCGGATGCCAGCTAGTTTAGAGACCTTTCAGCCGCTGTGACCCCACTTGCAGGGTTTCAAATAAACGACAGTTTCTGCCCCAACAATCGATTTATGTTTCAATCATAAAGACGCCCTGCCGCCAAGGGCGTCTGCCAGAGCAAAACCCGGCGAAAAGCCGCCCGGATGCACAAGGCAAGACTCATCCTTCCCCTGAACACCCCATTTGCCCCCTACCGCAAATCAGCGTAAAGTTTGGTCACTGGTTACCGAAATCACGCAGTTTTTTTAATCACTTAGGACGGCAACCTTATACCCATGTTTGATATCCTGGTTTATCTATTCGAGACGTATTACAACCCCCAGTCCTGTCCCAAGGCGGAGGTTCTGGCCCACAAATTGGCCGCTATTGGCTTTGAAGACGAGGACATCAACGACGCACTGGGCTGGTTACATGCACTGGGCGAGACCTCGCAACAGTGTCAGCCTACGGCTCAACTCAGTCCCAACAGTCAGCGTATTTTTTCTGAGCACGAACAGAATGTGCTGGGTGCTGACGCGATGGGTTTCATCACCTTTTTGCAAAATTCCGGCGCTCTTACCGCCCACCTGCGCGAAATTCTGATTGAAAGCGCCATGACGGTGGACGAAAGCCCGGTCTCGTTGGACAAAATAAAAATTGTCGCCCTGATGGTTTTGTGGAGCCACGAAGCCGAAATTGATCACCTGATCTTTGAAGAGCTGCTCAGCGACGACTCCACCCGTCAGTCCCACTAAGCTGATACACAGGAACCTATTTTTTGTTCAGGAAACGGCCCCGATAAAGAGGGTCCTTCAACACAAAAAACCAAGGCCCGAATCCGACGCTACATCGGACTCGGGCCTTTTTGTTTAGGCTTGCTGCTGACTGGCTCTGGCTTGGCCACCTCTATAGAAACAAGTCCCAGATACGAAAAAGCCGGATCGACTTTATTAGATAGAGGCAATCCGGCTACAGGCTATTGAGCGCAACTGATCAGGTCAGATTCACTTGATTTCCTTTCTGTCCTTGTCCAGCATCGCGCGCAGCAGGCTTTGTCCACCCTCGACCACCGCAAACTCACCATAACGGGCGGCATCGAAGCGATCTGCCGAGCCTTCAGCGAAGAACCAGGCATCTGTTCCAGGCGTCCAGTTACTGCGGTGACGACGCATACGCAAGCGCATCACATCGGAAGGCTCAGCCACAGGGCCTTCTTCGGTCCACAGACGCTCCTGGCCGTCCCGCTCCAGATAAACACCCTTGAGCTGCGCCACCTTGTTCGCATCCAGCTGCACAGCCACAACCACCCACTGCTGAGCGTCCATCTTGGCAAGCACGTCCTTGGGCAAGCCCCAGGACAGGGCAGACAGGTTCTGCGAGAGGGCAAAGTTCAAGGACATATAGTCACCCTGCATCAGCGAACGGGGATCCACCGGAGCCAGCTCCAGCAACACCGTCTGACCATCGCTCAAGATACGTTCCTTTTGCACGATAGCCACGTTGGCCACGCCCAGCACCAGCACCGTCCCCAACAGAACGCTGGCAACCATACCTTTGGGGGCCTGCTGCGGCGCGGCTACCGCCCCTGTCTTCTTGCGGCTCAACTGACCCAAATAGGCAAAGACCAGACATCCCACTCCGGTTGCCAGCAACAGTTCGGCCTTATCCAACAAGCTGATATTCAGGATGTAGTACAGACGCCAGAGGCAGAACAGGCCCATTGCCACGGCCACGGCCAACAAACTGAGATAGCGCCAGGCATAAGCCACCAGAATCCAGCTCAAGGCCAGGGCCACCGGCGGATAGGGGGTCCAGACCGCGCACAAGGCAGCCATCCCCAGCAAGGCAATGCCATAGACCACAGGCTGGTCACGCCAGCCGCGCCAATAAAATGCCAGTATCGCCAAAGGAGCCATCGCCAGCAGAAAGCCAGCCACGGTCAGGTAAGGCCGCGACTCGTCCCAGAAGGGCATGGAATAAAACAGCGTGCCCGCCGAAACAAGATGAATCTGGGAAGCAAGCAGCAAGGACCAGAACAAAGGCAGCCAGAAATGCGGCTTGCGCTCACCACGCAAATAAAGATGTCCTAACAACAAGGCAGCAAAGAACATGAATGCCGCAGGCATTTCCAGCACCCAATAAGGCATCATGGTCCAGCGATCAAACAGGCGCTCGATCATCAGAAACTCGATCGCGGCCAGTGCCCAAATCACCAGCAACATGCGCAATACGAACTGTCCTTTGGCCAGCCTGTACAGCAAGGTGCTTATCACAACGGCTATCATGGCGCTGACTTCATGTGGCCAGGGGTAGCGCATGTCCACAACCGGCACGCTTAGCAAGAGCACCGCGCACGCCACCCAGCCACCGACCAGATCCCGGCTGGATACCGTATGGGCCTTGGCAAACAGCAGGGGGGACACCAGAGCCATGATGCCTCCCAGTACACCCAGCGCTTCCAGACTCAAGTCCAGAGAAACAGCCAGGTACAGCAGAATAATCAGCGGTAACAGCAGGTATAGGAACAGCTTGATCACGCGCAGATACCAGGGGTGATGCTCGTCACTGTCCTGAGCGTCAGCTTGAACACTAGCCTGTGCGTTGGCCAGGTTCTCTGCTGTTGAGGCAGCCGGACTAGCTGTCATTGCTGCGTTCACCGATGCTTGAGTTGCGGCCGCTTCACGACCATGAGTCCGTCGCCACTGGACGACCTGTTGCTGCAGGAAGCGCAGCAAGCCCAGGCCCAGGCCCACAATCACCACCACGATCAGCAGGAACGCATCAGCTGCATACTCGATAATCAGCATGCTCAAGGAACCATACGCGCCGAACGAGGCCAAGGACATGATCAGCAAATCCGGGCGGCGGTAGTGATAAATACCGTACAGCACCAGGAACAGAACCAGTCCCAGCAGGAAGTTGCCTTCCATGACCTGGGCACCGATGAAAAAGCCCACCGCAATCGCTGCGACCCGCGGCACGATGCGCCACGGGTCATGACGCGCACGCCAGATGGTTTCGGCTGCCAGCAACAACAGCGCATTGACTGCCAGAGCCAGCAAGGTCTGCGTGGTGTAGCTGCGCCCAAACCAGCCTAAGCGGGCAACATCTATCCATAAGGACAAGGCGGTATTGATCAGTACCAGCCACAGCACCGACAGAAAGACACTGCGCACTGTGAATACCCAAGGTATGATCAGCACAGTCCACAATGCGAAAAGCTGCCAAGGGTCTGCGCCAGTCTGATAAGTCTGGCCAATCAGCGCCAGCAAACCGCCCGTGGCCACGGCGGCCAGGCCGGTCAACGCAGCAGGCACTCCCAGATCATGCCCCCAGCCGCCGGAACGTCGGCGAAACAGCAAGGCCAGCCCTGCAGAAACCAGCACGGCGCCTTGAGCCAGGGCAAATTTGGCTACGTGCCCCCAGTTTTCCCAATTGGCCGCAATCCAGGTCACCAGACCACTGGCGAGCAGCAAAACGGCCAACCCCCAGGCCAGTTTTGTCAGAAACACTCGCCAGTCAGTTGGCCATACGTTAGTCTTGTCAGGTCTCATAACTTGCATAGAGGGATAAGCACCTCGTATCATTTCGCGCATTGCAGCGCAGTTGCTGTCACTGGAATCATATGGATAAAACACTAATCATTGCCGAGAAACCTTCAGTCGCCGTAGATATCTCGCGGGCATTGGGCGGTTTCACTCGAGAAGGTGATTATTTTGAAAGCGATCGCTATGTGCTGGCCTCCAGCATCGGCCATCTGCTGGGCCTGGTGGCCCCTAATGATCCGGTCCGCGGCAAGTGGAGCTTCACACATCTACCTGTTATTCCCCCTCAGTTTGAGCTCAACCCGACGGACAAGAAATCGACTGAGCGCTTGAAACTGCTGGTCAAGCTGATCAAACGAAAAGATGTCACCGCTGTTATTAATGCCTGTGACGCGGGGCGCGAGGGTGAGCTGATTTTTCGCTACATTATGCAGTACGCCGGGGCGAAAAAGCCGGTGCAAAGGCTTTGGTTACGTTCGATGACACAATCGGCTATCCGTGAAGCATTTGAAAACCTGCGTGACGATGAAGACATGAAACCGCTGGAAGCGGCGGCCCGTTCGCGCGCTGAAGCGGACTGGCTGGTAGGCATTAATGGCACCCGTGCCATGACGGCCTTCAACAGCAAGGATGGCGGCTTTTTCAAGACTCCCGTGGGCCGTGTGCAAACCCCCACGCTGGCTATCGTGAACGAGCGCGAGAACCGCATTCGCCAGTTCGTGTCGCGCGATTACTGGGAAGTCCATGCGGACTTTATTGCCGCTGCTGGCCTGTACACCGGCCGCTGGTTCGATCCTAAGTTCGTCAAAGACGAGCACGACCCCGAGAAGAAAGACTCGCGTCTGTGGTCCCTGACCGCTGCCCAAACCATTGTGGCCGCCTGCCGCGAGCAGCCCGGTGTGGTCACCGAGGAATCCAAGCCCAGCACGCAGATGTCGCCCGCCTTGTTTGATTTGACCTCGCTGCAACGCGAAGCCAACTCGCGCTTCGGCTTCTCCGCCAAGACCACCTTGTCCTTGGCGCAGACGCTGTACGAACGCCACAAGGCGCTGACTTACCCGCGTACCGATTCGCGCTATCTGCCCGAAGACTATATAAGTACGGTGCAAGAAACCATGCGTGCGCTGGCTGACAGCGGCACGCCAGCCAGCGCTTCGGTACAGCCGTTTGCGCAGGAAGTGGTTGAGCAGAAGTGGGTCAAGCCCAACCGTCGGATTTTCGACAATAAAAAGGTTTCGGATCACTTTGCCATCATCCCCACCTTGCAGGTGCCTCGGGAGCTGAGCGATGCCGAGCACAAGATTTACGAGCTGATCAGCCGTCGCTTCCTGGCCGTGTTCTTCCCAGCCGCGGAGTTCCGCGTCACCACGCGTATCACGCAGGTATCCGGTCACCACTTCAAGACCGAAGGCAAAGTGCTGGTCAAACCGGGCTGGCTGGCTATTTATGGCCGCGATGCTCAAGGTGAAGATGCGTCCCTGGTGCCCGTTGCCGATGGCGAGAAGGTTCGCACCGAAGATGTGAATACCAAAGCGCTGGCCACCAAGCCGCCCGCACGCTTTACGGAAGCGACCTTGTTGTCGGCCATGGAAAGCGCTGGCAAGCTGGTTGACGATGAAGCCCTGCGCGAAGCCATGTCCGAGCGTGGTCTGGGTACGCCAGCCACTCGCGCTGCCATTATTGAAGGTCTGCTGAACGAAGCCTATCTGCGTCGTGAAGGCCGCGAACTGGTTCCTAGCGCCAAGGCACGTCAGCTGATGACTTTATTGTCCGGTCTGGGCGTTAGCGAACTGACTTCGCCCGAACTGACTGGCGAGTGGGAGCACCAGCTCAAGCAGATCGAGCAACGTCAGCTGGACCGAGACGTGTTCATGCGTGAAATCGCGCAGATGACGCAAGTTATCGTCAAACGCGCTAAAGAATACGAGCGCGACACAGTTCCGGGCGATTACGCGACCTTGCAGACGCCATGCCCTAAATGTGGTGGCGTGGTCAAAGAAAATTACCGTCGTTATGCCTGCACGGCTTGCGATTTCTCTATCGGCAAGCATCCAGGTGGTCGCACCTTTGAGCTGCCTGAAGTTGAAGAGCTGTTGGCCAAGAAAGAACTGGGCCCACTGCCTGGTTTCATCAGCAAGATGGGTCGTCCCTTTGCGGCACTTTTGCGCATTACCGACGAGTACAAACTGGAGTTCGACTTCGGCCAGAACGACGACGATGATGACGAAGCCCTGGATTTCAGCGGCCAGACCCCGGTCGGCCCCTGCCCCAAGTGCCAGTCTTCCGTCTTTGAGCACGGCTTGCGTTACCTGTGCGAGAAGTCTGTGGGCCCCTCCAAGAGCTGCGACTTCCGTAGCGGCAAGGTGATCTTGCAGCAGGAAATTACCCGCGAGCAGATGGCCAAGTTGCTGGGCGAAGGCAAGACGGACTTGCTGGATGGTTTCGTGTCCTCGCGTACCAACCGCAAGTTCAAGGCCTTCCTGGTACGCCAAGCAGACGGCAAGATCGGCTTTGAGTTCGAGCCGCGTCCAGAGAAGCCAGGGCGCAAAACGGCCGCCAAGAAAACAGCGACTAAAGCGGCGGCTAAAAAGACTGCAGTGAAGAAAGCAGCGGCCAAGAAGACGGCTGCCAAGAAAACAGCTGCTAAAAAGACTGCCAGCAAGGCGGAGTAAAGCTCGGCTTGTTTGAAAAAATGGCCTCCCTTTTTTGGGGGGCCTTTTTTATGGGCAATCGTTTTAGAGCTTGCAGGCTGGGGAAGAGAGTCTCTGTGAAGACGCCGTTCAGGGACCGGGTTTGGGTCTCCGGGCTGAGCACTTGCCGGTGCTACGCACCGGTTCCCTTGTCGAGTACAGGCTCCGGGCGCAC
>NZ_JAUZVM010000011.1:0-105840 GCF_031844565.1 Alcaligenes sp. AB3
ACCCCCGCAAGCGCACCGCTTGCGGGGGTTTTGTTTTATGCGTCGCCCACGCACAGGCCAGCGGCACGCTCTGCTGACATGCAGGCCTGATCTCCTGGATCATCGCTTCAGGTGCACCTCCACCCCTTCATATTCCCTACCTGCAACATGGTCAATCTTGACCGCTTCTTGCTTGGATCTGTCCTTAAGTCATGCTGAACTAGCAGTTCTGACTGACTTTCTGCCTCCTCTTCACCTCCTCTATTTATCTGTTTGACGTGCGTCAATCAGGCGCCGAGCTAATCTGAACAAGAGGGAAGGGAGTGTGTCAGTCTAGCTATGGTTCTATTTGGCTTATGGAAAAGATATGGCGGCTCAAGACACGGCCTCGCAGGCAAGCAATGATGATTTGTCGGACACCAGGCTCGTGCAGGGGGAAGGACCTGGACGCTGGAAACGCATACAGGCTCAGTTGGCTCATCTACCTATATTCAAGGAGCTGCCTCCAGACCAGTTGGAGCCTATCGCCAAAGGTACTCAGGAAGTGCACGCCTTGCGCGGGACGACTTTATTCCACAGCGGTGACCCTTGTTTGGGCTTTCACATGCTGGTTTATGGCCGCGTGAAACTGGTCTTTGTCTCGTCCACGGGTTCCGAGCGCGTTGTGCGTTTGGTCGGGCCAGGGGAAGGCTTTGGTGAGGCATTGATGTTCATGGGCCGTAATTACATCGTGACGGCCCAGACTTTGGTGGATTCTCTGCTTTTGCATATCAACAGAGACACTTTGATGGAACAGCTGGAGAAGGGCAGTGATGTTGCCCGCCTGATGCTGGCTGGTTTAAGCGAGCGGCTGTATCGCTTGATGGGCGAGTTGGAGGCCTATACGCTGCAAAATGGGGTGCAACGTCTGGTGAATTACCTTTTGCAGGAGTGGCCGGGCGAAGAGGGTGTCCCCTTCAGGATTGATGTTGGCAAGTCCGTCATTGCCTCCCGCCTGAATCTGACCCCGGAGCACTTGTCACGTACCTTGCGTGATTTGATGGACCGGGATCTGATTCGGGTTCAGCGGCGTAATTTTACGATTCTGGACAGTGCGGCTTTACGGCAATATGGTGCTCTGCCTGATATGCGTGGATAGCGCGCAGGCTATGGCGATAACGCTGCCAGGCTGTCCATAGATTCCACGACAGGGTCGCAAAGGACAGCAGCAAGGCAGGGGCTGCCAACCACGCGAAAGATTCGATACCCAAGCTTGCGCCTGTCCAAAGTATCAGGCTCAGGCTATGCAAAGCCCAATGCGCGCGGGCGGTGGATGCGGGGATGTAGTTGGCAGTCTTGGGGATAAGGCGCAAGAGGGCACGCGTGTGCTCGGTATTGTCCGTATCCATGCTGACCTGCTCCTGGGCCTCGCGCCAAAGCAGAAAAGGCACGATGGTATAGAGCATTCCACAGACGACGGAGCCCAAGGCTCCCATAATCAGCAAGACTCCTATGGCCAGCTCTGCGTTGGAGGCGGCGGGATTATGGGTCCAGAAGTTTAAAAGGACCGCAATCAACAGGCTGCTTAAAGAGCTATACCAGAACAGGGTGCTGGCTCCTGCTGTTGGACGTTTGCGTTTCCAGAGTCGCGCCCAGGTAATCACTGCCCATAAGCCGTAGCTTAAAAATATCAGGTAGATGACCAGATCGCGCACAGGTAGCCAGGAGCCGGGCAAAGAGGCCAGGCCCCATTGTGCGATCAACAATGCACCTACAACCCAAGGTAGCCAACGTACCAGGGGCGCCGGATAGAGTTCGGTGATCTGAAAAATAGGCAGCAGCTGGAACGACATGGCAATCAGCAGCAAGCCTGCCCAAGCGGCCAAACCCATCATCACGTGCAGGTTCAGCAGATTGGCGACGGCTTGTTCGCTTGCCAGAGCAACCAGCATGGCAAGCCCTGTTGAGACGGTCAGCAGCAGACCCAGCAAGGCCAGGCGAATAGGAGCGACAATCTCTTTGGCGCCGCGAAAGACGTCGCGCCGAGAGCGCCACAAGGCCAGCATGACAGTCAGCAGATAGCCCCCTAGAGCCATGGCCAGACAAGCGCCGGCCAGCGTGTATACCCAGCTTTGCCAGCTAAGAAAGCCTGTCATCAGCAACAGTGTGCCGGCGCTGAGCAAGCACCAAAAAACGAGGGCCCGACCGCGTGGTACCTGAATAGGCACATTACAGGCCACCGCCAGAATATGCGCCAAAGAGGCAAACATGGCGCTACCCACAATTCCCAAGGTCCAGGCATGAGTCAAGGCCAAGGTAGTCGGGTGCCAGCGGGAGTTGAATAATTCCGGTCCGCTATAGAGCGCCAATATGGCGGCCAGCAGTCCAAAAAATGGGACGTTCGCAAACAGGGGCAGGGTCAGTGACAAAGAGGGCGACTGATCCAGCGATAAAGCGCGTTGCATAGACTTAGTTCCTGCGGATGATGAGCTGAAAGCCGTTTTCCTGGTGTGTGCCGTGATATTTGAAACCACTGCGTCGCAGGATTTCATACAAAGGGAAGGGCTCTCGATCCAGCCACATGAGCAAGGCTTGGGTGGGAGCCAGTTCGGCCAGTGCTTCCAGGCAATGCTCCAAAGGTTCCGGTGCGGGCAGGCCGCGAGTATCCAGCATGATCTCAGTTTGTGTCATCAAGACTCCAGCACGAAAGGCTTGGAAGGCATTGTGTACCATTCTGCCCGCCTATGGCGCAGGCAAAGTGGGACTTGTTTGCCACGGGTCAGGAGGTGGAAAGAATTTGATATGCGTTAAGGCCCCTTAATTTCAGAGCAGGCATAGTGGTGGTCTTGTCGAGCCAGGATCCGCCCTGGCCAGATTGCTGATCGGGGAGTGTCATGAATACAGCGTCCACGGCTTTAGCCGCGTCCGATAACCCGCAGATGGAACTGGTTTGCCCCGCGGGCAGCTTGCCTGCCTTGAAAGCGGCGATTGATAACGGCGCCGATAGTGTTTACCTGGGGTTCCGGGATGCCACCAACGCCCGGAACTTCGCCGGGCTTAATTTTGATGCGCAGGCGATTGCACAAGGGATTGATTACGCGCATCAGCGCGGCCGCAAGGTTTTGCTGGCTCTCAATACCTACCCGCAACCCAATGCCTGGCAGCAGTGGCGCGACGCGGTGGACCGAGCCGCAGAGGCCCAAGTCGATGCGGTCATCATGGCAGATCCTGGCTTGATGGCGTATGCCAGCCAGGCACATCCCAATCTGCGCTTGCACTTGTCGGTGCAAGGTTCAGCCACCAATCCGGAAGCCATCAAGTATTACCACCAGAACTTTGGCATTCAGCGTGTGGTCTTGCCGCGCGTCTTGTCCATGGCCCAAGTGGAGCAGGTCTGTGAGCAGGTCCCTGTTCAAGTAGAAGTGTTTGGTTTTGGCAGTTTGTGCGTAATGGTGGAGGGCCGCTGTGCCTTGTCATCCTATGCCACAGGCGAGTCGCCCAATACACATGGTGTCTGTTCTCCCGCCGGGCATGTGCGTTGGGAGCAGACTGATCAGGGCCTGGAGTCGCGTCTGAATGGTGTGTTGATCGACCGCTATCAGGATGGCGAAAACGCGGCTTACCCCACTTTATGCAAAGGGCGTTTTGATGTGGCGGGCGAGAACTATTACGCCCTGGAAGAGCCTACCAGCCTGAACACCTTGTCCTTGTTGCCACAACTGTTGGCTGCGGGTGTCAGCGCAATCAAGATTGAAGGCCGACAGCGCAGCCCGGCTTATGTGGCTCAAGTTACCCAGGTTTGGCGGCAAGCCATTGATTCGGCCAAATCCACGCCAGCCCGTTATTCAGTCCATCCGGCCTGGATGGGGGCTTTGAACAAGTTGGCCGAAGGGCAGCAACATACGCTGGGTGCCTATTCTCGGCCCTGGAAGTAGAGCATGGGAGGCTCAAACATGAAATTATCCTTAGGCCCCTTGCAGTACTACTGGTCCCGCGTCGCCACCATGCAGTTTTATGAGTCGGCCTGCGATTGGCCGGTAGATGTGGTGTATCTGGGCGAGACCGTATGTTCACGCCGTCACGAACTACGACTGGATGATTGGCTGGATATCGCTCAGATGCTGGCCCAGGCCGGCAAAGTGCCGGTTCTGTCCAGCCAAGTCTTGCTGGAGTCCGGGCGGGACGTGAATACACTACGCAAGGTCACCGAGCAGGCTGATTATCTGGTCGAAGCCAACGATATGGGGGCAGTACGTTTGATGCAGGGCCGAGACTTTGTTGCCGGTCCTTTTTTGAATGTTTATAACGGGCCAGTGCTGGATTTGATCGCCTCTCAAGGCGCTGTGCGCTGGGTGATGCCTTTGGAAATGGGCCGTGCGGGATTGGCGCAGTTGCAGCAGGACAGACCTGCCGGTTTGGAAACCGAGGTCTTCGCCTTCGGGCGCTTGCCCCTGGCCTTCTCGGCCCGTTGCTTTGCGGCGCGTAACCGCAACTTGCCCAAGGATAACTGCCAATATGTATGCATGGACTATCCCGACGGGCTGTTACTGGAAACCCGTGAAGGGCAGGGTTTTCTGACGATCAACGGTATTCAGACTCAATCTGCCTGGGTATATACCTTGTTGGAGCAGGTGCTGGATTTGCGCGACTTGGGCGTGAATATGCTGCGCCTGAGCCCGCAATCTCAACATATGGACGCGGTCGTGCATTTGTTTAACGACGTGATTGAGGGGCGTATTCAGGCAATAGATGCCCACGAGGATATGCTGCCTTTACTGCCCGCTAAAGCCTGCAACGGTTTCTGGCATGGTCGGCCCGGTTTGGAATGGGTGTCGCCGGTGTCAGAGCGTTTTTAAGGGAGGGATACAAAAGTGAATGAAATAACGACTCCCCGTTTACCCGCTGTTGTGGCGGGTGTTCTAAGCCGTCTACCCCCTTGGCCGGGCTCTTGTCTGTTTTGTACGGGCTTGAACGTGCTGATGCGCCCACACTTGCCGGCTGATATTGCCGAACGGCTGGAGGGCCGGGCTTTACGCATACAGGTGGCGGATGCTGGCTTGGCGTTTGACTATACCTGGCGTCAGGGCGCTTTTTACCCTTCGTCTGCGCGCGCGCAGAGTCCGGATCTGATTCTGAAAGCAGATCTTTGGGCTTTTTATCAGCTTTTGCAGCGGCAGGAAGACCCGGATACCTTGTTCTTTAATCGACGTTTGTCGATTGAGGGCGATACCGAATTGGGCTTGATGGTGAAAAACACCTTGGACGCCTTGGACCCCGACATTCTGCATCCGCGTGCCGTGCTCAAGCAGGGGAAAGCGGCTTTGCAGGATGTGCTGCGTCGCCCGATACGTACGCCAGCTTCTTCCTGAGACAGTTAAGAGCGCCGCACTTCAAAGTGTGGAAACAGCTTCTGGAGGTTTTCCAAAACTTCCGTTCCTGGGTAGGCCTGCAAAGCCTGCCCAGTTTCATTCAGGAAATCATCATCACAGCCTTGTGTGCGGAAAATCTGCACGGCATAGCGCTGGACGCCCAGCTCATGCAAGTGTTGCCCCAAAGCCTGTACCGAGGCGGGACTATGCAGTTGGGGATGAATGGTGCTGCGACATTCAAACAGAACGTCTTCATTCAGCAATAGCTGCAAGCTGCGTAAAGGCGCGGCCGCGCTATTGCTGCGTTGAGTAACGGCGTCGTAATGGCTGAACTCTGCCTTGATATCCAGGCCTATCCAGTCCACCCACGGCAGAATCTCCAACAGTCTGGCCGGATGTGTGCCTGCCGTGTGTAAACCAATTTTGAAGCCCAGCCTGCGCACCGCGCGTATGGCGGAACCCAGGGCTGGGTCCAGTGTGGGCTCGCCGCCGCTAAAGACGACGGCGTCCAACAGGCCGACTCGGCGATTCAGAAAATCCAGCAAGGCGTTCCAATCAATGGCACTGTCTGCCTTGCGCTCTTGCAGGTGAGGATTATGACAGTAGCCACAGCGCCAGGGGCAGCCTTGCACAAAGATGACAGCGGCTAATTGGCCGGGGTAATCCGTGGCTGAGAAAGGGGCACAGCCGCCCACTTTCAAGGCCACTTTGCGTGGAGGCATGGCTGGATATAGATGGCGTGTGGCGTAAGTCATGACACTTAAGTGGATGTTTACAGGGTTGGGGCAGTGTTGCTTATAGAGGCGCTGGCTTCGGTGAAGTAGCGTCGCTCGTGGAACTCGCCTTGCTTGCCAATATTGAAGGACGACATGGGACGGTGGTAGCCCATGACGCGTGTCCAGATTTCGCAAGGTTGGCGTTCGGAATCTTGAAGAGTGATGGTGTCGGTGTTCATGAATAACTCCCTGGATAAAAGGGCCGTCACGCTAAGCGGATGTGACTAGCTAGTTGTGTGCCAAAAGGCTGGTTGTAGATAAACGCTGAGGAAAACAAAAAGCCTGGTTTCAGCTGCGCTAAGTGGATTGGGTGTAGTCAATCTGGATAAAAGAGATCTGTTCGAAAAGATCAGCTTTAATAGACTGGTGTCGGTGTCGGTGTCGGTGTCGGTGTCGGTGTCGGTGTCGGTGTCGGTGTCGGTGTCGGTGTCGGTGTCGGTGTCGGTGTCGGTGTCGGTGTTGCTGCCTGCGACGGCATTGAGGATTCCGCGCCCCCGTCGTTTTGAGCGTCAGTTTCGACTCTGGCCTGAGCTATCTTGTTGGCCAGCAGTTCACTATCGCAATGTGGACAAAACTCATGTTTTCCAGACAGATAGCCGTGTTTAGGGCAGATGGAAAAAGTGGGCGTGACGGTGATGTAAGGTAAGGAAAAACGGTTCAAGGCTCGTTGCACCAGATTGCGGCAGGCGTCGGTGCTGGACAGGGCCTCGGTCATGTACAGGTGCAGCACGGTGCCGCCGGTATATTTGCCTTGCAGCTCGTCTTGTCGCTCCAGCGCTTCGAAAGGATCTTCGGTAAAGCCCACCGGCAGCTGTGAGGAATTGGTGTAGTAGGGCATCTGCTCGGTCCCTGCTTGCAAAATGTCGGGCCAGCGGGCGCGATCTTCTTTGGCAAAGCGATAAGTGGTGCCCTCGGCAGGGGTGGCTTCCAGGTTGTACAGGTGGCCGGTGCTTTCCTGAAACTCCACCATGCGCTCCCGAATGTGATCCAGCAAACGCAAGGCAAAGCGGTGTCCCCACGGCGTGCAAAGATTCTGCTTGTCCTGGGTAAAGTTGCGGATCATCTCGTTAATGCCGTTGACCCCCAGCGTGGAGAAGTGATTACGCAAGGTGCCCAGATAGCGGCGTGTGTAAGGAAACAGCCCTTGGTCCATATGTTGCTGGATCACCGTGCGCTTGATTTCCAGGCTGTCACGACCCATTTCCAGCAGTTCATCCAAACGGGCAAACAGACCGGCTTCATTGCCTTGATACAGATACCCCAGGCGGGCGCAGTTCAGAGTGACCACTCCCAGGGAGCCGGTTTGCTCGGCGGAGCCAAACAAGCCATTGCCGCGTTTGAGCAGCTCGCGCAGATCCAGCTGCAGGCGGCAGCACATGGAGCGGATCATATTGGGTTCCAGCTCGGAGTTAATGAAGTTCTGGAAGTAGGGCAGGCCATATTTGGCCGTCATGGCAAACAGGCGCTCGGCATTCGGGCTGTGCCAGTCAAAATCCCGGGTGATGTTGTAGGTGGGAATCGGGAAGGTGAAGGCACGGCCACGGGCATCGCCCTCGCTCATGACTTCGATATAGGCCTGGTTGATCATGTCCATTTCGGCTTGCAGATCCCCGTAGCAAAACGGCATTTCTACACCACCGATTTGCGGCACTTGCTCGCGCAGGTCTTCCGGACATACCCAATCAAAGGTCAGATTGGTAAAGGGCGTCTGCGTACCCCAGCGTGAGGGTACGTTCAGGTTGTAGATCAGCTCCTGCATGCATTGGCGCACCTGCTTGTAGCTCAGGTCGTCCTTGCGGATGAAGGGTGCCATATAGGTATCAAAGGAGCTGAAAGCCTGGGCGCCAGCCCATTCGTTTTGCAGGGTGCCCAGGAAATTGACGACCTGGCCAACTGCACTGCTTAGATGCTGCGGTGGGCCGGATTCGATTTTTCCGGGTACGCCATTGAGCCCTTCATTCAGGAAAGTGCGCAAGGACCAGCCGGCGCAGTAACCAGAGAGCATGTCCAGATCGTGGATGTGCAGGTCAGCCTGACGGTGTGCCTGACCGATGGCTTCGGGGTACACATGGCTGAGCCAGTAGTTGGCAATCATCTTGCCCGAGCTGTTCAGAATCAGTCCGCCCAGCGAGTAGCCCTGGTTGGCATTGGCCTGGACGCGCCAGTCCTGGCGGTCCAGATATTCGGTAATGGAGCGGATGATGTCCAGCTGAGCAGCTGGACGCGTTGCGGTTTCCTGGGTAGCCATATTTTTCACCAAAACCTATATATAGTGATTTTTAGGATTCACGACACTATATATGGTGGTTTTTGAAGGGGCTAGGCGATTGTCCTCCAGGCTTGATCTAGGTTAATTTTGTGTTCGAAGTGACTGGATCAAGGATTTTGTCGGAAGGAAGTCGTTGGGCACTCCTTACCCTGATCGTTTGTAGGTGGAGATTTGTGAAGTCGAGGTGGTCGTGCTGCCAGGTGTAAAGAGTTGGCTATGGCCATGCTATGCAAGCAAGTTGTTTATGTGGGCTGCGTGCAAGTAGCACAACAGCAGCTTGGCTCCTGCTGGTGGAGTCGCACTGTAGCGGGCTTCACGGATAAGCGGTGTACTTGTCTGTTACAGTGCGCCGTCTCTTTTCCGGGAGGCAAAAAATACCCGCTGACTTTTTACAGGCCAGCGGGTATTTCTTGAATAGCAGGACTTGAATAGCGGGTTTAGTGCTTGAATCGTGCTTTTAGCGCAGTACACAGTGCCTGCTGATACTGGCTGACTTGCTCAAGCAGGCGTTCTTCGTGGGAAGCCCAGCCTTGCTTTTGTTCTTCTGTGCGTGTGGGGGCGGGCGACCAGGCAGAGTCCGGAAAGAACGGGTCGTCCTTCCAGCGAGGGATGATGTGCCAATGCAGATGCGGCACCTGATTCCCGAATTGGGCCAGATTGATCTTGGTGACCCCCAACTGCTCACGTTGAGTCTGTTCGACCACGTAGACCGCCGCCATGATGTATTGCCGCTGTTCCTCAGACAAATCTGTCATTTCAGCCACGTGCTCTTGCCAGATCACTCGCGTATAGCCAGGAAATGGGCTGTCTGTGACAGCCAGTACCTGTAGCCCTGCGCCCGACCATAGCAATTGATCGGGCTTCAAGGCGCACAGGGGGCAAGCGGTGCTGCTCATGCAGGCTGACCGAAGAACAGGTTTTGCAGGGCGACGCCCGGATCAGGCTCACGCATGAAAGCTTCACCCACCAGGAAGGCTTGCACCTGGTTCTCACGCATCAGGGCCACGTCTTCAATAGTGTGGATACCGCTTTCGGTGACAACGCGTTTTTCGCTGGGGATAAAGGGCAGCAGGTCCAGGGTGTTCTGGGTGCTGGTTTCAAAGGTGCGCAGATTGCGGTTATTGATGCCCAGCAGGCTGGTCTTCATTTGCAAGGCAATGTCCAGCTCGGCGCGGTCATGCACTTCAACCAGCACGTCCATGCCCAGTTCGTGGGCCATTTCTTCGTATTCCATCAGTTGATCCTGCTCCAGCGCGGCGACGATCAGCAGGATGCAGTCGGCACCCATGGCACGAGCATGGATGATCTGGTAGGGGTCAATGATGAAATCTTTGCGCAGTACGGGCAGCGCGCATACGGCACGGGCCTGACGCAGGTGATCGTAGGAACCCTGGAAATACTGAATATCGGTCAGGACTGACAGGCAGGCCGCACCGTGGGCGGCGTAGCTGGAAGCAATTTCCGTGGGGTTGAAGTCGGCGCGGATCACACCCTTGGACGGGGATGCCTTTTTGACTTCCGCAATAATGGCAGGCTTGCCTTGAGCAATCTTGTCTTCAATCGCGCTAGCAAAGCCGCGCAGGTCGTTCCGGTTCTTCGCTTCGCGCAGCAGGTCGGACTCGCTGCGCAGTTGGCGGGCGGTGACGACTTCAGCTCTTTTGGTGTCGAGGATCTTGGCCAGAATGTCGTTCATGGATTTAACTTCCTTGTATAAGCGCGGAATTGTTCGAGTTTTTCGCGGGCGGCACCGTTGGCAATGGCCTCAAAAGCCATGTGCAGGCCTTGTTCAATGGAGTCGGCGTGGTTGGCGGCATAGATGGCCAAACCAGCATTGAGGCCCACGATATCACGAGCCGTACCCTCTTGGTTATTGAGGGCTTCCATAATCATGACGGCAGATTCTTCTTTGCTGGAGACGCGAATGCTGCGATTGGAGGTCATGGCCATACCAAAGTCTTCGGGGTGAATTTCGTATTCACGCACCTGGCCGTCTTTCAGTTCGCCCACCAGGGTGGCGGCACCCAGAGACGCTTCATCCATGCCGTCCTTGCCGTGCACGATCAGCACGTGCTTGGCCCCCAAGCGTTGCATCACACGGACCTGAATCCCCACCAGGTCGGGGTGAAAGACGCCCATCAGCTGGTTGGTTGCTCCGGCCGGGTTGGTCAGGGGGCCCAGAATATTGAAAATAGTGCGCACGCCCAGCTCTTTGCGGACGGCGGCGACGTTTTTCATCGCACCATGGTGAGCGGGGGCGAACATGAAGCCGATATTGGTTTCAGCAATACTTTGTGCCACTTGCTCAGGCGAGAAGGTCAGGTTGACGCCCAGGGCTTCCAGCACGTCTGCACTGCCGGACGAGGAAGACGCACTGCGGTTGCCGTGCTTGGCTACTTTCACCCCTACGGAGGCGGCCACAAACATGGAAGCGGTGGAGATATTGAAGGTATTGGAGCCGTCGCCGCCTGTACCGCACATATCCAGCAGTTCGTCCGGGTTAGGCGTAATGACGGGGGTGGCAAATTCGCGCATCACCTGGGCGGCGGCAGAAATTTCACCCACGCTTTCTTTTTTCACGCGCAGGCCCATCAGCAAGGCGGCCGCGATCTGGGGCGACATCTCGCCGCGCATCAGCATGCGCATCAAATGCAGCATTTCGTCGTGGAAGATTTCCCGGTGTTCGATACAGCGCACCAGTGCTTCGGTAGGAGTGATGGTGTTCATGATTTAAAGGTCCAGAAAGTTCTTCAGTAAGGCGTGGCCATGCTCGCTTAGCACCGACTCGGGGTGAAACTGCACGCCATAAATAGGCAATTCACGGTGACGGACACCCATGATCTCGCCGTCTTCAGTTTGTGCAGTCACTTCCAGGCAATCGGGCAGGCTGTCGCGCTCGATGGCCAGGGAGTGGTAGCGGGTGACGTTAAAGGGGGAGGGCAAGTTGCTGAATACGTCCGTGCCCTGGTGGGTAATCGGGGAGACTTTCCCATGCATGATTTGCTGCGCACGAATAATGCGTGCACCAAAAGCATGTCCGATCGCTTGATGACCCAGGCAGACGCCCAGAATCGGTAGCTTGCCGGCAAAGTGCTGGATCAGTGCAACCGACAGGCCCGCATCCGCAGGGGACTTGGGGCCGGGCGAGACGCACAGATGGCTGGGATTCAGGGCTTCAATCTCTTCAAGGGTGACTTGATCGTTGCGTCGTACCACTACTTCCTGGCCCAGTTCTCCAAAGTACTGGACCAGGTTGTAGGTAAACGAGTCATAGTTATCGAGCATGAACAGCATGGGAATTCTCCGGCAGAAAAAGAATGGCAGTCAGGCGATTAAATGGGTTCGTCCAGACCGAACTGCACTTGTTCGGCAGCGCGGATCACCGCACGTGCCTTGGCTTCGGTCTCTTGCCATTCTTTTTCGGGATCGGAGTCGGCCACGATGCCGGCGGCGGCTTGTACATAGAGCATGCCGTCCTTGATGACGCCGGTGCGAATGGCAATTGCCAGGTCCATTTCGCCCGAGTAGCTCAGGTAGCCAGCCGCACCACCGTACACACCACGACGTACGGGTTCCAGCTCATCAATGACTTCCATGGCGCGTACCTTGGGGGCGCCGGTCAGGGTTCCCGCCGGGAAGGAAGCGCGCAGCACGTCCATTTGACTCATGCCGTCTTGCAGTTCGCCGCAGACGTTGGAGACTAGGTGCTGAACATGCGAGTAGCGTTCGATTGCCATGGTGTCCGTCACTTGTACCGTGCCGGTTTTGGCGATGCGACCAATATCGTTGCGGGCCAGGTCAATCAGCATCAGGTGTTCAGCGCGTTCTTTAGGATCGGACTTCAGTTCGGCGGCCAGTGCGGCATCGGCTTCAGGCGTGGCTCCGCGTTTGCGGGTGCCGGCCAGTGGGCGAATAGTGACGCGTTCCATGTTGCGGCCATCCTGACGGTGTTCTTCCTGTCGTACCAGAATTTCTGGCGATGCACCCACGACCTGGAAGTCGTCGAAGTTCCAGAAGTACATGTAAGGCGATGGGTTCAGCGAACGCAGGGCACGGTACAGGGACAGGGGCGAGTCGCGGAAAGGCTTGGTGATGACCTGGCCGATCTGCACTTGCATCAGATCACCGGCTGCAATGTAGTCCTTGGCGCGGGCCACGGCCTTCAGGTAATCCTCTTTGTCGAAGTCACGTTCGCATTCGGTTTGCATGCTGGCGTAGGCGTAAGGGATCACGACGGGCGAGCGCAGTTTTTCGCGCAGATCTTTCAGACGGCGCTTGGCCAGTACGTAGGCTTCGGGCTGGGCAGGATCGGCGTAGACCAGCAGGTAAGTGCGGCCTGCCAGATTATCCACAATCACCAGCTCGTCCACTTGCAGCAGCATGATGTCCGGTACGCCTTCTTCCTGGTCGGAAGGGAAGGGTTTGCGGTTCATGCCCAGGGACGGTTCGATGTGGCGCACCGTGTCGTAGCCAAAGTAACCAGCCAAGCCACCTGCAAAGCGGGGCATGCCAGGACGCAGGGCGACTTTGAAACGCGCCTGGAACTGTTCGATGAATTCCAGCGGATCGCCTTCGGCTGTTTCGACAATCTTGCCATCGTGCAGCACTTGGGTGTGGCGGCCATAGCTGCGGATCACGGTACGGGCAGGCAGGCCAATAAAGGAGTAGCGACCGAACTGCTCGCCGCCCACAACCGATTCCATCAGGCAGCTGTAACGTCCACCTTCGGGGCCGTTGTGCGCCAGTTTCAGATAAATCGACAGGGGCGTATCCAGGTCGGCATAGGTTTCCGCAATCAGGGGAATGCGGTTGAAGCCTTCTGCTGCTAGGGCATTGAATTCTATTTCTGTCATTGGGATCTCGAGGGTCAGTGGGTACGACGAGCCGGACAGAAACAAAAAAAGCCCGGTCGTTGTGATTACCGGGCTTATTTTCCTGGAGGCGGTCCGCTGTGTACTACTTTGCAGGGACGCCAGACTTCAAGGTTATATCTACCCGATACACGAACGCCACCAGCGCCAATAAGCGCCGTAGATTGTGGTTGCGTAAGTGCGAGTAGACATGAATTTTATGACGTAGATATGGTGTTGCGTTTATTGCGCAGCCAAGTGGCCGCGTCGGCAATAGAGGCAACTATACCATCGGAATCCAGGCTTTGCACATCCTTGCCTTCGTTATAGCCGTAAGGAACCAACAGTATGGGGATTTGTGCGGCACGGGCTGCCTGGGCGTCATTCATGGAGTCCCCAATGACCAGAGCCTGTTCAGGAGCCTGCTTCATTTGCTCGCAGGCGTACAGAAAAGGCATGGGGTCGGGTTTTTTGCGCGGACAAGTATCGCCGCCCACAATCAGCTCGAAATAGGGGCTTAAACCAGTTTGTTCCAGCAAGGGGCGCGCAAATTGTTCGGGCTTGTTGGTGACCACTGCCAGGCGTAAACCCTGGCTTTTAAAGTCATCCAATCCTTCTAGTACACCGGGATACAGGCGGCTGTGTTGGCCATTACATAATTGGTAATGGTAATAAAATGATTCCAATGCTTGGGTGTAATCGGCAGGAGGATTGGGCAGGTCGGTCAGGGCGCGTCGCACCAGATTTTCCGAGCCTTTGCCCACGAAAGTGGCGATACGCTCCTCTGGAAGCACCGGCAGACCGAGATCAAGACGCATGGCATTGCAGGCAGAGGCCAGATCAGGAATGGTGTCCAGAAGGGTGCCATCCAAATCGAACAGTACAGAGAAAATATTCATCTTTTTGTAGCGAGCTTGTGACAAAATATTGTCAAATTCCTGTTAAGGTCGAGCAGAAAAAGTTTTCCGAACATCGGGTTTTTCATTTCGTTTGATTCATCATGTTAAAGCTCCTTACTGCACGCGGGCTTATCAATTTAGTGAGCAAACCGTATTTTGGTACAAGATTGGCTTTTGATAGTCCGTTCAGAAAGGCACTAGGAGCGGAAGAATGATGCTCGAGACATTTCATCAGATTCTCGTAGAAAAACAAGTCACGCCCGTCTTTCAGCCTATTGTGGATTTGCAGTCTGGCTTGATTCTGGGTTACGAGGGGTTGATTCGGGGACCAAAGGACACCAGCTTTTATTCGCCATTAGCCTTGTTTGACGCTGCTCGGCAGTGCGGGCGTTTATGGGATCTGGAAGAGCTGTGTTGCCATACCCTGGTCAGCAGTTTCAATCAGCAGGGTTTGGCGGGCAAATTGTTTTTGAACTCCAGTCCGGATGTGGTGATGCGGATGTTGCCTTCGGCCCGGATTGATCCGCGTACTGGCATGCCGCAACTCGATGGCATTGACTGGAGTCGTGTGGTGGTCGAGCTGACCGAGTCCGAGCGCACCGACAGTTACGACTATTTAAATCAGGCTATCGAGCTTTACCGCCAGGAAGGCCTGCAATTTGCGATTGATGATTTGGGCGAGGGGTATGCCTCGCTGCGCTTGTGGTCGGAGCTGCGACCTGAATACGTCAAGATCGATAAATACTTTGTGCGCGATATTGATACCGATGTGCTCAAGCAGCAATTGGTGCGCTCTATTTGCGATATCGCCAGCCATGCCCAATCGACCGTGATTGCCGAGGGTATTGAAACGGGTGCCGAATTACGTACCTTGCGCTATTTGGGCGTGTCCTGTGGGCAGGGGTATTTATTATGTCGACCCCAACCCAACCCTCCACCACAGCTGGAAGCGGCCCAGGCTGCGCTGTTTGGCCCTTATACGAGTCGCTCGCAACGGCATGTTCAGGGCCGGGACTCCATGAGTGTGCGGCGCTTGCTACGTGCGGCACCGGCTGTTCCGGATAACACCCCGACGAATCGTGTTTATGAGCTATTTCAAAGCCACCCTGATTTGAGTGCTGTGGCTTTATTGCGAGGAGACAGGCCGACGGGGATTTTGCGCCGTAGTCAGCTTTATGATCAGTTGGCTCGTCCTTATCACCGCGAACTTTATGGCAACAAGCCATGTTCCTTGTTTATTGAAACCCCGCCATTGATTGTGGACTGCGATACCAGCTTGCTGGAGTTGGGCACCCTGATGACGCAGGGGGCGGGGGATGCACTTAGCGACGGTTTCATCATTACCAGCGCCGGCGAATACCTGGGCCTGGGCTCCAGTGTGGAGCTGATGCGTGAAATTACGCAGATTCAGATCATGACGGCCCGTTATGCCAATCCGCTCACGCAATTGCCGGGCAATGTGCCCATTGATGAGCATATTGATGGCTTGCTGCGTAATCGTCAGAACTTCGCGGTGTGCTACGCGGATCTGGATCACTTCAAACCCTATAACGATTTGTACGGCTACCGCAAAGGGGATGAGTTGTTGCGCTCCATGGCGGAGCTCTTTACCCGATATGCTGTCGCGCGCATGGACTTTGTAGGCCATGTGGGTGGAGACGATTTTATTTTGGTGTTCACCAGCCCGGACTGGGCCGAGCGCTGCCAAAGCATTCTGGACGAGCTGGAAAAAGAACTGGAGTCTTTATACCGTCTGGAGCACCGGCAGGCTGGCGGTTATCTGGCTGAAAACCGTCAAGGCGTGCTGGTGTTTCACCCGCTAGTGAGCCTGTCTCTAGGTGTGGTCACAGTAGATGAGCCCGAATTGTATTCGGGCTCTTTGATTGCAGAGCTGGCCAGCTCTGCCAAGGCACAGGCCAAGCGCGTGCAGGGCAATGCCTTGTTCGTGGAGCGTCGTCGCCCGGACAATCCGGTGCGGCAAGGTAGTTATAGCCGCAATACGACGTTGTAGTAGAGGGCACAGCAAGTAGTCGCTGGCAGCCTGCCTGTGAGTAGGCCGGACGCAGGGCTCAGGCTTTTTCAGCCAGAGCGATCTGCGCGCGCATGTCGCGGATGACCTGGGCGTAGTCGGGCTGGCCAAAAATAGCCGAACCGGCCACAAAGGTATCGGCACCGGCAGCACGAATGGCGCCGATATTGTCCACTTTCACGCCACCATCAATTTGCAGCAGAATGGGCTGGCCGCCTTCTGCGGTCCAGGCATCAATGCGGGCGCGAGCCTGGCGCAACTTGTCCATGGAACTGGGAATGAAGGCCTGGCCACCAAAGCCGGGGTTCACGGACATCAGCAGGACCAGGTCCAGCTTGTCCATCAAGTGATCCATCCAGTTCAGCGGGGTGGCCGGGTTGAACACCAGGCCGGCCTTACAGCCGTGGTCACGGATCAGTGACAGGGTGCGATCCACGTGGCGCGAGGCTTCGGGGTGGAAACTGATGTAATCGGCACCGGCTTTGGCAAATTCGGGAATCAGTGCGTCCACAGGCTCTACCATTAGGTGTACGTCGATAGGAGCGGTGGTGTGGGGGCGCAGGGCGGCACAGACCATGGGGCCGAAAGTCAGGTTCGGTACAAAGTGGTTGTCCATGATGTCGCAGTGAACCCAGTCGGCGCCGGCGGCAACTACATTGCGGACTTCTTCACCCAGACGGGCGAAGTCAGCCGATAAAATACTGGGGGCGATACGTGTGGAGCTGGCTTGGGACATAATAGGTGCCGTAAAGATTAGACATCACGAAAATCGTGGCCATATGTCATCATTATAGTTTCAAGCGGGGGGCTGTGCAGCGCCCCGTATTTGTACAGCCGTAACCTGGAATCCATTATGAAGCCTGACGATATTGAGGTGCAGATCACGCCCCAGTACCTGCCTGAGCAATCCGAGCCCGATAGCAATCAATACGTTTTTGCCTATACCGTACGGATTACCAACAATGGACAGCAGACGGCACAGATCATCAGTCGTCACTGGATCATTACGGATGACAATCAGCAGGTTCAGGAAGTGCGTGGCCTGGGGGTTGTGGGACAGCAGCCGGTGCTGGCTCCAGGCGAGACCTTTGAGTACACCAGTGGCTGCCCCTTGAACACGCCTTTTGGCACCATGCGCGGCAGCTATCAATGTGTTGGTGAAAATGGTGTGCCCTTTGAGGTCGCCATTCAGGAGTTCATCCTTTCCTCCCCCCGTACCTTGCACTAAGGGCCAAACCCAGTCATGAAGCTAATTTATTGCGTGCCAGCCGTACTGCTGGCCTTGAGTGCCTGTTCCACGACGCCGGTGGATCAGGGGTCTTCGTCAACAGCTCCGGGGACAACAGAGGGTGGTCCTGATATAGCGTTGCAGCCCTTGCGGGTGCCTTCCCTGTCCGCATTGCCGGAAACCCCGGCACGAGCGCTGGCAGGCCGCTATCAGGCGGTGAACTGGTCTACCTTGCCGGGTTGGCAGGCCGATTCGCTGGATCATGTCTGGAAAGGCTTCATCAATAACTGCAAGGGCTTGATGCGCCCGGTTAGCGGGTCGCTGGCCATGCCTGCACGTGCCAATCCTCGTGCCTGGCAGCCTGTATGTCAGGCCGCTGCCTCCGCAGGGTTGAACGCTGACACCAAAGATACGGCGGCCGTACGTAATTTCCTGCAACAGCAGTTGCAGCCCTGGCGCTTGCTGACAGCTCAGGGCGCGGTGGCTCAAAACACCGTCACGGGCTATTACGAGCCTTTGCTCAAAGCCTCACGTACTCGTAGCGCCGGCTATCAGTGGCCGCTGTTCGCCGCGCCGGATGATTTGCTGACGATTGATCTGGGCGGCTTGTACCCCGAGCTGGCCGGCAAGCGGATTCGTGGCAAGCAGGAGGGCAAGCGCATTGTGCCTTACGACACTCGCGAGCAGATCATGGCCAAGCCTGAGCGCCAGCCGCCCGTGATTGTGTACGCGGAAGATCCGGTAGAAGGTTTCTTCTTGCAAATTCAAGGCTCGGGCCGTGCCGTGCTGCCTGATGGCAGCGCCGTGCGTCTGGCCTATGCCGACCATAATGGTCGCCCGTACGCCTCGATAGGCCAATGGCTGGCCAAGCAGGGCGAGATGCCACTGGCACAAACCTCCATGCAAAACATCAAGGCCTGGGCCAAGCGCAATCCGCATCGTGTTCAGGAAATGATGAATGTAAATACCGCCATGGTTTTCTTCCGTGAAGAGGCCATTGTGGATCCGGAGCTGGGCCCTAAAGGGGCTTATGGCATTCCTTTGATTGGCCTGCGCTCCGTTGCCATTGACCCTACTTATGTACCTTTGGGGACGCCGGTGTATCTGGCTACCTCGCAGCCTGCAACCAACCAGCCTTTGCAGCGACTGGTCTTTGCCCAGGACACGGGCGCGGCCATCAAGGGGCCGGCACGTACTGACTTGTACTGGGGCACGGGCGATCAGGCCGGTGCACAGGCCGGGCGCATGAAGCAGCAGGGACAAATGTGGTTGCTGTGGCCACGTCAGGCAGGAGCACCGAGCGCACGATGAAGAACGAACGGATTGTGGTATGTGGCGGGGCCTTGGCCGGTATGGCCAGCGCCCTGGGTTTACGCAAGGCCGGGTTTGATGTCAGCATCTTGTCCCCCGCGTACAAGTCTATGCAGCTGGAGGCCGGGCAATATCATCCCCGTGTCTATGCCGTCTCGGTTGCCAGTCAGCGGTTTTTGGCGCAGCTGGGTGCCTGGAACCTGATGTCGTCCCAGCGTATTTCGCCGGTGCAGGCCATGGAAGTACATGGTGATGGCGGTGGTTGTCTGAATCTGCATGCCTGGCAGGATGCTCAGGATTATTTGGCCTGGATCGTGGAGTCCGGTCAGATGGAGCAGGCGCTGTATCAGGCACTGCAAGTATTTGGAGTGCCCTGGATTGAAGACCGCTTTGAGCGTCTGGAAGGCAATACCATCGTCACAGCCGGGCAAAAGCGCATCAGCGCTGATTTGTTCGTGGGGGCGGATGGTGCCCGTTCCGGCTTGCGTTCTGCGGCCGGCATTGAGCATCAGGGGCGCGAGTACGGGGATGCCGGCCTGGTGGCCCACTTCAACGTAGAACGCCCGCACCAGCAAGTTGCCTTGCAGTGGTTCACGGGTGATTCGATTCTTGCCCTGTTGCCTATGCCGGATGTGGATGGCAAAGCGCAAGTCTCCATGGTCTGGTCCGTGCCGCAAGCGCAGGCCGACAAGGTGCTGGCCATGCCGTCGGATGAGCAGGCGCAGTATCTGCAAAACAGCTTGCTTTCTTTATCCAATGGTCGTTTGGGGCCGCTCAGTTTGCGCAGCCCCGTACACGGTTTCCCCTTGACCTTTGAACGCAGCGGCCTGGTGTCGCCAGGCGTGGCGTTGGTGGGCGATGCGGCGCATCGTGTACATCCTTTGGCGGGTCAGGGCTTGAATCTGGGTTTGGGTGATATCGAAGCCCTGATCAAGGTCTTGTCTGAGCGTGGGCCGCATTATTCGGTGGGCGATATGCGTGTGCTCAATCGCTACAAGCGTGCCCGCGCCGAACCCATTGCAGCCATGCGGGCCGCCACAGATGGCTTGTACCGCCTGTTTGCGGCACCGGGAGCACCGGCTTCCATGCTGCGCAATGCTGGCATGCAAGTGGTGGACCGCTTGCCCTGGGTCAAGCGCCGCCTGATTGCGCATGCTGCCGGCATCAGCCCCGGCGCTCTCTTGTTTTAAGGCTGCTAGAGTCTTGTCGATTAGCAAAGGAAGTACGTCATGATGTTGCATCTTCGTTCTGTATTGGCTCTGGCGCTCTTGTCGCTGTGCAGCCTGGCACAGGCCGCCAGCCCCGCCAAAATAGACACCCGTTACGAGACCACGCGCCAGGCCTTTGAGGCGGCTTTTCCAGGCGTGACGGTTGAGGGCATTCGAGCCACACCCTTTCCCAATTTGCTGGAAGTGGAAGTAGGCGGCACCCTGCTGTATACCGACCCGCAGGCCAGCTTCGTGATGCAGGGCTCTTTGCTCGATAGCAAGACGCGTGTCGACCTGACCGAGCAGCGCATGCAGGAGCTCAACCGTGTTTCACTAAATGACCTGCCTCTGGATAAAGCCATTAAGTTGGTGAAAGGCGATGGCAGTCGTCAAATGGTGGTTTTTGAAGATCCCAATTGTGGCTATTGCAAACGTCTGCACACTACGCTGCAGGAGATCGACAATGTGACGGTTTATAGCCTGATGTTTCCCATCCTGGGCCCGGATAGCCGTCGTAAAGCCGAGGACATCTGGTGTGCCCAGAATCCGGCCAAAACCCTGAGTGATTGGATGGGAGGTGGTGCCAGACCCGGAAAAGCCTCGTGTGAGCATCCCTTGGATCAAATCCTGGCTGTTGGCCAAAAGCTGCGCATTCAGGGTACACCAGCTATTTACTTCGCCGATGGCAGCCGTGCTGATGGCTGGTTGCCCGCCGCCCAGCTGCAGTCCCGCCTGGAGTCCGCTGCCCAGTAAGTATTCCCCCTGGTCTTGAGCTAGAACAACCCGCTTTCGAGCGGGTTTTTTATGTTCAAGTGTTATGAAAACTATAATTATTTGTGGGGCAGAATTTTAAAAGAATTGGTATTGGGAAATAATCCCGAGATGGTTCAGAGGGTAAGGCTGACGTTATTTTGAAGACAAAAAATTTCAAACGCCACATTTGACCATTCTTTACTTTGTGCTCTGTAATTCTAGAAGTGATAATTCCAACTATTGATAAAAAATAGTATTGTCGGCACGCGCTGGGTCCATCGCAGGACTGGCAATAATTAAATAGTAGGCGCTTATGGAACATGCACGCTGCGTGTTGATTGTTTTGGAAGAAGACGAAGGCTTGCACTACTGGCAGGAGCAATTGCGGGTTTTCGGTACCAAGACAAGCGTTGTCAGATCCCTGGAAAAGGTGGCTGAGGAGCGGTTGAGTCAGGCCGACCTGTTGCTGTTTCCGGTCGAGACGGGCTACGTCCCTTTGATGGTAGCCAAGCTGCGCAATGATTTTGGCTCCCTGGGCATTGTGGCCGTTCAGTCTGGTCTGTCTGCCAGCGCCCGTGTCCAGTTGCTGCTGACCGGTGCCGATGCGTGTTTGGCACTGGATGTGCAAGTTCCCGAGCTGATGGCCTGGTGCCATGCCGTGCGCCGTCGTAATGTGTATGCTGCCGTGAGCGTTGCCCAGGCTCTGGAAGAGGTGCAGGAGCCGGCCGGTCAACAGGAATGGATCTTGCGCGACAAGGGCTGGACGCTCGTCGCTCCCAATGGCGTGGGCCTGGAGCTGACGCATAGCGAGCGTCAGTTAATGGATGCCTTTGTCCGTCATGCGGATGCTCGCTTCAGCCGTGAGGACCTGATGCGCGACAAAGGCCTGGCCGCCAGCGACAGCCGTGCTGTGGATTCCCTGATCAGCCGTTTGCGCCGCAAAGCCAGCCAGGCAGGTGTGGCCTTGCCCATCAAATCCGTGCATGGCTGGGGCTACACCTTTACGGGCAAACTGATTGCCCAGCAAGAGCCGCAAGACAGCGAGATCATGGAGTTCTATGCGCCTCGCGACGAGCAGGAAGTGAGCCAGCCCACACCGCTGGAGCTCTTGCGCGCTCTGGAAACGCTGGATGTGCTCGATCCCCAGGCCAGCGAAGCATTGTCTTTTTCATATCAATTGCGGGTGGCGACCAGCACAGGCCAGTACAGCGGTGTGGATGCTCAAGTGTTCTGGACCTCGCCCACCGGCCTTCGATTGTCCTCGGATCTGGTCTTGCGCCATATGTCTGATTCCATCCACCGCCAGGCTTTGTGCGAGTGGATGTTGCGTACCTTGATGACAGATGTGCGACGCTGGTGGCAGGAGTATTCGCTGCGAGCCAGTCATATTGGCTTGAAATTGCCCATCGACATGTTGCTGCCCATCTACAAGCGCATGCCCAGCATGTTGCGCCAGTTCGAGCTGCAGCCTTGCTGCATCGAGCTGGATTTGTTCTGTGACGAGGAGCTGGAAGAAACACCGGAGCTGATCCAGGCTTTGCAGTTCCTGAAAGAGCAGGACATCCAGGTCTGGCTGACCAGCACCGATATTGAAAACAACAAGCTCAACCGTTTGCGTGGCTGGCCGATTCGTGGCGTCAAGCTGGAGGCCGAGGTCATTCAGCGTGCCTGCCGTGAGGCCACGTTCAAGGCCTTGCTGGAAACGGCCTGCCACCTGCTGAGCGAGCAGGGTTTTGAGCTGGTCATCAAGGGCGTGGACAATCTGGAGCAGCGTGATCTGGCGCTGAATCTGGAGCTGGGTCACTACCAAGGTCGTCTGACGTCCGAGCTGATGTCCGAGGATGGTTTCCTGCTGACGCTGGCCAGTAGCGAGCCCTCTTTTGGGCAAGGTCATGATGCGTCCCGACGCTTGAGCGGCAGTGTTTTATAAGCCGCCTTAGCATCTGCTCAATTTGATATGTAACTTTAGTTAAGTATTCAAGCCTGAAGCCGTTACCCAGCTTGTTCGATGGGGCCTTCCTAAGCAGGCCGACCGCTTTTCAGCGGTCGGTTTTTGCGTACCTGGGACCTGTCTTTTCAGCGTTGCTCGGGGAATATGATGCGTTTGGGTCTGAAACAGAAGTTGTGGTTGCCATTGATCTTGTGTTTGATGGCTTTGGTAGCGGTTTTTGCGTTTGTGAACTATCAGCTCTATCAGGCACAGATGGAGGAGCGAAAAAGCAGTTTGCAGCACATCGTCAATATCGCAGTGAATATTACGCAGGACTACCAGCAACTGGTTAGCAAGGGCGTCCTTAGCAAGGAAGAGGCGCAAAAGCAAGCGCTGCAACGCATCGGCAGTATCCGCTTTGGGCAGGAAGGTTATGTGTCCGTGTTATCTACCGATGTGGTGTCCATCATGAACCCCAGCCGCCCGGAGCTGGACGGCCAGAACGTCAGTGCCGTGGTCGATATCAACGGGGTCTACCCTTTTGCAGAGATGAGCCGTATCGGCCGCAATGGGGGTGAAGGTTTCCTGGAATACCACTGGCCCAAGCTGACCGACAAGAGCAATGCGCCCAAACTGGCTTTCGGAAAAGGCGTGGCCCAGTGGGATTGGGTGCTGACTTCCGGCGTGTATATCGACAATATCAAGGACCGTTTTCTGAGCAGCCTACTTAGCTCCTCGATGGTGTTTTTGCTGATTATTGTGTTGGTGTCGGCCGTTACCGTGTTTCTTGCGCGCCAGATTTTTGCCGAACTGGGGGCCGAACCCACGATCTTGCATGGCGCGGCTAAAGCGATTGCCGGTGGTGATTTGCGGGTTGCTCATTCCTTGCGTTCAATTCCGGACAATAGCGTGATGGCGTCCATCGAGCAGATGCGAGTGAAATTGAATGAAGTCATGCGCACCTTGCAGCACAGCAGTGGCGTGATTGCGGACGATACCTCGCAACTGTCTGTGGGCAATCTGGAGCTGTCCAGCCGCACCACTCAGCAGGCGGCGGCCTTGCAGGAAACAGCATCGGCCATGGAAGAGATGACCGGCACAGTGCGCATGAGCGAAGAAAACGCCATGCGTGCCGAGGAAGTCTCCAGTCAGGTGCAGAAAACCGCTCAGCATGGTGGCCAGATGGTCAGTGAGCTGGTGGACCGCATGGGGGCAATTCGCGACACCAGCGGCAAGGTAGCGGATATCACCACGGTCATTAACTCGATTGCGTTCCAGACCAATATTCTGGCTTTGAATGCGGCCGTGGAAGCAGCACGAGCCGGTGAGCAGGGTCGAGGTTTTGCGGTGGTGGCCGGTGAAGTGCGTGCCCTGGCGCAGCGCACGACGGCTTCTGCCCAGGAGATTGCTCAATTGGTGGAAGCGTCTTCCACCAGCACCCGCGAAGGTGTGCAGTTGATGGGGCAGGTGGGGGAGGTGATCGACGAGATGGTTACCGGCAGCTCGCAAGTGATGACGATTGTTCACGAGATTGCGGCATCGACTCGCGAACAAACCATTGGGATCGAGCAAATCAATGTGGCCGTGGGGCAGCTGGATTCGGCTACCCAGCAAAATGCGGAGATGGTGAATCAGGTGGCTCACACTTCCAGCGAGTTGCAGGACCAGGTGCAAGAGCTGGATCGCTTGATTCAGGCTTTCCGTCTGGAGTGATAAAAGGCGCTGACTCGCGCCAACCAAGGGGTGCGCCGATTATTTTTGATCGTATACTGCCTCTTGGTACTGGGATTGTCCTGCGGCAAACCGGCATTTAGGAGGATGTATGTTGCGCGCACCTGTTGTTGCTGTATTGATGGTGGGAATGGTTGGGTCGGCTTGGGCGGCTACGCTGCCTTCGGCCCAGGGTGAAGTTCAGGCGCACGAACATCATGAACGAATACTGAGCTTGCAACAGGACGATCTGGTGCAAGGCAGTTGGCAGCATAGTGGTGATGTGGCGCTGGAACTGTTCGGCCCGGACGGCAAGGTGATTCGTCATTGGGCGGATGCACCTGCGCAGGGCGGTCCTTTTGGTTTTATTGCCAGCACGGCGGGCGAGTATCGCTTGCGGGTGTTGGGGCAGGGTGAGTATCAGTGGCAGGTGAAATCGGTCACGGCTCCTCAAACGCCTGCCCAGGCCGAGCCTTTGCAAGGTGATGTGATCCGTCAGTGGAGCATGCGTTTGCGCGCTGGCGAACCGTCTCGCGGTTTCTGGGACTATGTGCAGCGCGTGGGCTCTCCTTTGGTGGAGCGCTACAGCAGTACGCATGATCGCGTCACGTTTGTCTGGCGCGGTGCCCGGAACGAGGTTCGTCTGCATGGCGGGCCGTTCTCTTATACCGATCGCATGCATCGTTTGGGCGAGTCCGATATCTGGTACATCACCTACGATTTGCCTCGTGATGCTCGCTTTGCCTATCGCATGGCGCCGGATGTGCCTTATGTAGGCCCGAGCATGGCGCGCGACGTGCTGCGGGCGGCCTTGCAGCGCGATCCTCATAATCCCAATGCTTTGCCGGAGAACAGCAAGGATCTGTTTGATGGTGAGTCGGTCTTGCGTTTGACGCAGGCACCGGCCGAGGTGGTGGCGCTGGAGCCGCAGCAGCTGGGGCAGGGGCAATGGCGTACGGAACGCTTGCCCAGCGAGGCTCTGGGTGTGGAGCGGCAGGTGCAGATTTATCAGCCTGCTGGCACTCGGGCCCAGGAAATTGATCACACCTTGATTTTGTTTGATGGTCGCGACTATCGGGATTTGGCGCGCGCGCCTGCCATGCTGGATACCATGATTGCCCAAGGACGGGTGGAGCCTATGTGGCTGGTCCTGGTGGACAATCCGGGCATGGCGGAGCGGGCGCGGGAGTTGCCGCCGAATGAGGCTTATATCAAGTTTTTGGACAAGGAGCTGATGCCTTGGTTGAATGCCCAGGGTGTGCAGTCGACGGCGGACAAGACGGCGATTGGTGGTTCCAGTTATGGCGGTTTGGCCGCCATGAATGCTGCGTGGCGTTTGCCGCAGTGGTTTGGCAATGTCTTGAGCATGTCGGGGTCGTTCTGGTGGGCTCCGACGGGTGATGCTCGTGGGCAGTGGCTGACGCGGCAGATGGCGGACTCAGAAGCTGTGCCGGTGAAGATTTATATGAGCGCCGGGGTGTTCGAGTCTTCAGGTTCCAGTCGGGATGTCAGCCTGGTGCAGGCTAATCGTCATTTGGATGATGTGCTGCGGGCGCGGGGGTATGACGTGCGTTACGTGGAAAGCGCGACGGCGCATGATTTTGTGGCTTGGAGGGATGCTTTGGCCTTGGGGCTGGAGCATTTGTTCGGGATTGAGCAGATTGAAGAGCCTGTCCAGGAGAAGAAATAGACGGCTCAGTCGACTGGACCGGGGGGCTGTTCGGATCGGGGCAGGCTCAGGCGGGGCTGAGCGCTTGCTGGTGCTGCGCACCAGTACCCTTGGCATAAGATTGCTACGGGCGGGGCCTGAACTCGCCGGGTACTTGGTCCCCCGGACCAAGTACAAACGCCCGGCTCAAACAACAGGCCCCTTGCATCCCTACGCAATCTCATGCCCGCGGCAAGCACTCTGATCCGCCCCGCCTGAGCCTGCCCCGACCCGAACAGCATGGTGGCAGTGCTCTTGAGTGGACCTGCTCTGACTTGACTGGGTCTGTCTTCATTGAGCTGCATTCATGATGTTTCGGTTCGCTAGTATTCTTCCTTGGCTTGGCAATAGGTGGTCAGTCCTTATCGGCACTGTCACTAGTAGGGATGTGCGTATGCTTTTGTCCGGACTCGTTCTGATGGGCAATAAAAAAGGGCGGATCTTCCGCCCTTTTTTGCGTCTGGCTGTTTAGCCTTGGTCCAGTGTGGCACCGCCGTCCACGCGCAGGTCGGACAGGGTGATGTGGCTGGCGCGGTCCGAGAGCAGGAACAGCACGGCTTCGGCGATTTCTTCGGGGGTGGCGATTTTTTGCAGGGGGATGCCCAGGCGGTAGTTCTCGCCGGAGCCCGCGATGACGGTTTCGCGCGAGCTGCCTTGCGCCCACATGGCTTGTTGCATGGGGGTGTCGGTGGAGCCGGGGGAGATGATGTTCACCCGGATGCCGTGTGGGGCCAGTTCCAGGCCCAGGCAGCGGCTCAGTTGGGTGACGGCGGCTTTGGAGGCGGCGTAGGCGCCCATGGCGATGCGTGGGGTGGCAGCGGAGTTGGAGCTGACGTTGACGATAGCACCTTGTTTGCGCTCGATCATGCCTTTGGCCACGTTGCGGCAGACGTTAAAGACGCCGGTGGTGTTGATGGCAAAGGTGCGATCCCATTGTTCGTTGCTCAACTCGGTGATGCGGCCCATTTGCAGGACGCCCGCGACACAGGCCAAACGATGAATGGGGCCCAGTTTTTCCTGCCCTTGGGCCAGCGCTGCATCAACGGCATCGGCCTGGCTGATGTCGACCAGATGGCAGGAAACCCGATCACTGTATTCGGACTGACTCAGTTGGGTCAGGCCTTCTACGTCCAGGTCCAGGGCGATGACGCTGGCGCCTCGCTCCAGCAGTAGGTGGGTGACGGCAGCACCAATGCCACGGGCTGCGCCCGTGACGGCGATGCATTCACCTGCAAATTCTTGTGCGCTAGTGCTCATGTGTGCTTCCTGTTTAGCTTTGCAGGCTGTTCTGGATTTCGGCGCAGGTCAGGCTGACGCCGCAGCGTTGAGAGACGTGGCGGATGGCCATATGGTGTTCTTCCAGCGAGAAGTCGGCAACGCCGTCAATGGCCAGGAAGGGCTGTACGTCTTGCATGAAGGCTTCCAGGGCAGTGGTCATGCAGCCGATGTGGGCGTAAACGCCGGTGATGATCAACTGGTCGCGGCCCAGATTGCGCAGTTGCTCACGCAGATCGGAGCGCTGGAAGGCGCTGTAGCGCCATTTGGTCAGCATGATGTCCTGCTCGGCCGGTGTCAGCTCGGGCACGACGGCTTGCTGGGTGTGAAATTCGGTGGCAGTCAGGCCTGGGCCCCAGAAGTCGTTCAGCAGAGCACGGTCTTTCTCGGGCTGCTCGGTGGGCTGGGCGGTGTAGAACACGGGAATTCCCAGCTTGTGGCACACGTCGCGCAGGGCGGCGATGCGTTCGATCAGCATGGGGATAGGGGCCTGGCTCATATCGTATTTCTGCAGAAAGTAGGTCTGCATGTCGTGAATGAGCAGGGCGGCACGATTTGCCTGTGGACGCCAATTGACACGGTTGGCTACGGGGGTTTGAGGCAGCTCGTAACTAGGCAAGGCGTGAATGGTCATGAATCGTGTCTCCGTTAAAGGGTTATGTCTTGTGCCAGACCCAGTGAGTTGATCAGGGTCATGAGTTTATTGCCGGTCTCCTGGCGCTCCAAGGCAGGGACAGAGCCGTCCACAATGCCGGCGCCAGCCGATAAGGTCAGGCCTTGCTGGGTGTAGTGGCCGCAACGGATGGCCACGGCCCATTCGCCGTTGCCTTCGTGGTCGTTCCAGCCGATCGCGCCCGCAAAGTAGCCGCGATCAAAGACTTCGGTGGCTTCGATGGCTTGCATGGCGGGCTGGGTGGGCAGGCCGCAGACAGCTGGCGTGGGGTGCATGGCCAGCGCCAGCTCCAAAGAGCTGACGGAAGGGTCACGCAAACGGCCGCTGATACGGGTGGACAGGTGCCACAGGTTGGCGGTGCTGGTCAGGCTGGGGCCATCAGGTACTTCCATGGAGTCGCAGAACTGGGAAAGGATACGCACCACGTCCTGAATGACGTAGGCATGTTCACGCAGGTCTTTGCTGGACGCCATCAAGGTTTCGGCGCTGGCCTGATCGCGTTGCGGATCGGCAAAGCGTGGGGCCGTACCTGCCAGCGGGTTGACGGTCACCAGGTCGCCTTGGCGGCGCACCAGCAGTTCGGGGCTGGCTCCAAAAAACAGGTCGGGATCTTCGGCCTTGCCACCTGGCAAGGGCAGGGCATAGGTGTAGCCAGCCGGATTGCTGTGGAGCATATTGCTCAACACAGTCCGACGGTCCAGGGCTTCGTTCAGCGTGATGGTCACGGTACGGGCCATCACGGTTTTGGAAATGTTCTGTTCGCGCATCGTGGCCAGGATGCGGCTGACGCTGTCTTCATAGCCTTCGCCATCGGGCAGCAGGCTTTGGCTGGCAATGCTGTTGCCGGACTTGGCCAGCGGCGGACGCTGGACCGGACGCAGCAAGACGGGGTCGCGTCGGTATTCCTTGGGCACACGCAAATAGGCTTCGCGGGACGGGTTAAAGGGGATCACGCCCACCAACAGGGGCGCGTCCAGACCTTGTTGTGCGGCTTGCGACAGCAAGGTTCGGGCATCGTCCAGCAGTTGCCCCTGGGCATTATTGGTATGCCGCTCCAGTGCCGTGCCGTGTGCCATCAAACTGACGGTGGGAGAGGCAAATACGCTGCTGTCGACCCGGTAATGCTGTAACCATTCTTCAATGGCGGCAGGGCGGACTTGATCGTCGATACGGCTGTTCATAGGAGTCCTTTTTAAGGGCAGGGGTTTTGCCGTTGCGCCCCTTTTTTTGAAAGGGGCGCGTCGGGCGATTACTTCAGGTGAAGACGCGTGATGCGGTCAGCGGTCTGGTCATCCTTGCCTTTGGATTTGTTGACCAGGTAGGCATTGCCTTCGCCATCCAGGGAGACGTGGTTGGGGAAGCTGCCACCGTCCAGGTTGGCAACAATTTCGCCCTTGCCGTTCACGGCGGTCACGGTGCCAGCACCGCGCGAGGCCACGTAAGCCAGGGATGTCTTGGGATCGAACACCACGTTCAGAGCGCCAGCGCCGATCTTGATGTCGTGCTGAATGGAGCCGTCTTTGGCGTTCAGGATCAGCAGGTTGTCGCTGCCCTGGGCGGTGATGTAGACCTGATCATTTTTGCTGTCTACCGACACGCCAGCCAGGCCACGTGCGCCAGGTACGGGGAACACGGTTTGGGCATTGTCGTTTTTCAGGTCAACAATGATCAGCTCGTTGGTGCTGGCGCTGACGGTGTACAGACGGTCTTTTTCAGCATCCAGAACCAGGCTCATGGTGCCGGGTTTGTTGCGGGTTTTCGATTGCAGTTCGATCGGGTCCAGCTGAGTCAGCTTTTTGGTATCGAACACGGCCAGGGTGTCAGCACCAGGCGAGGATACGTAGGCACGGTCGGCTTTCTCGTCCACAACGACATCACGTGGGTGGCTGACCACGCCGTCTTCAAATTGCTTGACCAGTTTCAGGTCTTTTTGGCTGTACACAGCCACAGAACTGCTGCGGGTGTTGGTAACCCAGACATTGCCTTGCTTGTCGTCCACGTCCACGCCGTAAACGGCTTGAACCTGGCCATCATCACGGCCTTTTTGGGCGGCCGGTGTCACGCTGGCTTCAACAGCCAGGGTCTTGGGGTTAACTTTGACCAGCTGCGATTGCTTGACCGGCGGGCGGCCCACGGCGGAAGTCACGAACAGCACTTTGTTCTTGGGGCTGTAAGCGCTTTGGTACAAGCCGGGCGCCAGGTGCTGGGATTGCAGTTCAAATTTGTCCTGGCCGCTCAGTTCAACTTTAGGAGAAACCTTCAGGTTGAAGATGCCGGCGGTCGAGGGCTTGCTGACCTGCATGACCACGGGGTGCACGCCAACGGCGGCTTCGGCAGGAATGGCAACGGTGGTGCTCAGATTGCCTTCTTTGTCAGCGACCAGCGCTTGAGGTGTCAGAGTGTGGCCGTTTTGCAGCAGGATCACTTCCTGGCCGGGTGTAAAACCACGGCCAGCCAGTTGAGCCTCGGTGCCTGCATAAACTACACCAGCGGCATTGAGCGAACCGCGAAAGTCAGCATCAGGCTGGTCAAAGGCGGGCGCAGCAAAAGCGTTGGCCAGAGACAGGGACAGGACGGCTGCGCTCAGGCCGGCCTTGCGCAGCAGTGCAGCGGGGGTACGGCGAATGCAATTGACATTGATTAGCATCTTTTAATCCTAAATAAAGGTTCGGTCGACAAGACGGTCCATGTAGGAGATCTTTTTACAGGCGTGCAGCAGGTGTGGGTAGAACAAAATCGAGATGTCAGGCATTGGGTGGGCCATCCTGTTTGCTGGCCGAACGCAGGCCTTGGTTGAACACGCCGAAACCACAGGCGACAGCGGCGCAGGCCAGGCCACCGACGGCCACGGCGACGGCCGGGCCAAGCAGGCGGGACAGATAACCCATTTGCATATTGCCCAGGGCCTGGCCCAGGGAATATTGCGTCATCCACAGGCTGGAAACACGTCCCAGCAGGTAATCGGGGGTGTGGTGCTGAACCAGCGCCATGCGCATGATTTTGGAGATGGTGTCGGCAGCGCCCATGATGGCCAGGCAGATCAGCGCCCACCACAGCGTGGTTTGCAGGGACAGGGCCGCAACCGCCAGGCCCCAGATCAGCACGGCAAGCACAATGGCGGCGCCGGGGCGGGACACTTGGCGGCACCAGCCGCTGGACAGGGCAGCCAGCGTGGCACCGACGGCCGGAGCGGCGTAGAGATAGCCGGTGGCGGTGGCACCCATTTTCAGAATGGTGTCGCCCCACTCGGGCATCAGGGCCAAGGGAGTGGCCAGAATCAGGGCTGCCAGATCAATCAGCAACAGGGCGCGCAGCAAGGGGTGGCTGGCCACAAAGCCAAGGCCATCACGCAGGGACTGGAAGGCGTTTTTCTGGGGCTGCTTGCCCGCTTGCGGAGGCAGGGGCGGCAGAGCACGCAAGAGCAAAGGGGTGACGATGACACCGCACAGGACAATCACGTAGCAGAAAATCAGGCCGGGACCGGAGATCAACACGCCAGCCAGTGCGGGGCCGATAATGCCGCCCAACTGCATGGCCAGACCGGACAGGGCGGCCGCAGCGGCCAGCTTGTCACGACCGACCAGAGCCGGGGTGGCCGACATCATGGCCGGTACACTGATCCCGCCCGCCGCACCACCAATGGCAGCAGCCACGTAGATCAACCAGACCTGCGGGTTGGGCAAGAGCGTATTGAGCAGGAACAGCACCACGCTGATGATGTAGACACTGCGCGACCAGACCATCAGGCTGCGCCTGTCCATGCGGTCCGACAAGACACCGCCGGCAATCAGTGCCAGCACCATGGGGGTGGCCATGGACACGTTCAGGAAAGCAACGGCCACACTGGATTTGGTCAGCTCATAAAGCTGCACGCTGGCAGCCACCATCAACATGCCGGTGACCAGCACCGTGGCGGCCCGAGCGAAGTAGGCAAAGCGGAATGCCCGACTTTCGATTAGTGGCGAGATATCCAGAAAGAAACGTCTTACAGACATGGCTTATACATCGAGTTCAGGTTGGGCTTGTGCCTGTTCGGCAAAAGCCATGGCCGATTCCATCAGCGGAGCCATGATGGCCACGGCTTCAGTACCGGTCAAATGAGCGTGCAAGGAGGCAATGTCATGCACGTCCAGCTGCCCTGCATAGGGCTTCCACAAATCGGGATGCAATTGTGTGCCTGCGTGGTCCAGAGCCGCACGGAAGTACAGCATGGGGCCGTCATAGGCGTGATGCTCGTACAGACGCACCAGACGGTTATTGTTCTCCACCACCTGGAATACGCTGTCCAGACGTGTGTCGGGCAACTCGGCCAGCGGGTGACCGCTGCGCTTGAGGAAGTCCACCACACCCTGACGGGTCAGGGAAACGTCGGGCAAGCTGTCCGGGTCATGGCCTGCGATATGCAGCAGGGCCTTGTAGATGGCGTTGGGCTCGGGAGGCGGTTCATTACGCCACGCATCGCTGGGGTAGGCGTCCAGCAAGGACAACATGCCCACCAGTTGACCGCGACGGCGCAGCTCTACGGCCATGGCCTGAGCAATGATGCCGCCCACGGACCAGCCTGCCAGATGGTAGGGGCCGTGCGGCTGAACTTGTTCGATACGATCCACATAAGCTTTGGCCATGGCGTCCAGGCTGCCATCCAGACCCAGCGAGGCGTCAGACAGCACGCTGGCTTGCAAACCATAGACAGCACGGCCTGGGGGCAGGTGTCGTGCCAGCGCGCCATAGCACCAGGACAAGCCACCGGCCGGGTGAATCACGGACAGCGCAGGCTGATCGCTCTGTGCCGGACGCAAGGTGATGATGGGACCAAAACCGTCCGCGGCTGCACTGCCAGCCTGATCCAGATGTTTGGCCAGACGGGCAATGGTGGGGTATTCAAAAATAGTGCCAATCGACACGGCCTGACCGCGTGCTTCACGCAGCATCAGTGCCAGTTTGGCGGCCAGCAGCGAATGTCCGCCCAGGGCGAAGAAGTCGTCGTCGGCGTAAAACGCTTCGCTGCTCTCCAGCACAGTGGCGAAAGCAGCGGCGATTTGGTGTTGAGTGGCACCTTCCAGCGGCAAGCCAGCCGAACGTGCCTGCAAGGCAGGGACGGGCAGGGCCTTGCGATCCAGCTTGCCGTTGGCCGTCACCGGCAAGGCGTCCAGGCTGATCCATGCGCTGGGCACCATGTAGGACGGCAAGTGCTCGCCTACATAAGCGGCCAGTGTGTTGTCCGTGCACTGGCTGCCTGCTTGCGGCACCCAGTAAGCCACAATCGCCATCTGACCGGGTATGTCTTCACGGGCAATCACGGCTACGTGGGCCACATCGGGGTGGCGCGCCAGCAAGGCTTCAATTTCACCCAGCTCGATACGTTGGCCACGCAGCTTGATCTGGTGATCGGAGCGGCCCAGGAAAATAACCGCGCCATCCTCACGCCAGCGGGCCACATCGCCGGTGGCGTACATGCGGTTGCCATGCAGGGCGTAAGGGTCGGGCACAAAACGTTCTTCTGTCAGATCCGGGCGGCCCCAGTAGCCTTGTGCCAGCTGACGGCCAGCCAGGTACAGATGACCGGCCACACCGGGCGGCACGGGCTGCAATTGCTCGTCCAGAATGTACAGAGCGGTGTTCCATACGGGGAAACCGATAGGCACAGGCTGGGATTTGTCGTCGCGCGAAGCAGGCCAGTAGGACACGTCCACGGCGGCTTCGGTAGGGCCGTACAGATTGTGTAGCTCGGCGTTCAGCAGGGAGTGGAAGCGGTCGCGGGTAGCGGCCGACAGCTCTTCTCCGCTACAAAACACCAGACGCGGCGCCAGTCCACGAGCGGCAGGCTCATCCAGGAAGGCGCTGAGCATGGAGGGCACAAAGTGCAGCACAGTGATGCTTTGTTCGCGCATCAGGCGGGCAATATGGGCCGGATCGCGGTGGGCTTGTGGCGGGGCTACGACCAGGGTTGCCCCTGACAGGAAGGGCAGGAAGAACTCCCACACCGACACGTCAAAGGTGGCCGGGGTCTTTTGCAAGATGCGATCACCGGCGCCAATGCCGTAATGGGTTTGCATCCACACCAGACGGTTGACGATGGCGTCGTGGTTGACCAGCACGCCTTTGGGTGTGCCGGTAGAGCCAGAGGTGTAGATCAGGTAAGAGGGATCGTGCGGACCTGCGGCGGTCCAGGTTTTTGCACTGCAAGCCTGTTCAGGCTGAGGAACCAGCAGGGTGGCGTTCAGCGTGCAATCGGGCTGGCCGACCAGCAGGCGCGGTTGAGCAGCCTGCAAGATGGTGTTCAGACGATCGGCAGGCTGGTCCAGATCCAGTGGCAAGTAGGCGGCACCGGCACGATGAATGGCCAGCAAGGACAGCACCAGTTCCAGCGAGCGGGGCAGGGCCACGGCGACGATATCGCCGGTCTGCACACCGGCCAGACGCAGTTGCGCGGCCAGATTGGCGGTTTGCTCGTCGATCTGGGCGTAGCTGAGCTTCTTGCCTTCAAATTCCAGGCCGCTTTGTTCCGGGTTAGCCTGCAACTGGGCGTGGATCAGTGCCCACAGCGTTGTTTCAGGAACCGGGTGAGCGGTCTGGTTGACGGTCTCAATCCAGTGGTGGTGTTCGGCATCCGTCAAGGTCGGCACGGCAGACAGAGTTTCAGCCTGCAAAGCACGCAGCAGGAACTGCTCCAGACGGACCAGATGGGTTTGAATCTGCTCTTCGGTGTACAGACGCGGGTTGGCTTCCACTTCCAGGCGCAGGCCACCGGCATCGGGCTGAGCGCGGAAGGTGAAGTTCAAGTCTTCCACGGGGCCAGCGCACAGCACGGTCTGGCTGGCGGTCAGGCCCGCTTGTTCGTAAGGAGCATCGAAAGGCAGTACGTTGATGATGGGCCCGTGCAGACGACGCATGCCGCCCAGCAAGCCCAGATCACGGCGCAGTTGCTCACTGCGATAGCGGCCATGACGACGCGCCTGACGCAGAGCCTTGGAAACCTGAATCAGGTACTGATTCAACGGCTGGGATTCGTCGATCTGCAAGCGCAGCGGAGCCACGTTCATCACGGTGGAGACGATACGGGCGCTGATATGGCCCAGACGGCCCATCCAGGGCACGCCTACCGTGCATTCGTTCTGGCGGGTGTGACGGCGCACATAGGCGGCGGTCAGGCCTGTCAGAATGTCTGGCCAGCTGATGTCGCTGCTTTGTGCCAATGCTTGCAGGCTGGCTGTCAGTTCGGGCTTGACGGCGCTGCGTGCCAGCAGGAAATGATGGTCGCTCAAGGCCTGGGATTCGCTCAGGCTTTGGGCGGGCTCTGCATCGCTCAAGGTGTCCAGCCAGAACTGTCTGTCCTTGCTGCGGCGCTCGCTATCCCGATAGTTTTGGTCGTCATCCTGCAAGAGGGCGAACGATTCCAGCGCATGCCCATGATCTTCACGGCCGTTTAGCAAGGCCTTGTAGAGCTTGACCACGCGCGTCTCGATCAGCGCCATGCCATAGCCGTCGGCGGCCAGGTGATGGATACGCTGATACCAGAGATGGTGCTTGGGTCCCAGCACAAACAGAATGTGCCGTGCCAGTGGCGCAATGGTCGGGTCCAGCGGTGTGCGCAGGTCGGCCATCAACTGGGTTTGAGCCTGTTCGGCACCGTCTGCATGGGCAGACAGGTCGACAATTTCCAGCTGAATTGGCTCTTGCGGACGCAGGTACTGGGCCGGGCCATCGGGTGTGTCCACCATGCGCAAGGTCAAGGCATCGGCTTCGGCCAGCGTCAGATTGATGGCTTGCGCAAACAGGGCAGTGTCCAGCGCCGAGTGGATATGGGTGCAATGCCCGGTGTTGAAAATCGGGTTGAGCGGGTCCAAACGCTGGGCGTACCACAGACCTTCTTGTGCTTCGGTCAGGGGGCGCAATGGCAGTTCGGAAGGGGAGCTAAACATAAGCGTGTTGCAGTAAGAAAATCAGCGGCCGTTTTGTTGGGCACGCTCGATCAGCGACCACCATTGGCCCAGAGTGACGACCGAGGCCATTTCGGAAAACTCGATAGGGGCGCCGGCTTCGCGCCAGCGGGTGGCCAGTGTCATGACACGCATGGAATCCAGGCCCAGATCGATCAGGTTGTCGTCGTCCAGAATGTCCTGCGGGTCTTCATGCAGCATGGCGGCAATGTCTTGCCGCATGCGTTCCAGGGTAAGTGCAGTACTCATGATTATTCTTGCGTTGTGTTTTCTAATTGCTCGCGCAACTGGGCGCGCAGTTCCTTGCGGCTGATCTTCAAGGCCGCCGTTTCCATGAAACGATCCACAAACACGATTTGGTCCGGTACCTTGAAGTCGGCCAGACCACGGCTGCGTATCCATTTCTTCAGTTCAATCGCGCGTGGCTTGTCATCCTTGGGAATGATGAAGGCGCAGCTGCGTTCGCCCAGGAACTCGTCGGGTACCGACACCACGGCAGCATCAAAGACCTGCGGGTGGGCCAGCAGATGGTCTTCAATTTCCTCGGCGGAGATTTTCTCGCCAGCGCGGTTGATGTGGTCAGTGGCACGGCCCTGAACCATCAAGTAGCCTTCGGGTGTCATGCGTACCACGTCGCCTGTGCGGTAAAAGCCGTCCTCGGTAAAGGAGCGGGCATTGGCCGACGGGTTGTTGTGATAGGCGCGGATTGTGTAGGGGCCACGTGTCAGCAGATAGCCGGTTTCGCCAGGGGCCACCGGATTGCCGTTGTCATCCACGATCAGGATTTCATCGTCCGGGCTGATAGGGCGGCCCTGGGTGTTGATGATGATGTCCTCGGGGTCGTCCAGGCGGGTGTAGTTCACCAGGCCTTCGGCCATGCCGAACACTTGTTGCAAGGTGACGCCCAGAGTGGGTCGCACGCGCTTGGCCGCTTCGGCGTTCAGTTTGGCACCGCCCACCTGGATCACTTTCAGCGATTCCAGATTGGCATTGGTCTTGGTGGCTGCATCCATCCACAGCATCAGCAGCGGGGGAACCAGACTGGTGTCGGTTACGCCTTCGCGCTCGATCAGTTCAAAGCAAACGTCCGGGCTGGGGGCAGGGCTGAGCACCACTTTGGCACCGGCATACAGCGCACCCAGAAAACCGGGCGAGCTCATGGGGAAGTTGTGCGCAATGGGCAAGGCGCCCAGGAACACGCTGTGCTCGTCCAGACCGGCAATCTTGGCGCTTTCGCGCAAGGTGTAGATGTAATCGTCGTGCGTGCGGGGGATCAGCTTGGACAAGCCGGTGCTGCCACCCGAGATTTGCAGGAAAGCCACTTCGGAAGGCTGGGCAGCCGACTCGGGCACGTCCACATTGGCTGCACTGCTTTGCAGCTGGGCAAGCGAGGTGTATTCCTGCGCATCGCCCACGATGTAGACCTGCTCGACATGCGGGCAGCGTTCACGCAGCTCGCGTACCAAAGGCAGGTAATCAAAACCGGCATGCGTATCCACACCGATATAGGCGCGAGCCTGGGCGGTATTGGCAAAGTGCTCGACTTCGGTAATGCGGTGCGCTGGCAAGACGTACACGGGCAACAGACCGGCACGGAACAGGCCAAAGATCACGCTGACAAATTCAGGGATATTGGGCAGGTGCACCAGCACCCGGTCGCCCTTGCGCAAACCGGCTTGCAGCAGCCCCGCTGCGACCTGGCTGGCGTACTGGTCCAGCGCGCCATAGGTCCAGCGCTGGTTGCCGCCAACAACGGCTTCACGTTCTGGATGGTTTTGCGCGCGCGTGCGCAGCAAGGCACCAAACGTTTCCCCTTGCCAGTGTCCGGCATCGCGATAGCGTTGGGCAAAGGCGTCAGGCCAAATTTGTTCAACAGGAATAGATTTCATCATGGTAATGAGAACTATTACATAAATAAGTAGGCTTGTCAGATTTACTCATGGTAGGTCAGCTTGGCGTCAGGCAGTTGAATACTGTCCAGAAAACTGACTGTCCATGGAGCAAAGGAAGTGTCCAAACAGACTGCGGCGGCATAGTTTTCCACCGGCCGGTGACTGTGCACCACCAAATCTTGCAAGATGGGATGGGGGGATTGTACGGTGCATCCGTGATCTGGGTGACCGTCCAAGGATAATTCTTGAGGCTGAATATGAAAACCCGTGCCCGCATGCTTCAGGGCCGCTTCTTTTCCACACCACAGTGCATAAAAATCCAGATCGCATTTTAACCAACTGCGTTCGGACGGCACACTGCAATGTTCGACCAGCCCCGGTTTGACGGGCAGGCGCATGGCTTCTATGTCCACGCCTATGATTTGGTCGGCAATTCCAATGAGTACACGCTCGCCGCTGTGCGACAGGCTAAAGTGCAGGTCGGTGTCGTCCAGATCCAGAACTGGCTTGCCGTGTTCCAGCGTTGTCACCGGGACGGCGCGGGGCGTGCAGCCCAGCAAGGGCGCCAGAAAATGGCGCAGGGCACCATGGGCCAGCAGGCTTAAGTGCTGATCTGACTGACGTTTGCGGCGGGCAATCACGGCCAGGGTGCTGTCCGGGATCTGGCTTCGTAACCAGGATTCCATACCTGCAGGCAGGGGAAGCGACAAGCTGTACACAGCCAGCATGTCAAAGTCCCAAATGGCGTTGCAAAAGGGCGGCGTCCTGGCGTAACTGCTCGGCAGGGCCGTCGTAAACCAGCTGACCATTGCCCAGCAACAAGGCTCGATCCGCCAATTGCAGGGCCAGGCTTAAATTCTGTTCGGCAATCAGCACGGTAATGCCCTGCTCGTTCAGCGTTTGCAGCTGCGGTAGCAAGGTGTCCTGAATGGTCATGGGGGCCAGGCCTTCGCTGGGTTCGTCCAGAACAATAATGGAGGACTGTGTCAGCAGGGCGCGGGCCAGCGCCAGCAATTGCCGTTCGCCACCACTCAAGGCGGAGCAGGAGGACTGGCGGCGCTCGTACAGACGCGGCATGGATTCATAAATGCTGTTCAGCGTCCAGCGATCATCCGAGCGCGGACGGCGGGCCAGCCCGGCCAGGCGCAGGCTTTCCTGCACGGTCAGTGTGGGAAATCGGCCCCGGCCTTGTGGCACCAGCGCCATGCCTAGAAAGGCGATTTTGTGGGTAGGCCAACCCGCAATATTTTGTCCATGCACATTGATTTGCCCACTCCACTGCGGGCCCATATTGAACAGGCAGTGCAGCAGGCTGGTTTTTCCGGCGCCGTTGCGGCCCAGCAGGGCCACGCTCTGGCCGCCGGGAATATCCAGCGAAATTTCTTTCAGAATGTCGGCCCGATCGTAGCGTGCATGCAGGCCCAATATGTTCAGCGCTGTGCTCATGCTGTCTCCAAAGCCAGTTCACCCAGGTAGGCCTGGCGCGCGCCAGCGTGCTGGCGCACGGCGTCCGGGGTATCGCAGGTCAGCAAGGTGCCGGACGACAGCACGGCGATCCGGTCGCATTCCTGAAAAACAATATCAATGTCGTGGCTGATCAGCAGCACGGCGCATTGGCCGCGCATGGCATGGACCAGCGCCATGACTTCACGGGATTCGGATTCGGACAGGCTAGCGGTTGGCTCGTCCAGCAAGAGGACTCGGGGTTCCTGCGCCAGGGCAATCAGCAAATCCAGGATGCGTTGCTCGCCATAAGACAGGGAGCGGGCCAGCAAATGGCCGCGACCGGCCAGGGCGCTGTGTTCCAGCAATGCTTCGGCCGCTTGTTGACTGGCATTGCGGGCAGACTTGCGGCCCCACCAGTGGTAGCCGCAATCTTTTTTGATGCGCACGGCCAGGGCCAGATTTTGCAGCAGGCTCAGTTCAGGAAAGATGCGGCTGGTCTGAAAGCTGCGTACCAGACCTTGCTTGGCGCGCTCAATGGGCCCCAGGCTGCGCAGGTCCTTGCCTTCCAGCAAGACCTGGCCGCTGGAGGGCGTGGCCAAACCGCTGATGATATTGAACAGCGTGGTTTTGCCTGCCCCATTGGGTCCAATCAGCCCCAGGGTTTCGCCCGCACGCAGCTCCAGACTGACATCCGTCAGGATATCCAGGCCCCCCACATGCAAGGCCAGTTCGCGAGTGCTTAGTAACACGCTCATGAGGACCTCTTGCGCCGCTCAGCCAGACCGTTGGGCATGAACAGAACCGTCAGCACAAAGATCAAACCCACCAGCAACTGCCAACGATCCGTGTAGGAGCTGAGGTAGGTCTGGGCAAACAGATAAAACGTAGCGCCGATGAACGCCCCGCGCCAGGTGCGTATGCCACCGATCACGCCCATGATGATGAGTGTGGCCGAGAAGCTCCAATGCACTTGTTGCGGGCTGACGTACTGGTTCGCAAAGGGATACAGGCCGCCAGCTGCACCGGCTACCGCACCTGCAATCATGAAGGTGTAGAGGCGAATGCGCCATGCCTGATAACCCAGGGCAGCCATGCGCAAGGGCTGGTCACGCAGGCCGGTCAAGGCCAGCCCGATCGGGGCGCGGCTAAAGGAGCGCAGCAGCAACCAGCAGATCACCGCCAGCACCAGGGCCAGAATCATCAGGGTGTAGGGAGCGCTCAGGGGCAGGTCACCCAGGCTCAGGCGCGGGAAACCGCGCAGGCCGTCTGCACCGCCGGTGACGTCACGCCAGCGAAATGCCACTTCCCAGATCAACTGACCGGCAACCAGCGTTGCCACCATGAAAAACAGTTCGGAGCTGCGCAGGCTGATCAGCGCCATCAAAATGGACAGCAAGGTCCCCGCCACAATGCCCACCAGCAACATCAGTGGCAGGGACGCGCCCCAGTACTGGCTGCTGACGGCGGTGGCGTAGGCGGCAAAGCCAAAGACGGCACCGTGACCCAGGGACACGAGGCCGCCGTAACCAATCAAGAGATTGATGCTAAGGACAGCGCAACCAATCAGCAGGGCTTCGGTGCCAAAGCGCCACAAGAAGGCGTCGCCCCAGAAATAGCTGCTGAGCAGGACCAGGCAGGCCAGAGCGGGCCAAAGTCCAGTGCGCAGCAGGCAGGTGTTGAGCTTGTTCATTTAAACCTGACGCGTAGCGGATTTGCTCAAGCCATTGGGCCAGCAAAGCAGAAGGCCCAGCATGACGGCCAGGGTGGCGGCATTGGCAAAGGCCGGGACCCAGACGCGGGCAAAGGTGGTGACGAAACCCAGAATCAGTGCGCACAGCAAGGTGCCGCGTACCGAGTTCAAGCCGCCAATGACCACCACCAGCAAGGCCAGCAAGAGGATTTCTTCATCCAGGCCGGGGTAGACCGACAGCATGCCTGCGCCCAAGGCTCCACCCAAACCGGCCAGACCGGCGGCCAGCGCCATGCCGATGGCAAACAGGCGACGCGAGTTCAAGCCCAGGGTCTCGACAATCTGGGCGTCCTGCACGCAAGCGCGAATGGCCGCGCCCCACAGGGTGCGATCCAGCAGAAACCAGAACAGCAAGGCCAGTGTCAGGCCGGTGACGATCAGGAACAGACGATAGGTGGGGAAGGGCAGACCCATGATCCACACGCCGCCACGCAGCACTTGCGGCAGCATGGGCGAGAGCGTGTCGGCACTGAAACCCCAGCGCATCAGGTCCGCCAGAATGACGGACAGGCCGTAGGTCAGCAGCACCTGCATCAAGTGGGTGCGCTGGTAGAACTGGCGAAAGGGGAAGCGGTCCAGCAACAAGCCCATCAGCCCGCACAGCGCAAAAGCGGCGGGGAAGGCCAGCCACCAGGGCGCGCCGGATGCCAGCCACTGGACGCTGATATAGCCGCCCAACAGGAAAAAAGAACCGTGTGTCAGGTTGATGAAGTTCATCAGGCTGAGCACTAAAGACAGCCCCAGCCCCGCCAACATCAGCAGGGCTGAGAAGGACAGGGCATTGAGGATTTGAAGCAGGAAATAAGACAAGGTGGAGCTCAAGAACGCGGGCCGGGGTCCTGGATACGCTGGTAAGTGTGAACCACGGTGTTAAAGGGGCGACCTTGGGCGTCTTTTTCCACCCGGTTGACGTAAATATCCAGAATGGACTGGTTATTGCGCGGGTCAAAAGCCATGGGGCCAAAGGCCGTGTTGATGGGCTTGTCCAGCAGGGCTTGCTTGAAGACGGCCTTGTTGGACAGATCCCCTTTGACCGCATCCAGACCGGCCTTGATGACCTGGCCGGTTACGTAACCGGAGGTGCTGGCCTCGCCGGGCAAACGGCCACGACTGGCTTGGTAGGCGGCAACAAAGTCCTGGGCAGCCGGAGCGCCAGGCGATTGGTGGAAGGTGCTGACACCACCCAAAGCGGCTTCGCCTACAGCGGTAATCACGTCTTCCTGATCAAACAGGGCGCCGGGGCCCACGATCTGGATCTTGCCGTGCAACTGGTAGTCCTGCATTTGCTGGTGGAAACGAACGGCGTCGGCACCGGCCAGGAAGGTGTAGACAAACTTGGGGTTGCTGGCAGCCAGATTCATCAGGATGGGCGCGAAGTCGGGCGTACCCAGGGGTGTCCAGATGCGCTCGCCCAGCGTGCCGCCTTGTTCCTGATAGGTATTGGCAAAGTCGTCGATGTATTCGCGGCCTGCGGTGTAGTCCGAACCCAGCGTGATACCACCGGATTTTTCGATATGCTCGAAAGTCCACAAAGCGCCGGTGTGGCCCAGCATCCAGCTGGTTTTGGTGGGGCGAAACACGTAGGGGCTGGCGGCTTCACGTGCCAGGCCATTGGCAGCGGCGTTGGAAATAAAGGTAGGCAGTTGCGCATCGTGCACGATGTCACGAATGGCCAGTGCGATATTGGCGCTGATGACGCCGCCCAAAATGTCGATCTTGTCGCGCTCGATCAGCTTGCGCACTTTACGGATGGCTTCGTCCGGCTTGCCGTGATCGTCCTCGACCAGCAACTGCACCTTGCGCCCACCCATTTCGTAATTGCATTGTTGCAGCATCAACTCCAGACCGGCGCGCATGCTTTCGCCCAAGGAGGCGAAGGGGCCGGACAAGGATGTCAGCAGGGCAATTTTCAGGGGACCGTCTTGGGCGCGAAGCAGGCGGGGAACGCCAAATAGCAAAGGGCTGGCCGCGGCAGCTAGCAAGAGCTGGCGACGTCCAGCACGGGTAGGGGAGAGAGTCACGAGAGCTTGTTTCCGTAAGAGAGCCAAGTTCGCCTGGGAAGACATTTCAGGCAGGAGGCTGCGCTACTAAATGTTAATCATTATCATTTTATGGCCTTTCCTGATGTAAATAAAGGCTCATTGCCTTTGGGTGTCCATTTCAAGCATGGATAATCCGTGCCGACAGGCCCCGATTTGGGGCTGATCAGCTTGAGAAAGCGGCCATGTGGACGCTTTGCAGGAAAGCAGAGGGAGAGCGCTTAGCGAGCATCCCCATTGATATTGGCGCGAATGCGGTTCAGAAACTGGCGCAGTTGGGTCAGTTCTTCAGCCGAAAAGCCCTGAATGGCACGGTGATGAATGTCCAGAGCGGCGGGCAGGACGCGCAGAAAGTGCTGCCGACCTTGCTCATGCAGATGGATCAGTACACGGCGCTGGTCCAGAGGGTCGGGCTGGCGGGACAGGTGGCCTGCGTTTTCCATCACCACCAGGGCGCGCGACAAGGTGGTTTGATCCACGTCGGTATATTGCGCCAGGGTGCTGACGCCCAGCCCATCAGTTTCGTTCAGAAAAGCCAGCACGCGCCAATGCAGCAGGGTCAGTTCATGGCTGCGCAGCAAAGTTTGAAAGTCAGCATTTAAGGCCGAGGTACTGCGATTGAGCAGATAGGGAATAAACGTATCGTGCCCGGTATAGGCGTCGGTCAGAGGACGGCTGGCCATAGTGAAGCGGCTTCCTTGATGCAGAAAAAAAGCAGGCTACTCGCTCAGAGTGATTGAGTGAGCCTGCGAAAGCCCGGTCAGCGCTGCCATTGACCGGGCAAGTGGTTGGTTCAGTCTCAGTTCGTATGATCCACTTTGCGCTGCAAAGCGGCAATCGTCAGGTTCAGTGCGAAGCCCAGCACACAGATCCAGACCAAGGGTACAAACATATCAATCGTGCGGTAGCTGCGTGCGGCGGCGGTCAGCATATGGCCCAGACCGTCGGTGGAGGCAATCATCTCGGCCAGAAAAACCACTACGCAGGCAATGACGCCGGCCACCCGGACACCGGCCAGCACGGTCGGGCTGATGGCGGGCAAAATGATTTTCCACAGGCAGGCACTGCGGGAGGTACCCGCAGCACGTGCCGACCAGATCAGCTTGCGGTCCACGGTTTGCGCCGCCACCCAGCTGGCCATCAGCACAGGGAAAATGGCGTCTGAAACCACCAGCGCAATTTTCGATGAGCTTTCAAACCCCATGATCAGGATCAGTGCCGGGTAAAGGGCGATCTTGGGGATAGGGGCCAGCAGGCGGATCAGGGCATCCAGCAGAAACGAGCTCCAGCGTGTCAGTTGTGCAATCAGCGCCAGGGCGACACCGGCCACACAGGCAATCAGCAAGCCGCTGATCAGGCGGTAGACGGTGATGCCCAGGTTCTGCCAGAAGTCCGCCTGACCGGCCAGTTCCAGTACACGCATCAAAATGGAAGAGGGGGCCGGCAACAACTGCGGGCTGACCCAGCCCGAGCGGGTGCACAGCTCCCAGACGATCAGCATCAGGGCTGGACTGATGCACAAAGACAGGCCCGACCAATCACGGCGTTTGGCCGGGCGGGTTTGAGTAGAACGCATAGCTTGTCCCGGTGAGGCTAAGGTTTTGGTGGTCATAGCGTCATCCTTTGTCCATCAGGCTCTGGGTAGAGTCATGCCAGTGCGTGCAGCGTTTGCGGACAAACTCGAACAGCGCATCGCAGGCAATGCCCAGCACGGCCAGCAGCATGATGACTGCATACACCGTGGAGTACTGCGCCATATCCATGGAGGTGAACAGCAGATTGCCTATGCCTTCCTGACGCGCAATCATCTCGGAGGACACCATCACGATCAGGGCCATGACCACCCCGACGCGGCAGCCAATCATGACTTCCGGCAAGGAGGCGGGCAGCACAATCTTGCCCAGACGGGCCAGCGGCCCCATGCCCATGGACTGTGCCACCCAGATCAGCTTGGGCTCGATACGGGTTGCGCCGTGATAGCTGTGATAGAGCAACGGCAGGGATACCCCCAGCGCAATGACCAGAATCTTGGAGAAATCCCCCAGACCGAACCACAGCATCAGGATCGGCATCAAGGCCGCTTTGGGCATGGGGTAGGCCAGGGCCACCAAGGGATAGAAGGCGGTATAGACCAGACGGCTGCGACCCATGGCCAGACCCAGCGGCACGGCTACGACCAGCGCCAGGGCATACCCGGCAAACATGCGGCCTACCGACTGCAGGATGGCCGACCAGGCCATCGGGTCGCTGATCAGGGCGGGCAACTCCTGCAGGGCTGCCCAGGGGCTGGGAAAGGAATCCAGCCCCACCCAACGGGCCAGCCCTGCCCAGGCCAGCAGCACCAGAATGGCCGCCATGACCAAAGAGGCCCAGCGATGTTCATACCAGTGCTGTGGCGTCATGGGTGGGCCTCCGCCATCAGGGATTGCTCCAGACGAATAATGGTTTCCTGATAGACCGGATTGCGCAGCAGCTCGCTACGGACGCGGGGGCGGGGCAGGTCAATCTCCACCACCTCCTTGATGCGGCCGGGCGAGCCGGTCATGACAATCACGGTATCGGACAGGAAGACGGCCTCGTCCACGCCGTGCGTCACAAAGACTACGGTGTTGCGCAACTGCTCCCACAAGCTGAGCAGTTCCGTTTGCAGGGTGACGCGCGTATGCGCATCCAGCGCCCCGAAGGGCTCGTCCATCAGCAGGATGTCAGGCTCATAGGCCAGGGTGCGGGCAATAGCCGCACGCTGACGCATGCCGCCGGACAGCTCACGCGGATAGAAGGAGGCGTAAGGCCCCAGCTTGACCTTGTCCAGCCACTCGCTGGCGCGCTGTTCGGCCTGGTCCTTGGACATGCCTTGTTCGCGCATGCCGTAGGCTACGTTTCCCAGCACGGTTTTCCAGGGAAACAGGGCGTATTCCTGAAACACCGGGCCCCGGTCTGGACCTGGGCCGGTAATGGGCTTGCCCTTGACGCGGATCTGGCCGCTGGAGCAGGACTCAAAGCCCCCTAACATATAGAGCAGGGTGCTTTTACCGCAGCCGCTGGGTCCCAGAATAGAGACAAATCGCCCTGCCGGAATGCTCAGGGCGATGTCTTGCAGGGCCGTATGGCTGCGGCCCTGCCGGGTGTTAAAGGTTTTACCGACACCATCCAGTTCAATCATGGTGTTGCCTCGCGTAAATCAGCCCGATAGAAGTCCTGCACGTTCAAGGCTTTTTTCAGGAAACCAGCCTTGTGATAGCGGTCGTAAGTGCCCTGGATGGATTCCAGGTTGGGCTGCATGTCCGGGACGCGGGCAAAGTCCTTGTCGGTGAACAGGTACTGGGCCAGCAAGTCCTTGGGCGCACGGGTAATTTGGGCGGTGACTTCCACGGCCAGCGATGGGTCTTTGCTGAGCATGCCCATGGCGGTCTTCAAGTCCTGCACATAGGCGCGCACCACTTCGGGGTTGGCGTCGCTATAGGATTTGCTGCAGGCTTCGAAAATCTGTACGGATGGGCTGGCCACTTCGGACAGGGAAAACAGCTTGCGCAAGCCGCCTTTCTTTTCGTTCAGCAGGGCAAAGGGCTGGGCCATGGGACCGGCATCAATGCGGCCACTGCGAATGGCGTCGGCGGCAGGCGGAAAGCCAGTTTCAACGATTTTCACGTCCTTGTCCGGGTCAATGCCGTTCTGACGCAACCACAACAGCATGTCGAAGTACACCCCGGCACCATAGGCATTGGTGCCAATGACCTTACCTTTCAGGTCCGCCGCGGTCTTGATCGGGCTGTCTTCCTTCACGGCCCAGTAGACGGAGAAGTGATCATCGTCCGAGTGCACGTGCTGGGCCACGATATAGGCTTCCAGACCGCTTTCAATCGCGCCATTGGCCAGCGACATGGGGGCCATGGTGGAGCACTCCAGAACGCCAGCGCGCATAGCCTGCACCATGGGCGAGGTGCCCTGGAACTGAGTCCACTGGATTTGATATTTCTTGCCCAATTGCGGGAACAGCTCGGGGCGCTTGGCCATCAGATACTTGGCTTCCTCACCCGGAATGGTCCAGCCTACCCGCAGGGTGGGGACTTCCTGAGCCTGGCTCAGACCATGACAGCTCATCAGGGCAAACAGCAACGCAGCGGTTGTTTTCATCGTCGGGCCGCCCCAAGATGAAAAGCGCCCTCTTGGAGGGCAGCAAGCCGAAGGCGCAGCGTGGGAGTCTTTTTTCATTCCTGTGTCTCCTTGGCAAGGTGTTCGGCGCGGGCAGGGACCAGGCCGATGTGATCCAGCATTCCCAGTACGCGGGCCAGCACATCACGGCGGTATGCCTGTTGCTGGTCCACCGGGTATTCGTGAAAGCCCTGTCCGCTGCGCAGACCGTTGCGTCCACTTTCCATATAACGGGTGATGATGTCGGGTACGGCGTAGCGTTCGGGGTCCAGGTTCTGCGATAGATACTGTCCGGCGTGATACAGAATGTCGTTGCCGCCGTAGTCGATGAACTCCAGCACGCCGATGCTGGCAAAGCGGAAACCCAGGCCGTAGCGGGTGGCTTTATCAATATCAGCCGCACTGGCCACGCCTTCCTCCACCATGCGAGCAGCCTCGTTCATGATCAGGGTTTGCAGACGCGGAACGATGAAACCGGGATGGCAGCCACAGACCACGGGCACTTTGCCGATGGACTCCAGATTGCTTTGCAGACGGCTCAAGGTCTGCTCGTTGGTGCCGGGGTGGGCGCTGATTTCAACCAGGGGGATCAGGAAGGCCGGGTTGAGCCAGTGCGCGTTCAGGAAACGCTCGGGATAGCTCAACATGGGGGCCAGATCCGAGGCCAGCATGGTGGAAGTGGTGGAGGCGATCAGTGCATCGGGCTGGGCCAGTTCACCGATACGCCCCAAGGCGTCGGTCTTGGCTTCCCGTGTTTCGGGCACGCCTTCGTAAATCAGATCGGCCAGGCCCAGCACTTGCGCCGCTTCACTCAAGGGGGCGACGCTGATGCAGGCCAGATAGCCGTCGATCTGTTCGGCGGCGAACATGCCCAGGTCGGCCAGCTGTTCCAGCGTGGCACGCAATTCCCGGCGTATTTCGGCTTCCAGACGGGCGCTATCAGCAGGCTGACGGGGTTTGAAGTCCAGTAAGGTCACGGCTTGGCCGCGCAGCGCATAGGCTAGGGCGATGCCCCGCCCCATGCGACCTGCGCCCACCGCAACGATACGTTTGATCGGGGCGGGCGCGTTCATCAGGCTCTCCCGGCGTGCAGCATCTCTTGCAGTTGTTCGCGGCTCATCGTGTCCAGACCCAGGCTGGCCAGTGTGCGTTGGCCCTGGCGCAGGTCTTCTCCCACGATGGCACCGGCAATGGCCAGCAAGCCTTTGGTGACGGGGGCGTCTACGCCGGCCCAGTCGGCGACGGAAGCGAAGAAGGCCAGACCCAGCATGGTGTCTTCACGCATGTAGCGGTGTTCGTGCAAGTCGATCTTCTCGCGCCAGTCGCCGCTTTTCACCAGCTTGGCGTGCGAAGAACGGTCGCCATACATCCACTGGTCGTTTTCGTAGTGGTCGGACAGGGGGAAGTGCGGGGCACCATAGCCCAGCGCTTCACGAATGCGCATGCGCTCATTGTCCAATTGCGTGGTCACGGCACGTACCGAGGGCTGAGTGCCTTCGTTATGAATATCCCAGGCCGGAAAGTGCTCCAGCGGGCCTGCGTTCATCATGATCAGAGGTGGGTGGATGATGGGGCCGGCATTCATCAGGGCGCCGGACAGGGCATCTTCGCAGCGCTCCACGCTGGGGAACACTTTGCCAATCACCTCCAGGGCGTGGTCGGTATTGCGCGCGGGGTACACGCCGGTAGGCAGGCGGGTGGCGCGAGTGGTGATGTTGATGACGGTATCGCCATGCTTGCGGGCCAGCCAGGGCAGGGTGCCGGTTTCAGCCCAGCTGACATCGGCCTTGTTGCCGGTGCCGCGCACGATCTCGCTCATGATGAAGGAGCCAAAAGTGCCTGGTGGCAGGAACACGACCTGGCCGTCGGTCAGGTGGGGGGCCATGACGCGGGCAATATCGGTTTGTGCAATGGCGGGCGAAGGAATCAGTACCAGGTCGGCACCGGCGATCGCCTCGCCAATATCCGCGCAGACTTTGGCAATGGGGATGTCACGCTCGCCTGCTTCGTCTTTCAGTGTCATGACTGGACGGTCCAGCAAGGGCTGCAGCTGAGCCGTGTCGCGACGCCACAAACGTACTTCGTGACCCTGTTCGCTCAAGTCTGCCGCTGCTGCGTAACAACCGTGCCCGCCACCTAATACCGCTACCTTCATATTCGTCTCCAATCTCTTTTTTTGATTTCTATGCACTTGCATATAAATACAGACTAAAAGATGTTGAGGCCTAAAACAAGAGGACGAATGGGGGGAGTTACCCTAGGGCGGGAAAACTTGGATATGAAGGGAAAAGACGCAGAGTGCGTGCAAGAAAAAAGCGCCTAAGCCGCGCCGCAGGCCAGTTCCAGGGCGCGCAGGGTGGCTTGTGCCAGCACATGGCCATGACCGGCTCCGGGCAGCACATGCAGATTGGCCTGCATGCCTTGAGCTTGCAAGTGCGCTTGCAGTTTTTGCATGGTGGGCAGGGTAGGCACACCATTTTTGCGTCCTTCCGGTCCTGCTGCCTGAGCGCTAAGCGGATACCAGGCCTCGGAGGCACCGGCCAGAATATCCACCTGTACCGGCTTGCCCAACTGCTCCAGCAAAGTCCAGATCAGGGGATCGCGCCACCACAAGGACGGGCTGGCGCACAGGTAGTGCTGGATGGGCAGGCTGTGCTGACTAAGGGCATACAGCACAAACAGGCCAGCGTAGGAATGGCCGTACAAGCTGATGCGCGAACGGGTCAGCGCGGGTTCTACTCGTTGGGCCAAGGCCAGAGCCAAGCGCACTTGTTCGATCATGGCGGGTGCGCCACCGGCTTGCCACTCGGGAATGCGCGGATCTTCCCATAGGCCGCCGTCCGGGCCGGGCGGGGTGTAGTCCAGGGCGCGATAACGGGTGATCTGATCGCGATCGCCTTGATAGCCCAGCGACAGAATCGCGCAGTGCTGCAAGGCGGGGTGGCCGCTTTCTTCCAGCAGGGGCAAGGTCCACTGACCATCAAGCAGGCACAGCAAAGGCAGAGGGCCTTGTGCAGGCTTTCCGTCCGGCAGGCGCAGCAAGACGTGATGAGGATGGCCGCCCGCAGGCGGCAGTTCCAGTGGTATCAGACGAGACATGAAGGCTTAGGGGGCGGGCTTCAGATCAATCATGTAGGTGCCTTCCATCGGCACGGTCAGAAAGCGCTGGTTTACCTCTTCCAGCGTTTTCAAGGCCGAGACCCCTTCAAAACGATCCGGGTGAATCCAGGTTGCCAAGGCCTCAATGAAAATCATGTGCAAAGGCGAATCGTTGAAGGCGTGCCAGATGCCGTGGCTATTGCCGCTGCGCACGGCTGGCAAGGCTTGCAGACGGTTGCCATCGATAATGGCCTGTAAGCTTTTACGGGCCTGTTCTTCGCTGACGCCTGTGCCAATGGCCAATCCACCGGAGGTGGTGCGCTTGCCTGCGCCTGTGCCCGTGGCCACATAGACCACAGGGGCGCGGGAGTGGATGTACTCAAAGTTCAGCTTGCCGGTGGAGCTTTTCAGAACGTCCGCGCCAATATTGTGACCGCCTGCATAGGTGATCATGTCGTTGAAGGTGCCTGCACCGGGAGAGTTGCAGCAGTCTGTGCTGCCTGCATGGGCGTGCACGAACACAGGCGGGTGATCTTCCTTGGGGAGATCGGCCAGTCGCTGGGCCACGCCTTGCATGTGTTCTTCGTAGAACTGAATGAATTCGTCGGTGCGTTCTTTCTCGCCCACGGCGTAACCCAATGCGCGCAGGCTGGGCACGGTGTTTTCCAAGGGGTTCACAAAGAAGTCGATCACGATGACGGGCACTTTGGCGGCAGTCAGGCGCTGGATCAGGGCCGAGTCGCGCGTGTCCTGACCGGGAGTCAGGCCCGCAAAGGCGGCAGTCAGTACCACCAGGTCGGGGCGCAGGGCCAGAGCTTGCTCAACCGAGAAGGTGTCTGCCGTATGGCGACCTACAACGGGGATTTTGGCCAGTTGTGGGTAGCGCTTCAGATAGGTTTCGTATTCGTTGGAGAAAGATGTTTTGAACTCGTCCGACCAGCCTGCAATCAGGTTGGCAGGCTCGGGATGCACCAAAGCCAGCACTGGAAAATGTCGCGCCTGGGTAAGCACAATGCGCTTGGCCGGGCCGGGCAGGGTAACGGTACGACCCATGGCATCGGTAACTTCGATGGGCTGGGCTTGCACACCCAAAGGCAAGAGCAAGGTCAGCGACAACAGCAGGTGGCGCAGGATGTTCATGGGTTCTCCGAAGGTCACAGCACAGGCTCTTGCAGCCCGTCGATAATGATTTGCAAGGTGCCTTGCGAGCAACTTTCCACGCGGGCACGTACGCCATAAGCCTGGGCCAGCGAGGTGGGGGTAATGACTTTGGACGGTTCCCCTTGCGCCAGCAGACCGCCGCCTTCAATCATCAGCGCATAGTCGCTGTGGCGCAGGGCCACGTTCAGGTCATGCAGCACGATCAGGGTGATCAGATTATTGTCGTGCGTTTCCTGGGCCAGCAAATCCATCACGTGGAATTGATAGTTCAGGTCCAGAGCAGACAAGGGTTCATCCAGCAGCAGCAAAGTGGGCTTGCGTATCAGGGCTTGTGCCAGGCCCACCAGCTGTTTCTGGCCGCCCGAGAGCTGGTCCAGATAGTGCATGGACAAGTGTGCAATGCCCAGGCGTTGCAGGATGTGCATGATGTGCTCATGGTCCACATCGCGGGCATGGCCGCCGGGGGCCGAGGCATTGGCCGCCACCAGCACGGATTCAAACACACGCAGATGGACTGAGGCGGGCAGGGACTGGGGCAGGTACACCACTTTTTGGGCGCGCTGCTCGAAACTGACGCCGCTCAGCTCCTGGCCGTCCAGCAAGATCTTGCCGGTGGTGGGCTTGAGCAACCCTGCCAGGGACTTGAGCAGGGTGGATTTGCCGCTGCCGTTGGGGCCCAGCAAAGCCACCAGCTGACCGGGCTGCAAAGGCTCGATGGTCAGCTTGGACAGGATTTCGCGTTTGCCGTAAGACAGGCTCAGATCGTGGACTTCAAGCATGGTTCACTTTATTTGGCGGCGCAGCACAACGCCCAGGAAGAAGGGCACACCCACCAGCGAGGTGACAATGCCGACCGGGATGATGATGCCCGGCACAATGTTTTTCGAGGCAATCGAGGCCAGCGACAGAATTACCCCACCGACCAGCGCACTGCCGGGCAGGTAGAAACGGTGGTCTTCACCAAACAGGCGGCGGGCAATATGCGGTGCAATCAGGCCCACAAAGCCAATCGTGCCCACAAAGGAGACGGCCAGCGCGGCCAGCAAGCTGATGCGCAGCAAGGACACCAGACGCAGGCGCGAGACATTGATACCAAAGCTGGTCGCACGGTCTTCACCCAGGCGCAGCGCGGTCAGTTTCCAGGTATCGCGCAGGGAAAGCGGCAGAATCAGCGCAAAGACCGCCAGCATGATGCCGACCTTGCCCCAGGACGAGCGCGACAGGCTGCCCATGGTCCAGAACACCAGTCCTTGCAGGGCTTCGGCGCTGGCCACAAACTGCACCAGTGAAACCAGTGCATTGAAGGAGAACACCAGCGCAATGCCAAACAGCACCAGATTGGCGGTGCTCATGGCGCCCCAGCGGGCGACCGCGTCCAGCAGCATGGCGGACAGCAGGGCGAAAATAAAGGCATTGGCGGCAATGGTCCAGGCTTGCGGAATGCCGGGAATCGACAGGTCCAGCACAATGGCCAGGGACGCGCCAAACGCCGCTGCCGAGGAAATCCCCAAGGTAAAGGGGCTGGCCAGCGGGTTGTTCAGGATAGTCTGCATTTCCGCGCCGGACAGGCCCAGCGCCAAACCAATGGCCATGGCCATCAGGGCATAAGGCAGGCGGATTTCCCAGACGATGACGCGGGTGGTTGGGTCGGACTGTTCCGGGTTGAACAGAGCGTGGCTCAGTTCTCCCAGGTTAAGGCCCGACGGTCCCAACATGAAGTCGGCCACAATCGAGGCCAAAATCACAAGAACCAGCGCACCTACCAGGAGCCAGCGACGTCTGAGGATGTGTTGATAGTCGGCCAGAGCAGGGGCCGGAACAGCGGATGTGGACATTAAGTGTCTGAATGATAACCGTTTACATAGAAAGAAAGTATAGTTCATTGGCTAGGGTCTGTTAACTCTAAAAGCAGTCTGCTTTCGGCAGGCTGTTCGTGCTTGTAGACCTTGGCCTTTGGCGTCCTTACCGCGATTCTTTTATGCAGCTTGAACATCTGGATTTTCTTTCCCCTTTGGGCCGACAGTATCGTCTGACTTTGGCCTGGCCGGACACGCCAGCGCCTGCGGATGGCTGGCCATTGCTGTGTGTGCTTGATCTACCGCAATTTGAAGCGGTGTTGGCCACCTGTGAAAAGCAGGCTCCACAAGCCTGTGCCGTGCTGGGGATAGGTTATGGCGCGGAGGTCTGGCGCGATCAGGACTTCACGCCCGCGCTGAATGGAGAAGCAGGTCACGCGCCGGATTTTCTGGCCATGATGCAGGACGTTTTCTTGCCCTGGGCCTACGCACAAGCCCCTTTGAATGCGCAGCGGCGTCTGCTCTGCGGCCATTCCCTGGGTGGCCTGTTTGCCTTGCAACTGCTGTATCAACAGCCAGAATTGTTCGATGCACTGGTGGTGTCCAGCCCCTCGGTCTGGTGGGGGGAGGGCTATCTGGCTCGATTACTGGCTCAACCCTTGCCCAAAGCGGCCATGACGATGCCCGTGCAATTCTCCGTTGGCGAGTTCGAGCAAAGCCTGGGCCCGGCCGAGGAAGCCATGCCCGAAGACAAGCGCGAGTTGCGTCGTTTGCGTTTGCAAGAGCGCCGCATGGTGGATGGCACCCGCGAACTGGCGCAGGCTTTGGCGCAGCAACAAGGTGGTGAGCCGCGTTTTCGCATCGTGCCGGGCTGTAATCACAGTCAGTCCGGTTTGGCCGCTTTGCCGCAAGCTTGTCTGGAATGGTTGGCTGAGTAGTCCTGTGTCTTCTTGCCCACAAAGACGTGCAGCACGGTGATTGGCTGTATCCTCTGAACGTCCCCGAGCAGACCCGTATAATGCTGCTCATGCTTGCTTGAACCGGCTTTTCTGCCTTTCTCGTTCTCTTCTTCCCGTATTTTCAGGTCCCCGCCCTATGGCTGCGCGTCGCGCTTCGTCTGTTTCCGATTCTCCCGTCCCCACTCAAGTGGGCTTGCTGCTCCATCCCCAATGGTTGGATTATCCGCGTCTGGAAGGTGTGGCTCGTCAGGTCGCCAAGAAGGCGCGTTTTCAGGACCGGGCAGGCATACGACGCGTATGGCTGAAAGCCTGGCGCTTGCCGCAGGATGCCGCTTTTTTCAATCAGATCATCGCTGCCGAACTGGGCTTGAAGGATGCGGACCAGCGCCTGGAGTCCCAAGGGGTGCCTGAGGTTGTGATTCGTACCCTGCGTCTGCTCTATCAAATGAGTGCAGACAAGCTGGAGGCGGATGTTTATGAAGCCCTGCGCGAGCAACTGCTTGAACAGCGCGGTCAATTGGCCGGAGCGATTGCCTCCCAGTCCTTGCCCTTAAGCGAGAACTGGCCCGACGCCGAACGCGGCCCGCGCTTGCAGGCTTTGGTGCAGGCCTGGCAGTCCTTGCCCCTGGCACAAACCTATCTATGGCAGTTGCAGGCCGAACAGCGTGACCGCGAGCAACGCAGTCAGCGTTGGGAACAGGCTCAGAAAGAACGTGAACAAGCGCGCCAAAAAGAAAAAACCGACAAGCAGCGCAAGTTCGATCAAGCCCAGGAGCGTTTGACAGCCTGGCTGAAAGAGCAAGGTTGCGAGCCGCAACGCATCACCCTGGAGGCCTTTGAGGGCCTGCAAGCCGGTGAGCCTGCCCACTGGTTCATGACCGTGTATGGCCGCAATGCCAGCGCCGCTGTCTTGACTCAGGAATTCAAGCTGGATGCCGAGCAGCAGGAGTTTCTGTTGCAAGCCCAGGCACAACGTCAGGAACGTCAGCGCGAGCAACGCCAGCAGCGTTGGGCCTGGGAGCAGGAGTGCATAGGCTCGGAAGAGACTATGGCCTTGCTGGGTATTACCCGGCAGGAGTACGAGCTGTGGCTAGCCGATCGCCGCTTGCCCAGCACCAAGCTGGAAGTGCGTGGCGGAGCCGCTGGCGGCCGTGACCGTGTTGCCCATCATCCGGATTTGCTGGTGGCCATCGACCAGAACCAGATTGAACAATGGCGCGAGCAGCACGCCAGTACCTTGAGCAATCGTGAGCGTGCGCAGTACCAGCGAGCGGCTGACCGCGCCCGCACGCAATGGCGTCAGCAACAAGTGCTGAACCAGATCAAGAAGCAAGAAGAGTGCGATTACGAAATTGACCCGGAAGATCCACTGCGCCTGTGGTGGCACAAGGATTTGTGGCTGGCGGTGAATGTGCCCGTAGCGGGTGAGCGTCAGCACTGGCGCGCCAATGTTCGTATGCAGGCCGCCGTGCCTTTGCCACGTACCGGCTCGGAGCTGGATCGATTGCCCGCTCGTGTTTCGGTCTTGTTCAACACGGCAGCTCAAAACCGTCTGTCCCAGCGTCTGGAAGATTCGCTGGATGCGTTTTTGCAAACCCAGCGCCCCCTGATTGATGGCTCGTCCTTTCTGGAACTGGCCAAAGCCTTGCGCATGGCTCTGGAAGAGGGCATCGAGCAAAAGGAAATCGAGGCCGGGGATTTTGAAAAGCGTCTGCTCAATGGCCCGGTGCGCCGCATCCTGGAAAGTGTGGAGCAGCAGCGCGCTCAAGATCTGATGCGCCTGGGCGATTTCCCGGAAATGTTCAGCCTGGCCCGAGGCATTCGCCGCCATCTGGTGTTCCGTTTGGGCCCGACCAACTCGGGCAAGACGCATGAGGCCCTGGAAGCTTTGATGGAAGCCCGATCCGGCGTGTATCTGGCCCCGCTGCGACTGCTGGCCATGGAAGTGCGTGACCGCCTGATGAATGCTGGTATCCCTTGCAATCTGGTGACGGGCGAAGAGCGCGTGATGGTGCCCGGTGCCCAGCACACCGCCTGCACGGTCGAGATGATGGACCCCACGATGGAAGTGCGTGTGGCCGTTCTGGACGAGATTCAAATGCTGCAAGACGAGCAGCGTGGCTGGGCCTGGACGGCAGCCTTGGTCGGTGTTCCGGCCCGTACCCTGTTTGTCTGTGGTGATGCCTCGGTCTTGCGTCCGTGCGAGCGTCTGGTGCGCTCCATGGAGGAGACCATGGAGCTGGAATTTACCGAACGCAAAACTCCCCTGGAGGTCATGCCTTACCCAGTGGAGCCGCCACGAGCAACAGGCAAGCAAGGGCGTCATGAAGCGCCGTGGCGGGGGCGCAAAGATCGTCAGCGTGAAGCCCAGGGTGTTTCCAAAGGCGACGCGGTGGTGGCCTTTACCCGTAAGGACGTACTGACGCTCAGTGCTCGCTACCGCGCCCAAGGCTGGAAAGTCGCCACCATTTACGGCGCGCTGGCTCCTGAAGTGCGCCGCACCGAGTCCGAGCGTTTTTCTCAAGGCGAGGCTGATGTGCTGGTAGCCACCGATGCGATTGGCATGGGCTTGAACCTGCCGATACGGCGCGTCCTGTTCTCTACGGTTCACAAGTTCGACGGCCGCTCCATGCGCGCCCTGAACGCCACCGAAGTGCGCCAGATTGCCGGACGGGCAGGCCGCTATGGTCTGTACCCCAAAGGCTATGTGGGGGCGATGGACAAGCAGGACTTGAACCATATCCGTACCCAATTGCAGAGTGATGCTCCCAGTGTGGATTTGCGCTTGCCCATTGCACCCAGCCCCGAGCACGTGCAGGCGCTGGCGTCCTTATTGGATAACAACAATATTGGCGCGGTGCTCCAGTACTTTGCGCAGAAAGTGGCTTCTGATAGCCCCTTGTTCCAGACAGCGGGCTTGAAAGACGCCATCGAGCTGGGCTTTTGTGTAGACCGTCTGGCCCCCAAGCTGGAGTTGCGTGAGAAGTTCACCTTTGCCTGTGCGCCGGTGTCCGTGGATAAGGATACGGAGCTGGATTACTTCAAGCGTTGCCTGTCAGCCTACGTGGCGCAACGCCCCATGGCCTTGCCACCGGCGCCGTCCTGGTTGAAATCCGCCAGTCCCTCTCGTCTGGAAGATGCCGAATTGCTGAGTAAGCAGATCAGCCTCTATGCCTGGTTCAGCATGAAGTTCCCGCAAGTGTTTGACCAAGGACCCTGGTTGCCGGAAGTGCGCTCCCAGGTCAGCCGCTTTATTGAGCGCAGTCTGCTGCACCAAAGCGGTTTCGGGCAGACCAGCCGCGAGGCTTTCGGGACGCCATCGCCGGGCCGACGCTGATTCGTTTTAACTCGTTTGCTACCGGATCGGACCGAACGGAAACGGGCTGCGTCGATCCGGTTTATATCGTTTGATACACTATGCCCTGTGCGGACGTGTCCGTACGGTCCGGTTAAGGGGTACCATGCCCCTATCCCTGCGCCGATTCTGGCGCCCTCCCTGTTTTCCAAAGCTATCTATGAATTACCGCAAGCTGACCTTGGTGTTGGCGGCGTTGGCGATGCTGGGGCCTTTTGCTACCGATGCCTATCTGCCGTCATTTCACCGTATCGGTGTTGAATTTTCCGTTGACCAGTCAATGGTTCAGCAGACCTTAAGTCTGTATCTGTTTGGTTTTGCCTTCATGAGCCTGTTCTGGGGCATGTTGTCCGACAGTTTCGGGCGGCGTCCCGTGATTCTGGCCTCCCTGATCCTGTTCCTGATCGGGTCCGTGGGCTCGGCGCTGGCCCCCAGCTTTTCCTGGCTGTTGTTCTTTCGTTTGATCCAGGGCTGTTCGGCTGGTGCAGGGCGGGTCGTCGGTCAGGCCCTGGCGCGCGACTGTGTGCAAGGGGTGCAGGCCCAGCGCTTGTTTGCCCACATCACCATGGTGTTCAGTTTGGCGCCCGCGCTCGCTCCGGTAATGGGAGGCTATTTAAGCAGCTATTCGGGTTGGCGTTCTGTGTTCTGGATGCTGGCGGTGCTGAGCGTCGGCCTGATCGCGCTGTGCTGGCGGCAACTGCCTGAAACCTTGCCCGTGGCTTCACGCCAGCCCTTGAAACTGTGGGTGATTCTGGCCAATTATGCACGCGCCTTGAGCAATGGCCGCTTCGTGCTGGCGATCTCTGCCATTGCCTGTGCGTTTGGCGGCTTTGCCTTGTACATTTCGTCCGCGGCCAGTTTTGTGATTGGTGTGCTTGGCCTGACAGAAACCGCCTTTGCCTGGCTGTTCCTGCCCTTCATTGGCGGTATGCTGGGTGGCTCCATCCTGAATGCCCGCTTTGCCGAGAAGCTGGCTCCGGCACGCATGATTCGTCTGGGCCTGTCCCTTATGCTGGCTGGCGCGACGTTCAACACCGTATACAACTTGCTGTTCCAGGCTGACGTGCCATGGGCCGTGATGCCGATTTTTGTGTACGCCTTTGGCATGTCCATGGCCTTGCCGGGCATGACGGTGGTGACCTTGGGCACCTTCCCCACCATGCGCGGCCTGGCCTCCTCGGTACAAAGTGCCTGGCAAATGCTCTTGTTTGCCACCGTGTCCGGGGTGGTGGCCCCGCTGCTGTTCGACAGCGGCTTGTTGCTGGCCTTGGGCATGTTGTGTGCGGCTGCCTTGTCGGCCGGGTTCTGGTGGTGCAGCCAGTTCCGCTCCAAATCTACCGAGGCGTCCGCTTAAGCGACATCAAGAGCGGGTGTTGCTGTCAGCGCCTGCGCTTTGAGCGATAACCGGACTGTTTTTCTGAGCGCCACTGCCATCCGCAGTGGCGTTTTTGTTTTCAGCCGCGGCAGGCACGGAAGGGGTAAACCATTGCACCAGGCCCATGCCGACCAAAATCAGCAGCACGCCCGCGATGCGTCCCATATGTACAGGGCGCGGGGTCAGGCCCATCAAGCCGTAGTGGTCGATCAGCATGGAGCTGAGCATTTGACCGGCTACGACACAGACAATAAAACTGGCCGCGCCCATGCGTGGCGTCAGAATCAGGGCGGCGCTGATGTAAATGACGCCGCCAATCCCCCCCGTCCATACCCACCAGGGGGCGTGCGCCAGTTGCGCGGTCAGGGGAGCGGGGGCGCGCATCAGCCAGATTGTTGGCAGCACCAGGGCCGCACTGATACAGAGCGAGACCAGCGTGGCCCAGAGCGGATGCCCCAGGACTTTACCCAGAACGGCATTGCTGGCGGCTTGAAATGGCACGGCCGAGCCGGCAAAGACAGCTACCAACATACTGAACAAAGCGGTACCGGGCATGAGCGCATCTCCATAAGAATCAAAGCTCTATCTTGCACTATTCGCGATTCTTATTGAAATTAATAGTGTGCACAGTCATTATTCGTTCTATGGATGAGCTACGCCGTATAGACCTGAATTTGATGTTGAGCCTGCATGCCTTGTTGACCGAACAGCATGTGACGCGGGCCGCCTTGCGCCTGCACAAAAGCCAGCCTGCCGTAAGCCACGCCTTGGCGCATTTGCGCCAGGTGTTCAACGATCCCTTGCTGATACGCCGCGGCTCCCGGCTGGAGCTGACCGCGCTGGCCTTGCAATTGCAGCGCCCTCTGGAACAGGCTTTGCAGCAGCTAAATGGCCTGTTGGATACAGGCGGGTTTGATCCGGCCAGCGAACAGCGCGAGTTTCGTCTTGCCATGTCGGACTATGGTGCACAAATCGTTTTGCCTCCTTTGATGCGTTGTCTGCGTCGTGAGGCTCCAGGGATTCGCCTGGCGGTTAGCCAGGCCAGCCGGGAAGCCATGTTGGCCCAGCTGCGTGATGGCGAGATTGATCTGGCCCTGGGCGTGTTCTCGGAAATTCCGGCCAGTTTGCAAGCGCAGACCTTGTTTGAAGAACATCTGATCTGTATTGCGGATCGGGCCAGTCTGGCCAAGGGGCAGGCTCCTGCTCTGGAGGAGTGGTTGCAGCGTCCGCATGTGCTGCTGGCCATGCGTCCGGGTGGGGAAAGCGAGGTCGACAATGTCTTGAACCGGCGCGGACTTAAACGGCAGATCGTGCTGTCCTTGCCGCATTGGAGTGCTGCTGCTCAGGTATTGGCGGGTACGGATCTGATTTTGACGGTTTCCAGCCGCAGTGCCGAGCATCTGCGCGAGCAGGCTGAACTGGTGTTTTTCCAGCCGCCGCTGCCGGTTCCCTCGGTATCCTTTCAGCAAGTCTGGCATAGCCGTCGCCACCTTGATCCAGCCCATGCCTGGCTGCGCCAGCAGTTGATGCAGTGCTGTTAACCCCGGTCTTTACCCTTTATGACTGCCTGTCGCTTGACGATAGGGCCTGCAGTTTCCGACAATTTATGTTTGCTCTTGAAGATCAGCTTTTATCCGTTTAAACGGTTGGATAAAACGTTTTGGATTGCGATTGTCAGTCCTTGTGTAGTGCTTTTTGAATTGATTGTTGATGAACCCTGCTAATGCCTTGAATCTGGATGAAGACACCTTGCACAAGGAGGCACGAGCCTGGGTCAGCCGCCTGAAAACGTCCTCGCTGACCTCTCGTCAGGCCCGGGAACTGCGCCGCTGGTGTGGGCGCAGTCCTTCGCACGCCTCCGCTTTTGCGCACGCGCGCGAAATGTGGGATGCCATGCCCCAAGATCGTGAAGAGTGGCTGCGCGAAGCCAAGTTGATGAAAAAGCGCGGCCACCAGCCTGTGCGCCGTGCCTTGCTGGGCGGTTTGCTGGTGGGCGGCGGTGTGTATCTGGTGGCCAAACCCCCCATGCAGCTATGGCCTTCGCTGGCCGATTTGCGCGCCGACTACCGCACGGGGGCCGGTGAGCAGCGGCGCGTGCAGTTGCTGGACCATGTCTGGCTGGATATGAATACACGCAGTCGCCTGAATGTCAGCGACGACCCGCATCTGGGCCGCATTGTGGCTCTGCTCGATGGCGAAGTGGAGGTGCGCCAGTCCGAGCGCTCGGCCTCGGTCTGTACGGTGTTTGCCGGCGCTGGCTCCATTCAGACCTTTAATGGCCGTACCAATATTCGCTATCTGGACGGCAAAACCGAAGTTACTTGTTTGTCCGGCAGTGCTCAGGTGGATTTTGGTGGGCAAGGCTATCGTTTGGGTGCAGGGGAGCAACTGGTGTATGGACGCCATGCCATCAGTTCGGTACAGACGGTGGCGGCGGAGGATTTCCCGTCCTGGCGTCAGGGCCGTCTGACTTTTCATGAGCAGCCTTTGTCGCGGGTGCTGGCCGAGCTGAACCGCTATTGGGCAGGGCATCTGATCCTGCGTGACGCAAGCTTGGGGTCTGTCCTGGTCAGCTTTGCCGTCAACCTGGACAACTTGCCCGAGGTGCTGGACATTTTGCAGCAGTTATACGGCGTGGCGGTGATGCGCTTGCCGGGTGGAATCGCTCTTTTAAGCCGAGCCTGATTGAAAAAGGCCCGCTGTGAAGCGGGCCTTTTCTTTTACTCTTGTGGCTGCTCAGGTTCCTGCAAGCGGCTGACGTGTACCGTTGCAATACGACGCTGGCTGACTTCGGTAATCTCGAAGCGCAAGCCGTCTGCTTCAACAACCGTACCCACTTTGGGCAGGGAGTCCAGACGTTCCAGCAAGAAGCCGGCCACGGAGTTAAAGCTGCTGTCCTTCAGAAGCAGATCGTCCGCCTCCACCGCCTGGGCCAGCAGGAGCAAGTCTATGCTGCCGTCTACCTGCCACAGATTGGGGCCAATCTGCTGAATGGCGGGCTGTTCGTCCTCGTCGGGGAACTCACCGGCAATGGCTTCCAGAATGTCGATAGGGGTCAGCAAGCCTTCAATCGCGCCGTACTCGTCGGTAACCAGCACGAACTGGCCATTGGACTGCTTGAGCATGGCAATGGCGCTGAGCACATCGGTGTGCTCGTGCACGATGATAGGTTCGCGCAGGTCGGGCCACGACTTCACCTCGGGGTGGTCGTCCAGATCCGCCAGCAAGTCCTTGGCACGCGCTACACCCACCACCTGGTCCAGATCGCCCTGACACACAGGCAAGAAACTGTGCGGGGTAGAGCGCAATTGCTGGCGCAAGGTGTCGGTGGAATCCTCGATGTTGAGCCAGGTAATTTCCTGACGAGGGGTCATCAGGGAACGGATAGGGCGTTCTGCCAGGCTGAGCACACCGCTGACCATATTGCGTTCTTCGGTGCGGAAAGCCTGCTCGTCCAGTTCCAGCTGACCATCACTGCTGCTGTCGTCCTTGTCCTCATTCTTGCGGTTGCTCAGCATGCGCAGCACGGCTTCGGCCGTACGGTCACGCAAAGGTCGGCGCGACTGCGAACGCAGCAGGCTGCGGCGGGCAATCTGGTTGAAGAACTCGATTAGGATGGAGAAGCCAATGGCCGCGTACAGATAGCCCTTGGGAATCTTGAAGCCCAGGCCTTCAGCGGTCAGTGTCAGACCAATCATCAGCAGGAAGCTCAGGCACAGGACCACCACGGTGGGGTGGTTGTTCACGAAGGTGGTCAGTGGCTTGGAGGCCCAGATCATCAGCGCAATCGAGATAATGACGGCTGCCATCATGACGGGCAGTTGATCCACCATACCCACGGCAGTAATGACGGCATCCAGCGAGAACACGGCGTCCAGCACCACAATTTGAGCTACCACCACGCCAAAGCTGGCATAGGCCTTGTTGGTGCTGGAGTGATGATCGCCGCCTTCCAGACGCTCATGCAGTTCGCTGGTGGCCTTGAACAGCAGGAACAGGCCGCCCAGCAGCAGGATCAGGTCGCGGCCCGAGAAGCTCAGCGGTCCGATGGAGAATAGCGGCGTGGTCAGGGTGACCAGCCAGGAGACGATAGTCAGCAGACCCAGGCGCATGATCAGCGCCAGAGACAGGCCGATCAGGCGAGCACGGTCGCGCTGATGCGGAGGGAGTTTATCGGCCAGAATCGCGATAAAGATCAGGTTGTCGATGCCGAGAACAATCTCCAGCACCACCAGAGTTAATAAGCCGACCCAGATGCTGGGATCGAGTAGCCATTCCATGATGTTGTCCTGTTAGACAGATAAATAAGTGCAAAAAAGCAAAGAGGCAGGGCGCAGCGGCGCATCAGGGATCAGACGCGGGGCGGGCGGTGCTCCGGGGCGAATTCGCAACAAATAGCGGGCAGGGAATAAGGCGGGCAAGCCGAGGGCCAGGCATGCAGCCAAAAAGACTGAACCGGGCAGGGCAAAGGTGTGTCTGCGTGATCGGCGTACTGTTGCATGGGCGTGTGCGCCAGAATGGCGCTGAGCTGCTGCAAAGGATGGCTCCCGGGTTTGACACGGTGTTCCGCAGGCTCGGCCGCATGGGATTCGTGTTGAACGAATAAAGCGGACTGACCACCTTGCACAGTGGCGTGGTAGTGAGAGCTATAAGCCTGCAGGGGAAGGATCAGAAGTAAGACGACGACGAACCAGCGTCTCATAGTGTCTAAGGGAAGTCTGTGACGGGTCAGTATATCGTATGCGGACAAGTTCAAGGCAAGTGCCAGATCAAGTTCTGCACGCCGGCAGCAAGCGTCAAGCCTGGCCGCTCGTGAAAGAGCCCCGTGCGGGCATAGAGGGGATGTTCATCCCAGGCAGCCAAATCGGCCCTGATCAAAGTCGGCCAGAGCCTGGATAATTTCCTGTTGTGTATTCATCACAAAAGGGCCGTAGGCCTGAACGGGCTCATTGATGGGTTCGCCGCCCAGCAAGAGCAAGCGGGTGTCGTTGTGGGCCTCCAGTGCAATGTGCTGCCCTTCCTGTTCCAGCAATACGACCTGGCTTGGGCGGGCCAGGGTTTGCTGGTTCACCCGCACGGCACCACTGAGCACCAGCAAGCTGCTGTTCCAGCCCTCAGGCACCTGGAAGCAGGCTTGATGTCCGGCTTTGACCTGTATGTCCCACAAAAGCAGCGGGCTGTGGTGATGGGCAGCGCCAGGCTGTTCCTGATACTGACCCGCTATGACACGAATCGTGCCGGATTCATCTGGCAGGGCACGAACGGGAATCTGCGTCTTGGACAAATGCTGCTGGCTGGGAGCCCGGGATTTTGCATGGGCAGGCAGATTTACCCACAACTGCACCATTTCCCATGGACCGCCCTGGCGGGCGAATTGCTCGGAATGACGGGCCTGATACAAGAGACCGGAGGCTGCACTTAGCCAGTGCACATCGCCGGGCTCCAGAATGCCGCTCTGGCCGGTAGAGTCGCGGTATTCAAGCTCGCCCTGATACACCAGGGTGACGGTTTCAAAGCCACGCTGGGCAGAACCATGCACCTTGTGTCGTCGACTGTGGGGTGAGTAGTGGGTGGGAGCGGCGTAATTCAGACGTAAAAAGGGGCTGTGCCGGTCTGCGTGATCCTGATGGCTGAACAAGGTGCGCGCCGCCAGACCATCGTCGCCCCCCAGGGACGGACAGGGATTCAGGATGCTGGCGACTTTTTTCATGGCACAGGTTCCGCTTAAAAAACGCATGCCTTCAAGGATAGGGGCCAAATCCCGCCATGATTAGCCCCTGCCAGTGCAAAACTGTATTGCTGGGGCGGGCTGGACGAATGTGAGCAATTAGTAACCAAATTAACAAACGTAATCTTCCTGAGCGCGCTAGCATTAGCGCACTTTGTTACGTAGAGAGTGGAATGGGGCAGGCTTTTCAGGCCTTGAGCGTCTGGCAGGTGATGGGCGTGGGCTTATTGTTCTTCGGCGGTATTTATGTGCTGTTCGCACTGGGCACCTTGGCGCTGACACATTGGCTGTTTCCTGCCTTGGGTTGGGGACGCCCTCTGGACACGCGCCCTTTGCGTCCTGGCCAGTTGCGTCGGGAACTGAAGCAATCCGCCACGGCCATCCTTATTTTCGGCACAGGCATGATTTTCCCCTGGGGATTCTTGCAGCTGGGCTGGGCGCATTTGACGCCCGATGCCAGCGCGACCCGTATTGCCCTGGAAATTCTGGCTCTGGTGATCTGGAACGATGTGCACTTCTGGATCAATCATCGTCTCTTGCATACCCGCTGGTTGCGCCGCTATCACGGCCCGCACCATTCGTCCGTGGTGGTGACACCGTTTTCCACCTACAGCTTTCATCCGCTGGAGTCGATCATGCTGGGCAATGTGATCTTGCTGCCCATGGTCGTGCATGACTTCAGTTTCTGGTCGCTCTTGTCCGTGCCTCTGTTCAGCCTGTTTTTCAACAGCATTGGCCACTCCAATTACGACTTTTTCCCCACGGTCTCCAGCCGCAACTGGCTGGCAGCCAGCCGTCGTCATCAGCGCCATCACGCGCAGTACAACGGCAATTACGGTTTTCAGTTCAGCTTCATGGATCGCCTGTTTGGCACCCGTTTGCCTGATCGCCCCGAGGAGGCGCGGGGATGAGCGCTGCGTGGCGTTTGCGTAAGCCGCGCGATTGGCAAAGCCTGCTGTACCTGATTGCCTATCCAGTGCTGGTGGTCGCGCTGTGGCGTGGCGGTTTCTCCTGGATTCTGTACGGCTTGCTGCTGTTCCTGACGTTGGGCATAGGCGTCATCAACCACAACCATCATCACCTGCGCATGTGGCAGGGTCGTCTTCCCAATCGATTGACGGATTTCTGGCTGACCCTGGTACAAGGCCATCCCACTTGCGTGTTCTGGCCTGCGCATGGGCGCAATCACCATCGCTATAAACATGGTGAAAAAGACGTGGCCCGCACCTACCGTTTCTGGCGGGGCGACACCAACGACACGCTGGGCTGGCTGATGCACCCCTTTGAGGCCGTGCCTGCGCTGTACCCCACGATTTTTGGCTGGCTGGGCAGCTTGCGCCGGCATTGGCCGGGCGTCTGGGCCTATTGCATGGCGCAGTACGGTGTGTGGCTGGCTAGCTGGACGCTGGCCCTGGTGCTGGACCCGGTGAAAGGTTTTTTGTACGTCATCCTGCCGCAGCTGCACGGTTTGCACTGGCTGCTGACCACGAATTATCTGCAACATGCTCATGCCGATGGCAGTCATGAGGGCCGACATGGCGAGCAACTGGCCTATGCCCGCAATTTCGAGGGCCTGGTCAATCCCTTGCTTTTTAATATTGGCCTGCATGTGGCTCACCATGAACATTCTCGCGCGCACTGGTCCGAGCTGACCCGGCTGCACGACACCGAATACCGAGCCCGCACCCCGGACGCCTTGAACGAAGGGGGGCTGGTGCCTTATATGCTGCGTGTTTTTGTGCTGGGCCTGTTTGTGCCCCGCTACCGCAGTCAATCCTTGAACGCCGTGGGCCAGACGGAGCGTCGGCGTGATTCCGTGTAATCAGGAGTATTTTTATGCCCGTGGCCTTTGAGCACGTTGTTATCCATCAGGCCCAGTGGTTCATGCCCGGTGAGCCGGTCGATAACACCGCCATGGATAACTTTATTGCCCCCTTGAATCGTATTTCGGGGCGTATCAAGCAGCGCATTCTGGCCGAGAACGGCATTCAGCAGCGCTACTACGCCATTGGTGAAGATGGCAGTACGCGCTGGAGCAATACGGCCATGGCCGCCAATGCCATCCGCAGTTGCCTGGAGCAGGCGGGTTTGGACATGGGCGATATCGGTCTGCTGGCCAGCGGCTCGTCGGGTGGGGATTTGCTGATGCCCGGTTTTGCCAACGCGATTCAGGGTGAACTGGCGGCTCCCCCGCTGGAAGTGCATTCCGTACACGGGATTTGCGCTGCGGGTGTCACGGCTTTGCAGACGGTGGCCCAAGGTATTGAGCTTGGAGCGCATCGTCATGGCATGGCCGTAGCCAGTGAAATGCCTTCGCGCCTGTTCCGTCGTTCGCGGTTTGCATCGCAAGAATATCAGGCAGACTTTGATGCGCATTTCTTGCGCTGGATGCTGTCCGATGGCGCGGGTGCGGCTTTGCTCAGCCACCAGGATCAGGTGCTGCCCACCACGCAGCCCGGTGTGCGTTTGCGCCTGCGCTGGATTCATCAGAAATCCTTCTCCGGTGACTACCCCGTTTGCATGCAGCTAGGTGCGGCACGCGATTCCACCCGCAGCCACCTGGATTACGACTCCTGGGCCGACGCCGAGCAGGCCGGTGCCTTGTCCTTGCGCCAGGACATTCGCCTGCTGCCGCACTTGTTCGACATCGGCATTCACGAGTACGTGAAACTGGTGCGCGATGGCTGGGTCGACCCCGAGCGCATCAGCCACTTCCTGTGCCATTACTCGTCCGAAAAATTCATCCCCGTGGTGGCCGATCTGCTGGAACAGGCTGGCCTGGGCATTCCCGCCGAGCGTTGGTACAGCAATTTGCGCTGGCGCGGCAATACGGGCGCGGCATCCATTCTGATCATGCTGGCCGAGTTCATGCGTGACCGGACCTTGACGCCGGGCGAGCAGATCCTGTGCTACGTGCCCGAGTCGGGCCGCTTCATGACGGCCTATATGCTGCTGGAAGTGGAAGCCTGCGATGCACCGGCTCCCGCTGTGTCCTACCCGTCTGTCAAGCAATCGGTCGCTGCGTCCTCCGATCAGGTAGATATTGCTCCCCCGCATGACCCTGCCACGGCCCCGCAAGGCTTGCGCGATTTGCTGACGCAATTGGCCCCCATCTGGCACGACTATCGCTCCCAGGTGTGGCGCACCCCCTTGCTGCGCAGCTTGCACGATGGCTCGATTCGCATGCAGGACTATCAAAAGTGGATGGCAGACTGGATTCCCCAAGTGCGTGAAGGAGCCAAGTGGATGCGCGAAGCCTGCGACTCCCTGTCGCCCGCTTACGCGCCGCTGGCCGAGCTGATTCGTCTGCACGCGGGCGAAGAACAGGACGACTTCAAGATTCTGTTCGAGGATTATCAACATGCGGGCGGCACTGCGACCGAGATCGAGCAACTGAGCCGTAATCCCGGCGGTCAGGCCCTGAACTCATATCTGCATGCGCTGGCGGCCAGCCAGGACCCGATTGGCTTGCTGGGTGCGATTTATATTATCGAAGGCACAGGTCAACGAATCGTGCCGGCCTTGTTACCTCTACTGAAATCCTCGCTGTCGCTGGAACCGAATATGTACCGTTTCCTGCACTATCACGGCATGAACGACGAGCATCACCTGGCCCGTTGGCTGGTGGCGGTGGAGCTGGCTTTGGATTGCGATGAAACAGGCCGCGCCGAGCAGATTATTATTGAAACCGCACGCCGTACCGCCGCCCTGTACCTGATGCAGTTCCAATACGCGAAAGAGTTTTAAGTCATGGATCAAATTCCGGATTTTTTAAGCAAGCCGCATGACCCGCAGGATCCCAATCCCTGGCGGGCCCTGTATCTGGATCGCAGCACGCCTTTGCCTGATGAAGTGAAGCAGGCCTGGCTGGCCGATTCCAGCTCTTCGTCACGCCAGTATTTGCTGCCGTTCTTGCGGCCACTGGCACGCTTGATGATTGTGCTGATTCAGATTGTTAAAACCTTTTTGCCGCGCAAATGGTCGCACTCGGGCCTGTTGCATCGCATTCTGGTGTGGGGCCTGAAGCGCTTTGTTTCGCCCCAGGCCAACTGGCTGATTCTGCGTCACTTTCATCTGGGTTCACAGGTGCTGGCTTTTATTGCCGCCAACTCGCCCACCAAGGTGCCGACCACGCCGCTGACGCCCATGAACATCGACGAATTGCGCGATCACACCTTTGTGAAGCACGATTTGAATCTGTTCAATTTCGTGATCCGGCTCAATCAGACCTTGCGGGACAATAATCAGGAAATCGGCCCGCCGGAGCGGGTGGACTTCTCCATGATTCAGCCCGTGCCCCTGGCGCTGGACGATATGCCGCAAGGCCCGCTGAACAAGATGGACCTGCAAAGCGCCATTGAACTGTTCACGCCCTTGTACCAGTTGCTGCTGACCGATAACGACTTTTGGCGTGCGGCTAACTCTCTGCAATTGGACGAGACTATCGGGATTTATGCGGCCAAGATTTTGCAGGCGCCCGAGCACCTGATTCTGGTGAACAATGGCCACCCTCTGGTGCCCATGTCGACCTTGCGAGCAGGCTACCGTCTGGTGCTGCACGGCTTGTCGACAGAGATGTTGCATAGCCTGCTAAATCAGATGAAGCAGGCGCAAGCGCAGCAGGATAGCGGGCAAGCGCCGGACTTGGCGCAAGACAATAGCGCAGCGTCGCCTGAAGTGTGAGGTAGAAAAAAACGGCTCATTATTGAGCCGTTTTTCTATTGGGCATACGGCCCACATCCAGTCATGCTGATCGCCTTCTGGCAATGTTGCGAGACTTAGTTGCGCTGGGTATAGGCCATGTACAGCTCGTGGGCACGGGTTTCAATCGGGCCGTGCGCGTAGTGGCGATCGTCAATGCGATTGCAGTGCAGAACCTTGCCGTAGTTGCCGGTACTGAAGACTTCGTCCGCATCCAGTACGTCTTGCGGTGTCAGGCTGGCTTCACGCACTTCAATGCCATCGTCGCGCAGCAGTTGCATGACACGTCGGCGGGTAATGCCGTTCAGAAAGGTGCCGTTCAGCTCGGGCGTCAGCACCACGCCGTCACGAACAATCCACAGATTGGCAACAGCAAATTCGGCGATCTTGCCTTTGGAGTCCAGCACGATGGCGTTGTCAAAACCGCGTGCACTGGCCTCGCGCAAGATGCGCTGGGTATTGGGGTACAGGCAGGAAGCCTTGGCATCGGTAGGTGCCATGGAGGGGTCCGGGCGCAGGAATTCACTGAAAGTGGCGCTAAAGCCGCTGTCGTCCGGCATGGGGGATTCAAAAATATGAATGGCTAACTGGCTGGTGGCTGGATCGGGCTGGATGAAACCGCCGGGCGCGAAATACAGCAGCTTGATGTAGTAATCCGTGCTGTGGGACAGCTTTTTCAGGCCTTCGTGCACCAGTTCTACAGTTTGCTGGGGCGTCATCACCGGCTCCATGCCCAAGGTGATGGCCGATCGGTTCAGGCGCTCACAGTGCAGGTCCAGATCCGGAGTATGGCCCTGAATGGAACGGGCACCGTCAAAAACGGTTGTGGCCATCCAGAAAGCATGGTCCGTGGCACCAATCAAGGGCGCGCTGGTGTCGCTCCATTGACCATTGGACCAGGTGATTTCGTTGTTACTCATGGGACATCCCTCCTGATTTTGTTGTGGCGTAGTGGCAATTTATCTTGCCGTTGTACTATTTCCAATACACATAATAGAGAGCAAGAAACGACTTGAGGTGGTGTCAGCGTGCTATCTGATATTTATAAAACATATAACTGGACGCTGGCCGAGCTGCATGCTTTCTGCCTGATCTGCGAATGCCAGAACCTGAGCCAGGCGGCGCTGCGTATCGGGATCAGCCAGTCGGCCATTTCCTTGATGGTGCAGCGGTGGCGACAGGCTTTGGGCGATCCCTTGTTCGTACGAGCGCGCTATGGCGTCGCGCCCACGCAGATCGCCATTGCGCTGCGCGAAAAGCTGCAACCCTTGCTGGAAGAGGTGGGCATTGCCTTGACGCAAACCCAGGGCTTTAACCCTGCCCAGTCTACGCGCGTCTTCAAAGTTCACATGACGGATATCGGCCAACTGGTTTTTCTGCCGGGGCTGAACAATTTTGTCGCCAAACACGCGCCGGGTATTCGTCTGGTCATCAAGAATCTGGGCTGGGAAGCGCTGGAAAGCGGCTTGAGTTCGGGCGAGATTGATCTGGCGATTGGCTCTTTGCCCATGATTAAAGGGCGAGTGCATTCGCGCGTGTTCCGTCATGAGCGTTATGTGACCGCCATGCGCAAAGGCCATCCCCTGGCCAAAAACGAGCTGGATCTGGAAGCTTTTGTGGCGGCTGATCATCTGGCCATTGATGCCACCAGCAGCGGGCACTCTCTGGTGGAAAACGCCCTGCGTGCTCTGGACATGCGACGCAATATCAGCCTGACCATTCCGCACTATTTGGCGGCTGAACAGATTCTGGTCAGCAGCAATTATTTGCTGACTGTGCCCAATGTGGCTGTGCTGTCTTTTCAGGACCCCGCCGCCTTGTGCATTGTTCCAACGCCGCTGGCCTTGCCCAGCTTTGATGTGCGCGTGCACTGGCATGAGCGCAGTCGGCAGGACGAAGGTGTGCGCTGGTTGCGCACGGCCATTTCGGATTTGTACGGGCAGCGCTAATAACGCCGTCCTAGTGTCGTTTGACACCGTAGGTAAAACGCCTTAACACCGCTTCCAGTGGGCCGCGTCCCCAGCGCTGGGCGATCAGGCCTGTCAGGCTCATGGCCAGCAGAGCCAGGGCGATGGCAATGGCTAGCAGTGCCGCATTGCCAAAGGAATCAAACAGATCCAGGCCATAGCTGCTGAAAATCAGACCAGCCAGAATGCCTTGGCTGACATAGGCACTCAGCGAACTGCGGCCCGCTTCAATTAGCACATTGGGCAGGCTGAACCATTGTCCGCAACGCAGCAGCAGGCACAAATACACCGTGGACAATAAAGGCGCGCCGATTGCGATGCTGAAAAGGCCTAGCAAGCCCATCAGATTCTGTTCGTTGGACATGCTTGCGCTAAAGAGGTTGATCGCCAGGGCCAAGGGCAAGAGCCAGGGCAGGGCGCGGCCCAGTTTTTGTTGCCCAGGGCTATGAGCTTCAAAAAAGTTGCTTTTGGCCGCGGCCAAACCCATCAACATGGCTCCAAAGGCCAGCGGTCCCTGGTAAAGAAACAGGAAAGCAAAGGACTCTGGCCACTCGCTGACACGTGCCAGTGTTGCTTCGGTAAAAGCGCCACCTAGTGAGTACACCGGGGCCATGTCTTCGGCATCCGCCAGCAAATAAGCGATCAGAGCCAGGCTGACAATCTCCACCAGCACCATCAACAACGCCACCTTGATCAGTCTGCGCGGGGCGAGTTTGCGCAGCGGCCAGATCAGCACACCCAGCACCGAGTAAAGCAGCAACATGTCGCCGGTAAAAACCAGCGTCGCGTGCAAGCAACCCAGCACGGCCAGGCCGAGCATGCGGCGGAAATAACGACTGCTCAGGGGGACGCCAGCACGTTCAGCGGAGCGCGCCTGGATTTCTATGCCCCAGCCAAAAATCAGCGAGAACAGCAGGAAGAATTTGCCCTGAAACAGAAATTCGATCAGAAAGGCGGCCGTGTGATCGTAGCTAGGGGACGTGACTGTCGGGTCACTGTCGGTCAGTGCCAGATAGGGCAGGTTCACCACACAAATACCGATCAGGGCAGCGGTGCGAATCAGGTCGATGGAGGAGTTGCGAGAAGCCGTAGACATGGATGTTTATTGATTGAGCGCTTGTTCAATGTCATAATATTGAGCGCTTGCTCAATGTGTCAATAGGGAGGGAAGGGGATGAATGAAAAAGAAGACAGTGCCACACGAATTCGACAGGCCGCTGTGGAGATCCTGCTGGAAGTGGGGGTACGTGCCGCCACCACTCGTATGGTGACCGAACGGGCTGGTGTGGGCCGTGGACTTTTAAACCATTACTTTCGCTGGTCCGAATTGCGGGCCGAGGCCTGGGGCGAGATTTTTGACCAGTTGCTCGATCAGGAAGCACAAGGCTCGCAAGAGCCGCAGGTCTTGATGGAAAGCTATCTGAGCACAGCCTTTGAGCAGAACAATCGCATTTACTGGTTCTTGTGGCTTGATGCCACCGATCTGGCCAAAACCGATGCCGCTCTGGCGGTGGTGATTACACGAGTGCAAAGCCGAATGCTGGAGCAGTTGGCCTCTTACCTGAGGCTAGGGGCCGAGCAAGGGCTGTGGCAGGCCCCCGATCCCGAAGGTATTGCGCTACGGCTGTCCGCCTTGTATGACGGTCTGGCCAATATGTTGCTGACGGATTCTATCGATCTGAGTTCGGAGCAAGCCGAACAACATTTGCGGCATTTATTTTTTCTGGAAACCCGGCCGATTCTGGCGGGCAGTGCAGGCTAGGGAGGGAGGACAGTGCGTGGCTGGTGGGTGGATAGCCCTGACGAATAACGATGGATCTGCCCGGCTCATTAGGCTGAGGGTACAAGGTCCGTCGTATCAAGGAGAAGTTGTTTGAATAATCAGAACAAAAACGTGTCTGTACGGGCAATGGAAAAAATCACCACCTTCGAGGATGGCGATCCCCATGAGAATCCCTGGGTGGCAGGCCAACCCAAAGCAGAGCTGATCGAGGTTCAGGCCTACGACGCGAACTGGCCTGTGCTGTATCAGCGCTTGGGCCAGGAGATTCTGAAAGCTTTGGGGAGCAAGGCTCTGACCATTGCGCACGTAGGGTCGACCGCCGTGGTGGGCCTGCCTGCCAAGCCTGTGATTGATATTGATGTGCTGGTGGCGGACCCGGAACAGGAAGAGGACTATGCGCCTGCCTTGCAGGCCTTGGGCTACGAGCTGAGCATACGCGAGCGTTCCTGGTATCAGCACCGTATGCTGCGTCAGGAAGAGCCGCGCGTGAACCTGCATGTGTTTGGCTCGGATTGTCCCGAGCATATTCGCCATATCCTGTTTCGGGATTGGCTGGGCACGCATCCCGAGGATTTGCAGCGGTACGCCGAGGCCAAAATGCAGGCCATAGAAGGGGCTGACACAGTGCGGGACTACAACCAGAGAAAGCAGGCTGTGGTTCGGGATATCTACCGGAAAATCTTCGAGTCCCAAGGTCTGCTGTAACCCTGAGATGTTTTCTCGGGGGTGATCCTCCCACTGAAAACCAGATGAACCCCTGAAAGGGAAAGATGATGAATATCCGCCATTCGCGCCCGGAAGACGGGCAACGTGTTGTTGAAATCTGGCGCAAGGCCGTCGATGCTACACACGACTTTTTATCCGCTCAGGATCGTCAGGAAATTGATGAACTGGTCTGCGGTTTTCTACCTCAGGCCAGTTTGTGGCTGGCGGTGAACGAGACGGATTACCCGCTGGCTTTCATGCTGGTTGACGAAGGCCATATGCAGGCCTTGTTTGTGGACCCGGACAGCCGGGGCACGGGTGTGGGCAAGGCCTTGGTGCTGCACGGCTTGAGCCTGCATCCCAGCATGACCACCGATGTGAATGAACAGAATGGGCAAGCTGTGGGTTTTTACGAAAAAATGGGCTTCAAGCGTATTGGCCGCTCGCCTGTGGACGATCAGGGCAAGCCTTATCCGCTGATTCATCTGCAATATCAGGCCTGATTTGCATCGCTGTTTGATTCCCTGGGTGTGATCCCCGCTCCCTGTTTTTAGCAAGGTTGTTGAGTATGAGTTTTCCTGCTGCCTGGCAGACCCGACTGGCCGCCGCCAAGGTGCAGCGTCAAACCATAGGGGAGTCCGGGGCCGAGGTCTGGCGTCTGGATTGGCCCGATGGCTCCTGTCAGTTTGTGAAGGCAGAGGATGATCTGCCCTTGGCCGAACTGCCCGATGAAATCGAGCGTCTGGGCTGGATGCACGCGCAAGGTCTGCCTTGTCCCGAAGTGCTGGATACGCTGGTCGCAGATGGACGCCATTGGCTTCTGATGAGTGCCGTTCCAGGGCTTGATCTGGCCTGTACAGAAGGCCTGTCTCCCCAGCAAACGGTGGAGTTATTGGCTTTGTCCTTGCAAAGCCTGCACCGCTTGCCACTTGAATCTTGCCCCTTCGATCATCGCCTGGAGCACCGTTTGGCCGATGCCAGCGCACGGGCGAAAGCGGGCCTGATTGATGAAGAAGATTTTGACGATGAACGCCAGGGCATGCCGGTTCAAAGCCTGCTGGACGAGCTGTATGCCAGCCGCCCCATGCAGGAGGATCTGGTGGTTACCCATGGTGATGCTTGCCTGCCCAACTTCATGGTGCATCAAGGGCAGTTCAGTGGCTTTATCGACTGCGGACGCCTGGGCGTGGCGGATCGTTTTCAGGATCTGGCGCTGACGGCGCGCAGCATAGAACGCAATTTGGGTAAGGAGTGGCTGGCGCCTTTCTTTGCCCTGTACGGCGTGGAAATGGATGCCGAGCGCATCGCTTTCTTCTGCCTTTTGGACGAGTTTTTTTAAATCCGACGGGTCTGTGTAGACGGGCAAGTGCGTCAACCCCATCCGCTTGCTTCTCCTCGCCGCTTGCTTCTCCTCGCATAAAAGATCAGCCAGCCCACTGCCGTGCGCTGGCGTTGTGCTCTTATGCGCAGACAAACTCCAGTTCACCGATCCCTTGAATGGCGGCTTGAATCCGGTCGCCGGGAGCGGCATACAGCATGGGCAGGCAAGTGCCAGTAATGATGACCTGACCCTTTTGCAGCCCGCCAAGATGGTGACTGCCCTGATTGGCCAGCCAGATCAGCAGCCGTGTCAGCTCGCCCGCTGGATTCTGGTTTGGGCCTTGCAGCAAGGTTTGCTGTCCCACTTGCAGGCGCGCCCATTCAGGCTGTAGCAATGCCATGTCTTGCGCGGCGATACCTTGTGCTTGATGGACCAGCGATCCGTGGCTGGCCAGATCAGCCAAGGTGGATAGACGACCCACGGTGTCGCGCTGCGCAAAACGGGATTCCACAATCTCGACTGCCACACAGACCTGGCTGACTGCCTGCCAGATTTGCTCCATGGAGTAGGGTACCTGGTTGGGTGGCAAGTCCTGACCCAGAATCAGGCCGATTTCCACTTCCATGCCACGCAAGGACAGGTCTTTACCGGCGGGAATATCCGGGCTGGCGTAACGAAAACGCTGGGGCAGGGGGGCGCAGGTAGGCGGGGCCACGCTATTGGCCGCGCCGACTTTCCAGCCGCCTATGGGGCCCAAGGTTTCCATTTGCGCAGCCTGAACACGATAGGCCTGATCAAAAGACGCAGGGCGCAGCGATTCGGGCCAGTCCTCGATGGGGCGGTTCTCTTGGCGAGCCTGAAGCAGCCGCTGTGCGGTTGCCAGGCAGTCGGATTGCAGAGGGGCGTTCATCAAGGTTTACCAGCCTAATAAGCAACGGCCCAAGGCAACCGCAACGGTCGCCTGCGTGGGCTCCACGACGGCAATGCCCAAAGTCTGTTCCAGCGCCTCGCGCTGATTGGCCATACCAGCACAACCCAGCACTACAACATCGGCACCGTGCTCATCACGCAAGCGCTGGCCAACTTCTGTCAGGCGTTGCAGGGCTTTTTTCTCGTCAGCCAGCTCCGACACGCCCATATTGATGGCCAGATCGGCTGCCAGACGGTCTGTCACACCCATTGCGCCAAAGTAGCGCAGGTGACGCGGAATGGAAGCCTGCAAAATGGACAGTACGCCAAAGCGCTGGCCCAGTGACAAGGCGGTCAGCACGCCGGTTTCGGCAATACCCAATACAGGCACATCCACCGCTTCGCGCAAGGTGTACAGGCCGGGGTCGCTGAAGCAGGCCACTACATAAGCAGCGGCGTCTTCTTTGACGCTCAGGGCCTGGGCGCGCAGATGGGGAATCAGGGTGTCAATATCAGTTTGGCTTTGTACACCCGCTGGGCCTTGAGGCAGGCGCAGGCAGGAAATAGCTGGGCCATCGGCCAGACGCAAGGGCTGGACAGCACGGTCCAGGCCATCCGTTACGATCTGGCTGGAATTGGGGTTCAGAACGTAGATATGAGGGCGACGGTTCATGATGTTTTTATGTTTGGGTGGGCGGTAGCCCGTTTTGGTGGCTTAATTTTTCTGACTGAAAGCGGCCTTGCAGGCCGACATACCAGTCAGAGCCATGCATGCGCCCGATAGGGTCGTAAGCATCAATATCGATGCGCCCTTCAGGCGTCAGGATGGTGTCGTCGCAGTGCAAATGCAGGATTTCGCCAATGACGATATGGCGTAGCGGGCCCAGGTCCAGCGCAGTGTGCAAGCGGCATTCAAACTGCACTGGGCATTGGGCGATACGGGGCGGCTGCACCTGCACGCTGGGGGCCAGATCCAGGCCCGCTTGCAGATGTTCGGCCTGCCCGGTCGGGTACGCAATGCCGCAGATATTCATGGCGCGTGCCGTCTTGGCGCTGATCAGGTTCACCACAAACTGGCCGGTGCCCAGAATATTGCGGGTGGTGTCCTTCAGGCCATCGGCAGAGTGCGCATCGTTTTCCAGGCCCAGTGCCAGCACGGCAGGCTCTGAACCCATCACATTGAAGAAACTGAACGGGGCCGTGTTCACGCACCCCTGCTGGTCACAGGTCGTGACCAGGGCAATGGGGCGCGGCAACACAGTGTTGACCAACAAGCGGTAGCGTTCGCGTTCGCTGAGCTGATCACAGGACCAGTCCATGTCAGCTCTCCAGGCTCTGGTCTAACATGACAACGGTCTGATACAGAACCCGCGTACCGTCCAGAAGCTGCTCGGAAGTAATGGATTCTTCGGGGCAATGGCTGCGACCATTCAGGCAAGGAATGAAGATCATGCCCATGGGGCCGCTGGGTGCCATGTAAACCGCATCGTGACCGGCTCCGCTTGGCATCACCATGCTCTGATATCCCAACGCACTGGCGGCCTGCTCGATAATGTTCATCACATCGGGCGTGCAGTCTGTGGGCTTGGCCAGGCTGACTTGCGCCGCGTCCAGACCCAGGCCCATGGCCTCGATTTCCGGGCGCAGCTGGGCCAGCAGTTCCTCGGTGAAGTTCTGCATCAGCTCCTGACGGTCGCTGCGTACTTCCACCATCATTTCTACGCGTCCGGGAACGGCATTGGAGGCGTTGGGCGTCAGGTTCAGGTTGCCAATGGTGGCGACCAGATAGTCTGGCCCACCCAGTGCACGGCGGGCCTTGCGGTCCACTTCACTGATAATCAGACTGGCACCGACCAGGGCATCACGACGTATGTCCATGGGTGTGGTGCCGGCATGGTCCGGACGACCTGTGATGATGATGCGATGGCGGCAAATGCCCACGATATTGCTGACCACACCTATGGGCAGATTGCGCGACTCCAGCACTGGCCCTTGTTCGATATGCAGCTCGACAAAAGCGGCAGTATCACCGGGTGCTCGACGGGCCTGGGCCAGTTCCTGGGGGCGGCCACCGATGCGGGCAATGCCTTGCGCCAGTGTTTCGCCCTGTGGATTGCGTTCGGCCAGCATGGCGTCTGACAGGACCCCGCCCATGGCACGGCTGCCTACGCATGACACGCCATAGTCGCTAGGTTCCTCAGACAGAAAATCCACCACTTCAAAAGGATGATCCAGCTGGATGTTCTGCTCGTTCAGGCAGCGGGCCACTTCCAGCCCGGCCAGTACGCCGATGATGCCGTCGTAGCGTCCGCCATACATCACGGTGTCGCAGTGCGAGCCGGTGGTAATCGGTGCCAGGCCGGGCTTGCGCCCTTCGCGGCGACCGATCAGATTGCCCGCGGCATCCATGCGTACGCTCAGGCCCGCTTCCTCGAACTGTTGCAGCAACCACTGACGCGATTGCAGAAACAGATCGGAGAAGGCGCGGCGTGTCCAGGGCTGGTCGGGCAGCGTGAACGCGGCCAGCTCCTGGGTGCTGCGCCACAGGCGCTCCTGATTCAACAAGGGCATGGCCAGACTCATGACAGTTCGCCTGCTTTGTGCGGACGGATGAACTGACCGTCGCCCGCCGCGTTACGCACGGTTTTGCCATCCCAGGCCAGTTGGCCGCGCACATAGGTGGCTTCCACACGTACCTGGAATTCACGGTCCTCGAAGGAGCTCCAGGTCACGGCGGACAGGCTGGTGGACGGGTCAAAGCGGTAAGTTTCGGGTTTGACGATCACGATGTCGGCATCTGCGCCCACATTCAGCGAGCCTTTGCGGTGTTCCAGCAGGAAGTGTTGGGCAGGGCCCCAGCACAGTTGCTTGACGACCATGGTCGGGGAAATGCCGTGCTCGGCGCAGCCTGTCCAGAAGGCGGGCAGCAGCGTTTCCAGACCAGGACCACCGGAGGAGTTCTGGAACACATTGTCAAACTGCTTGCGCTCCAGGCCCCAGCTTACGTGGTCGGAGGACACGAAGGTACATTCGTCGTTGGCGATGTGGGTCCAGAGCAGATCCATTTCCGCCTTGGGGCGAATGGGTGGGTAGTGCTTGGTCTTGGCACCGAAACGGCGGGTGTGCTCTTCGTGGTTCAGCATCAGGTACTGCACGCAGGTTTCAATCGAGGCCTTGTGGCCTGCCTGACGGTACATATTGCAGATTTCAAAACCGCGCGACAGGGACACGTGCACGGCGTGGGCACGGGCGCCGGTCTGGGCACCGATCTCATAAATGGCGCTGGTGGCCAGGTTTTCGATCAGTGGTGTGTGGGCGCGCAAGAATGCGTCCCAGCCCGTATCACCGGCTTCGACCATGCGCTTGATGTTCTTGCGTGTCAGTTCCTGATCCTGGTTGTGCACACCGCAGGCCAGGCCGGAGGGGGCGATCAGGCGGAAGGCTTCCATCAGAATGTCTTCTTCCACGCGTGGGAAACGGTTGGGGCTGGCTTCAAAGGTAGAGAATTTGAAACCACAAACGCCGCCTTCAATCAGGCCAGCCGCGGCTTCCAGACCATGCTGATCGTTCAAAGTGCCGTAGCAGGCCACGTCCACGTGGCAATCGCTTTCAATGCGGGCAATCTTGTCTTCCAGCTGCGGGCGGGAAGCAACAGGTTCGGGATCGTCGTAGGGCATTTCCACCATGGTAGTCACGCCACCGGCCGCTGCCGCACGCGAGGCCCAGCCTAGACCTTCCTGATTGGCCTGGCTGCCGGAGTGCACCTGACCGTCCAGCACGCCGGGCATTACCCACATGCCACGTGCATCCACATGCTCACGGGCCGAAGGAGCCGCGCCAACGCCACAGGCCGCTACTCGGCCTTCACGCACGGCCAACCAGCCGTCAGTGATGATGCGGTCGCGCTCAACAATATTTCCTCGTACTACCAGATCGAAGTCGCTCATTATCTTCCTCCTTGGATGGCTCGGACCCGCGTATGTCGCGTGTCCGTAATCGTGTTCGTTTCCATGATTGAAGCAAATCCATTCATGAATGTCGTATGCCTATTTATCGGTAAAACATAACGTCATGTTAAGTTTTGATTGGGGTGCGCCCAGCGCTGCACGTGATAGCGGTCGTGGCCCAGGCACAGGCAGAAAGAACCTACGGCTTTGGCCAGTTTTTCCGTGATGTGGCGCTTGTCGTAGGTATTGCGTGTGATGCGTTCCTGGGCCTGCTCCACCTGCTGACGCAGGCGCGGCATATTCACTTGTGTTAACTGTCGGTCGCGCACGGCAAACTGACCGTCGACCATGACATGGCGTAGCGCCAGACCGTCTTCCAGATGTACCAGCTGGTTGACCGTGTTGTTATGCGGAATCCAGTTGATATGGGCCAGATCCAGAAACACGATGTCGGCCTTGCGACCCGGTTCCAGACGTCCCAGTTGTTCGCCCATGCCCAGGCAGCGGGCGCTGCCTTCGGTGGCCGCGTACAGCGATTGTTCGGTGGTGACCCAGCGTTCCGTATCCGGGCCACGTACTTTGGACGAGAAGGAGGCCAGACGCATGGCTTCGTACATGTTCTGGTTATCGCCACTGTTCGAGCCGTCCGTGCCCAGGCCCACGGTAATGCCGCGCTCCAGCATGGAGTTCACATCGGCAATCCCATTACCTAAACGCATATTGCTGCCGGGGTTGTGGGCCACCATGGCTCCGCGCACCGCCAGAATGTCCAGGTCGCGCTCGTCCAGCCAGATGGCGTGCGCCAGGGTGAAACGGGGCGAGATCAGGCCCAGCTTGTCCAGATGCTGAACAATGGTGGTGCCATAGCGTTTCATGCCGGTCAGGGCTTGCACATAGGATTCGCCAACGTGGCTGTGCAGGCCGATATTGCGCTCCGCGCTGATTTCACCGCAGGTTTGCAGGAACTCGTCCGAACACAGCATGGGAATGGTCGGGGCCAGGGCCACGCGAATGCGCTCGGGGTTGCGCTGCTGGTCCAGAAAGTCCGTCAGACCCGATAGCGTGGCCCGGAAGGATTGTGGTGCCAGTTGAGCCACAAACTTCTGCAGTTCTTCCGGCAGGGCTTCGATCAGGCCGGGGACGGATTGGTAAAAGGACAGATCCGCCATCATGGGGGCGACCGTGGCCCGCATACCGGCATCCACATAGGCCTGGGCGACGGCATTCATGCCTTCCGCCGTGGGTACGGGGACTTCAGAGTACAGGTCGTAGCTGGCAGTGCAGCCTTTCAGCAGCATTTCTGCCGCGTTCAGCTGGGTGCTCAGGTACTTGTCTTCCAGATGGCGGTCGCCATTGATCCAGGGGCCCGCCGTCAGTAACAGTTCCAGCGACCAGCGATCCCCCATGGCCTTGGCATAGGTGCCGTGGCCGTGGGTATGCGCATTGATCAGGCCGGGATGCAGCAATTTGTCATCCGCTTGCACTACTGTGGCATCAGCAGGTGCGGGCAGGCCGGGCGGGCCCATGGCTTCGATCTCGCCATTCTTGATCAGAATGTCCAAAAGCTCGGCTTTGGCGTGAGCGTGGGCCAGCACCAGGCCCCCGCGGATGACGGTATAAGGTGATGTCATGATCAGCTCCGATTGTCCTTGATCGCCCAAGGGAACAGGATGCGTTCGGCGGCAGAGATCACCTGGAAGAACACAATGCCCAGCACCGACAAGATCGCCATGGCGCCAAAGGCAACCGGTGTCTTGAAGAAGGCCGTAGAGGTGGTGATCAAGTAGCCCAGACCTTGGTCGGCCGCCACAAACTCACCGACCACCGCGCCGACCACGGACAAGGTGATAGCCACTTTCAGGCCCGAGAAAATAAAGGGCACGGCAAAGGGCAGGCGGATACGGAAGAACTCTTGCAAACGGGTGGCACGGCAGGCGCGGACCAGCTCGATCAATTCGGGTGGAGCAGCCAGCAGGCCAGCGGTCATGGAGATGACCAGCGGGAAAAACGCGACCAGAAAGGTGACGACGACGCGTGGCAGCTCGGTAGGGCCAAAGATAATGACAAGAATCGGAGCCAGGGCCACCTTGGGAATGGACTGAGTCAGAATCAGCAGCGGGTAGATGGCCTGCTCGAAAAAGCGCGAGTAGGTAATCAGTACGGCCAGCGGAAAGCTGATCACGATGGACAGCAAAAAGCCCAGCATGATGGTGCGCGTGGACACCAGCGTGTGCATCAGCATGGCCTCTTTCATTTGCATGGAGTCGGCCCAGATGCGCGAGGGGGCGGGCACCAGGTATTCAGGGATATCAAACAGGCGGCTGGCCAGTTCCCACAGAATGACCACGGCAATCAGGGTGATGGCCGGGATGGTAATTTCATTGAAATCGCGCAGGCGCAATCGTCGCTTGCGCACGGGCGCGGCGGCCAGGGTTTGAGTTTGCTCGCTCATCAAGCCACCTCGTGTTGGAAAATAAGTTCACGGACGGCGGCGGCACAGCGCGTAAATTCCGGCGTGCCCACCAGAGAAAAGTCGCGTTCGCGGGGCAGGTTTACATCCAGAATTTCGGTAATCTGGCCGGGACGCGGCGACATCACCACAATGCGGTGACCCAGCATGACGGCTTCGGAAATCGAGTGCGTCACAAACACAATGGTTTTGGGGTCTTCGTACCAAAGGCGCAGCAGTTCCAGCGTCATGGTTTCGCGGGTCAGCGCGTCCAGGGCGCCGAACGGCTCATCCATCAGCACCACTTTGGGGTTGTGAACCAGTGCGCGGCAAATGGCCACGCGTTGCTGCATGCCACCGGATAATTGCTTGGGGTGGTGGTGCAGGAAATTGCCCAGACCGGCGGTGGTCAGCAGACGCGTGGCGCGGCTGCGGGCCTGATCGTCCAGACGACCCATGATGCTGGATGGCAAGAGGGTGTTGTCCAGAATATTGGCCCAGGGCACCAGGGTCGGGGCCTGGAACACAATGCCGGTGTCTTGGCGAGGGTGGGCAACGATTTCATCATCAATGCTGACGGTGCCGTTTGTGGGCATCAGCAAGCCTGCAATCAGGCGCAGCAGGGTGGATTTCCCACAGCCCGACGCGCCGACGATGGCAATGATTTCGTTGTCCTGAATGTCCAGATTGATTTGTTTCAGTGCCTGAGTCTCACGCTCGGTATTACGACCGTAGATCAGGTTCACGTCTTGAATGCGTATCACAATGCGCTCCTAGGCGCGCGCTGACCCGCCTGGGCCAAGCCAGTGCGCGCGCAAAAATCAACTCAACTTAGGGCTTGGCTGTGCCGTTGGCCTTGACGATGAACTGGGTGTCGTAGGCTTGGTGATAGTCCCAGGCAGGGTCCAGGCTCTGCGCTTCTGCAACCGCCTCGTAGGTGGTTTTCATGCGGCCTTCTTCCAGGCTGCCCACCCCATGCTCGGCGCTGAAATCGGTGTAGATGTAGCCCAGCACCGCGTTCAGGTTGCCCATGCAGTCATCCAGATCGATTTCCGGATTGGCCTTGACGTGGGCCTGGCAAGCCGTGTCCGGGTCCTTGCGGGCGGCGTCCCAGGCTTCGATGGTGGCGTTCAGAAAGTTCTGCACCATCTGTGGGCGTTCGGCCAGCGTCTTGTCCGTGGTGAAAACGGACAGGGCGTAGATGTTGAAACCCTGATCGCTAAAGGGCAGCACCACGATTTCCTTGCCAAAACGCTTGGCCTGCTTGTTCTGGTAGTAGTAGTTGGTGGCCAGGAAAGGAGCGGCGTCCACTTTGCCGTTGATCAGCAAGGGAGCCATGGAGGAGCCGTCTACCGTCACCCACTGAATCTTGTCGGGATCGGTATTGGCTTTGCGTGCCACCATGGGGAAGTAAAGCTTGTGGCTGTTACCGGGCGAGACGGCAATTTTCTTGCCCTCCAGGCCGGAGAAGTTGGTGATGCCCGAGTCCTTGAGCACAAACAGGGAATGGGCCGAGTGCGAGAAGGTGGACGCAATGGCCTTGATGGGAGTCTGGCTGTTCTGGCGCGAGGTCAGAATGGCGGAAATGTCGGCCAGACCAATATCGGCGGCACCACCGGCTACCTTCAGAACGGTGTCGCCCGAACCTGTGCCGCGGGTGATCTTCAGGTCTATGCCGTGTTTCTCGTAAATCCCGTTGGCAATGCCCGAGTAATACGGGGCATAGTCGCCGGTGGGAATGAAGTCCAGCATCAGGTGGACGTTGTCAGCGGCGTGGGCGGTGGGCGCAGCGGCGGCCAGTCCCAAGCCCAGCACCGCAAGGGTGCGTGCAAGCAGGGTTTGCATGATTTTGTCTCCGTGTCGTAGTTATGAAGCTGCTCTTTGGGCCCGTTGCGATCAGAGTGCAGCGAGATGGCAGCTTGAAAAAATTGAAACATAGGCAAATCAAAATGTCTTATGCTTATTTGTGCTCGAAACATAAGGCTACGTTAAGGGATGCTGCTCAATCTTCGTCAAATCGAGGTTTTTCGCGCGATCATGCTGACCGGTTCCATCAGCAAGGCGGCGCAGTTGCTGAACGTGTCGCAACCGGCCATCAGCCGCCTGCTTTCCTATACGGAATCGCGCATTGGTCTGGTGCTGTTCGAGCGCATCAAGGGGCGTCTGTACCCCACGCCGGAGGCGCGTCGGCTCTATCAGGAAGTGGAGCAAGTCCATAACAGTGTGCAGCGGGTTAACGAGGTGGCGACCGACCTGATCGAAAAGCGCCACGGCAGCTTGCACATTGCCGTCAGCCCCAGTTTGGGACAGACCTTGATCCCCATGGCGGTGACGCGTTTTCGCCAGGCCTTTCCGGATGTGAAGGTGTACGTACGCACGCTGATCTCCAGTGACCTGGTACAGGCTTTGGTCACGCAACAGGCGGAAGTGGGTGTCGCGATTGTGCCGCTGACGCATCCCAGCCTGCATGCCCAGTCCATTTACGAAAACCATCTGGTGGCGGTCTTGCCAGCCAGTCATCCTCTGGCCGACAAGCAGGAGCTGGACGCCAGCGATCTGGAAGGGCTGGACCTGATTGGTTATGGCAATGACACCCCTTATGGCCAGATGGTGCAGCAGTTATTTGGTAACCGTCCTGGCGTGCCGCAACTGGCGGTGGAAGTGCGTTTGACGCACATCGCCTGTGCCATGGTGCAGGCCGGAGCCGGGATTGCGATTGTGGACGAACTGGCCGTGGCCGGCCGGGTCTGGCCGGATGTAGTGGTACGTCCCATCAATCCTCGCACCACCATGCCCTTGCACATGCTGCATTCCAATGTGGTGCCGGTATCGCAGTTGGCACACGACTTCATGGAAGTGGTGATTTCCACGGCCTCCCGAGGCATGCGGGCAGGCTGGGCCTGAGTGACTCACCAATACCGTCCCCCGCGCTGCGCCTTCGTTTGATTGCCTCTTCAAAGGGGGGACTTACCCTTAGGGCGGACCGGCGGAAAAACAGGCTGTGTTCGTGGAGTCCGCCGTGTACAGGAGGCACGGAAATTCGCTTAACGCTGTGTTATGAAGAGTTAATAAAAAAGCATATGACATCAAGGTTTTGCCACCCCTAGAATTAAAGCACTACAAACAGAAAATGATGGCAAGGAGACCTTATGCAAGGCGTAAACACAATCGCCGCGTTGGCTGCGGCTGTTTCTCGCAAACACAGCGTTGCTCATTTAGGACGTGCCCGTCTGGGACGTAAAGCTGGCTTGATGCTGGCTGCGGTGGCCGCTGGCCTGGCCTTGAGCCTACCAGCACATGCTGACAATCCCAACAAGGGCAAGTTGTTCAAAGTGGCCGCGGATGTGGGCCTGGTGCCGTTTTTCATGCGTGGCACCGATGGCAAGATGGATGGCTTTTCCAACGACCTGACTCAGGAAGTGGCCCAGCGCATGGGCTATGACGGTGCCGAGGTCATCGACACCCCGTTTTCCGCCATTTTTGCAGGCCTGTTTTCCAGTCGCTACGACATGGTGGCCGCACCCACCAACACCACGCAGGAGCGTGCCCAGCAAATGCTGTTTGCTGAGCCGTACATGGCCGGTGGCCTGAGTTTTCTGGCTAAAAAGGGCGCCACCGTCAATTCACTGGAAGACCTGAAGGACAAGACAATTGCCGTCAATAACGGCAGTTTTTCGGACCGCTGGTTGCAAGAAAACCAGGAAAAGTACGGCTACAAGATTCAGCGCTTCAACAAGAACACGGATGCCGTGCAGGCCGTGGCCATAGGTCGTGCCTTTGCCAATATGTCCGAGACCCCTCTGGCCCGCTATATCGCCACGAAAACTCCCGCACTGGCCCCGGTGTACGACATGACGACCGAGGCCAATTACGCCTTTGCCTTTCGCAAGGATGACACGGCCTTGCGTAACCGCGTGGATGAAGTGCTGGAATGCATGAAGCAGGATGGCTCGCTGTCCAAGCTGCATGTGAAATGGTTTGGTACGGAACCGAATGCCGGTACGGCCATGACAGTCGTTTTCCCCGGCTATGGCGCGCCTGACTTTCCTGGCTACGAGCCCACCGAGCACACCCCCGACTGCTCCCGTCCTTAAAAGCGCCTTCGCGCTGTTTCTCTAGCTATATGGCCCTCTAGGGGCCGGTCCCCGCCTGCCCGACTGGCAGGCGGTCAAGGAGCGACCATGAGTGAAATTGTCCGCATCCAGGGCTTGCGCAAATCGTTTGGGCAGGCCGAAATTCTTAAAGGCATAGACCTGAGCGTCAACACCGGCGAAGTCGTTGTGATGATTGGCGGTTCGGGTTCGGGTAAAAGCACCTGCCTGCGCTGCATCAACCGCCTGGAAACTCCCACCAGCGGCACGATTGTGGTGGCAGACAGCGATGTGACCTGTCCGCGCACCGACCTGAACCAGGTGCGTCAGAACATAGGCATGGTGTTTCAGGGCATACACCTGTACCCGCACATGACGGCTCTGGGCAATGTGATGCTGGCGCTGCGCAAGGTGAAAAAAGTGCCCAAGGCGCAGGCCGAAGAACTGGCCCGCCACCATCTGGAGCAAGTGGGCCTGGCCGAACGTATCGAGCACTATCCCAGCCAGTTGTCCGGTGGCCAGCAGCAGCGTGTGGGCATTGCCCGCGCCCTGGCGCTGGAACCCAAAGTCATGCTGTTTGACGAGCCGACCTCGGGCCTGGATCCGGAGCTGGTTGGTGAAGTGCTGAACGTGATGAAGCGTACCCGCGATGCGGGCATGACCATGGTGATTGTCACGCATGAAATGCAGTTTGCTCGCGAAGTGGGGGACCGCATTGTGTTCATGGACCAGGGCGTGATCCTGGACCAGGGCAGCCCTGATGAAATTCTGTGTAAGCCGCGTCACAAGCGTATTCAGGATTTTCTGAGCCGCATGAACTGAGGTCGGCCATGGATCAGATTGTTTATTACTTCTTTAACTGGACGCTGATCAGCCCCCATCTGCCCGAGATCATGCAGGGCTTTTGGGTCACGCTGCAAATGGCTGTGATGACCGTGATTCTGGGCACCGTCCTGGGTCTGGGCTTGGCCGTGCTGCGCTGCTATGGCTGGCGTCCCGTCAATATTCTGATGACGCTGTATGTGGACGTATTCCGTGCGATTCCGCAGCTGGTCATTATTGTGCTGGTGTTCTTTGCTCTGCCGTCCCTGGGCATTGTGATTGAACCCGTTCCTGCCACCGTTCTGGCCTTGAGCTTGGTGCTGTCTGCCTTTGCTGAAGAAATCTTCTGGTCCGGCATTGCTGCGGTGCCCACGGGGCAGTGGGAAGCGGGCCGCTCCACCGGCATGGGTTTCAGCCAGACGCTGTTTGCCATCATCCTGCCGCAAGCCGTGCGCCTGGCGATTCCACCGCTGACCAATCGCGCCATCGGGATTACCAAAGGCACCACGCTGGGCTCAGTCATTGCCGTGCCCGAGCTGCTCAACGTGTCCAGCAATATCCAGTCCAACATCGCCAACCCCACTGCCTTTACGGCCGGGGCCATTTTGTTCTGCCTGATTTTCTTTCCCTTCGTTCATCTGACGAGGGTGCTGGAACGGCGCTATGCGATCAAGTCGTAGGAGTGATGCGCTATGGAACTGATCGATACTTTTCTGAACCCGACGATTATTGCCGCCAGCTGGCCGCTGCTGATGCAGGGCCTGTGGCTGACGGTCAAGCTCGCCCTCATCATTGTGCCGCTGGCGGCCCTGCTGGGTCTGATCATTGCCTGCCTGCATTATCAGCAGCATCGCTGGCTGAATCGGCTGATCCTGCTGTACGTGGATTTCTTCCGTGCCTTCCCGCCTTTGGTGTTGCTGATCTTCATTTACTACGGCTTGCCATTCCTGGGCCTGCCCCTGAATGAGTTTTCAGCCACGGTGCTGGCGCTGGTCCTGAACAGCAGTGGCTACTTCGCGGAGATCTTCCGCGCCGGGCTGGAGTCGGTGTCCCCTGGTCAGAACGAGGCAGCGCGCTCGACTGGCTTGAACGCCCGTCAGGCCATGGCTTATGTGGTCGTGCCTCAGGGGGTGCGCAATGTGATTCCGGATCTGGCCAGCAACACGCTGGAAGCCATCAAGCAGACCTCGATTGCCTCGGCCGTGGCTTTGCCAGAGCTGCTGCGTTCGGCCCAGATCATGCAGGGCGAGACCTATAGCCAGACACCGCTGGTGGCCGCCGCGCTGATTTACGTCCTTCTTCTGTGGCCCTTGGTACGCATGATTTCGCGTATGCAAAAGCCGTTTGTTATTCCTCGTTGAGCCTAAGCGTAACTATGAAAAATAAAGGTGTCTTTTCCATTTGCCCCACTCCTTTCAAACCGGGTGGCGAGCTGGATTTGCAAAGCCTGGTCAGTCTGGTGAATTTCCAGCTGGAAGCCGGTATTCACGGACTGGCGATTTTGGGGGTGATGGGGGAGCTGCACAAGCTCAGTACCTTTGAGCGTCGGCGTGTCATTGAAACGGTGGTGGCCGCGGTGCGCGGTGCGGTGCCGGTGTGGGTGGGCGTGCGTGCCTTGGGTACGGCAGCCGCAGTGGAGCAGGCTCGCAGTGCCGAGGATCTGGGCGCGGATGCGATCTTTGTCGCCCCCTTGGCCGGGGCAGATGACGATATGCAGGTGTCCTATTACCGTCAGATCGTGCAGGCGATCCGTATTCCGGTGGTGATTCACGATTTCCCGGAACTGTTTGCCGCCCGCATCAGCCCCGCCTTGGCCGTGCGCCTGAAAGGCGAGGCGGGTGTGTCCATTTTGAACTCTGAAGATCCGCCCGTTGGTCAGAAAATTACTGCCGTGCGTGGTTTGTCGGGCGATGCCTTGCCGATCTTGAGTGGCCTGGGTGGCATGCATTTTCTGGAAGAGCTGCAACGGGGGGCCGATGGGGTGGTCACCGGCTTCTCCTTCCCGGAAATTCTGCTGAAGGTATATGCCTTGCATCGTCAGGGCGAGCAGGAAGAAGCCGCGCGCGTGTTTGACCGTTACTGCTCCTTGATCCGTTACGAGTTTCAGCCGCTGGTAGCCTTGGCGCTGCGCAAGTATTCCTATATGCGCCGTGGCATCATCGCTTGTGATGCCACGCGCGATCCGGCCACGGCGCTGGATCACATCAGCCGCGCCGAGTTCGAGGCCGTGGTGCGCCGAGTGGGTCTGGACTTGTCCGCCAAGGGTGTGCAAACCGTCTAAACCTTGCTGTTCTCGAGTAACTGCTGCATTTGTTGGATTTGCCGGGTAAATAACGTCTGGGGGCCCCGGCGTTATTTACCCGGTTTTTTTGCTTGCGCTTCTTCTTCTTCTTCTTCTTCTTCTTCTTCTTCTTCTTCGGCTTCCTGAGCGTTGGGAAGTAGCGCTGCTTGTGTGCAGAGCAGGAGGTTTGTGAGACAAGGAGTGCAGAGAGCCTGCATGTTTAGATCGTGCTTCGTGAAAACGCCGGTCTGGGCCGGGGGGCCGTCCTCCGGGCTTGGCTCCTTGCCGGTGCTGGGCACCGGTACCCTGGTCAGGCTTGCTATTCGGGCGCGCCCTGAACTCGCGAAAGTGCCTTGTCCACAGGACAAGGCACAAGCATTTCGCTCAAACAACAGGACGCTTGCACCCCGAATAGCAAGCCCGCCTGCGGCAAGAAGCCTGAATCGCCCAGAGGACGGCCCCCCGGCCCAGACCGGCTCACAATAACTATTAATACGGGCCCTTCCTCCTTCTGGGGCCTGGCGGTATGTGGCTCTTTGGGCTGCTGTAGCGGCGTGAGGGATTTGAGGGGGGCGAGGTTTGCGTGTTGGTCGTCGCGCTCAACCGTTAGCGGAGGGTGTGGGGAGATACAAAAGTCAGAGCCAATTACTAACTATTGAGTGCCAGACGCTTAATGGAAGCATGAACCTTGCTCGGGATATCCCGCTCAACAAACTGCCGTGCGTAATCTGGAGCTTGTCGTTTGTCGTTTGTCGTTTGTCTTTGACGCTAAAGCCCAAGCTGCCTGGGTGTTGCCAGGGTTTTTGAACTGGCTAGAGTCGCGCAGTATGATCAAACATTCTGCTCTCGGATCGGAATTGCCATGTTTGCCTATGTCGGGCTGCGTACTGCCTGCTTTGATACGCCTTTGGGGGCGATGCGTTTGCTGGTTGATGCTCAAGGAGTCTTGCTGCGCCTGGATTTCGAGGAAGAGACCGTACATGGCCTGACACCCGAGCAACTGGCCGGGCTGATCCCGGAACCTGCTTTGGCCGAACCTGTGCAGGCCCAGCTGGACGCGTATTTTGCCGGCAAGCTGCAACAGTTTGATTTGCCCTTCAGTTTGCAAGGCACCGAATTTCAGCAACAGGTCTGGCAGGCCTTGCAGACTATTCCTTATGGTCAAACCTGGACCTATGGCCAGATGGCTGAGCACTTGGGCCGCCCCAAAGCCGTTCGCGCCGTAGGCCAGGCCTGCGGCCTGAATCCCATCAGCATCATCGTGCCTTGCCACCGCGTGCAAGGTGCCAATGGCATGTTGACCGGCTTTAGCTCCGGTTTGCATCGCAAAGCCAGCTTGCTGGATTTTGAACGCCGCGTGCATTTGACCGGTGTGGGCGACTTTCAGCTCAGCATGCCCGCCCAGCTGGATTTGTTCTAACGCAGGTCAGGGCTCACTCCGTACCCAAATCAACAAGCCCCCGTGCACAGAATCACAAGTCCGGGCTTGTCCTCGTCCCTATACTGGATTCGTTAAGAATCAACTATTCCGTGTGGAGACAGACTATGGGGCAGGACGTACAACCCGAGCGCAACGCGATTCGCGAACACATGATTATTGACGGCAAACCCGTCAGTGATTCTCAAGGACCCACCATTCCCGTCTACGATCCCGCAACGGGACAAGTGATTGCGCATCAGCCCGAAGCCGGTGCTCAAGGCGTAGACCAGGCTGTTCGTGCCGCCCGCCAGGCGTTGGAGCAGGGCGAATGGGGCAAGATGCTGCCCGCCCAGCGCGAGCGCCTGTTGTTGCGCTTGGCCGATCTGGTCGAAGCCAATGCCGACGAGCTGGCTCGTCTGGAAACTCTGAACAACGGCAAACTGCTGTTCTTCTCCTACGGTCTGGAAGTGGCCGCCAGCGCACAATGGCTGCGTTACATGGCTGGCTGGGCAACCAAGATCAGCGGTGAACTGCTATCGCCCTCCATTGCCTTCCCTCCCGGTATCAATTACCACGCTTACACCCGTCAGGAACCCGTGGGTGTGGTCGGCGCCATCGTGCCCTGGAACTTCCCGCTGCTGATGGCCGTGTGGAAAATCGCCCCTGCCATGGCAGCGGGGTGCACCGTGGTTCTGAAGCCTGCTGAAGAGACTCCGCTGACCGCCATCCGTTTGGCCGAGCTGGCTCTGGAAGCCGGTTTCCCCGCCGGTGTGATCAACGTGATCACTGGTCGTGGCGAAAGCACGGGTGCCGCTTTGACGGCTCACCCAGGCGTGAACAAGATTTCCTTTACTGGCTCTACGGAAGTGGGCAAGTTGATTGGTCATCAAGCCATCAACGACATGAAGCGCATGTCCCTGGAACTGGGCGGCAAGTCTCCCGTGGTCATCATGGACGATTGCGATGTGGACATGGCCATTCAAGGTGCGGCCAACGCCATCTTCTTTAACCAGGGCCAGGTGTGTACCGCTGGTTCGCGTCTGTTTGTCCAAAAAGGCATTTACGAGCGCGTGGTGCAGGGCGTGGCCGATCTGGCCTCCTCTATGACGCTGGGTTCGGGCTTTGAACAATCTACCCAGATTGCTCCGCTGATCTCGGCACGCCATCAGCAGCGTGTACAGAACTACATTGATGTGGGTCGCCAGCAAGGTGGCCGCATGTTGGCAGGCGAGGGCGCACGCCCCGAGCAGGGCTACTTTGTACGCCCCACCGTATTTGCCGACGTGGCTCCCGATGCCCGCATCATGCGCGAAGAAATCTTTGGCCCTGTGGTGGTTGCGACCCCGTTTGAAACCGAGGCGCAGGCATTGGCATTGGCCAACGATACAGACTTTGGCCTGGGTGCCAGCGTCTGGAGTCAGGACCTGGCCCGCGTACAGCGCCTGAGCGCTGGTATCAAGGCGGGCACGGTGTGGGTCAACACCCACAACATGCTGGATCCCAGCATGCCCTTTGGTGGCTACAAGCAGTCTGGCCTGGGTCGGGAGCACGGGCGCGCTGCGGTAGAGGCTTACCTGGAGACCAAATCGGTCTGCATGGCCTACCCGGCAGCCTAGCCAGGGATACAGGCGCGAACACAATAACGATATCGTTCGCGCCTTCTTCGAGGAGACAACAATAATGTATGCAATTTTGCAGCGGACCGCTCTGGCCTTGGCCTTGAGCGGCGTCAGTGCCGGGGCTGCCTTTGCGGGCGACCCCAGTGCTCGGGATTGGATACCCGCTCCGGTGGGTACCAATGTTTTGGCCGTCTATATGATGGGCCTGAAGTCGCATGGTTTTTATGATCAGGGTTCGCGTATTGGCGACAGCCCCAAGCTTAATGTGCAAGGCATGATTTACCGCCAGATGCACTATCGCGAGCTGGCCGGCAAAACGGTGCAGTACGAGCTGATCGTGCCCGGTTTTCGCAACACGCTGGATGTCCCGGGGGCAGACCGGGATCGCATGACGGGAATCGGTGATGTGACCGCCGGTGCTGCCGTCTGGTTGCACAACGATCCGGACAACCGCTTCTGGTTTGCCTGGGAGCCCTTCATTACAGCACCGACAGGCCGCTACCACGGCTCGCAGGCCGATGTGTCTGCCGGCAAGAATCGCTGGAGCACCGTGCAGGACTTCGCGATTGTGAAAGGCTTTGGCGAATCCTCCTTTGTGGAAGGCGTGGCGGAGTTCGAGTTCTTTGGCAATAACAAGAACTACTACGGCCAGACCCTGAAAAAAGACACGGCAATCCGCCTGATGGCCCTGGTGTCCACCAACCTGACTGAAAAGACCTATGTCGGTCTGCGCTATCGCTTTGAAACCGGCGGTCGCGAGAAGGTCAATGGCGAAACCACCGTGACGCGAGCGCGTAACCATCAACTGGCTGTCGAAATTACCCATCAGTTGACCGATGCCCACCAGGTGCAATTGCAGTACATCCATGATTTGAAAGTCGAGAATGGCCCGCGAATGCGCGGCCTGCAATTCCGTTATGCCTATGCGTTCTGACAGCGTGGACGCCCATGAGGAGAGACATCTAATGAAGTCTAAATTTACATTAACGACCGCCGCCGCCATGTTGGGGTTGATGGTTCTGACCGGTGGTGTGCAAGCCCAGGACAAGCCGCTGGAGGTCCTGACCGGCGGCCATAGTGTGTCTGCCCCCCAGGCAAACCGTATCTATGTCATGGATTCGGTGTTCAACCATCTGACCGAAAGCCGCGTGCATGTCTACGACTACACCAACGGCAAATTTCTGGGCATGGTGCCTACCGCCTTCAACGGCCACGTGCAGTTGTCCAACGACGGCAAGAAAATCTACACCATGACGACCTACCACGAGCGCGTCACTCGCGGTAAGCGCTCGGACGTGGTGGAAGTCTGGGACGCCGACAAACTGACCTTTGAGAAAGAAATTTCCCTGCCGCCCAAGCGTGTTCAGGGCCTGAACTACGATGGCATGTTCCGTCAGACCACTGACGGCAAATTCATCGTGCTGCAAAACGCGTCGCCAGCGACCTCCATCGGTATCGTGGACGTGGCCAAGGGCGACTATGTGGAAGACGTCACCGCTGCCGCCGGTTGCTGGAGCGTGATTCCCCAGCCCAACCGCCCCCGCACCTTCATGACCATTTGTGGTGATGGTGGCTTGTTGAGCATCAATCTGGGCGAAGACGGCAAGGTCGCCAGCCAGTCGCGCAGCAAGCAGATGTTCTCCGTGAAGGACGATCCGATCTTTATCGCTCCTGCCCTGGACAAGGACAAGGCTCACTTCGTGTCCTACTACGGCAATGTCTACAGTGCGGATTTCAGCGGTGACGAGGTCAAGGTAGACGGCCCCTGGTCCTTGCTGAACGACGAGGACAAGGCCAAGAACTGGGTGCCCGGTGGCTACAACCTGGTGGGTCTGCATCGCGCCAGCGGTCGCATGTACGTGTTCATGCATCCCGATGGCAAGGAAGGCACTCACAAGTTCCCTGCTGCCGAGATCTGGGTCATGGACACCAAGACCAAGAAACGCGTAGCCCGCGTGCCCGGACGTGATGCCTTGTCCATGACCATTGATCAGCAACGCAATCTGATGCTGACCCTGGACGGTGGCAATGTGAATGTCTACGACATCAGCCAGCCTGAACCCAAGTTGCTCCGCACCATTGAAGGCGCCGCCGAAGCCTCCTTGCAAGTTCAGTTCCACCCAGCTGGAGGTGTCTGATATGGACCCGGTCCTGACCTATGCCAGCCTGGCTTGCTTGGCCGTGCTGATGGGCCTGGGGGCGCTGGATAAACTGCGTCACTTCAGCCTGTTCGAGGCAGCCGTTGGCGGTTATCGATTGTTGCCGGAAGTGTTGTTACGACCGTTCAGTGTGCTGTTTGTGGCTGCCGAGGCCTTGAGTGCGCCTTTGCTGCTGTGGCCAGCCAGTCGTTCGCTGGGAGCAGTGCTGGCCCTGTGCGTCTTGTTGGTCGCTACCAGTGGCATTGTGATGAACCTGCTGCGTGGCCGTCGCGATGTGGATTGCGGCTGCTCGGGGCTGGGTGAATCCTCCGGTGGTCTGTCCTGGTGGCTGGTGGCTCGCAATGCCTTGCTGGCTGCGCTGGCCGTGGCCAGTGGTGACTGGGCTATTAACAGCGCCCGTGAACTGGTCTGGGTGGACGGTTTGACCTTTTTTGGTGCCACATTGGCCTTGCTGGGCCTGTACTACGCGGCCAACCAACTGATCGAATCCCATCTGAAATTCCAGAAAATGCAGAATTCTTAGGAGACCTAAATGACCGCTTTAATGATTTCCAACGTCATTTTATGGGTAATCGTACTGGCCCTGGTGCTGGTTGTGCTTGCCCTGTCGCGCCAGATTGGCGTGTTGTACGAACGGGTTGCCCCCATGGGTGCCCTGACCATGGACAAAGGCCCGCAAGTGGGTGATGCCGCGCCCGTCATGGAACTGCAGGACCTGCGTGGTCGTGCCGTTACCGTGGGGGTAGCTGGCCCGCGCAGCCAGTTGATTTTCTTCATGTCGCCCACCTGCCCGGTGTGCAAGAAGCTCTTGCCGATTCTGAAGTCCATCCAGGGCTCGGAAGGTCAGTGGGTTGATATTGTGCTGGCCAGTGATGGCGAGATGCCCGAGCACCTGGCTTTCTACCAGAAAGCACAGCTGGACGCCTTCCCCTACGTCCTGTCCACGCAACTGGGCATGGGCTTTCAGATCAGCAAACTGCCTTACGCCGTCCTGATCGACGAGAACGGTGTGGTGCGCGGCAAGGGTCTGGTCAATTCGCGTGAACAGCTGGAAAGCCTGTTTACCGCCAAAGACCTGGGCGTGGCCTCGGCGCAAGAATACTTGGCCGGTGACTCGAGCATGAAGCAAGTGCAGGTATCACGAAAGGAGAACGTCAATGCGTTGGCTGGATAAATTTGGGGAGAGCCTCTCCCGTTCGGTGGCCCACAAGACTTCGCGTCGCAGCGTGCTGCGCTCGGTGGGCAAATTAATGGTCGGTTCGGCCTTTGTGTTGCCCGTATTGCCTGTGGCTCGTGCTGCCGGTGGTGGTGGCAGCAGCAGTGGTGCCGATCACATCAGTCTGAATCCCGATCTGGCGAATGAAGACGAAGTGAACTCCTGCGACTACTGGCGTCATTGCGCGGTGGACGGGTTCCTGTGCTCTTGCTGCGGCGGCACAACTACCACCTGCCCGCCGGGCTCGACGCCCTCGCCCATCTCGTGGATTGGCACTTGCCATAACCCGCATGATGGCAAGGACTACCTGATCAGCTACCACGACTGCTGCGGCAAGACCGCGTGTGGCCGCTGCCAGTGCAACACGCAGACCCGTGAGCGTCCTGGTTACGAGTTCTTCCTGCACAATGACGTGAACTGGTGCATGGCGAACGAGAACAGCACCTTCCATTGCACGACATCGGTACTGGTTGGCTTGGCTAAAAACTAAAAAAGGCCCGATGGGCTGCCAGGGTTGCGGGAAGAACGGTCCCTGGGACGTCGGTTCTTTCCCGTCTTGGCAAACTTAAGGGTTTGAACAAGGTGTCGGGCGGCCTGGATGGCGTCCGGTCACTCAAGGAGGCAACACTGTGTGGACATCTTTGCGCCTGGCCTGTTTGGGCGCCGTATTCCTGGCGTTTACGCCTTGGGCCCATGCCCAAGAAGAGATGGCCGGAACGGGCGATTACCTGCAAAGTTCCCAGGCTTTTAAAGACTATATGCTGCAATGCGCAGGCTGCCATCGCTACGATGGCCAGGGCCTGACCCATCGTGGAATTCCCAATTTCAACCAGTCCATTGGCTTGTTTACCCGCTTGCCGGCGGGACGGGACTATATGATTCGGGTGCCCGGTGCCTCGCAGTCGCAGCTGGATAATGCAGATCTGGCTCGTGTGCTGAACTGGATTGTGGCCAAGTTCAGCCCTGAAGAAATAACACCTGAGTACCGACCCTTTACCTCCGCCGAGGTGGGAGCGTCACGCCGTCACCGTTTTGATGATGTGCTCAAGGCGCGTACGGAGTTAACCGTCAAGATGAACAGCATGGGTCTGGAACCTGCTCCTTACCTGTATGGCTCCATGGAGCGCTGATACAGCGGGTTAACGACCGTAGACGCTTGAATTTTTTAGGGCTATAAGAAAGGGGGCGTACTCTGCCCCTTACCCCGATCAATCGAGTTGGCCGAAAGGGCCCCCAGGCAATGTCTATGTTATTGCGCACTCCCTCTGCTTCTTTCAAGAGCCTGGCTGCTTGGCAGGAAGTGGTGTGCGCGTACTTTGTGCCGTTGGAGGTCCAGCCGGACTCGCGTCGTGGTTTCTCCAACCGGGCAGCCACCGACCGCATGGGCTCGGTCGATGTCATGGAGCTGTGTACCAGCGCGCAGCGCGTGCGTCGTACCCAGGCTCTGGCCAGCCGTTCCGAGCAGGCGTTGTACAAGGTCACCTTGCAAATCAGTGGCAGCAGCCAGATTCAGCAGGATAATCGCAGTGGCATTTTGCACGCCGGGGAGTGGGGCATCTATGACACCACCCGTCCTTACGAGGTGGCCGTGCAGGATCAATCCCATTTTCTGGTCTTGCAGTTCGAGGAAGAGCGTTTGCTGCCTTGGCTGCCCTGGCTAAGCGATGCCGTGGCCCGGTCTTTTTCGGCCACCACGGGCCCGGCCCGAATTGCGATGGACATGCTGCGTCTGGGTTTGCAGGAGCGCGGGCACCTGTCGCCCTCGGCCTTGAGCGAACTGTCCCAAACCGTGATTCGCATGATGGCCCTGAGCCTGGCCGACGGCCGTCCAGTGACGACCGAGTCGGCCCTGGACGAGGTGCGGCGCGGGCAGCTGTTGCAAATTCAGCAATACGTGCAGGATCACCTGGGTGATACCGGCTTGAACGCACAGGCCCTGGCACTGCAATTTCGCATTTCACGCCGTTATCTCTACAAGCTGTTCGAGCTATGCGGACAAGCGCCTGCCGATTACATCATGGCCGCCCGCCTGGAGCGCGCCTGTCAATTATTGGTGGACGGCAAACCAGGCCGGCAGATCAGTGAACTGGCCTGGCAAATGGGTTTTTCCGATGCGGCCGTGTTCAGCCACGCCTTTCGCCGACGCTATGGCGTGTCGCCCAGTGAATGGCGTCGCAGCCGCATTCTGGGTGATTAAGTACAGCTACGTAGACGCAACTCCGACTTATCGCAAACAGGTCGGATTTCTATCCTAGAAGCTCGTGATTGGGGCGGCCAATGTGGTCCGCCCGGCTTCTCAAGGACAGTCTCATGCGTCTACATCTCGATTGTGCCCTGTTGCATACTCAGCCCACGTGGGCCCCGAATTTGCTGGCCATCATTCCGCCATGCGAGCGTCTGCAGCTGCAAGCCTTGCAGGCTCCACCGCCTCCCCATCCCGACCAGGACTATTTGTTTTTGCGCCGTTCGGCTGCCTTGCTGCTGCGGTTTGACGCTTGTCTGATTCCCGTTGAAGCCTCCACCCTGATCCAGGTGCGTCGGGCCTTGTCGGCGGCCCAGGGCCATTTGCCGGTGCCGGTCTTTGGTCTGGTGCGTGCTGCCATCAAGGCCGCCGCTCTGACCGATCTTCTGGAGCTAGGCCTGGCCGACTACGTACGCGAGCCTTTATGCCTGGACGATTTGCGTGCCCGCATCAATCGTCAGCGTTTGCAGACCTCTTCCCACGCTTTGAATGAACCGGGGCTGCCGGGTCGGATACACTATAGGGAGCAGGAAAACCAGGATCTGGTCCTGCACCCCGGCCCAACGGAGCAGCGTCTGTCGCAAACGATCTTGCAACAGGAAGGGACAACGCTGGAAGCCTATGCCGCTGCGGTAGCCTCGCGCTACGCCAGCAGCCAGGAGTCTTTCAAAGTAGCCAAGGGACGGATAGTGGCCCGCTTCGAGCAGGCTTATATCCATGCCGCCCTTGATCGCCATAGCGGCAATATCGCCATGGCGGCCCGCTCCGCGCAAAAGCACCGGCGTGCTTTCTGGGCACTGATGCGCAAACACCATATCGATGCAGCACGCTTTCGATCCGCGTCAAACCCAGACGACGAACACGATGGTTAAAATTAACAGGCATTTTTCAATAGGGATTGCCGTGTCTTTACCTCAATTAAAAAACGATGTCTTCCTGCGCTCGCTGTTGCGCGAACCTGTGCCTTACACCCCCATCTGGCTGATGCGTCAGGCCGGGCGTTATTTGCCTGAATACAATGCCACCCGTGCTCAGGCTGGCTCTTTCATGCAACTGGCTCAGAATCCCGAGTTTGCCTGCGAAGTAACCCTGCAACCCTTGCGTCGTTTCGATCTGGATGCCGCCATTCTGTTCTCGGACATCCTGACCGTGCCACACGCCATGGGCCTGGGTCTGGATTTCGTTGCTGGTGAAGGCCCGCGTTTTGCCCGTCCTGTACGTAACGAAGCTGATGTCATGGCGCTGGAAGCGCCGGACATGTCCAAGCTGCAATACGTGTTCGACGCTGTCTCGCTGATCCGCAAGGAGCTGGACGGCAAAGTACCGCTGATCGGCTTTGCCGGCAGCCCCTGGACCATCGCCTGCTACATGGTAGAAGGCCAGGGCTCGGACGACTACCGTCTGGTGAAAAGCATGATGTATCAGCGTCCGGACCTGATGCACCGCATGCTGGAAATCAACGCCCAAACCACCTGCGACTACCTGAACAATCAGATCCGTGCCGGTGCACAGGCTGTGATGCTGTTCGACAGCTGGGGCGGTGTTCTGTCCGACTCCCTGTTCCAGGAGTTCTCCCTGGCTTACACCCGTAAAGTGGTCGACGGATTGATCCGCGAGCATGACGGCAAGCGCGTTCCTGTCATCGTCTTTACCAAGGGCGGCGGCATGTGGCTGGAAGATATCGCTGGCTGTGGCGCTGATGCCATGGGTGTGGACTGGACGGTGAACCTGTCCCGTGCGCGCGCTCGTATCGGTGACAAGCTGGCCTTGCAAGGCAATCTGGACCCCATGACCATGTTCGGTGGCGAAGAAGCCATCCGTCGTGAAGCCCGCCGCGTTATCGACGACTTCGGCCCTGTGGGTCAGGGCGGTCACGTGTTCAACTTCGGTCACGGTATTTCGCGTTTCACCGATCCGGAAGCCGTGGGCATTCTGGTCGATGAAGTGCATTCCTACAGCCGTCGTCACCACAGCGTTTGACAGCCTTTGCGCACGGGCTAACTCAGCTTGTGCGCAAAGTTATGCACACAGATGGGACTGGGTTTGAGGTCTTTATATTTAAGGTTTAATTTCAATACCCAGTTTTAATTATTTGATTTCTCTGCGTTTTATCCTTATTTCAGAGATATTGAAAATTAAATTGTATCTGTGCTTGCTTCTTTGTATTTTTTGTTCATGCCATTTTCCCCAAAGTTATCCACAGGTCGCTAAGCTCTTGACTTATCAGGCTTTCAGCCAGGCCAGCCCTTTTTTGAACCACCATCCATGACCGCCACTCCTGACGCTATTTCTGCATCGGCAAGCACCAGACCTTTCTGGCTGCATGTGGCTTTGGACGTCCCCCTGGATGGGGTGTTTGATTATCAGCACCACGAACCTGTCCTGGTCGGGCAGCGTGTCATTGTGCATTTTGGTCGGCGGCAGATGATAGGGGTGGTGGTCGCCTTGCCGGAACAACCTTCCTACCCGCCCGAGCAGGTCAAAGCGATTGACCAACTGCTGGATGACTTGCCTCCCTTCCCGGAGGATTGGTTACGGATGGCGCGCTTTGCGTCCACCTATTACCACCGTCCGTTGGGCGAGGTCATGATGCCGTCCTTGCCGGGGCCCTTGCGTAAACCTTCTGCCTATCTGGGCAAGCGTTCCGCAGGTGGTCCGGTACTGCGTATGGCCAAGCGCAAGGAAAAGAAGGTGGAGCCGGTGGACAGCGATGTCCTGCCCGTGCTCAATGCCGAGCAGCAGGCTGCGGTAGATGGCATTGTGGCGGCCAAACCCGGCAGCTGCCTATTGCTGCATGGCGTAACGGGTAGCGGGAAAACCGAAGTCTATATGCGGGTGCTGGAACAAGTGCTGGCCGCTGGTCGGCAAGTCCTGTTCATGGTGCCCGAAATCAATCTGACGCCTCAGTTCGAGCAGGTCCTGCGCGCCCGCTTGGCGCGCGTCCTGCCGGGCGATGTGCTGGCCGTCCTGCATAGTGGCCTGTCTGAAGGAGAGCGGCTGCGCTCCTGGTTGCGCGTCAACAGTGGTCAGGCGCGCATTCTGCTGGGAACACGGCTGTCCATTTTTACCCCCATGCCCGAGCTGGGCCTGATTATTGTGGACGAGGAGCACGACGCTTCTTACAAGCAGCAAGATGGCTTGCGTTACTCTGCTCGGGACCTGGCTGTGTGGCGTGGCTACGATCTGAAAGTGCCGGTGGTGCTGGGTTCAGCCACCCCGTCACTGGAAAGCTGGAATCATGCTCGGCAAGGGCGCTATAGCCTGTTGAGCCTGCCCAAGCGTGCGCGAGAGGTTTCCTTGCCGCGAGTGCGTCTGGTCGATACCCGCCATTTGCGCCTGGAGTCGGGTTTTTCTCCTCAGTTGCTGGATGCGCTGGAAGCGTGTCTGGACCGTGGCGAGCAGTCGCTGGTGTTTATCAACCGGCGTGGCTATGCGCCTGTGTTGCATTGTGCCTCTTGCGGCTGGTTGTCCCAATGCCCGCGTTGTACGGTGTACACCGTGCTGCATAGGCAAAACGGCTTCAAGCACAATCTGCAGTGTCACCACTGCGGCTATCAGGCTCCTGTGCCGCGTGCTTGCCCGGATTGTGGTGATCAGGACTTGCAGCCCATGGGCCGGGGTACTCAGCGTATTGAAGAGTTTCTGGGCGAGCGTTTTCCGAATGCCCGCCTGGTGCGTATTGATGCGGACAGCACCCGTTTGAAGGGCAGTGCGCAGCAATTGTTCGAGCAGGTTCATGCAGGCGAAGTGGACATCATGGTGGGCACCCAGATGGTGGCCAAAGGCCATGACTTTACACGCCTGAGCGTCGTCGGTGTGCTCAATGCTGATGCCACCTTGTTCGCCCATGATTTTCGTGCACCCGAGCGCCTGTTTGCTCAACTGATGCAGGTAGCAGGCCGCGCAGGTCGTCATACCGAAGGGGCGGATGTCATCATCCAGACGGGCTATCCGGAGCAGGCGGTTTATCAGAGCCTGATCAAGCACGATTACATCGGTTTTGCCCAGAGCGCTTTGAACGAGCGCGAGTCGGTGGGCTTGCCGCCGTTTGCCTATCAAGTGCTCTTGTCGGCCGAAGCGCCGCAACTGGCAGACGCGATTCGCCTGCTGACGCAGGCACGGCGCTTGCCCGAAGAGTATCCGAACGAATTTCCAGGCGCGGATCAGGTTTTCCTGTACGATCCTGTGCCTTTACGCGTTTTGCGCGTCGCCAAAGTGGAGCGCGCCCAGCTGCTGCTGGAAAGTGCTCATCGCCCGGCCTTGCAGGCCTTTGTGCGCTATTGGGGGCCACAGGTCGCGCAGTTGGCCAAGCAGCATAAAGTGCGCATTACGATTGAGGTCGATCCTCTCGAAATTTAAGATTCCCCAGGCTCATGTGCGGACGGAAACAGTAGGAGCATCTCGGGTACAGCAGGGTGTATCCTTGTCCGCGATGCAGCTATGAGCCAAGAGGCAGGAAGCGATGAAGCTGTGGCGCGATGTTGTTGCCCTGCCGCTGTCATGCTCTTGTGCCTCGTTTCCGCTGTATCTCTGTGTTGGCCTTCCGCTTGTCATCAAACCATACTCGGCTTGGCCGGGATGCCACTTTTAGTTTTGTACGCTGTTTGGCTTTGAACCTCGTTTTCTTGCCTAGTATTCACTGATTCCACCATGTCCACCTCCGTCACTACACCAGGCCATACCGTCCCCACCGACCTGAACGCCATGCAGCGTCAGGCCGTGTTGTATATGGATGGGCCTTGCCTGGTGCTGGCCGGAGCGGGCAGTGGCAAGACACGGGTGATCACGCAGAAAATCGCTTATCTGCTGCGTGAGTGTGGGTACACGGGTCGGCAAGTGGTCGCGCTGACCTTTACCAATAAAGCGGCGCGTGAAATGAACGAGCGGATTCGCGCCTTGGTAGACCCCAAGCTGCTGCGAGGGCTGACTGTCAGCACCTTTCATTCTCTGGGCCTGCGCATGTTGCGTGAGGAAGCCCAGCACGTGGGCTTGAAGCCGCGCTTTTCCATTCTGGATTCCAACGATGCGCTGGCAATTATCCAGGAGCTGCTGTCCACCACGGATAAAGGTCGCCTGAAGTCCGTTCAGCAGGAAATTTCCTTGTGGAAAAACGCCTTGATGGGGCCGGATGAGGCGGAACGTGCCGCAAACTCGCCCAGCCAGATCGAGGCGGCCCGTATTTATCGTGACTATGCCGCCACCTTGATTGCCTATCAGTCGGTGGACTTTGATGATCTGATCCGCCTGCCTGCGCAATTGATGGAAGAGAATCAGGAAGTACGCGAGCGCTGGCAGCGTCGGGTGCAGTATTTGCTGGTGGACGAGTATCAGGACACCAACCTGTGTCAGTACCGGCTGGTGCGTTCCCTGACCGGTCAGCGCAATATGTTTACCGTGGTGGGGGACGACGATCAGGCCATTTACGCTTGGCGTGGCGCCACCGTGGAGAATCTGGCGCAACTTCCGACGGACTATCCAGATCTGAAAGTTGTGAAGCTGGAGCAGAACTATCGCTCGGTGCAGCGCATCTTGCAGGCCGCCAATAATGTCATTGGCAATAATCCTGTCGTGTTTGGTAAAAAGCTCTGGTCTGATCTGGGCTTTGGTGAACCTATCCAGGTCCACGTGACAGACGACGAGCAGAACGAGGCCGATTCGGTTGCCATGCGTATCTCGGCAGAGCGCTTCGAGCGTCAGGCCGAGTGGCGTGATTTTGCGGTGCTGTACCGTGGCAACCATCAGGCCCGTATCTTTGAGCAGGCTCTGCGTAATTTGCGCATTCCTTACACGATCTCTGGTGGGCAAAGCTTCTTTGACAAGGCCGAGATTCGCGACATTTTGTCTTACCTGCGGATAGTTGCTAACGAGGATGACGATCCGGCTTTCATCCGTGCAGCGACGACACCCAGGCGAGGAATTGGGCAGGCGACCTTGCAGGTGCTGGGGCAATTCGCGGCAGAGCAAAAGCTGTCTTTATATTCCGCTGTCTCGCAAATCGCTCTGACGGATCGTTTACCGGAAAGACAGCTGGAGCCCTTAAGTGTCTTTGCGCAGTTCATTGGCCGTATCCAGCAAAGGGCGGACCGGGTAGAGAGCGAGCAGGAAGGACACGAAACGGCTGTCAGCGAATTGCTGGACGAGCTGCTGCGGGCGATTGATTACGAGCGCTATCTTTACGATATGTTCGACGAACGTCCCGCGCAGACCCGTTGGGAAAACGTGCTGGAGCTGATTACCTGGCTGAAGTCCAAAGCGGCAGATGATGAGCTTAGTTTGAACGATCTGGTGCAGCGAGTCGCCCTGATCACCATGCTGGAGCGTGGCGAGGACGAAGACCCGGATGCGGTCAAATTGTCCACGCTTCATGCCTCCAAGGGTCTGGAATATCCGCATGTGTTCCTGGTGGGGGTGGAGGAAGGTTTGCTGCCGCACATCGGGCGCGATGACGAGGATATAGACCCGGATAAAGAGGCCGATATTCTGGCCCAGCGTATTCAGGAAGAACGGCGTCTGATGTACGTGGGTATTACGCGTGCGCAACGCAGCTTGCGCTTGAGCTGGTGCAAGAAGCGCAGACGTGCACGTGAAAACCTGGTGCGGGAGCGGTCGCGCTTTATTGATGAGATGAAGATTGAAGATCCAGGTGCGCAGGAAGATCCGGCGCAGGCAGCGTTAAGTCCCAAGCAGCGGCTGGATATGCTGAAGAACTTGTTGAACAAGTCTTGAGCGGTTTGCATCGTCCGAGGACGATTTGTTCTTAGACTATGTTTTGAGGGTCCGTAGGTCAGTAGGCCAGCATTTGCTGGCCTTTTTCATGTCTTGCGTCGACAAGAAGAAGAGCTTTCTTTGCCACGACCTGTTTCGATCTTGAAGGGGGAAGCTGTGAGGTGCTTACGCGCAGTGGGCTACTAAAGCCTTTGGCTGAGCGTTAGCGTGCGTTATCAAAAATATTGGTTTGGCAAACGCAGAAAAAACAAAAGCCTGCTAAATCAGCAGGCTTTTCAACATCAAGCGGTGTTCTGCTTGAGCGTTACGACGGTGATGCGTGGCTTACCAGTAGCTGGCCGACATGCGGGAATCGCGGATGCGGGCTTCGTTCAAGGCACGGGTCAGTTCGACCATGTACTTGAACACCACGTTTGCGGCTTTGGAAACTTGTTTGGCCGCTGCTTTGGTCAGTGCAGTTAAAGACACGGATTCACCATTTTCCAGGGCATGCTGCATTACCCCACGCTCAACAGCATCACTCCAGTGGATGTAGTGCGAGTAAGTGGTCATGGTAGACATTTGCTTTCCCTTTAAGGTGAAGGTCTAAGTTACGAGCCCTCATTATAGGGTTTTCCCTAGTCGAAAAGCAAGGGTAAACCCTAGAAGGTGGGGTGGCTTGTGGTTTTTAGGGGAAAACCCTAGGTTGTTTTGGAAAGGGAAATTAAATCAGAGGCTTATGGGGGTGGGGAGTGGAGTCCTTGCGGCAGCCCTTGCTGGCTTGAGGCTGGGTCGGAGCGGAAGCTTGCCGGTGCTGCGCACCGGTGCCCTTGTCTGCGGCTGTTGTAGGGCGCACCTTGAACTCGTT
>NZ_JAUZVM010000012.1:0-88449 GCF_031844565.1 Alcaligenes sp. AB3
GACACCCCAGCAGGCCGACTGAACGGCGTCTTCAAAGAGACTTCTTTTATCCCCTAATCACTGTTCTTCAACCACGCTTGTCCCTTCACTCTTCTTTCTATTAGTCTAGTGAATGAAGCAATACGCATTTTTGACGGGGCATTACAAAGCTCAAAAGGAGCCAGGATGGCAGGGCAGCAGCATGTATCTGGGGTGACGGGCATTATTCTGGCGGCAGGCTTGGGGCGGCGGTTTGACCCGTCGGGCCAGCAGTTGAAGTTGTTGGCCAAGACTGACGATGGCAGGACGATGGTGCGCTGTGTCTGTGAGACGGCTTTGTCTGTGCTCGATGAGGTGCTGCTTGTTTGTGATGTTCATGAGCAGATTTTGCGTCAGGAGCTGGGTGACTTGCCGATCAGCTTCGTTCAGGCACCTGATGCTATCCGCGGGATGGGTGTCAGTTTGAAGGCCGGGATACAGGCGTGCAGTCCCCGTTATGGCTATGTGGTTTTGCTGGCGGACATGCCCTGGCTGCGGCCAAGCACCGTAGCGGCGGTGGCTCAGGCGGTGCAGGATGGGGCCGGGATTGTGCGTCCCGTTTTGAATGGCCAGCCCGGCAACCCTGTGGGCTTTGGTCTGGAATGGCGTCAGCCGCTTTTGGAGCTTCCTGACGAGCAGGGTGCGCGCGACTTGTTGCAAGCCAACAAGGATCAGACCTTGTTTGTGCCTTTAGTGGATGAGGGGATCTTGCGCGATGTGGACACCCCCAGCGATTTTGGGGTGTCCCAGGCATCGGATTAGCCGTGACCGCGCTGTTTGGCGATCTGCTGGCGTTCCAGACGGCCGATATAGTGCTGAATCGCCATTTGCGTGGAGGCAGACAGGTCAATGAAGGTACAGCCTAAACGCTGAATCTGTTTGCCATTGGGCAGTTGTTGCGTTTCAGTACGGGCTACTTGTAGTGCCACTACAAAAGAACCGGCCTGCGGCAGTTCCAGCAGGGACTCGGTTTTATGCGTGCCGATCACCTCTGCCAGGCTTTGCGATTCGTCCACCAAGGACAAGCCGCCACCGCTGATATCGTGCAGCAGAAAGCTTTTGGATTCGTTATTCAGGCGCAAGATCACCATGGCTGGTTCGCTGACAGGCACGTTGACGCGAAAGAATTCACGTCTCTGCAGACGGCGAATAGACTCGGGGATCGGGATCGCCAGGGCCGGCTGCCCTTCATGGGACACAACCTCGGGGGTAGGGCCCTGGAATGTCACCTTGATTTTGTCTAGCGAGGTCTCGAAACTGGTGTGTTCGGACTGCAGCAGATTGCGGGTTTTTTCTTCTTTGTTGGCGGTATCAATGATCACCACATTGTTGTCCAGATCAATATTCAGAATGGTGGTGACAATCCGGTCATTACCCTGATTGGCTTCCATGTGCAGGAGCAGGCCTCCTTTTTCGATGGCCCGTAAAACACGCAGAATTTCAAACTTGGACTGGATCTTGTACGGATCGTCTTCGACAGGAGGCAACTGAGAGGTCATGAGGAGCGCAGGAAAAAAGATCGGTAAATAACTGTAAGGGATTGTAGGCGCCAGATTAACACTCTGGGCCTTGTTTGGTGTGTCGTGTTATCTAGTTAGCAGCCTAAGTATTTAGGCCTGGTTCAAATGCTGCAAAGCACAGCGTGCAGCTGCCAAATCCCAGGCAGCAGAACCCACGGATTTGAAGAATAAAGGCTTGTCTCTGGGCGCGGGTGTGCGCAGCGCCTGATGGATGCTGTGTACCTGCTCCCAGTCCACTTCGGCTTGAATCAGATCGCCGGCCTCGTGGCGGGCTCCGCTGACATCGTCCGCGTAAAGGCGGCTGGCCAGCAGGGTGTGGGCCTCGAACTCGGCCATATCAGCCTGAAAGGCCCCCAGGCCAATCAACAGGCGATCCAGGCGGGCGGGCTCGTGGTAGACCGGCGTCAGGCTGGATGTCAGGGCAATCAGAACATCCGTTTGTTCAGGGATGGCCGCCGCGGCCTGAACCCGCTCTCCAAATCTGGTTTGCAAGGAGGTGGCCACCGCTTGAGCGCGGTCAATATTGCGGCCTGTGAGGGTGACATGGGCTTTGGGGTACAGCGTCATGACGGCATCGCAGTGCGCCAGGGCTTGCTGCCCGTACCCCAGCAGGGTGATGTGCTCGGGCCCCTGAGGCCACAATGCCTGAATGCCCAGCATGGATACGGCGGCAGTACGCCGCTCGGACAAGGTGGGTGCATCCATGACCAGCATGGGCAAGCCACTTTGAGCATCGTACACGCTGACCAGGCCCTGGATACTGCCCAGACCCTGTTGCTGATTGTCCAGCATCACATTAGCCAGTTTATGCACGCCTATATCGTGCGAGATAGCAGGCATGGACAGCATTTTGCCTGTTCTGGGATAGTCCAGAACCTGACGGGTGGGAGCAACAATAGTGCCGGCGGCATATTGGGCCATGGCTTTGCCCAGTTGGGCGACCAGCTCCGGATAAGGCAGGGCGCGAGCAGTCTCTTCAGAGGACAGGACGGTATAGGAAGCGTGCGTCATTCCAGAATCTCCAGGGAGTCGATCTGTGGGGCGTGCCGAACTATCGATAATCCAGTGTAGCGTAGGCTCCGCCCAGAGCAATAGGGCCTTTCCGCCAGTGATCTATTGACCCACCTTGACAATTAATCCGCCCCGTCCAGCGGCCTGCCACGGCATAATGAGGCCTGGTATCAGCACCTGCCCACGCGCGGTGCCGTGCATTGGGGAGAAAAATAATGAGTTTGCTTAATTCTGTTGTGTCGGCCTTGTCAGCTACGGATTCCAAATCCAAAGAGCAGGGCGCCTTGTTGCCCGCGCTGATTCAAGTGATCAGCACCTACCCAGGTGGCTTGAGCGGCCTGATCGAACGTTTTCGCACAGGCGGCTTTGGTGATGTGGTGTCGTCCTGGATCTCGCAGGGCAGCAATCAGGAAATTGGCCAGCAGGATTTGCTGGGTGTGATGGGCCAACCTGCGATCAAGCAATTGGTGGACTTGTCTGGTTTGAATCAGCAAAGCGTGCTGGATAACCTGAAGATCATGCTGCCTTCTCTGATCAACCAAGCCAGCCCGAATGGCCAGTTTGATCCGTCCCACATTACCGATGCCAGCAGCTTGCTGGGCGGTTTGACGCAGCTGTTTCGCAAGTCCTGATCAGCTTGCGCCCGTGATACGGCCTGTCTGAAGGCTGTATGTAACGCGCGAAATGCAAAAAAGCCTGGAGTCGGTGCCATACCGATTCCAGGCTTTTTTAGCTTGATGCAGAAAAACCTGTACAGCAATTCCGGCCTGTACAGGCTTTCTGGTCTTAGCCTCGTGCCGCTGCTTTCAGCGCTTGTTCCAGATCGGCCAGAATGTCGTCGATATGTTCCAGGCCGATGGACAGGCGCACCATGTCTTCGCTCACGCCTACCGCCGCCAGTTCTTCGGCGTTCAGCTGACGGTGCGTAGTGCTGGCGGGGTGGCAAGCCAGGGATTTGGCGTCACCAATATTGACCAGACGCAGGACCAGGTTCAGTGCGTCGATAAAGCGGGTACCGGCTTCAATACCGCCTTTGATCCCGAAGGACAGGATCGCGGCAGGCTTGCCGCCCATGTAGCGCTTGGCCAGTTCGTGATCCGGATGGTCAGGCAGACCGGCGTACTTCACCCAGGACACTTGCGGGTGCTTGTTCAGGTACTCGGCCACTTTCAGGGCGTTTTCTGTATGACGCTCCATGCGCAGCGGCAGGGTTTCGATACCCTGCAGGATCTGGAAGGCGCTCAAGGGGGCCAGGGCTGCGCCGGTATTGCGCAGCGGAGCCACGCGGCAGCGGCCGATGAAGGCAGCGGGGCCGAAGGCTTCGGTGTAGACCACGCCGTGGTAGGACGGGTCAGGTGTGTTCAGGATGGCAAAGCGCTCTTTGTGCTCGGCCCAGGGGAATTTGCCGGAGTCCACCACCATGCCGGCGATGGTGGTGCCGTGGCCGCCCATGTATTTGGTCAGCGAGTGCACCACGATGTCGGCACCGTGCTCGATAGGACGGCACAGGGCCGGGGAGGCAACGGTATTGTCTACAATCAGGGGCACGCCATGACGGTGAGCGGCATCGGCCAGCGCACGGATATCAATGATGTTGCCAGCGGGGTTGCCGATGGTTTCGCAGAACACGGCACGAGTGCGATCGTCGATCAGCGCTTCCAGCGCTTCGATGTCGTTGGGCTGGGCAAATTTGACGGTAATGCCCTGACGCGGGAATGAATGCGCGAACAGGTTGTACGTGCCGCCGTACAGCTTACTGACGGACACAATGTTGTCACCGGCCTCTGCAATCGTTTGGATAGCATACGTGATGGCCGCCATGCCAGAGGCGACTGCCAAGCCCGCAATCCCGCCTTCCAGTGCTGCTACGCGCTCTTCGAGCACGGCATTGGTCGGGTTCATGATGCGGGTGTAAATATTGCCGGGTACCTTCAGGTCAAACAGATCCGCGCCGTGTTGCGTGTTGTCGAAAGCGTAGGAAGTGGTCTGGTAAATCGGAACAGCAACGGCTTTTGTGGTCGGATCTGGCTGATAGCCAGCATGAATGGCAAGAGTCTCTAGTTTCATGGTTGATTTTGGAATTGATTATCAAGTGGCTTATATAAGACAGAGCAAGCATAACCCCTGTAAGTAGAGAAATGCATCTAAGGGCGCAGACATTAATACTATGCCTTTATTTCTTTCGGTAATAATGGCGTATTGCTGACAGCAAACTCTGCTTTTTAAAGTGCGGGTGGATATTTCTTATTTTCGTTACTTCGCAATGGCCCTACATGGGTTAGCATTTCGTATCCGGGCAGATGGCGTGTTGCATCCTGCCTTGAGGTCCTAGAGGCTTACATGAAAGTATGGTTTAAGCGGGGCTTATTCAGCCTCGTCGTTTTAGCTATTGTCACGGTGGTAGGCGGGGCGATTTTCCTGCTGACATTCAATCCCAATTCGTACAAACAGAAGCTGGCTGACATCGTCCAGCAAAAGTATCAACGTACGCTCAAGATTGACGGTGATATCGAACTTTCTTTATTTCCCCGCATTGGCCTGTCCGTGCAGGGGCTGTCCCTGTCTGACCGCAATTCGGAAGATCCCTTCGCTTCTTTGGAAAGCGCCCGCTTTGCGGTGGCCCTGTGGCCTTTGATCAATAACCGCCTGGTGGTTGATCACGTCGCCGTTACCGGCTTCAAGGCCTGGATTGTGCGCGATGAAGAAGGCAAGCTGAATTTTGACGACCTGCTGCAAGCGCCACCGGCGGGTCCGCAATTGCCTGTTGCCCGCTCCGGCGTGTCCTTGTTGCCCGCAGCACAAGCTGCCGAGGCCCCACAGGAAAAACCCGTTGAGCCCGCACCTGAGTCCTTGCCCGTCCCTGAGTTGATTGCCAAGCGTTCCGGCAGCGAAACGGATTTCCAGATTGATATTGCGGGGCTGAGCCTGAAAGGTGGCGAGATCCATTACTTCAGCAAACGCAGCAATGTGATTGGTCGCCTGTTGCAACTGGAAGTGAACACGGGTCGCATGACCTTTGGCCAGCCTTTTGATGTGGCTTTCAAGAGCCGCTTGTCGGGTGACTATCCCGTGGCCGATGGCGTGCTGGAAGGGCAAGGGCAGTTGAGTCTGGACCCGGCTTCCAAATCTTACAGCGCACAAAAGCTGAGTTTGAGCTTTGTGGGGGATCTGGACGAACTCCAGGCGCAAAGCCTGGCCGTCAAGGGTAATGTGGCTTACAAGTCCGCCCAGCGTCAGTTCAGCGCCACCAATCTGGATACACAATTGCAAGGCCAATGGCTGGGTGCCTATCCGGTCAGCGATCTGAACGCTACGCTGAGCACGCCCAAGATGCAAATCGACAGTGTCAGCGATCTGGTGTCTTTCGAGAAGCTGGCTTTGCGCGTGCGTGGCAAGAATGAAGATCAGAATCTGGACCTGGCCTTGGATGTGCCACGTATCCAGGTATCGCCTGCCCAAGCGGAAGGCTCGCCTGTTGTTGCCAGCCTGAAAGTCAGCGGCCCACGAGTTTTGGGCCTGGGCTTGACCCTGCAAGGTTTGTCCGGCAACAGCGAGGAGCTGCTGTTTGAACAGGCCAAGCTGGATGGGGCGATCAAGCAAGGCAGCCGTGTGGCGCAATTGAAGGCCAGCTCCCCCATGCAATGGCAGCCATCCAATGAATGGCTGCGCTTGCCCGAGATTCAGGCCAATATCCGTGTCGAAGATGAAGCGGATGCAGGTAGCCGTTTTGAAATGCCGGTCACCGGTCAAGCTGACCTGAACAAAGGCAAACAACACTACAGTGCCCAGTTAAGCAGCAGTACTGAGCAGGCTCAAGGCAGTCTGGATGTGACCTTGCAGGACAAGGGCAAGGGTCCCCTGCTGGATGCCGTGCTGAAAGCAGACAAGCTGGATCTGGATGAACTGCGTTCGATTTTTTGGGTGACGGCGCCTGAGGTAGTCCCTGCAACCGAACCCGAGCCCCAGGCGGAGGCACCAGAAGCCGCTGCCGAGCAGGAACCTGCTGCAGAGGGCGGTGAGCAAACCGAGCAGCAGCCCAAGGCCGCAGAGGCAGATGCCGCTCCACCAGCAGAGGAAGCGCCCGAAGAGACCACTTCCTACGCATGGTTGGACAAGATCACGTTTGACCTGCGCTTTGAAATCGAAAAACTGCGCAGCCTGGGCGTGGTGATGGATCAGGTCAAGGCCCAGGTCAAGAACCAGGGGCAGTTGATCAATCTGTCGCAGTTCAATGCTCAGGCTTATGAGGGGCAGCTCCAGGCCAAGGCCAAGGTAGAGCCAGGCAAGCGCTTTGAAATGGGCCTTAAGTTGCAGCAAATGCAGGTCGGCTCGCTCTTGCTGGATGCCTTCGGTAATGATTACCTGGCCGGCAAGGGTAATGTGGACCTGAACCTGAAGGCGCAAGGCAACACGCAGGAAGAGCGTTTGAATGCTCTGGAAGGTGGCCTGACCGTTGATTTGCGTGACGGCAGCTGGCGCAGTGTCGATCTGGATCAGAGCGTGCGGGATATCAATGAGGCCGTGCGCAATGCATTTAGCGGCCAGATTCCTTTGCTCTTGCCCGAGTCCGATCCTTTGCGTCGCACGGTACTGAGCCGTTTGCAGGGCAGCCTGGATATCAAGAAAGGGCAGGCTACTTTCCGTAATTTCCGGGCTACGACGCCGATCTTGACGGTGACGACGGCTAAAGGCTCCACGCTGGATCTGGTAACGCAGCACGCTAACGTGACCTTGCAAGCACGCTTGAACCATAACAACCTGGCCGCTGATGAGCGCAAATCATTTCAGGATCTGCGTAATGTGCTGATTCCTATCCATATTTCTGGCCCTTGGGCAGCGCTGTCCTACCAGATTCAATGGAAGGACATTGCCAGCAACTCCATCAAGAAAGCGTTGCAGGACGGTTTGCTGGATTTGTTGAGCCAGCAAGTCTCGGAGGCCAAGACAGAGTCCAGGCCCGATGTGAAATCCGAGGTGAAAGAGATCATCAAGGAAGAGTTGGGGGCCAAGGTTCCACAGACAGTAGGCGAAGCCATGAAGCAATGGTTCAAGCCATGAGCACCAGTCCACAGGTAAATGAGCTTCAAGAGTCGGTCTGTTTGTTGCAAGGCGGGCCGGCTCTAAGCGACAGCAAGGCACTGGCCTGCAAGGGGCGCTGGGTTTTGGGCGATGATAAGGGGCAGGTTCTGGCCGCTCAGGCGCTGCCAGCGTTGGCCGAGCTAAGCATGGAACTGCGGTTCGGTCAGCTGGTGCTTCGTGCCCCTGGCATGTTGCGTCTGGATATTGAAGTTGACGTCATTGAGGATGACCCGGATTCTTTTTCCCTGTGGCAGGAAAATGGGCAGTCCGTACAACTGGTGGATGAAGGGGACCTGCCTGCACAGTGGTTCAGCCGCTATACAGGCCAGCCCTTGCGCTTGTTGAAACGTCTGCCCGAGGCTGTCTAAGTCGTCGGCAGAGTCTGTCTCTACATACAAGAAGCCCTGCTCATGGCAGGGCTTTTTCTCATTCTTTTACTTATGTTGTGGGTTCGGACTGCAGCCGGTGATACCGGGCCAGCAGGGTTTCCTGGCTTTCCTGATGCTGGGGGTGAACCTCGATGCACTCGACCGGACACACCACCACACACTGTGGCTCGTCAAAGTGGCCGACGCATTCGGTGCACAGGTTGGGATTGATCTCGTAGATCTCCTCGCCCATGTAAATAGCCAGATTGGGGCACTGCGGCTCACAAACGTCGCAGTTAATGCATTCTTCAGTAATGTGCAGTGCCATAGCGCAGTGTCCTGATAAGCGTGGTCCTTGGATTTGACCAGTCGGTCACCCTACAGTGTAGTACGGACCGCTGCGCAGGGCGAGTTCAGCCGGCAGAAACCGCTTGTTGCTTGCGTTCCTGGGCCTTGGTTTGTAGCCAGCGCTCCACGGACGGGAAAACAAATTTGCCCACGTCGCCGCCCAAAATGGCAATTTCGCGCACGATGGTGCCGGAGATGAATTGGTACTGGTCCGAAGGAGTCATGAACATGGTCTCGACTTCGGGCAGCAGGTGACGGTTCATGCCCGCCATTTGAAATTCGTATTCAAAATCGGACACGGCGCGCAGGCCACGTACGATCACGCGACCATTTTGCTCGCGTACAAAGTCCTTGAGCAGGCCGGAAAAGCTTTTCACTTCCACGTTCGGGTAGTGGCTGAGCACTTCGGAAGCGATCTCAACACGCTCTTCAACAGTGAAGAAAGGGCGCTTGTTCTGGCTGGAGGCCACACCAACCACGACGTGATCGAAAAGGTTGGCGGCTCGCCGGACCAAGTCTTCATGGCCTCGGGTCAGGGGGTCGAAGGTGCCGGGGTAAACAGCTGTGATCATGGTGCATCCGCGTAAGGGGTTCAAGTTGGTAGGTCGGAATCCGGGGAGAGCGGTGCAGGCGTCCCGGAAAATTCGGCATTATTGACTGTTTTTTGCATCGCAGCAAATCGCAACAAATGATAATGTACCTGCCCTGCCTTATCCTGTCGTAGTATCCCGTATTGATCCGGGGCTTGTATAGGGGTTTCGGACTCAATGTAAACCAGTGCGTCCGGTGCCAGCACATTGGGCAGCAAGGGCCAGATACGTTCCATCCAGTCGTGCGCAAAGGGCGGATCTATAAAGACCAGATCGTAGCGCATCTGGCTGCGCTCCAGAATATGGAGGGCGTCTCCCGCATGGATACGGACGTGATCTGCCTTGAGCTTGGTACGCAGGCTGCGCAAATTGCTAACAGCGGGTCCGTGGCGTTCCACCATTTGTACAAAGGCGACACCGCGCGAGGCCGCTTCAAAGCCCAGGGCTCCGCTACCGGCAAACAGATCCAGTACGTTCTTGTCGCTGAATTGTCCGCCCCAGAAGTGGTTAAGCCAGTTAAACAGCGTTTCGCGCACACGATCCGGGGTGGGGCGCAGGCCGGGTGCATCGACGACTGAAATCGGTGTGCGGCGGTAATCACCACCTACAATACGGACAGCATGTTTTCTCATTAGCGCTTTGATCGGATAATGTGGTCATTCAACAGAATTTTCTAGTGTAAATCGTATGTTCAGTTTTTTTAAAAGAAAGAAGGCCAAGCCAGAGCCACAAGTCACTCAAACGGAGCTGACCGAGCCGCTTTCTCCTGCCCAGCCCGAGGCTGACGGGGCAGACGCATCCCCTGCGGTATCGCAGGAGCAAAGCACGCCGGTTCAAACGCCGGCGGTCTCGCCGGCTGTGGCTTTGGATCGCCAGGCAGCCAGTCAGGCTGAACATCGCGCTGCTTCGCAGACCACGCCCACGCAGCCAGAGGTGCCACAACCGGCCCCGGCCAGTGTCCCTGTCCCAGAGCCTGCACGTGTCTACGAGCCTGAGGTACAGCCCGTACCTGAACCTGTCCGTACTCCTGAACCGGAAGTACAGCCTGTGCCGGTGCCTGAACCCGAGGTGCAACCGATTCCTGAGCCAGAGGTGCAGCCAGAACCTGAGGTTCAGCCGACTCCTGAGCCTGTGCCGCAGCCAGAACCCGAGGTGCCGCCGACTCCTGAACCGGAGCCACAGCCAGAGACTGTTCCCGTTCCCGCACCAGCACCCCAGCCTGAGCCAGCTCCGGCCCCAGAGCCAGAAGCCGCCGCACCTGTGGTGAAAACCTCCTGGATGTCCCGCCTGAAACAGGGCTTGTCGCGTACAGGACAGAGCCTGAGCAGCCTGTTTGTCGGTGCCAAGGTTGATGAAACACTGTTCGAGGAACTGGAAGATGCCTTGCTGATGGCAGATGCGGGCGTTGAGGCTACCGAGAAACTGATTACCGCCTTGCGTGCCCGTGTTCGCAAGGAAAAAGTCAGTGATGCGGCTCAGGTCAAACAAATCTTGTGCGACATCCTGACTGACCACTTGAAGCCCTTGGAGAAATCGTTCCCTCTGGAGTCGAGCAAGCCGCTGGTTGTCATGATTGCCGGGGTGAATGGTGCAGGTAAAACCACGTCTATCGGTAAATTGGCCCACACCTTCCAGGAGCAGGGCGCAAAAGTCTTGCTGGCCGCCGGCGATACCTTCCGTGCTGCGGCTCGTGAACAGCTGATTGAGTGGGGCACCCGCAATAACGTCAGCGTTATTGCTCAGGATGGTGGCGACCCCGCCGCCGTGGCTTTTGATGCGGTACATGCAGGCCGTGCACGTGATATGGGTGTGGTCATGGTGGACACTGCCGGTCGCTTACCGACTCAGCTGCACCTGATGGAAGAACTTAAGAAGATCAAGCGTGTGATTGGCAAGGCCGATGGCCAGGCTCCCCATGAAATTCTCTTGGTTGTAGACGGCAACACCGGCCAGAACGCCATTTCCCAGATCCGTGCGTTTGATGCGGCCTTGGGGCTGACTGGTCTGGTTGTCACCAAGCTGGACGGTACAGCCAAAGGCGGTACGCTGGCTGCCGTTGCAGCCTGTGCGCAAGGCGTACGTCCTATCCCGGTTTACTGGATTGGCGTGGGCGAGGGTATGCAGGATCTGCAGGCTTTTGTGGCACGAGAGTTCGCGTCGGCCTTGTTGGGCATGAACGCCTGACAGTCGCGTTTGGCTACAAAAAACCGGCGATGTCTTTGTAGGCATCGCCGGTTTTTTATTACTGAACTGTCCAAGGTGACAAGCGGCACTCGATAGAAACCAAAGGCTTGACCTGCGGATCGGCTTTAGTGGCCTTGCTGCTTAGCGTCGTAGCAATTCAGTCTGTGGCTGATGCTGATCCAAGGCATTCAGAGCATGCTGGGCATGGGCGGCACGCCCTTGGCGGGCATGAGTCAGCCAGTCCCGCGCAAATTGCGCCTGCTCGGGATTGGCTGCATGTTGAGCATACCAATCCAGTGCCACGTCCACATCGGTAACCGCGCCAATCAAGGCCTGACATTCGCGCAGCACTTTGTGCAGCCCTTGCTTGTCGGCAGCGCTGGGCAAAAACTCCAGGCAGTAGCGCAGGCTCTTGATCCGGTTGCGCAAACGATGCTGCTTGTCCTGACTGATCTGTGCGAAGCGCTGGCTGCGCAATTGAATGGTTTGAAACCAGCGGCTGATACGGGCTTCGACCAGATGCTCGGGCTGGGGCACACCATCCAGTTCTAGCGTGGGGCCGCAGATCAGGCTTTGCAGATTACTTAATAGCAAGGATTGGAACTCGGCGGCACTGGCCAGTTGTACAGGGTCGTGTTCCAGGTGGGCTGGAGTCGGTTCGGGAGCGGGGCCGGGCATGCCAGCTTGCAGCAGCAAGGGGGTAATCTCCAGCTGCACCAGGTCGTGGTCACGCGCCTGACCAAACAGACCGAAGTAATGTGTCAGACGGGTATTGGCATAACCTTCGCTGGCCGACAGCCACATTTTGAACAGCTTGCGGCAGGAGCGCAGACGGCGCAGACCGACACGCATCAAGGCCAGGTAGTCTGCCTGACGGGAAGAGTCTGGGCGTATGCCATCCACGCCCGCCAGCAAAGCCGCATTGCGAATGACCTGCTCCAGGCTCATGGTGGCGCTCAGGCTGTAGAACTGCTCCAGGTCCTCGGTATCGACAAAATGGGGCTTGGGCAAATCGTAGGCCTTGCGCGTCAAGGCGGCAGCAACTTGCTCTGGCGACAGGTCCAGGCTTTCGGATTTCGCACGGCGACGATCCGCCAGACTGGCCAGTGCATCGCCGCGTTCGGACTTGCTGCGCATCTCCAGAATCAGGCCATGCTTGTACAGCCAGCGTTGGCCGACTTCAAACATGGTCAGGCTCTCGCCGCTGATCAGTTCAATTTCCAGCTCGTTGACCAGCAGTTTCAAGCCATTGGATTCGATATGGCCTACGTCGTAGGCCAGTTCCAGTTCCGACTGGCCTTGCTTGATCAGGGCCAGCTCGCGCTGGATGCGGGTTTGGTAACGGGCTTGAATCTGATTCGCGTAGCGAGCCAGTGCCGCGTGGGCAGGCGTGTTCTGATAAAGACTCAGGTCCAGTTCCGGGCCGGGTCTGGGGTGATTGATTTCAATGCGGGACAGGGTGTCAGGACCGGGCAGTTTGACGGTCTGAACCCATTGTTCGCCTTCCTTGCGTAGACGCAGGGCGATACTCGAGCGCGCCAGATCACGTTCGGGCGTGTCAAAGTAAATGGCATTTAAGGTAATGCTACCCGTGCGTACTGCGTCAAAAGCGGTCAATAAACCGGGACGGGCACTCTCGGGTACAAAAAATTTCAGTTCTTGTTCTAGCACAGCATCGCACTCGAGAAATCGCCCACAACAGGTGGGCGGATAAAACAATTATTTTGCATGTAAACCGACCAAACTTGAAGTAGCGACACCCGTATAAGTGTGTGTAGTCATGTCAAGTTTTATAAAGGGGGAGTGCCCAGCGGCTCGCGCCAGCCCAGCTGATGCGAAATGCTGTTGGCGCACTGTCGCAATTGGGCCAGGATGGGGCTGTCAATACTGGCATCAAACAGCGTGCTGGGGCCCAGGCTGGTCAGGGCCAGCACAATTTGGCCAGAGTGATCGAATACGGGGACGGACAGGGCATCAATGCCGGGCAAGGGGTTGCCCAGCGCCTGCGCTACGCCTTGTTCACGGATTTTTTCCAGCATGGCCGCCAGTTCTTTGGGGCTGGGGCGCAGCGGGCTGATACTGGTGACAACCGCGCTATCGCCTGCCTCGCGCTCAATATAGTGACGTGCCACTTCCGGGGGCAGCCAGGCGGCAAAGACGTGGCCGGTAGCCGTATGCAACATGGACATCACCGTGCCGCAGCGCATGTTCACGTGGACCGGGTAGCTGGCCTCGCTGATATGAACCATGGTGGGACCGTGTGAGCCCAGCACCGCCAAACCCAGGGTATGCCCAATGCGCGAGGCCCAGGCCTGAACCAGGGGCAGGGCGATCTTGACCGGGTTCTGGCTTTGCAGGCTGACCAGCCCCATCTGCAAGGCAAAGGGCCCCAGCTCGTACAGCCCAGTCGCCGGAGCCTGCTGCACCAGTCCTACATTGGTAAAGCTGACCAGATAAGGGTGGGCTTTGGCCGAGCTCATTCCCGCCTGAGTAGCCAGATCACGCAACATCATGGGTTGTCCGCTGTCCACTAGCACTTTCAACAGGCCAAAACCCGTTTCAATGGATTGGATACGGCGACGTTTTTCGTCCAGAGCAGGCAAAATGGGTTCGGTCATAGGGGTTTGGGGCGGTTTGGCACGGTCTTCAAGTGTACCGACTAATGAAGCTGCCCGCCGGGGCCTGGGTGTCGTAAAATGGCCTTAATTATTATCTGTCTGAGCAAAGAGCACGATGAATCAAGAAATTCAGTCCGACGCTGGTCAACTGGGCGCCAGTCCAATCGCTCCCGTTCCAGAGATTGTTGAAGAGCTGCGCGCAGGTCGCATGGTTATTCTGGTTGACGAAGAGGACCGCGAAAACGAAGGCGATCTGGTCATGGCCGCCGAATTCGTGAATGCCGAAGCGATCAACTTCATGGTGACTCATGGTCGCGGTCTGGTTTGCCTGACCCTGACCGAAGAGCGTTGCCGCCAACTGGACCTGCCTTTGATGGCCACCCGTAATGGCACGCGTTTTGGCACCAACTTCACGGTGTCGATCGAAGCGGCTGAAGGCGTGGAAACCGGGATTTCTGCGGCTGACCGTGCCCGTACCGTGCAAGCGGCCGTGGCCCGTGATGCGCGTCCGATTGACCTGGTGCAGCCAGGCCACATTTTTCCGCTGAAGGCGGCCAAAGGTGGCGTGCTGGTGCGTGCCGGTCATACCGAAGCGGGCTGTGACCTGACGGCAATGGCCGGTTTGACCCCAGCTGCTGTCATTTGCGAAGTGCTTAATCCTGACGGCACCATGGCGCGCTTGCCGGATTTGCTGGTGTTCGCCCGCGAGCATGGCATCAAGGTTGGCACCATTGCGGACCTGATCCAGTACCGCAGCGAACACGAATCCATGATCGAGCGTCTGCACAAGAAACCCGTCAAGACCCCTTACGGTGAATTTGAGTGCCACGCCTACCGTGATCTGTCTTCTGGTGGCCTGCATCTGGCGCTGGTGCACGGTGAAATCAGCCCCGACGTGGAAACTCTGGTCCGTGTGCATGAACCGACTACCGTGCTGGATGTCTTGATTGAGGGCGATGTGGGCCACAGCTGGACCCTGCCCACTGCGCTGCGTACCGTGGCCAAATCCGACAGCGGTGTTGTGTTGCTGATGAATTGTCAGAACTCCGAAGAAGAGAGTTTTGAGCAGATCCAGGCTTGGGGCGCAGACAGCCCGGCACAAACGCCACGCGGTCGTCCTAGCCGCAATGATTTGCGCACGTATGGAATTGGTGCACAAATTTTGCGTGACCTCAATGTTGGCAAAGCCCGTTTGATGTCGCGACCACGTAAAATGCCAAGCATGGCCGGGTTTGCATTGACCGTGACGGGTTACCATAGCGAACCAGACTCTCAATCCTAAGCGGAGCTTCCAACATGAATCCTTACATTGTTACCCCTGACCTGAACGGGGAAGGTCTGCACATTGGTATTGTGCGTGCACGTTTTAACGAATCCATCGGCCTGACCGAATTGGAAGCCTGCCTGAAAGAGCTGGAGGCTCTGGGTGTGGACGAGCGCGACGTGACTGTTCTGTCCGTACCTGGCGCGTTGGAATTGGGCATTACTCTGGGCCAGATGGCCGAAACCGGCGAGTTTGATGCCCTGATCGCTCTGGGCGCCGTTATCCGCGGCGACACCTACCACTTTGAAGTGGTCAGCAATGAAAGCGCTTCGGCCATTACCCAAGTCTCCCTGGCAACCGGTATTCCTGTTGCCAACGGTGTACTGACCACCAACACAGATGAACAAGCCGAAGTTCGCGCTGCTGAAAAGGGTCGCGATTGCGCCCGTACAGCGGTCGAGCTGGGCAATCTTATCGCCGTCCTCGAACCCGAGCTGGACGACGATGAGGACGAAGATTACGAGGACGAAGATCTTGACGACGACAAATAAAGTCCCGGCCAGCAAGGCCAACGGACGATCCGCGCGCCGCCGCTCGCGCGAATTTGCCCTGCAGGGCATCTACTCCTGGCTTTTGCGAGGGGCAGATGGCCTGCAGGAAGCTACCTCCATCGACGCCCATATCCGGGGTGACGAGGAGTTTGGCGAAGCCGATGCCGCCTGGTTCAAAACCTTGCTGTTCGGCGTAATGCGCGAAGCCCCCGTGCTGCGCGAACGCTTTTTGCCTTATGTTGATCGTCCTTTGGAAGAGCTCTCTCCCATCGAACATGGCATCTTGCTGATTGGCAGCTACGAACTGGTGCATCACGTTGAAGTGCCTTACCGCGTTGCCATTAATGAAGCCGTTGAACTGGCCAAATCTTTTGGCGGTACGGACGGTTTCAAATTCGTGAATGGCGTGCTGGACAAACTGGCCGCCGACGTACGCGCACCGGAAGTTGCCAAGCAGGCCCGCCGCTAAAACGGGGCGTGCCGTGCTGAACGAGTTCGGTCTTATCCAGCAGTATTTCAATCGTCCCGCTCCCGAAGGTTATTTGGGAGTGGGTGACGATTGTGCCCTTTTTACTCCGACACCCGGTTGGCAACTGGCCAGCAGCGTGGATCTTCTGATCGAAGGGCAACATTTCTTTCCTGACGTGGACCCCTTTCTCTTGGGGCACAAGGCGCTGGCCGTGAATCTGTCGGACCTGGGCGCCATGGGAGCCAAACCACGCGCCTGCCTGCTGGCTTTATCCATGCCCGAAGTCCGGCCCGAATGGCTGGCCGCATTCTCCAAAGGTTTGTTCCAGTTGGCCGATCAGGCGCAATGTCCCTTGATTGGCGGTGATACCACGCGCAGCAAGCAAGGTGTGGTCATCAGCATCACGGTGCTGGGTGAAGTCCCGGCGGGGCAGGCTTTGCAACGCAGTGAGGCCCGGCCTGGTGACGATATCTGGTTGACGGGCACCCTGGGGGCGGCAGACATTGCCTTGCGTCTCCTGCAAGGTCGCCTGGCTTCGGATCCGGATCGACTGGCTGCCAGCCGCCCAGCCCTGGAGCAACCCTGGCCGCCGTATCGCCTGGGACATGCTCTGGCAGGTTTGGCTCATGCCGCCATTGATGTATCGGATGGTTTGGTCCAGGATCTGGGCCATATCGCCAAAGCCAGCCAATGTGCTGCCCATCTGGATTGGGATGCCTTGCCGCTGGACCCTTCCCTGAAAGGCTTGCCTGCCGACTTGCAACGTGAAGCGGTTCTGGTGGGCGGCGACGTTTTTCAGCTGTGTTTCACCGCAGATCCCCTGCGCCGCGAGTCCATCTTGACGCTGGCTCAGCGCGAAGGTGTGCAGCTCAGCCGTATTGGCTCCATGCATGCCGGTAGCGGGGTGCATGTGCGTGATCAACAGGGACTGCATCCTGCCCCTGCCCAGGGCGGTTTCGATCATTTTGGTGGCTGAGTCTGTGTCATGAGCACATTTCCTGATCCTTCCTTGAATCCGATTCAACGTCCTACCCTGGATTGGGTGGTGAAAAAGCCTTGGCGCTTGATTGCTTTTGGTGGCGGTACTGGCGTATTGCGTCCAGGGCCGGGCACTTGGGGCACGGTGCTGGCCTGGGTCTTGTGGGTCTTGGGTCTGCATGTGCTGACCGACACGCAAATGGCCATTTTCTTGCCGGTCACCTTTTTCATTGGTTGTTGGGCTTGTCACCGCACAGGCTACGATCTGGGTGTGTCCGATCACAGCGGCATGAACTGGGATGAGATGGTCGCTTTCTGGCTGGTGCTGTGGCTGATTCCGCAGACCTGGCTGGCACAGGGCATCGCATTCGTTTTATTTCGTTTCTTTGATATTCTCAAACCACCGCCGATCCGCTATTTTGATCGTCGTCTGCATAATGGTTTTGGCGTTATGTGGGACGATCTCCTGGCGGCAGGCTATACCTTGTTGCTGATGGCTGTCTTGGTACGTTTTGGAGTTTTCTCATGAGCGATTACGAGCACGGCAATGCCGCCCTGGCCCTGGGGCGAGCCCTTAAAGATCGCGGCTGGATGGTCGCCTGCGCCGAGTCATGTACAGGTGGCCTGCTGGCTGCTGCCTTGACGGACCTGCCCGGTTCCAGCGCCTGGTTCGAGCGCGGTCTGGTCACCTATAGCAACAAGGCCAAGGTTCAGGAACTGGGTGTGAACCAGGACACCCTGGATCGCTTTGGTGCAGTCAGCGAAGAAACCGCCATGGAAATGGCGGCGGGTGCGCTGGAAGCTACAGCAGATGCAGAGCTGGCTATTTCCACGACCGGCATTGCCGGCCCGGACGGAGCCACCGCGGGCAAGCCGGTTGGCCTGGTGTGCTTTGGTTTTGCACAACGCCGGGGCGACGGTATTGTGACCCGCGCCTCTGCCCGTATCTTTGATGGAGACCGGGCCCAAATCCGTCAGCAGGCCGTGGAATACGCCTTGGCCAGTGCGCTGACCATGCTCAATCCCGCCTGATTGCTCAGGCCGGCAACATCAAACCCAGCTGCCTGGCGCTCGAACGTAGTTCGGGCAGGCAGCGCTGGATCAATTTCTCTTCTGTATCCTGCCAGTCCTTGATGCTGATGCTCATCCCGGCCACGACGCGCCCGCTGGCACTGCGCACGGGTACGCCAATCGCCGTCAAGCCCAGTTCCAGCTCTTCCTTGATCAAGGAATAATCCTTTTCCTGTACCTGCTTTAATTCGCGCAGCAAAGCCTCGCGAGTATGGGCGGTGTATTGCGTCATGATCTTGAAGGGAGCCAGCTCCAGATAGGCGTCCAGCCTGTTTTGTGGCAACTGCGACAGCATCATGCGCCCGATCGAAGTGCAGTGGGCAGGCAGGCGGCTGCCCAGGCCCAAAGACACGGTCAGTACGCGCTGTCGTTGTGCGCGTGCCAGATACAGGATCTCGTCCCCGTCCAGCAAGGCCAGCGCACAGGTTTCACCGACGCGATCACTTAAATCGTCCAGTATGGGCTGGGCCAGACTGACGATGGAGGTCGACGAAAAATAGGCATGGCCCAGTTGCAAAATCGCTGGGCGCAGTTTCCAGAACGCACCTTCCTGCTCCGCATAGCCCAGGGCTTGCAGGGTATAGAGGCAGCGTTGCACCACTGCCCGCGCCAGGCCAGTTTTCAGAGCAATTTCTGCGGCCCGCAATGGTCGTCTTCTGTCTGAAAAAGCCGTAATTACCTGCAGGCCACGGGCCAGCGACTGCATATAGTCCGGGTCGCCCTTGTAGCTGTTGGGGGCGGGACCTGTCTCTTTATTCGTTGTCATTGCTCAGTAAGGGGCAAGGCCTAGTTTTGTTCGATTAACGAACCTGATGGGATTCACAAGAATTATCGATGATAAATTGTAAAAAAAACAAGACTTAGCAATTTAATAATCAAGTTCGTTTATCGAACAAAATAAGTTTGGAGTGATTCATGAAAAAAGTGCTCGCCCGTAAAGTGGCTCCTCTGCTGGCCGGAATGGGTCTGTTGTTTTGTTCCTTGAGCGCGCAAGCCGCGTACCCGGACAAGCCTATCCGTCTGGTTGTGCCCTTTACGCCGGGTGGGGTGACTGACGTGATTGCCCGCGGTGTTGCGCAGCAAATGTCCAAGGATCTGGGCCAGATCATCATTGTGGAAAACAAGCCCGGCGCCAGTGGCATCATTGCTACGGACTTTGTCGCAAAATCCGCCCCTGATGGCTACACCGTCTTGCTGGCCGCGGTGGGTCAGGCGGTGGTGAACAACCACCTCTACAAGAAACTGCCTTACGATCCCGCGCAGGACTTGACGGCTGTTTCGCTGGTGGCCGAAGGGCAGAACGTGCTGGTGGTAAATGCCAAGCAAAGTCCCTTCAATACGGGTGAGGAGCTGATCAGTCACGCTCGCGCCAATCCCGAAGATCTGACCTATGCGTCCTTTGGTAATGGCTCGTCCTCGCACCTGTCGGCAGCGGCCTTTACCACGATGGCCAATATCGATGTTATCCATGCTCCCTACCGTGGCAGCGCACCGGCCATGACGGACCTGCTGGGTGGTCACATCTCCTTCATGTTCGACAGCATGGGCACGGCAATTACGCACATCCACGCTAATACCGTGCGTCCCTTGGCCGTATCCGGTCCCGAGCGTTCCTCCTTGCTGCCAGAGGTTCCTACCTTCGCAGAGCTGGGTCTGGACCAGGGCTATAACGTGACAGCCTGGTTTGGTTTCCACGTCAGCAGCGGCACTCCGGCTGAAATTGTCGAGCGTCTGAGCCAGTCCATGAAAACTGTTAGCCAGAATGCCGAATTTGTTGAAACCTTCCGTCGCCAGGGTGTGGACATCATTTCCTCTACCCCTGCTGAATACGCCGAGTTCCTGCGTCAGGAAGACGAGAAGTTTGGCAGCCTGATCAAGCAAGCCAATATCACGCTGGACTAATCGTTTTTTGAATGGAGCACTGTAACGTGAGCGATCAGCACGCCTCGCAGGCGACGCGTCCTGCCCCTTTGGATGGCATCCGGGTTCTGGATCTGACACGCATTCTGGCTGGTCCATGGTGCACACAGAACCTGGCTGACCTGGGGGCCAATGTCTACAAGATAGAGCGGCCCGAAACCGGCGACGATACCCGCGCCTGGGGCCCGCCCTTTTTACAGACACCTGAAAAGGAAGATACGGCTGAAGCGGCCTACTACTTGTCGGCCAATCGTAACAAACAATCAATCAGCCTGGACATTGCCAGTCAGGAAGGGGCGGATGTGGTGCGTGCCATGGCACGGGAATGCGACATCCTGGTCGAGAACTTCAAGGTAGGCGGCCTGGCCAAGTACGGCCTGGACTACGCCAGCCTGAAAGAGATCAACCCCCGTCTGATCTACTGCTCGATTACCGGCTTTGGCCAGACAGGTCCTTATGCCGAGCGTCCGGGTTATGACTTCATGATCCAGGCCATGGGCGGCATGATGAGCCTGACGGGCGAGCGTGACGACAAGCCCGGCGGTGGCCCCCAGAAAGCGGGGGTTGCGGTGGCGGACCTGATGACGGGCATGTATGCCACCAGCAGCATTCTGGCCGCCTTGTTTGAACGCTCGCGCAGTGGCTTGGGGCAGCATATCGACATTGCTCTGCTGGACTGTCAGGTTGCCATGCTGGCAAACCAGAACATGAACTATCTGGTCAGTGGTCAGGCACCGAAGCGGGCGGGCAATGCGCATCAGAATCTGGTGCCGTATCAGGTGTTTCCGACGGCAGATGGTCACATCATTGTGGCTATCGGCAATAACCGTCAGTTCGCGGCGTACTGCGAAGCGATTGGTCACCCGGAGATTGTTGAGGATTCGCGTTTCAACATTAACAGTCAGCGGGTCAAGCACCGGGATGAGCTGGAGCAAATCCTGAGCGCCGCAATGCAAACACGTCCTAGTGCTTATTGGCTGGACGCCCTGGATAAGATTGGCGTGCCAGCCGGGCCTATCAATGATCTGCATGGTGTGTTCTCGCACCCGCAGGTCCAGGCCCGGAACATGCGGATCGAGCTGGACCACAGCCAGGCTGGCAAGGTCAGCATGACGGCCAGCCCCATGCGTTTTTCAGATAGCCCGGTGTCCTACCGCATGGCTCCACCGCAGTTGGGCGAGCATACCGAGCAGGCGCTGGAGAGTTTGCTGGGGGCGGATAGCCTGGAACTGAAGCAGTGGCGTAACCGGAACTAGATTGCGTAGTTCAAAATAAAAAGCCCCGCTCGTTTGGGATTGAATCCAAGTGAGTGGGGCTTTCTTGTATCTACACTAATTGCTGTCGCTGTCGCTGTCGCTGTCGCTGTCGCTGTCGCTGTCGCTGTCGCTGTCGCGATCCCCGGACTTGTTCGACAAGCCGGGAGGGCCATCAATCAACGCTGCTTGTTGCGTGCGTCATTAATGGCATTGCGCGTAGCAATTGCTGCAGCTTGTGCGGCATCACGCCAGTCATCGCCACGGCTGGCGTACAGAATGGCACGCGAGGAGTTGATCATCATGCCGTTGCCTTGGGAGTCCATACCAGCGGCAACCGTGGCGACCACGTCGCCACCTTGCGCGCCAATGCCGGGCACCAGCAAAGGCATGTCACCAATACGGGCGCGCACTTTGCCAATTTCATCAGGGAAGGTTGCGCCCACCACCAAAGCACATTGGCCGTTCGTATTCCATTTCTCTGCCACCAGGCTGGCTACGTGCAAGTACAGTGGGGTGCCGTCGGCCATTTCCATGAATTGCAGGTCCGAGCCGCCGGGGTTAGAGGTGCGGCACAGCACGATCACGCCCTTGTCCTTGTGCTCCAGATACGGCTCTACCGAGTCAAAACCCATGTAAGGGCTGACGGTGACGGCATCTGCACGGTAGCGCTCAAAGGCTTCGCGCGCGTACTGCTCGGCTGTCGAACCCACGTCCCCACGCTTGGCATCCAGAACGATGGGCAGGTGAGGGTAGCGGCTGCGAATGTAGTCGCACAGGTCTTGCAACTGATCCTCGGCACCCTGAGCGGCAAAGTAGGCAATCTGCGGTTTGATGCCACAGGTGTAGTCGGCGGTGACGTCCACAATCGTTTTGCAGAACTCGTAAATCGCGCCGGGTTTGTCGGCCAGCTCCAAAGGCAGGCGGGCAGGGTCTGGGTCCAGACCCACCATCAGCATGGATTGGTTGTCCGTCCAGGCACGGTTCAGTTTTTCTATGAATGTCATGGGAATCAGGAAAGTAAACGGCTATACAAAAAGCTGAGCCAGACGGCACCAGCAAAAATAAGGGACAGCAGCACGGCAGCACTGGCCAGATCCTTGGCCCGCCCGATCAAGGGGTGGTGCTCCAGGGTAATCGTGTCGGCCAGGGCTTCCAGGGCCGAGTTCAGTAGTTCCACCACCAGCACAAAGATCAGTGTGCCCAGCAAGACCAGAATCTCCGCCGGGGTTTGTCCCAGCCAGAATGCCAGTGGCGTCAGGACGACGGCCAGTGCCAGTTCCTGGCGAAAGGCAGCCTCATGGCGCAGGGCGGCGGCCAGGCCTTGCCCGGAGTAGCGCAAGGCATTGAACAGGCGGCCCAAACCACCTTTGCTTTTGAATGGAGAGTCTGACATGAAGGAAGCTGCTGATTGAAGTGCCCTGATTATAGGGGTTTGCTTGGACGAAAAAAAACCGGATGGAAAAATCCATCCGGTTTTTGTACTAAAAGCGTGGCGATCAGGGCAGAAGTGATCAATTTCCGCCCGGATCGGGGTGCTGATGTGTGGCTTAGAAGCCGCCCATACCACCCATACCACCCATGCCACCCATGTCAGGCATGGCTGGAGCAGGTTTGTCTTCCACGATTTCGGTTACGGCCACTTCGGTGGTCAGCAACAGGCTGGCGATCGAAGCTGCGTTTTGCAGAGCAGTACGAGTCACCTTGGTTGGGTCCAGAACGCCTTGCTCGACCAGGTCACCGTATTCGCCAGTAGCGGCGTTGTAACCGTAGGTGCCGGTGCCGCTGGCTACTTGGTTGACAACCACGCTGGCTTCTTCGCCGGCGTTGGAGACGATGGTGCGCAAAGGAGCTTCGATAGCACGCAGGATCAGCTTGATACCGGCGTCTTGGTCGGTGTTGTCGCCTTTCAGTTGGGCAACAGCTGCGCGGGCACGAATCAGTGCAACGCCACCGCCAGGAACGATACCTTCTTCGACGGCTGCGCGAGTAGCGTGCAGGGCGTCTTCAACGCGGGCTTTCTTCTCTTTCATTTCGACTTCGGTGGCAGCGCCAACGCGAATCACGGCAACACCGCCAGCCAGCTTGGCCACGCGCTCTTGCAGTTTTTCACGGTCGTAGTCGGAAGTGGACTCTTCGATCTGAACGCGGATTTGTTTCACGCGAGCTTCTATGTCGGTGCCATTGCCAGCGCCGTCGATGATCGTGGTGTTTTCCTTGGCCACTTCAATGCGCTTGGCCTGACCCAGGTCGTCCAGAGTCGCTTTTTCCAGGGACATACCGGTTTCTTCGGAGATCACGGTACCGCCAGTCAGGATAGCGATGTCTTCCAGCATGGCTTTGCGACGATCGCCAAAGCCAGGAGCTTTAACGGCGGTAGTCTTCAGAATGCCACGGATGTTGTTCACAACCAGAGTAGCCAGGGCTTCGCCTTCCACGTCTTCAGCAACGATCAGCAAAGGACGGCTGGTCTTGGCAACTTGTTCCAGAACGGGCAGCAGATCACGGATGTTGGAGATTTTCTTGTCGAAAATCAGCACAAACGGATCGTCCAGAACAGCAACTTGCTTGTCAGCGTTGTTGATGAAGTAAGGGGACAGGTAGCCGCGGTCAAACTGCATACCTTCGACCACGTCCAGTTCGTTTTCCAGGGATTTGCCGTCTTCAACGGTAATCACGCCTTCTTTACCCACTTTGTCCATGGCATTGGCGATGATCTCACCAATGGAGTGGTCGCTGTTGGCGGAGATGGAACCGACCTGAGCAATTTCTTTGCTGGTGGTGCAAGGACGGGACAGTTGACGCAGTTCGTCAACCACAACGCCCACGGCCTTGTCGATACCGCGCTTCAGGTCCATTGGGTTGATGCCGGCGGCAACAAACTTCAGGCCTTCTTCAACGATGGCTTGAGCCAGAACAGTAGCGGTAGTGGTACCGTCACCGGCGTTGTCGGAAGTCTTGGAAGCAACTTCTTTAACCAGTTGAGCACCGATGTTTTCGAACTTGTCTTTCAGTTCGATTTCTTTGGCAACGGACACACCGTCTTTAGTAACGGTAGGAGCGCCGAAAGAGCGGTCCAGAACAACGTTACGGCCTTTAGGGCCCATGGTGGTCTTAACAGCGTTGGCCAGAACGTTAACGCCGCGCACGATGCGGGTACGTGCGTCGTCGCCGAAGTAAACTTGTTTTGCGGTCATGGTTTGAATCCTATTGAATTTTCGTTGGCGGTACTTATTCGATCACGGCGAAGATTTCTTCTTCGCGGATCACCAGCAGCTCTTCACCGTCGATCTTGACGGCTTGGCCGGAGTACTTGCCAAACAGAACTTTGTCGCCGACCTTCAGGTCCAGCGCCAGAACCTTGCCGTCCTCGGTTTTCTTACCGGGGCCAACGGCCAGGATTTCGCCTTGATCGGGCTTTTCAGTCGCGCTCTCGGGGATAACGATACCGGAAGCGGTGGTGCGTTCGTTGTCCAGACGCTTGACGATCACACGATCGTTCAAAGGACGCAGTGCCATGGAGAAACTCCTGTTTAAAGATGACTTTAGTTGTTGGTCCGATTTTGGGGACGAGGCGTTTTAGCACTCAACCCCTTCGAGTGCTAATTATAGGGACGACTTTTCTAATTTCAAGAGCACCAGGGTCGGGCTGTTACATATTTGTCCTGGGGCGTGAAGCATGAGGAAGGGAAACCCCCTGGTTTTGGGACTGTCCGGGCTCGGACTCTTATTGACAGAGCACCTTCGGTTAAGCTGACCGCTTTCGGTCATGGGCGGTCTGTCATGATCGAGCAACGGGATCTCTTTCCATCTACATGAACTTCTACGAAGACAAGGTCGATGTCCACGCTCAAGCTATTCAATACCTTTCTCCAGCGCTGGGGAGCTCAGGCCGTCGGCCAGCCTTTCCGCACCGCGACCAGTGATCTTCTGCCTGTACGCCTAACCGGGAAGCTGGAGGGGCAGCCAGCGATGATCAAGATCACACGAGACCTTGACGAGCGCATCGGCGGGCAAGTGCTGCAATGGTGGGCTGGTGAGGGCGCGGCACATGTTTATGCCCGCGACCCGGATTCAGGAACACTACTGATGGAGCGTGCCACGGGCTCAAGGGTTCTATTACGCATGGCTTTGGAAGGGGAGGATGATGCAGCGACGGCATGTATTTGCCACACCATCGGACAACTGCATTCGCACAGACCCTCGGCACCGCCTGAAAATCTGCGGCCCTTGAGCGATTTTTTTAAGTCGCTAGCACCCATGGCACAGCAGGAAGGCGGGCTTATGGCTGACTGCGCAATAGTGGCCAATGAGCTGCTGCGTGATCAGCGTGAGCAGGTCATCCTGCACGGGGATGCGCACCATAGCAATATCCTCGATTTCGAGCAGCGTGGATGGCTGGCGATAGATCCCAAGCGCGTCATTGGTGAGCACTATTACGACTACGTTAATGTGCTGTGCAACCCAGGCCTTAAAACGAGCACCGATCCAGCGCGCTTTGCGCGACAGTTGGCGGTTGTCATCGATGTTACTGGGCTGGAACGTCAACGCTTGCTTAGATGGGTGATGGCCCATGCTGCTTTGTCAGCCGCCTGGTTTCTGGAGGACGGATTGCGCACCGAGGCCAGCGAAGAGTTGGCCGTTGCGGATATTGCTCGACAGGCCTTAACTTGAGGATTGCATCTCTATGTGATTGCCCATACTCAAGGCAATCAGCTTGCTCACCGTATTGAAGTTGCGTGTAGTAGCAACGACCTTGAGCTTTTTCTCGATGAAATTATTGTTGGCTTTCAGGTCTCGATACCGGCTTGCGCACACGATATAGGCGATGTCATCAATGCCCCGGACCTGATCCGGGGCATGACACCACGCAATAAAAGAATCTGTGTATTCATGGTGTGTGCTTGCTGTGAAGTGGTGATGCTGTCGCGCAGGCGGGAGTTTCAATCCGCTATTTTATGCTGTGTTAAAAAACAGGCCGTACCTCTTGGGGAGTCGGCCTATTTTTTGTTGGGCTGAGGGCATTGGGACATGGCCTGCTATTCAGCCTGGTGCAGTAGCCTGCAGATTGCTTAATCCGTCTTTACGTCGTTTATGCCCGTTTGCTCAAATCCGGTGCCGGTGTCGTTGGCAGCAAAGGATCAATCGCCTGGCAAAGAGCCAGCAACTGATCATCTGCACCGATAGCCGCTTCAATCAGCATCCCCACTGGCAGACCACCTGACAGACCGATAGGCAGTGAGATGCCCGGTGCGCCCAGGTTCGAACCCAGGTCGGTACGCGAGATGTAAGTGTTGAAGGTAGGCACAGCCTTGCCGTTCACCATGGTGGTTTCATCATCACCAATCGGGCAGGCGGTCAGCGGGCTGGTCGGGAAGATCAAGCCACTCACATTGGACTGGCGCAGCAGGTCTGCATAGGCTTGCTGCATCAGGGGGCGGTCTACATTCAGCGCTTCTTCGTAGGCTTCCTGGCTGATGGTGTAGTCGCCGGTAATGGCATCAAAAATCTCTTTTACGTCCGGGCTGTGAATGCCAGCAATCAACTCGTCCAAGCTAATGTCGTACTTGTTTTCGGCCAGGTACAAAGGCAGGTTCTGCAAGGTTTCATACAGCACAATCGGCATGCCGACGCGGGCATTGATCTTCAGAACCGGAGACAGGTCTACATCGACCAGCGTGACACCGGCTTTTTGCAAATCATCCAGAAACGCCAGGGTCACGTCGGCCACACCGGCATCCATATCCTTCCAGAAGCTGTCACGGGGTACGCCCAGACGCAGCTCCTTCAAGGAAGGAGTGGCAATCACAGTGGGGGCCTTCTGGCAGAGCAGGCTGTCCAGCAAGCTGATGTCAGCCAGACTGCGAGTCATGGGGCCTGCTGTATCGCGGGTAGGGGACAAAGGCACAATGCCCTGGCCCGAATAACGGCCCACTGTAGGACGGAAACCGTACAGGCCGCAAAGCGCGGCAGGTAAACGCACCGAAGCGCCCGTATCCGTGCCCAGGCCAGCCGGGAACTGACGAGCTGCCACAACCGTTGCAGTGCCACCGGAAGAGCCGCCGGGAATACGACTTGGATCATAAGGGTTGCGACTGGGGCCCGTAGTGGCGTTATTGGTCGTAATCCCAAAAGCCAGTTCGTGCATCACGGACTTGGCGGGCAGCACGGCACCGGCCTTGCGCAATTGTGCGACTACATCTGCATCTTTCAGCGGCACGCGACCTTGCAGGGCGCCGGTGCTGGACGTGGTGGGCATGTCCGTGGTGTTCAGGTTGTCTTTCATCACCAAAGGCACACCGTCCAGCGCCAAGGCTTCGCCACGGGCGCGGCGTGCGTCAGACTGATCGGCCTGCTGGTAAAACAGCTCTGAATCCAAATGTGCCAGACCGCCCAAATGGGCCATTTCTTGTGACTGTTTGAGCAGCTCGTCGGCAATCTCACGGGCGCTGAACTGGTTTTTTTCCAGACCTGCCAGCAGTTCGCTGGCGCTAAGTTCGGTAAGTGACATGGGGTCTCCTGGGGAGGCGTGAACGCCCCCGGCTTTTGCTGTGATAGTCCTATCAATCAGCATCTAACGGGGCTGTCTTGAAAAAAGAGACTGTAAGGGTATCAGCAAGCAGGAGGAATAACTCAGGACGCCTTCCAAACGACCTTGTTGCGGCCAGCATGCTTGGCTTCGTACAAAAGCCGGTCAGCTTGCTCAATGGCCTGGTTGATGTCGCCATTGCTGTTTAGCTGAACCACACCGAAACTGGCCGTCAGCGTATGCGCCGTGGCCGGGATATGCAGATTCATCACACTGCTGCGCAAACGCTCGGCAACCAGCACGGCGGTATGCAAGCTGGTGCTGCGTATCAGCAAGACAAACTCCTCGCCCCCAAAGCGGGCTGCCAAATCGTCCTGGCGAACCGTGCGAGCCAGTAAGGCCCCGAACTCCTTCAAGGCCCGATCGCCCGCCACATGGCCCCAGGTGTCATTGACCATCTTGAAGTGGTCCAGATCGCAGGTCATGACCGCCCAGCCGCTATGTCCATACAGCTCCAGCCGTTTTTTGACCTGCTCGAAAAAAGCACGACGGTTCAACAAACGGGTCAAAGGGTCCCGGCTGCGCTCATGATCCAGCGTCTGCACAATCGACATGGCCGTACTGGTCAAAATAGCCAGCGCGACCCAAATGCTGATGAACATATTGGTCGCCAGCATCAAGAGCCAAAACCCGGAGCGGGTCAGCTCTGGCTGCATCTCGCGAGGGATCAGTGTGGCCAGCGCAAATACACGAACAAAGGCATAAAGCAAGGCTGTCAGGTAAGAGGCCCGCAACAGCGTTGCCAAAGGAATCGTGCGTGACCTGCCGGACAAGATCGACTTGATGGGCAAAGCAACCAACAAGGCCAGGCCCCAGTTCAGAATTTGTAAACGCAGCCAGAGATCATCATCAATCTGGGAAAAATAAAAAAGCAGCCCCAGCGTGACGAGGACGATTACTCCAGCCAATCTGGGATGAGCACGTCCGCCAAAACGTAAAGCGACCCCATGAGACAAGGCCCAGACACCATATAAATACATAGCAGACAAGGGCAGAGTCCAGCGGGCGAGTTGCTCATTGGGCATCAGGCTATGGATCCCCATAGGAATAGCCGTGGAGATATACCCCGAGGCAATCCAGAGCAGGTAACGGTGATCGCGTAGACGGCTCCAGCAGTAAATCATCGCGATGCCCAGCAATGCCGCGCAGGCAGGGACGATCAGAACGAAATACTGGTTGGGAGAGGACACGGTGTGTTCGCGTGCATTAAGAAGAGTTGAAAACTGGCGTTACAACAATTGTAACGATATTGCTGCAGGGCAGACGCTTATCGATTGAGAACAAACAGTTTAATCAGAGAAAAGAGGAAGTTTTGATCTGCTTTATGAGCCGGTTTCCGTTAAGGGAAGGCTGCGCAGAATGAGAAGGACAGACAAGGGGAAGGATTGTTTACCTAAGCTAAACAAAAAATCAGGAATACTTTTCAAAACCACACCGAAAACAGACAGTTGAGACAGCCCACCTCCAACTGTATTTTTCATGGCAGGAAATTGAGCCACGAAAAATACCCCTGAATCCATCATCAATTAGCTCATAGAGCGGCATTACAGTTACGTTTCGCCCTCAAATTGCTCACGATGCCAGCCACTTGGAGCCCTGCCTGGGTGTCGGGGCGATTCGGAGTACTTGCCGCGGTCAGGAGATAGCGTAGGGGTGCAAGCGCCCTGTTGTTTGACCGGGGCGCTTGTGGTTCGTCCGGGGGACGAACCACCCCGGGAGTTCAGGGTGCGCCCGTAGCTATCTCCTGACAAGGGCACCGGTGCGCAGCACCGGCAAGTGCTCAGCCCGGACACCCAGGCAGGGCTCCAAGTGGCGTCTTTCTGCCAAGGTGGAGTACTGAACAAACGACATTACGCCAGCAAACGGCAAGGCAACCCAAGCGTTCTATTGGGTTGTTTAATTTCCGAGCTGACATATGACCTTAAAAAGACATATATCTTCTCTTACCTGCGTTTATTTTCAGAGCACCAGAACAGCAAAAAGAAGCGGGGGGAGCGCTCAAACGGCCCCCCCCATCTTCAAAACAGCCCTTCCGCAATTACTGCGCCGTCTCAACCAGCACCAGCTCCGCATCCTCCAGCGCCTGAATTTCCAGCGTCGTTTCATTGCGAATCGCCGCCCCATCACGGGCATTCAACTCCAGACCATTTACCGAAACCCGCCCTGTGGCGGGCACCAGATAAGCCAGATGCTCGGCAGGCAAAGACAGAGTCGTGCTTTGACCTTTCTTCAAGGTCGCTCCCAGCACACGGGCCTGGGCACGAATCGGCAAAGCCTCTGCGTCACCCTCAAAACCGCTGGCCAGGGCGACAAACTGCCCCGAACGCTCATCCTTGGGGAAAGGCTTGGCACCCCAGGCAGGCGGCAAACCACGACGCTCTGGCTGAATCCAGATCTGGAAAATCTGCGTCGTGCCATTTTCCAGGTTGTACTCCGCATGGCGAATACCCGTGCCGGCACTCATTACCTGCACATCGCCCGCTTCCGTACGACCTTTGTTGCCCAAACTGTCCTGGTGGCTGATCGCCCCTTCACGCACATACGTAATGATCTCCATATCGGCATGATCGTGAGGCGGAAACCCGGTGTTGGACGCAATCGTGTCGTCATTCCAGACACGCAGGGCACCCCAGCTCATGCGAGCGGGATCGTAGTAATTGGCAAAAGAAAAATGGTGCTTGGCGTCCAGCCAGCCGTGGTTGGCGCCGCCCAGTTCATTAAAAGGCCGATGTTCAATCATGATGCGCTCCTTAATATTGGATACTAAAAAGAATTCTAAGCGTCTAGCTGATTGAATAAAATAGAATCAATAGCATAGAATTCATTCCAAAATTGACATGAAAACACTTCCTGATCTACAGGCATGGGCCATCTTCGCCACCGTGGCGGAGACCGGCTCTTTTGCCCAGGCAGCCGAAGTGCTGGGTCTGTCCCAGCCCACTGTCTCCAAGGCAATCACAAGATTGGAAAAACAGCTGCACGTATCGCTGTTTCACCGCACCTCCCGACGCCTGTCCCTGACAGAAACCGGGCAAGCCAGCCTGGAGCAGGCCCAGGCCGTTCTGGCGGCCGGACAAAGCGCCGAAGCCCTGGCACGCGACCAGAAAGAAAGCCTGCAAGGACGCATCAAAATTGCTGCTCCCATGTCTTTCGGGCTGGAGCATCTGGCCCCTTTGCTGCCAGCCTTCATGGAAAAGCACCCGGCCGTTCTGCTGGACCTGCACTTTAACGACGCCCAGGTGAACATTGTTGAACAAGGCTTCGACATGGCCTTGCGTATCTCGACCATGGATGACTCCAGCCTCCTGGTGCGTCGCCTGTGCAATCTGCGCTTGCGCCTGGTCGCAGCCCCCAGTTACTTGGCCAAGTACGGCAGACCCACTCACCCCAGTGACCTGGCCCAGCATATGAGCCTGCGCTACGCCTACGAGCGTCGTGGTAGTGTCTGGCGCTTTCAGCAAGGGGAAGAGTATTACTCCCAAACCGTGCCCTGCGCCTTGCAAGTCAACAACGCTCAAGCTTTGATCCCACCCTTGCTCCAGGGCCTGGGGCTTAGCGTGCTGCCCCAGTTTCTGCTGGGCGATATGGTCGAGCAAGGGCAACTGGAGGTCGTATTGCCGCAATGGGATCTACCCAGCCTGACCTTGCATCTGCTGACGCCTCCGGGTCGGTCCCGCTCGGCTCGAGTGCAAGCCTTTATCGACTTTCTGGTTGCCGGATTTGAACAAGCACCCTGGGCCGATACCGGCCAGTAAGAGACTGCTTACGTTTTGCCGCTAGACTGTCTGGTCCACTCTTGTTTTCTAGGAGATCACTATGGATAAACGTCCTCCCTTGCCACCTTTCGATCTGGAGAGTGCTCGCCAGAAAGTGCGTGCTGCCGAGGATGCCTGGAATAGCCGCGACCCAGTCAAGGTTTCGCAGGCTTATACCGTGGATACGCGCTGGCGCAATCGCAGCGAATTTCCACAGGGACGCGATCAGGTTCAATCTTTTTTAGAACGCAAATGGCAAAAAGAACGCGAATACCGTTTGATTAAAGAACTCTGGGCCTGGCATGAAAATAGAATTGCCGTGCGTTTTGCCTACGAATGGCAAGATGAATACGGGCAATGGTGGCGCAGTTATGGAAATGAAAACTGGGAGTTTGATGAGAATGGCTATATGGCAGTGCGCCATGCCAGCATTAATGATCTGGACATTACCGAGTCCGAGCGCAAATTCCATTGGCCCTTGGGGCGACGCCCCGACGAGCATCCCAGCCTGAGTGAATTAGGCCTGTAACATCCGGCCCGGATACTGGCGGATCTGGGCTATCGTGATGAATAAACAGCCATAAAAATAAAAGTCCGGTTTGCGCTTTGCAAAACCGGATTTTTTTTAAATATTGAATCTTTATGCCTCGTTCTTGGCGCGCTTAAAAGAATGATGGGCAAACTATTGAAGTTTCCCTGTTCGCAATCAAAGACATGCGGGCAGATAAATGGTTTAGTGTTGGGTTAGCTTCGTTCATCTCCAAGGAGTCATCTATCATGAATCACCCTGCTGGCCTGGATACGGCCGCCGTGGATCGCACTGGGCCTTCCAGTCATTATTCCCGCTTGATCGAGCAAGCTCGCAAAGAACACAGCCGGATTTGTGTGGTGGCTCATCCCTGCGACGATGTGTCTCTGGGAGCCGCCTTGCAGGCACGGGCTCAAGGCCTGTTCGAGATCGCGCTGGTTGGCCCGCAGGCCCGTTTGCATTCCGTGGCGGCAGAGCATGGTTTGAGCCTGGAAGGGGTAACCTTGATTGATACCCCTCACAGCCATGCCTCGGCAGAGCGCGCCGTCGAAGAAGTACTGGCCGGACGCGCGCAGTTGCTGATGAAAGGCAGCCTGCATACGGATGAACTGATTCAGGCCGTGCTTTGCACCCAGGGCAAAGGCTTGCGCACGGGCCGCCGCCTGAGTCATGTGTTCATCATGGATGTGCCCAGCTATTCCGAACCCTTATTCGTGACGGATGGCGCCATCAATATCTTCCCCGACCTGAGCACCAAGGCAGATATCGTGCAGAACGCCATTGATCTGCACCACGGTCTGGGCCTAGGCACACCGCTGGTCGCTATCCTGTCTGCGGTCGAGCAGGTGACGGAAAAAATCCCCACCACACTGGAAGCCGCTGCCTTGTGCAAGATGGCTGACCGTGGCCAGATTACGGGTGGAGTGCTGGACGGCCCCCTGGCACTGGACAACGCCATCAGCCCCGAAGCGGCGCGTATCAAGGGTATTGTGTCGCCCGTCGCTGGCAAGGCACAGATTCTGGTGGCGCCCGATCTGGAAGCCGGCAATATGCTGGCCAAGAACCTGACTTTCCTGTCTGGTGCGCAGGCTGCCGGCATTGTGATGGGCGCTCGTGTGCCGATTATTCTGACCAGCCGTGCTGATAGCGCCCAGACCCGCATGGCATCGTGCGCCGTCGCCAGCATTTACGCAGGTTATCTGGAGCGTAAAGTGGCTGTGGAGGCCAAGCACTCATGAGCGAGCAGATTCTGGTCATTAACGCAGGCAGTTCCAGCCTGAAGTTTCATATGTACAAGGTTCAGCCGGGCGACCAGCTGGACTTTGAATTTGGCGGTCAGGTTTCGGGCATTGGCAGCAGCCTGCCTGCGTTCAAGGTCAAGGATGCGCAAGGTCAATCCATGGTCAAGCAGGACCTGGATGGCGAGCAGGCCAAGGACTTGCATACGGCTCAGGCTTTGGTGGCACGCTGGTTGCTGGAGCATGTCGATGGTCGGCCTATTGCGGTTGGCCACCGCATTGTGCACGGGGGCGCCCGCTACGACAGCAGTGTGCCCCTGACGCCGCAGGTGCTGGAGTATCTGGACAGCCTGTCGCCCTTGGCACCGCTGCATCAGCAAAACAATCTGGCCCCTGTCCGCGTGATCTTTGAACACTACCCGGAAATTTTCCAGGTTGCATGTCTGGATACGGCTTTCCACCAAGGGCATGTTCCGTATTTGCAGCATTTTGCCTTGCCGGAGCGTTTTTTTGAGCAGGGCGTGCGCCGCTATGGTTTTCACGGCTTGTCCTATCACTATATTTCCCAGCACCTGCGCCGCGAAATGCCCGAGCTGGTCGATGGGCGTGTTGTCGTTGCCCACCTGGGTTCCGGCGCATCGGCTTGCGCTCTGAAAGAAGGCCGCAGCGTTCACACCACCATGGGTTTTACGGCGCTGGATGGCTTGCCGATGGGCACACGACCAGGGCGTCTGGATGCCGGTGTGGTCTTGTGGATGCTGGAGCAGGGCATGGAGCACGACGAGATTCAGTCTGTGCTGTATACCCAATCCGGTTTGAAAGGCCTGTCCGGTGATCAGGCAGATATGCGCGCGCTGGAGGCTTCGGATGACCCTCGTGCCAAGCTGGCAGTGGAGTACTTCTGCTATCACACGGCAGAGAATCTGGCGGGCTTGTGCGTGGCCTTGAAGGGCCTGGATACCTTGGTGTTCACGGCGGGGATTGGCGAGCACAGCCCATCCATTCGTGCAGGCATCGCCAGGCACCTGGAGTGGATGGGGGTGGAGATTGATCCGGTTCGCAATCAGGCTGGGGAAGCCGTCATTTCGACAGTCGACAGTCGGGTCAAGGTCCTGGTCATTCCCACCAACGAAGAGCGGGTTATCGCCGAGCAATCTCTCGCCTTGGTGAGGAAAAGTTCATAGCACCACCGCGGCGGTTTGAAGCCCCGGCCTCAGTCCGGGGCGCGTTCCCGCGTGATTTCCGCTTGTAGCCATTGTCGAAATGCGATCAATGGTGGGTAGTCGCAGCGTCCCGCCGGACAGGCCAGGTAGTAAGCCTCCGTGTTCAGGCAGGGCGAGTCCAGAGCTAGAACCAAGTCACCGCGACTGAGCTCCTGTTTGAACAGAAATGTGGGCAGTAAGGCAATTCCAAGGTTGGAGATAGCTGCTTGTGTAATCAGCGCAAACTGGTCAATCAGCATGCCGTGAATTTTCACGTTGTCCACACCGTTGGCATTGAACCATCGCTCCCAGGCATCGGGCCTTGAAACCAGATGCAGTAAAGGTGCCTTGAGCAAGTCAGCTGCCGTCTGGAACTGATAGTGCTCGCGAAGGGCGGAACTGCAGGCAGGTACCACGGTTTCTGACATCAGAAAATCCAGATTCGCCCCCGGCCAGTCGGGCAGGCCGTAATGGATGGCGGCATCCACATTTTCCATTTGAAAGTCAAACGGTTGCAGGCGCGTTAGCAGGTTAATGGTGATGCCGGGGTATGCAGCCACAAACTCTGGCAGCCGGGGGGCAAGCCAACGAGTCCCGAACGTGGGCAGGATGGCCAGGTTCAGCGTTCCGCCATGCGGATTGGCTTTGAATCCCAGGGTGGCGTTGGCAATGCGTCGAAGAGCATCGCTTAGCTCTTGGGCGTAAGTGCTACCCGCCTGAGTCAAACGAACCGTCTGGCGTTCTCTGACGAAAAGTTCCGCGCCCAATATTTCTTCCAGCAGTCTGATCTGTCTGCTGACGGCGCTTTGGGTCAGATTCAGCTCGCCCGCTGCTGCCGTGAAGCTGCCCAGCCGTGCGGCGGCTTCAAAGGCAATCAGGACGTGCATGGGAGGAAGAAAACGTTTGGGAATGGACATGCTGGTTTGCTAAGGGAAAACGTTTAGTCATTCTATTTAGGAATGACTTGAGTTGGAATCATCGTTTGACCCCTCTTGCCACTGCTCACAGAATGAGTTGCAAGATTGCTAAGTATTTCAGGCTTATAAGATGACGGGCTTCCGCTGGCTGTGGTGTGAAGGAGTGCATACGAGTACACGGAAGTGATTCACTAATGGACTGACCTTGCCTTGTCGACAGGTCATGCAATTTGCTGGCGGTTCTATGGACACCTCTGTTTTTGTTTCTAAGGACGAAATCCGTTCCCGTTTCTCAGGCGCCATGTCGGCCATGTATCAGCAGGAGGTGCCGCAGTACGGGGCCTTGTTGAGCCTGGTGCACGAGATCAATGCCAGTGTGCTCAAGCATGACCCAGCATTACGCAGCGCCTTACAGCAGCAGTCGGAGTTGACCCGTCTGGATGTGGAGCGCCATGGCGCCATTCGGGTTGGTACAGCGGCGGAGCTCAAAGGGATTGCAAAGATTTTTGCCGTCATGGGTATGTATCCCGTTGGTTATTACGATCTGTCGGTGGCGGGTGTACCCGTCCACTCCACCGCGTTTCGCCCTGTGGACGACCATGCGTTACAAACCAATCCCTTCCGGGTGTTCACCTCTCTGCTCAGACTGGAGCTGATAGAGGATGCGAATCTGCGAGCGCAGGCAGCTGCAATCTTATCGCAACGGACTATTTTTCCCTCAGGGTTGCTGGAGTTGGCGGAACAGGCGCACATGTCTGGTGGCCTGACCGAACTGCAGGTCACGGAGTTTGTGGCTGCCGCCACCGCCGTTTTTCGCTGGCATCGCCAGGCGACTGTCGATCAGGACACGTATCGCAAGTTGCATGAGGCACATCGTCTGGTGGCCGATATTGTTTGTTTCAAGGGCCCCCATATCAATCACCTGACTCCCAGAACCCTGGATATTGATGCGGTACAAGAGGCCATGCCCCAACGGGGGATCCCTGCCAAAGAACTGATTGAAGGCCCACCGCGCAGGCGCCATCCCATCCTGTTGCGCCAAACCAGTTTCAAAGCCTTGGAGGAGGAGATTGAGTTTGCCGGTCAAGCCAGGGTAGGGTCTCATACCGCACGTTTTGGTGAGATAGAGCAACGTGGCGTGGCTTTGACCCAGGCGGGCCGGGCACTTTATGACTCCTTGTTGGCGCAAGCCAGAGATGCCGGGCAGCAAGCCGCTACTACACAGACGTATGCCGAACGTCTCCAGCACGTGTTTGCTCAGTTTCCAGATGACAGCGATGAAATGTACGAGCGTGGGCTGGCTTTTTTTCGATTTGAACCACGGGACCCTGCTATCTGGCAGCAGGAACTGGCTGCCGGCCGGCCCTGGAATCTGCCTGATTTGATCAAGCGCGGCGTAGTCGCATTGAACCCCATTACTTACGAGGATTTTCTGCCAGTTAGCGCGGCGGGGATTTTCCAGTCCAACTTGGGTGATGCTGAACAGAGAAACTATGTATCGCAAGCGGCTCGGTCTGAGTTTGAACGCGATCTGGGTGGCCCCGTGCTGGATGAAATTGAACTTTACCGCGCTGCTCAGATGCGTTCCGAGCACGCCTTGCAGCAACGTTTTCTGGCGGAGTCGAGGTTATGAACGCGGACGGGCGCAGCCATGGACTCTGGCAGGCATCAGCTCCAGCCCCTGTGGCCTGCCAGCGTTTACAAGGCCAAGTCCAAGCGGATGTTGCAGTTATTGGCGCTGGATTTACCGGCTTGTCCGCAGCCCTGAATCTGGCACAGGCTGGAGCGCGGGTGGTGGTCCTGGAAGGGGCGCAGATCGGCTTTGGCGGATCGGGACGAAATGTGGGGCTGGTCAATGCTGGCTTGTGGCTTGAGCCAGAGACGTTGCTCAAAACCTTGGGTTCTTATTACGGGGGCCGCCTATTGCACTTGTTAAGCGGGGCGCCGGCTGCTGTGTATGAATTGGTAGCCCAACACCGGATTGATTGTCAGGCCGTGCAGAATGGTACTTTGCACTGCGCGGTCGGCGCGGGTGGCCTTCGCAACATCCGGAAGCGTTGGCAGCAATGGCAAGCTCTCGGGGCGCCGGTGGAGTTGCTCGATCACACACAGGCTACGGCGGCAACGGGAACCACCGCCTATGCGGGTGCCTTGCTGGACCGGCGCGCGGGCACGCTCCAGCCTTTAGCCTATGTTCGAGGACTGGCGCGGGCAGCGATCACGGCGGGGGCCCGCATTTGCGAGCAAAGTGCCGTCAGGCGGGTTGAGGATGGCCGCACGCACTGGGTGTTGCAAACGCAGGACGGGGAGGTGCTGGCACCTTGGGTCATTGTGGCGACCAATGCCTATACCAGCGATATCTGGCCAGCCTTGCCCGCAGAACTGGTGCGTCTGCCTTATTTCAATGTGGCCACGCAACCGCTGGATACTGCACTGCGCGCTCAGATTCTGCCGGGGGGGCAGGGAGCGTGGGACACGCGTTCGGTTTTATCCTCGTACCGCTTCGATCAAGCCGGTCGCCTGGTGTTTGGCAGTGTGGGGGCATTGCGCGGACGCGGACAAGCAATACATAAGGCGTGGGCGCAACGCGCATTGCAGCACTTGTTTCCGGCCTTGAAGCACGTGCAGTTTGATTATGAATGGTATGGCTGGATAGGCATGACGTCGGATGCCGTGCCCCGCCTGCATCAGCTGGGGCGACAGGTCTTGTCATTTAGCGGCTACAACGGGCGTGGCATTGCTCCTGGAACGGTCTTTGGACGCGAGCTGGCGCATCTGGTTTTGGGGCGGATCAAGGTGGAAGAGCTGCCTTTACCTCTGTCTCCGCTCAAGTCGGTCCCGTGCAAGCCTGTGAAGGAGGCCGCTTATGAATATGGCGCACAGTTGGCGCATCTTGTCGGTGCCCGCAGCGCCCAAGGGCGGCGTCGGTCTTGAAGGCAGACTTTTTTGAGGAATGGGCGTGCTTCTGAAAGCCGATATTCCGCATTTTTTATGGGGTACACGTATGACTTACACAAGCATGACGCAGACAAGCGAACTGGCCCATTCCACCCTGGCCCAATTGGGTGTGACGGCTGCGCTGGATGTTCAAGGGGGAATGTCGGTGCGCTCGCCTATCGACGGGGGCATTCTGGCCCATCTGCGGCCTCACAGCAGCGAGGAGCTTAGCAAGGCGATTGCTCGTGCCCATGATGCCTGGCAGGTGTGGCGTACCGTGCCTGCGCCGGCACGAGGTGAGCTGGTTCGACTGCTGGGCCAGGAGCTGCGGGCCGAGAAGCAGGCTTTGGGCCAGTTGATTTCCCTGGAGGCTGGAAAGATTACGAGTGAGGGCTTGGGTGAAGTCCAGGAAATGATTGATATCTGCGACTTTGCGGTGGGTTTGTCCCGACAGCTCTACGGTTTGACGATTGCCTCTGAGCGGCCTGGTCATCGCATGCTGGAAACCTGGCATCCATTGGGAGTGGTCGGGGTGATCACCGCTTTTAATTTTCCCATGGCGGTGTGGGCCTGGAATACTGCGCTGGCCATGGTGTGTGGCGATGCCGTGATTTGGAAGCCCTCCGAAAAAACACCCTTGTCCGCCCTGGCGTGCCAGGCTGTATTTGAGCGGGCAATGGCGCGGTATGAGGCCGGGCCGGCGCACCTGAGCCAAGTGCTGATTGGTGGGCGCGAAGCCGGAGAGCTACTGGTTGATGATCCTCGGGTGGCGCTGGTGTCGGCCACCGGCAGCACACGGATGGGTCGGGAAGTGGGGCCTCGTGTGGCGCGTCGTTTCGGGCGCGTTTTGCTGGAACTGGGGGGCAATAATGCCGTTATTGTCACGCCTAATGCGGATCTGGATCTGGCGGTCCGGGGGATTGTCTTTGCGGCGGTCGGGACGGCGGGGCAGCGCTGTACAAGTACCCGACGCTTGATTGTGCATCGTAGTGTCAGTGAGCAACTGGTAGAACGGCTCAAGCAGGTGTATGGCAAGCTCAGGATTGGCAATCCGTTGCAGGAAGGAACGCTGCTGGGACCTTTAGTCGATCGGGCCTCTTTTGAGGCGATGCAGACCGCACTGGATGCGGCGCGTGCTCAAGGGGGGCGGGTTAGCGGTGGAGAGCGGGTGCTGGAGGATGAGTTCGCATCGGCTTATTACGTCAGACCAGCCATCGTGGAAATGGACAGCCAGACCGATACGGTACGGCAGGAAACCTTTGCACCTATTTTGTATGTGCTGCGCTATGAGGACTTGTCCGAGGCTCTGGCGCTGCAAAACGATGTTCCGCAAGGCTTGTCGTCTGCCATTTTCAGTAATGACTTGCGTGAAACAGAGGAGTTTCTGTCGGTCAGTGGTTCGGACTGCGGTATTGCCAACGTCAATATTGGTACTTCCGGGGCGGAGATCGGTGGCGCCTTTGGTGGGGACAAGGAAACCGGCGGGGGCCGCGAGTCCGGTTCCGATGCCTGGCGTGCCTATATGCGCCGGGCGACCAATACCATCAACTACTCCCGAGAATTACCCTTGGCGCAGGGGGTGAAGTTTGACCTCTGACGCTGCCTGAGTGTTCGGACGGAGGGTCCTGGGCGATGATCGGCAGGGCCTGGCTGTCGGGTGACGTGCGCCTATAGCAAGCGAAGCATATCGTCGGGGCGCACCGGGCGGGTCAGAACTGCCCCGCCATTGAATAAAAAGCGAGGAGACAATAATGACCATGCCTGAACAGGCAGGCCAGGGTGCGCTCGCGCACGGCCTGAACTCAAGACAGATGTCCATGATCTCTATCGCGGGGATCATTGGTGCCGGACTGTTCATTGGATCAGCCAATGCCATCGCGAAGACCGGGCCGGCAGCGGTACTGTCCTATATCTTGACGGGAGCATTGGTGCTGCTGGTCATGCGGATGTTGGGCGAGATGGCTGTCGCCAATCCTGATAGTGGTTCATTTTCCACCTATGCCGCGCGGGCGATCGGGCCCTGGGCGGGTTTTTCCATTGGCTGGCTGTATTGGTGGTTCTGGGGCTTGATCATTCCCGTTGAAGCCATTGCCGGGGCTTATATCTTGCATCAATGGATGCCGGATATCCCTTCGTGGCAGTTTTCCATTGTCATCATGGTCGCCTTGTCGATGACCAATCTGTTTAGTGTCAAGAATTTTGGCGAGTTTGAGTTCTGGTTTGCCTTGATCAAGGTGCTGGCCATCATTGTGTTCATTGTGGCCTGTCTCTGCGCCCTGACCGGATTCTGGCCCTGGGTGGACGGGGGGAAGGTGCCGATGATTCCCGTGTTCAGCAACTTCGCGCCGCAAGGCATGGGCGCCGTGTTGGCGGGTATCCTAATTACTATGTTTTCATTTTTTGGGGCGGAGATTGTGACGATTGCCGCCGCCGAAACTGATAACCCGCAGGAAAAGATACGTAAGGCGACCAATCTGGTGGTCTACCGTATTTCCCTGTTTTATGTGTTGTCGATTTCCTTGATTGTGCTGATCGTCGGTTACGACGATCCCAGGCTGATGCAGGTGGGGTCATTTCAGCGCACGCTGGAAGTTCTTCGCTTGCCTGGGGCTAAGCTAGTTGTGGATGTCGTGGTACTGATTGCGGTGACTTCCTGCATGAACTCCGGCTTGTATACGGCCTCTCGAATGATTTATTCCCTGTCCGTCCGTGGTGATGCTCCTGCTTGTATTGCCAGGGTATCGTCCAAAGGTGTGCCTTATAACGCCGTACTCGTATCAACCTTGGCCGGTTTTGCAGGCTGCCTGGTGAACTATCTCTTGCCGGGACAGGTGTTTTCGTTCTTGCTATCCACAACGGGTGCGATTGCCCTGATCGTTTATCTGGTGATTGCTGTGTCCCAGCTACTGTCGCGTCGCCAGGCAGAAAACTCAGGCATAGATTTGCCATTCAAGATGTGGTTTTTCCCCTGGCTGACCTATTTGTCCATCGTGCTGATCTTGGCGGTGCTGGTGTATATGGCGATGGTGGAGGCGTACCGCTATCAGTTAGCCATGACTTTGGGTGTGAGCGCGTGTATTGTGCTGGCGGCATTAATGAGGCTCAGGCGCGGTTCAGCACGGGGCCGGTCAGTCAGGCAGCAAGAGGCGTCGTGATCTTATACGGTGCCTGCGGCAAGACGTGGGTCTGCCGCAGGCTGTTCTTTATACGCGCTTCTGGACCAGACCAGCAGCCACGGTCTGGTTCGTGCTGGGGTCAATCAGGATGAAAGAGCCCGTGCTGGAATGATTCTGATAATCGTCCAGCACCAGCGGATCACGGCTGACCAGGCTGACACGGCCAATATCATTCAAGGACAAGGTGCCAGTGGCTTGCTGCTCTTGCAAACTATGCACATCGCGCAAGGCATGCACGGCTTGCACCTTGGCTTGCGTCAGACGCGTGCCTTGCTTTAACCAGTAAGAGCGGGTGGTGTTCAAGGCCTGCTCATCCAGCCAACACAGCTGTGCATCAAAGTGTTTGCTGGTGCTGATGGCTTCATGGGCCAGCGTCAGCAAATCGCCTCGCGAAATATCCAGCTCACGATCCAGTACCACGGTTACTGCGTCCCCGTCACTGACGGAAACTTGTTCTGTACCGGCGCGGAACAGTTGCGTGATGACGGCGGTTTTCCCGCTAGGCCACACCTGAACGCTGTCGCCTACCTGGATGCGGCCACCACTGAGCTGGCCGGCATAGCCACGGAAGCCCTCAGCGCTGCTGCCACCATGACGCGCCACCCATTGCACAAACAAACGGGCAGGGCGTTGAATGTTCTCGCGCAGATCCAGCGATTCCAGCAAAGGCAACAGCGGCAAACCTTGATACCAAGGTGTGTGGGGCGAAGCCTGGGTGATGTTCTCGCCCTTCAAGGCCGAAAGCGGAATGATGTGAAAGTGCTCAATCCCCAGCTGCGTAGCCAGTTGGCGATAGGCCTCGTGGATACGGTCGAACACGGCCTGGTCCCAATCGACCAGGTCCATCTTGTTCACTGCGACCACGATATGACGCAGGCCCAGCAGCTTGGCAACGGTGCTGTGGCGCTTGGTCTGGGTCAGCAGTTCACCGTCTTTGGCGCGATGCGCATCAATCAGGATGATGGCGGCCTGGGCGGTGGAGGCTCCCGTAATCATGTTGCGGGTGTACTGTTCGTGACCGGGGGTGTCGGCCACGATGAATTTGCGTTTGGGGGTAGCGAAGTAGCGATAGGCCACATCAATCGTGATGCCTTGTTCGCGCTCGGCTTCCAAACCGTCGGTCAGCAGGGCCAGATCGGGTTCGGCGTCCTCGCCACGCTTGTATTTGGAGCGTTGGATAGCCGCAATCTGGTCGGCAAACACGCCCTGGCTGTCCACCAGCAAGCGGCCAATCAAGGTGGATTTTCCGTCGTCCACGGAGCCAGCAGTAATCAGACGCAGCACGCCCTGATCGGCAGCCTGCAGCCAGGCGTCATTGACTGTGTTCATTAGAAATATCCTTGTTTCTTGCGGTGTTCCATGGAGGCTTCGGAAGTCTGGTCATCCATGCGGGTGGCGCCGCGCTCGGTAATGGTGGCCAAGGCGGTTTCAGCAATAATGTCTTGCACGGAGGCGGCGGTAGAGAGCACCGGGCAGGTGCAGGAAATATCGCCTACGGTGCGGAAACGTACATCGCGCCATTCAGAAGTTTCACCATCCAGCAGGGGAGTCAGCGGGGTGATGGGAACGACCAGGCCCTGACGCTCCACCACTTCGCGTGAGTGGGTGTAGTAGATGGATGGCAGATCAATGGCCTCACGCTGGATGTATTGCCAGACGTCCAGTTCGGTCCAGTTGGAAATCGGGAAGACACGCAGGTTCTCGCCCTTGTGGATGCGGGTGTTGAACAAGTGCCACAGCTCGGGGCGTTGCGCTTTGGGGTCCCATTGGCCGAATTCGTCGCGAAAGGACACGATACGTTCTTTGGCGCGGGCTTTTTCCTCGTCACGGCGGGCACCACCGAAACAGGCATCAAAGCCAAATTCGGCAATGGCTTCCAGCAAGGTGACGGCCTGGGCCCCGTTGCGGCTGGCGGTTTCATTGCGCAGCACGACGGTGCCGCGCGCAATGGAATCTTCCACGCTGCGCACAATCAGCTCGGCGTTCAGCTCCGCGGCGCGGCGATCCCGAAATTCAATCACTTCCGGGTAGTTGTGACCGGTGTCCACGTGCATCAGCGGAAACGGCAGCGGGCCGGGCGCAAAGGCTTTCTGGGCCAGTTGCAGCAGCACGGCGGAGTCCTTGCCGCCGGAGAACAGCAGCACGGGTTTTTCAGCTTCAGCCGCGATTTCGCGCAGAATAAAAATGGCCTCGGCTTCCAGCCAGTCCAGATGAGTACGGGTAGAGAGTGGTTCGCCCATGGGGTTCCTTCAGGTGTTGACACTGCTATTCAGATTGCTGGCATGCAGGCCGCATTCCAGGCTGTCGCGCTGTTCCCACCACCAGCGCCCGGCGCGCACGTCTTCACCGGGGCGAATGGCGCGCGTACAGGGCTCGCAACCTATGGAGGGGTAGCCCTGGTCGTGCAGTGGGTTGTAGGGGATGCTTAATCCACGGATCACGGCCCAGACATCGTCCTGAGTCCATTCGATCAAGGGGTTGAATTTCTGCAGCCCAAAGACGCTGTCGTATTCCTTGCTGGACAGTTCGGTGCGGCTGGCGGTCTGTTCGCGACGCTGGCCGGTGATCCAGGCCGATCGGCCTTGCAAGGCACGGCGCAGCGGCTCCACCTTGCGGATCGCGCAGCACTCTTTGCGCAGCTCCACGCTTTCGTAAAAAGCGTGTGTGCCATGCGTGGTGACGTGTTCCTGAACCCGGTCCGGGTCAGGGTGAAAAAACAGGATAGGGCGTTCGTAGTGTTGCTGGATGTCGCGCCCCAATTGCAAGGTCTCTTCGTGCAGACGACCGGTATCCAGGGTGACAGTTTGCAATTCGGGGGTGTAGATGGACATGGCATGAAACAGCACCATGTCTTCCGCGGCCAGGGAACTGGCCAGAACGGCATCAGCATGTTCGTGTGCGATGACTTGCAGGTCGTCGCGCAGCTGTTTCCACAGCATCAGGGGCCGGGCGCTCAGGGCAAGCGCGGCAGGGGCTTGGGCGGGCATGATCAGATGTCCTTGCGGCAATACCAGTACCGGCCCTGCTCAAAACGGAGTCACGTGGGCCGCGCTATTGCCTTACATGGTTCATGGAATGATGAGCCAGTGTGCTTGCGCGAGCCCCCGCTGGGAACGAAGTATTAGTTAGGTGAATATGCCCTTGCTGTATTTAGCCGCCTTGCCATTGTGTTTTCAGGCGCGACGGCTGGCCGCAATAATGGCGATGATGACGATGCAGGACAGCCAGGTCAGCAAGTCCACTTGCTCGCTTAACCACACTGCTGAAATCAGCACGGTCAGAAAGGGCTGGGCCAGTTGTACCTGCCCGATACGAGCCACACCACCCATGGCCATGGCCTTGTACCAGGGGAAAAAGCCCAGCAGGGAAGAGAACAGGGCCAGGTAGAGCAGGGCCATGACAGATTGGGAAGAAGGCATTTCTGTCATAGGAAAGGTCAGCCACAAGGTGGCAGGAATGGTCAGCGGCAAGCTGGCTGCCAGGCACCAGCAAATGGTGCGCCATCCACCCAGGGTACGAGCCACACGGCCACCTTCGGCATAGCCCACGCCGGACATGAACACGGCCAGAGCCAACCAGATATCCCCGGTTTGCAGTGCGCCTTCACCAATATAGAAAGCGTAGAGCAGCACCAGTACGGCACCCAGCAGGCTCAGCATCCAGAAGCGGCGGCTCAAGGGTTCACCGCTACGGGCAGAGGCAACAATGGCGGTAGCCAGGGGAATCAGGCCGCTTAACACGGCCCCGTGCGAGGACGGCACGGTCTGCATGGCAATCGATGAAAACACGGGCCAGCCCACGATCACACCTGTACAGGACAGGGCAATACCGCGCCATTCCGAAGCAGTGGGGCGGCGGCTGCGGGTAGCCAGTAAAATGATGGCCGCAAACACCCCCGCGATACTGGCTCGCGCCATCCCGACCAGCCAGGGGTCAAAGCTTTGCACCGCCAGCCGCGTCATGGGCAAGGTGAAGGCAAAGACGGTAACCCCGATAAAAGCGTAGAGATAGATCAGCAATGCTGGGGCGGTACTAGGCATGGGAAGACTGGTGCTGCGGCTCATGAAAATCACCACGGATAAGAAATAGGTTTATCACAGCTTTGAGCTTAAAATAAATAAGCAATACAGTTGCGATACAGTTCATCAATCAGTCGGCCAGGCTGTACTGGTCAAACTTCCGCTACAGTCGGTTTTCTCGCTTAAAGGTCAGCATCATGGAATGGTTGGATTGGCAGCCCGTGCGCGGTTCGGACGTGACGCTTAGCGATCAGTTGGTTGCCTGGGTGCAGCAGGCTCTGCATTTTCGCTATCGGGGTGGCAGTCGCTTGCCTTCGGTGCGTCGGTTGGCACAGTCTGCTGGCGTCAGCACGCATACCGTTGTGGCCGCCTACGACAAATTGATGGCTTTGGGCCTGGTGGAGTCTCGGCCTGGTTCAGGTTTTTTTGTGCGGGTGCGCAGCCCCCGGCGTTTGCGTTCTGAATCCCTGCATGTAGAAAAGAATGAGCCGCGCAAGATTGATGTGAACTGGATGCTGAACAGCTTCATGGGGCAGAGTGATAGCGCGGGTATTCCCCGTCAGTGGCTGGATAACGAGATGATTCTGGCTGCTTTGCGGCAGGTCAGTCGTAGTGCAGGCTCCAACCTGCTGGGCTATGGGCACTCTCATGGCTATCGACCTTTGCGCCAACATATTGCGGGGCAACTGGAAGATAGCGGCATACAGGCGGACCCTGATACCCAGCTCTTATTGTGCAGTGGTGTTACGCAGGCGCTGGATTTGCTCTTGCGCCATTGGTTGCGGCCCGGTGATGCCGTGGTGGTAGAAGATCCGGCCTGGTATCTGCTGTTCGCCCGTCTGGCCGTGGTCGATGTGCGAGTGCTGAGTGTGCCGCGCCGTGCAGATGGTCCGGATCTGGCGGTCTTGGAGCAATTGGCGCGTGAACATCGTCCACGTCTGGTCATCCTGAATACCGTGGTGCATAACCCTACCGGGTTTAGTTTGAGCCCGGCGGTGGCACACGGCATTCTGACCTTGGCCCAGACCTGGGACTTCCACATTATTGAAGACGATACCTATAGTGAGCTGCATGCCAATCCTGCCTGCCGTCTGGCCCAATTGGATCAGTTGAACCGGGTGACATTGGTAGGGGGCTATTCCAAGGTGATGGCTGCGGGCCTGCGGGTGGCTTATATGGCAGCGGCTCCCGAGCTTTTGCAAGCCCTGGTGAATCTGAAAATGCTGGCGGGCTTGACCTCGCCGGAGCTGGGCGAGCGGGTCATCCACCGGGTGCTGGTAGACGGTCCCTATCGCAAGCACCTGGAGCGACTGCGCCGTCATGCAGATGCCGACAGGCATAGAACCCTGGAACAATTGGCTCATGTGGGGCTGGCACCGGACGCACCACCCCAGGCAGGCATGTTTGTTTGGGTGGATACGGGTGTGGATACGGAAAGTCTGGTGCGCGCCTTGGGGCGACCCGGCCATTTATTAGTACCGGGGGCCTTGTTTTCCCCGCAACAGCAACCATCTACATATATACGTATTAATGTTTCTTTAGGCGACGATGCGCAGTTTTGGCAGGATTTTGCCCGTTGTTTGTTCAACGCCAAGCAGTCCTCCAGCCCCGTGCCCAGCGAAGTAGCCTTATAGCTTGAACGCTGATAGTTGCACTGTCATCTAGCTCTGTTAGCATAAGTCTGTGCGACGCATAGAAAGAAGTTTTTATGCGACGTGCGATAGCTAATAGCAATTAACGTTATTGCATTAATCAATTTTACTAATCGGCAGTGGCTTCCTATAATGGCTTTACTGTCAATGATTAATCACTCACCGGAGCAAATATGTCTTTGATCAACACCGTCATCAAACCTTTTAAAGCACAAGCTTTTCACAACGGCAAATTTATCGAAGTCAGCAACGAAACCGTTGCCGGTAAGTGGGCTGTTTTTGTTTTCTACCCAGCCGACTTTACGTTTGTTTGCCCAACCGAACTGGAAGACTTGGCCGACAACTACGCCGAGTTCCAAAAAATGGGCGTAGAGGTTTACTCCGTGTCCACCGACACCCACTTTGCTCACAAAGCATGGCACGACACGTCGGAAGCCATCAGCAAAGTTAACTACCCAATGATCGGTGACCCAACTCATCAGCTGTCGCGCAACTTTGACGTGCTGATCGAAGAAGAAGGTATCGCTTTGCGCGGTACGTTCGTAGTGAACCCAGAAGGCGAAATCAAGGTTCTGGAAATCCACGACAACGGTATCGGCCGTGTGGCTTCCGAGCTGCTGCGCAAAGTTAAGGCTGCCCAGTACATCGCCGCTCACCCCGGTGAAGTTTGCCCAGCTAAATGGGAAGAAGGCGCCAAGACGCTGACTCCTTCCCTGGATCTGGTTGGCAAGATCTAAGACCTTTTAAACACGGGTCTTAAGCGGTGGTCGGCGCGCTGCGCCGCCACCCCGGTGCCTGACCGGTTCAGGCACCTCAAGTTGTTTCGTTCAGTACAGGATAAAGGGCGTTTCACATGTTAGATGCAAACATCAAAACTCAATTGAAGGCATACCTCGAGAAGATCACGCAACCGATCGAGATCGTTGCGACGCTGGATACTGGCGCCAAGTCCGTCGAGCTGCGCGAACTGTTGCAAGAAATTGATGGTCTGTCCGACAAGACCAGCTATCGCGAAGATGCGGATGCGCAAGAGCGCAAGCCTTCCTTCCAAATCAACCGTCCCGGTACCGACATTAGCGTGAGCTTTGCGGGTATCCCGATGGGACACGAATTTACCTCTTTGATTCTGGCCCTGCTGCAAGTGGGTGGCCATGAGATCAAACTGGATGCCGCTGTGATTGAGCAGATCCGTAATCTGCCCGGCGACTTTGTTTTTGAAACGTATTTCTCGCTGTCGTGCCAGAACTGTCCTGACGTGGTGCAGGCCTTGAACGCCATGTCCGTGATCAACCCACGTATCAAGCACGTGGCGATTGACGGTGCCCTGTTCCAGGATGAGGTTCAGCAGCGCAACATCATGTCGGTTCCGGCCGTGTTCTTGAATGGCGAAATGTTCCATCAAGGCCGTGCCAGTGCTGAAGAGTTGCTGGCCAAGCTGGATACGGGCGATAACTCGGCTCGTGCTGAAGCCTTGAATGCCAAGGACGAGTTTGATGTGCTGATCGTCGGCGGTGGTCCTGCTGGTGCAGCCGCTGCTGTGTATGCTGCTCGCAAGGGTATTCGTACGGGTGTGCTGGCCGAGCGTTTTGGTGGTCAGGTGCTGGACACCATGTCTATCGAGAACTACATCTCGGTGGTTGAGACCAATGGTCCTGCGTTTGCAACGGCGCTGGAGCAGCACGTCAAAGCCTACGATGTGGACATCATGAATCTGCATCGTGCCAAGGGCATTCGTCGTGAAGGCAAGCAGGTCATTGTAGATGTGGATGGCGGCGCTCAGCTCAAGGCCAAGTCCGTGATTCTGGCTACCGGTGCCCGCTGGCGTGAACTGAATGTGCCTGGTGAGCAGGATTACCGTAACCGTGGTGTGGCGTACTGCCCGCACTGTGATGGTCCTTTGTTCAAGGGCAAGGACGTAGCTGTGGTCGGCGGTGGTAACTCCGGCGTCGAGGCGGCGATTGACCTGGCTGGTTTGGTCAAGCACGTTACCTTGATCGAGTTCGGTGATGCCTTGCGTGCTGACCAGGTTTTGCAGACCAAGCTGCGCAGTCTGCCTAACGTGTCGATCATCATGCAGGCTCAGACGACTGAAGTTCTGGGTGATGGCACCAAGGTGGTGGGTCTGAATTATCTGGATCGTGCTACTCAGGAAGCCAAGAGCCTGAAGCTGGATGGTGTATTCGTTCAGATTGGTCTGGTGCCCAACACGGAATGGTTGAAGGATAGCGATGTGGGTCTGTCGCGTCATGGCGAGATCGAGGTTGATGCTCGCGGTGCGACTTCGCTGGCTGGTGTGTTTGCCGCTGGTGATGTAACGACCGTTCCTTTCAAACAGATCGTTATTGCTGCAGGTGAAGGTGCCAAAGCTGCTTTGAGCGCATTTGATTACCTGATCCGTAGTTCGGCTGACGTTGAAGAGACGGTTGCAGAGAAAGTGACTGCTTAAGTCTTTCTGATTGTTGGACCTGGCTGTTCAAGAGGGCCACCCTGTTTGGGGTGGCTCTTTTTTTTGTCTGGGGGTGGGGTGACAAGTAGTTGTTGTGTATCGGGAATGCTTCAGCATTGATCGGGTTCTTTGAGAAAAGTCGTCTCAGGAAAGACGCCGCTCAAGCCGTCTGCCCCTGACTCGGGGCTTGACTACTTGCCGGTGCTGCGCACCGGTACCCTTGTCTGTTCTGGAGTCCGGGCGCCCTGTGAACTCCCGGGGTACTTGGTCCCCCGGACCAAGTACAAGCGTCCCGCTCGAACAACACAGGGCTTGCATCCCGGATTCCAGAACAGCCCGCGGCAAGCAGTCTGAATCGCCCCGAGTCAGGGGCAGACGGCTTGAGCGGCTCGATGCATGAGATGGCGCGATTTTTCAGTCGTTTCATGTACGAGAAATTGGCAGGGATGTGGAACCAAAGAGGTGTTTGACGCTTTATGTTCCATGTGGTGCTTCATAGAGATTGCCTACGCATTAATCCAGGCTCTTCCAAACCGAAGCGATGTCAAATAAGAAAGACATGCTCCTGCATGTACATGACAATTCAATGCAATTGGGCCGGCCTTAGCCTGGTGTTGAATACACGATGAGCATTCAAGGGCTAATAAATAGTCCTGCTATAAATCTCCTTCAAGCTCCGGCCAGTTCCCGCCCAACACATCCGCACAGACCTGTAGCCACGCTCTGGCCGCCTGCGACAGATACCGTCCATTCCACAGCAGCGCCACTTCCCAGTTCAACGCCGGCTCCACCACTTCTTTGGCAACCCAGTCCCCCGGTTCCAGCCGAGACAGAAACGGCTGGGGCAGTAAAGCCACCCCCATGCCTGCCTGCGCCATGGAAGCCACCCAATCCCACTGATTGCTTTGCGCCGCAATATTCGCCCGCAAGCCTGCGTGAGCAAAAGCACGCCGCAACATACGGGTCAGGGCATAGTCTTCGCCCAGGAAAATCAAAGGATGCTTTTCCAGCTCCCGCAGCTTGATCTTCTTTTGTGCACCGGCCAGCGTATCTTTATGGCCAATCGCCCAAACAGCATGTTTGGCCACGGGAGTAGCCGACACATTCAACTCCGGCCCCAAAGGCAGAATACTTAGCCCCATTTCAACCGTGCCCGCCGCGACCATGCGCTCGATCCCCATGCCGGTTTCCTCATGCAGAATCAGCTCGATCTGCGGATGCCGGTTCTTGAAGGTCTTGAGCACCTCTGTAAACAGCACATTAATCATGGGTGGAATACCGACATCCAGACGACCGCGTTGCAGTGCTTGAACTTCATGAACCTCTCGCAGCAAGCCCTGCATGCTCTGCAAAACTTCCTGCCCTCGCTCCAGCACCACTTTGCCGCAATCGGTCAGCTGCAATTGACGATGATCGCGGATCAGCAAGGGCTCGCCCAGCTCATCTTCCAACTGCTTCACCATCTTGCTGATGGTCGATTGCGTCACGTTCAGACTCTGTGCGGCTTGCGTAAAGCTTTGATGTTTAACGGTTTCAATGAAGTATCGCAAGGATCGAATGTCCATGATTAGCTGGCCTTTTGTCTATGACTTTTACGACTTCGTATGAGTTATTTTATTCATTATGGCGATGCTATGCTGGCTTTGTTCAAAAAACATAAACGCCTGTTGTCAGGGCGATTTCGGCTTTTTATCTCCGGCTCATACAGCCACTATTTTTAAAGCGTGATGTCGTTCTGTTGCGTGAAGATCTCGCCTGGCGCTTTCGGCCCCGGCTCCTTCCGAAAGCAACAACAGGTAGATCAATGACACAGAGACAGGAGCACACGATGTTCAAGGATCGCATTCGTTCCCCCGAATTGGAAGGCAAAGTCATGACCGCTCAGGAGGCAGTCGCCTTCTTCAAGGACGGGATGAATGTCGGGATGAGCGGTTTTACCCGCGCTGGGGACTGTAAGGTCATGCCTCGTGCCTTGGCCGAGCGCGCCCAGACCGAGCAATTAAAACTGAATGTGGTTACCGGCGCTTCGCTGGGTAATGATAGCGACGGCATGATGGCCGAGGCCGGTGTGCTGGCCCGCCGCTCGCCGTTTCAAGTGGACTCGGTATTGCGCCGTCATATCAATGAAGGCAAGGTCCTGTTCACCGACCAGCACTTGTCCCTGACGGTGGAGCACATGCGTTCGGGCAACCTGCCCGCCATCGACATCGCTGTTATCGAAGCTGTTGCCATTACTGAAACCGGCGCGATTGTGCCAACGACGTCGGTAGGCAATTCGGCCAGCTTTGCCCAGCAAGCCAAACAAATCATTGTTGAGCTGAACCTGAGCATGCCGGTGGAAATGGAAGGCTTGCACGATATCTACGTGCCCGAGGCTCGCCCCAATCGTCAGCCTATTGAATTGACGGATGTGGACCAGCGTATTGGCAGCACCGCCATTCAGGTGGATCCGTCCCGCATCGTGGGTATTGTAGTGACCGATGCTTTGGACAGCCCCTCCAGCGTGCTGCCACCTGATGAAGAAACCAAGGCAATTGCCGGTCACATTATTGAATTCCTGAAAGGCGAAGTAGATGCTGGCCGTATGAGCCACTCCTTGCTGCCTTTGCAGGTTGGTATCGGCACGATTGCCAATGCCGTGACGTATGGCCTGCTGGATTCTCCCTTCACCGACCTGAAAATGTACTCGGAAGTCTTGCAGGACAGCGCGATTGCCATGCTGGACTCCGGCCAGCTGAGCTTTGCCTCGGCTTCGTCCTTGACCCTGTCGGCTCCCAAAATGGCGCAATTCCTGGAAGGTTTGGAAAACTACCGCGACAAGCTGGTGCTGCGTCCTCAGGAAATCAGTAATCACCCGGAACTGGTGCGTCGCCTGGGCATTATCGCGATCAACACCGCCCTGGAGTTTGATATCTACGGCAACGTGAATTCCACCCATGTCTGTGGCACCCACATGATGAATGGCATTGGCGGCTCCGGTGATTTCGCCCGTAATGCGCACCTGTCCATTTTTGTCAGCAAGTCCGTCGCCAAAGATGGTGCTATCTCCAGCGTGGTGCCTATGGCATCGCACGTAGACCATTGCGAGCACGATGTGGCCGTGCTGGTTTCCGAATGGGGCCTGGCTGATTTGCGTGGTTTGGCTCCCCGTGAGCGTGCCCGCGTCATCATCGAAAAATGTGCTCACCCCGACTATCGTCCTGCCTTGCTGGACTACGTTGAACGCGCCAGCCAACGTGGCGGCCATACGCCCCACATTTTGGAAGAGGCCTTGTCCTGGCACGTTCGTTTCCAGCAGGAAGGCACCATGAAACAGGAGCAGTTCCAGACCCAGGAACTAGCGACTGCGTAGTCCATCAGGTCCGGTAATGCGTAGCCGAGTCAGTCCGGCAGCGTAGACCTTACAAATTGACCTGATCGCCCCTGGCATTCCACCCGTGCCAGGGGCATTTTTTTAGCGCTAAAATTGCGGATTCTGCTGCGTTTAGCGAGGCCGGCGTGTTCGAACAAATCGGTGTTATCAATTTCTGGGCCTTTGTGGTGGGTACGGTGTTTATCGTGCTATTGCCCGGACCCAATTCTTTATACGTTCTGGCCAGTGGCGCCGGACATGGCGTGCGCGAAGGTTATAAAGCGGCCTTGGGTGTTGTCGTGGGCGATGGTATTTTGATGACGCTGACAGCCTTGGGCGCTGCCTCGCTGCTTAAGACGCTGCCCATGTTGTATATGGGCATACGCTGGCTGGGCGCGGCTTATTTGTTGTATTTGGGGGTGCGGCTGTTACAGTCAGCCTTCAGGCAAGGCGGCCCGGTCCAGTCCGTGGACACGCGTTTGCGTCACGAAACCCGCTTTCGCAAGGCCTTGCTCCTGAGCTTGTTGAATCCCAAGGCCATCTTGTTCTTCCTGTCCTTTTTCGTGCAGTTTGTGGACCCGTCCAAAGGTCACACAGGCCTGGCCTTTATGCTGTTGGGTCTGGTGGTGGAGCTGATCAGCATTTGTTATTTGTCTTTGCTGATTTTTGGCGGTGACCGTCTGGCAGGAATTTTCCGACGTCATCAGCGTTTGTCCCGTATGGGCAATGGCTCGGTGGGGCTGTTGTTCATGGGCTTTGCCGCCCGCATGATCAGCGACTAGGCCAGCCGCTTCAGAGCGCAGCAGTTCTGACAGCACTTATTTATCAGTTTTAAGGAAAACACCATGAGTAGCAAAATCCGTGTCGGTATTGCAGGTTACGGCAATTTAGGGCGAGGCGTAGAGCTGGCCCTGGCACAAAACCCGGACATGGAGCTGGTCAGCGTTTTTACTCGTCGTGACCCTGCTTCCCTGCGTCTGCAAAGTGCAGGCGTGCCCGTGCGCGCCCTGGACCAGATCGAACAGTACCGCAATGATATTGATGTGCTGATTCTCTGTGGTGGCTCTAAAAATGACCTGCCCGAGCAAGGCCCGGCCTTGGCGCGCTGGTTCACAACGGTGGACAGCTTTGATACCCATGCCCGTATCCCCGAGTACTACGCGGCTGTCGATGCGGCCGCTCAGGGCGCTGGCACCACGGCTCTGATCGCGGTGGGCTGGGACCCAGGCCTGTTCTCCCTGAATCGCCTGTACGGCGAATGCGTTTTGCCGGTTGGCCAGACTTACACCTTCTGGGGCAAGGGCCTGAGCCAAGGCCACTCGGATGCGATCCGTCGTGTGGCTGGTGTGGCCGGTGGTGTGCAATACACCTTGCCTATCGAAGCTGCGGTACAGCGTGTGCGCAATGGCGAACAGCCTGAACTCAGTACCCGTGAAAAGCACAAACGTCAGTGCTTTGTCGTGCTGGAGCAGGGCGCGGATGCTGATACCGTGCGTGAAGCAATTGTCACCATGCCTGACTATTTTGCAGACTACGACACCGAAGTGAACTTCATTGATGCCGAAACTCTGGCTCGCGACCATGCCGCCATGCCGCACGGTGGTTTTGTGATTCGTAGCGGTCAGTCCGGCTCGGGTTCGCAGCAGGTGGTGGAGTACGCACTGAATCTGGGCAGCAATCCCGAATTCACGTCCAGCGTACTGGTCGCTTATGCGCGCGCCGCGTACCGCATGAACAAGAACGGTCAGACTGGTGCCCAGACTGTCCTGGACGTGGCCCCAGGCCTGCTCTCGCCCAAGACGCCAGCTCAACTGCGCAAAGAACTGCTGTAAATTTTGTTCGTGATCCAGGCCCGGCTCAGCACGGCTGATCCGGGCCTCTTGTTGTACTTGTTGGAAGGCAAATGAATCAGTCGGGCAATAAAGGGTAAAATAGCGCTCTTCTCAGATTATTGCGAGTGTTCTCATGCGCTTACTGATCGCACTGCTGTTGCCATGGCTGGTTTTTTTCACGATTGGTCGGCCTGTAGCAGGCATTATTTGCCTGATTTTGCAGTTGACCGTCATTGGATGGATTCCTGCCGCCATTTGGGCGGTATATTCTCTTAGCCAATACAAGACTGATAAGAAAATAGAGCAAGCCTTGGGCAAGCGTTAAGCCCCAGGTTCTTCTTCCCTTTTTGTACGTCTGAGCAGGCCATGCAGCGCTTGCTCGGGCGTTTTATATTTTTTTGCTGATACAGCCATGACCCCATCGTCTCCCGTGGGCCATTCTTCTGAGTCCGGTGAGCAAACGGTATCCCCAGACCCCAAGGCTGTGCCACGCCTCGAACTTCGCAATATCACCAAGGCCTATCCCGCGGTGGTGGCCAATGACAATATTTCCCTGTCTATTCTTCCGGGGCAGATTCACGCCGTGCTGGGGGAGAATGGCGCAGGCAAGTCCACCCTGATGAAGATTATTTACGGGGTGGTCAAACCGGATCAGGGTCAGATTCTGTGGGACGGTCAGCCCGTTCAGATCAGCAGCCCGGCTGCAGCCCGACAATTGGGCATTGGCATGGTGTTCCAGCACTTTTCCTTGTTTGACACCCTGACTGTCACGGAAAACATTGCGCTGGGTTTGCCTGCTTCCACCAATATGCAGGAGCTGGCGGGCCGCATTAGCGAGACTGCCAGCCAGTACGGGCTGGACCTGGACCCGCAACGTCACATTCACACCTTGTCTGTGGGCGAGTGCCAGCGGGTGGAAATTGTGCGGGCTTTGCTGGGCAAGCCCAAGCTGCTGATTCTGGATGAACCCACGTCAGTGCTGACGCCGCAGGCCGTGCGCCGTTTGTTTGGCACCTTGCGCCAACTGGCCGCAGAAGGTTGCAGCATTGTCTATATCAGCCACAAGCTCGATGAAATTCGCGAATTGTGCAATGCCTGTACGGTCATGCGCATGGGCAAGGTCACGGGTTACTGCGATCCTCGTGAGGAAACCACGGCCAGCCTGTCGCGCCTGATGATTGGTGCCGAGCCCCAGTCTCTGGGTGAACGCAGCATGCAACAAGGCGGCACGCTCTTGCAGGTACGTAATCTGCAGTTGAGCAAATCCCATCCTTTTGCCTGTGAATTGCAGGATGTCAGTTTTGATCTGCACCAGGGTGAAATTCTGGGGGTAGCCGGTATTTCCGGTAATGGTCAGCAGGAGTTGCTGGCGGCCTTGTCGGGTGAAGATACCCGTGCGCAGGCAGACATGATTTTGCTGGATGGCCAGGCGATTGCCCAGCGTGATGCGGCCTGGCGACGTGACCAGGGTATGGGTTTTGTCCCCGAGGAGCGTTTGGGACGCGGTGCTGTGCCGGAGTTGTCTCTGGCTCAAAACCTGCTGCTGTCTCATCAAAACCCGGAAACGGTGAAGCGTGGTTTTCTGCGCTTTCCCAGTATCCGCCGTCTGGCGGGAGGGATTATCAAGCGTTTCCGCGTCAAGGCCTCCAACGAGCAGGCCGCTGCCAACAGCCTGTCGGGCGGGAATCTGCAAAAGTACATTATTGGTCGGGAAGTGACTCGCCAGCCGCGCATTCTGGTGATTGCCCAGCCAACCTGGGGAGTGGACGTGGGGGCCGCTGCCCAGATTCACGCCGAGTTGCTGGCCTTGCGCGATGCAGGCTGCGCCTTACTGGTGATCTCCGAAGAGCTGGATGAATTGTTTGCGATTGCTGATCGCCTGATTGTTATCTCCAAAGGTCGTATGTCTCCCTCTATTCCCGTGGCGCAAGCCAGTGTTGATCAGATTGGGCAATGGATGAGCGGTTTGTGGGAGGAGGGTGAGCATGTTCAGGCTTGAGACTCGTGCCACGCCCTCCACCTTGATGGCCTGGTGTTCGCCTTTGCTGGCGGTCTTGTTGACCATGGTGGTCGCCGGAACCTTGTTCTGGTCGCTGGGCAAAAACCCTTTGGCGGGCTTGAACGTATTTTTTCTGGAGCCTTTGCGTGACCTGAATGGTTGGGCCGAGGTGGGCGTCAAGCTGATTCCTCTGCTGCTGATTTCTGTTGGCCTGGCAATTTGCTTCCGGGCCAATATCTTCAATATCGGGGCAGAAGGGCAGTTGGTGATGGGAGCGCTGGCAGCCGGGGCTTTTGTCCTGCAGGTAGACAATGGCGATAACGGTGGCTTTTTTCTGATTAGCGTCGCCCTGGCCTGCGGCATGCTCGGTGGCATGGCCTGGGCCGCGATTGTGGCTTTCTTGAAAGACCGTTTCAATGCCAACGAGATTCTGGTGTCCCTGATGCTGGTCTATGTGGCCCAGCACCTGCTCAGCTATCTGGTGCACGGTGCCTTGCGTGATCCTGATGGTTTCGGCTTTCCGCAATCCAGCCTGTTTTCGGATGGCTTCCTGTTGCCCGCCGTCTTGCCCGGCACTCGCTTGCATAGCGGTATTGTGCTGGCGCTGATCGCTTCGGTGGCTGCCTGGCTCTTTCTGACACGAAGCATGGCTGGTTTTCGTCTGCGAGTGGGCGGCATGGCTCCCTTGGCAGCTCGGTATGCCGGCTTTTCCTCCCGTAAAGCCTTGTGGAGCTCCTTGCTGATTTCGGGTGCATTGGCTGGGCTGGCGGGTGCCGCAGAAGTCATGGGCCCGGTTGGGCAACTGACCCCTTCGATTTCTCCCGGCTATGGTTTTGCGGCCATTATCGTGGCCTTTGTGGGGCGACTGCACCCGCTGGGATTGATATTTTCCTCTTTTGTGATGTCCTTGCTCTATATCGGTGGGGAATTGGCCCAAAGTCGTTTGGGTCTGCCCAATGCGATTACCGGCATTTTCCAGGGCATCCTCCTGTTTTCCTTGTTGGCTTGTGACGTGCTCATCACCAAGCGTTTGGTCTGGAGAAAGTAATGGACGCGATTGCACCTTTGCTAGCCGCAACCATCAACGCAGGCACCCCTTTGCTCCTGGCAGCCTTGGGTTTGCTGATCAATGAAAAATCGGGTGTCATCAATCTGGGCTCGGAAGGCATGATGCTGATGGCGGCCATTGTGGGCTTTGCCGTGGCCGTGCAGACGGGCAGCCCTGCGTTGGGCTTTGTGCTGGGCGCCGTTGTGGGAGCCGTGATGGCCGCTGCCTTTGCCTGGCTGACGGTCTGGCTGGGGGCCAACCAGGTGGCTTGTGGCCTGGCCTTGTCGCTCTTCGGGGTAGGGGCCTCCGCCTATATCGGCCTGCCTTTCACCGGCAATTCCCTGACTGTCACCAAGCTGTCCATTCCGGTTTTGAAAGACATTCCGCTGATCGGGCCTGCGTTCTTCCAGCAGCATTACATGGTCTATGTGTCCTGGGTGTTGTGTATTGCCGTGGCCTGGTTCCTGGCTCGTACACGGTCTGGCCTGGTCTTGCGCGCCGTGGGTGAGTCGCCCGCTTCGGCCCATTCGCTGGGCTACAACGTGCGCTACATTCGCCTGGGGGCCTTGATGTTTGGCGGTGCCTGCTGCGGTCTGGCCGGTGCCTTCATCTGTCTGGTCTACACACCCATGTGGGTAGAGAATATGGTCGCCGGGCGTGGCTGGATTGCCCTGGCACTGACGACCTTTGCAACCTGGCGTCCCTGGCGCGTGATGCTGGGCGCTTACTTGTTTGGTGGGGTCACGATCCTGACCTATCATGCGCAGGCTCTGGGTGTTCCGGTAGCCTCGCAATTGCTGGCCATGATGCCGTATCTGGCCACGATTATTGTGCTGGTTTTAATTTCCCGAAACGCTAACTGGATCAGGTTGAATATGCCTGCATCGCTTGGCAAAAACTTCAATCCCAACAACTAGAGGACTGACATGACTGGAAACTTTATGCGCAAGGCCCTGATGGCCGCTGCCATCGCTTCCCCCCTGGCCGCCTTGCCTGTGTCCGCTCAGGCAAACGATCAAGAACCCCTGAAAATCGGTTTTGTGTATGTCAGCCCTATCGGTGAAGCCGGTTGGACCTGGCAGCAGGATATTGGCCGTCTTGAAATGGAAGAGGCCCTGAAAGGGCGTGTGGTTACTCAGTACGTGGAAAACGTGCCTGAAGGTGCTGACGCAGAGCGCGTGATTCGCGATCTGGCCCAGCAAGGCAACAAGCTGATTTTCACGACCTCGTTTGGCTATATGAACCAGACGCAAAAAGTGGCCAAGCAGTTTCCTGACGTGAAATTTGTCCACTCCACCGGCTACAAGACGGCTCCTAACGTGGCGACCACCAACGCCCGTTTCTACGAGTCCCGTTACCTGGCTGGCGTGCTGGCTGGCAAAATGACCAAATCCAATGTGGTCGGTTACGTGGGTGCTCACCCCATTCCTGAAGTGCTGCAAGGTATCAACGCCTTCGCCATCGGTTTGAAGAGCGTGAACCCCGAAGCCCAGGTGCGTGTGGTTTGGGCCAATAGCTGGTACGACCCAGGTAAAGAGCGAGATGCAGCGGTCACGCTGCTGGGTCAGGGCGCGGATGTGGTGACTCACCACACCGACTCCACTGCTACCGTGCAAGCGGCTGAAGAAGCAGGCAAATACGCGATTGCCTACCACTCCGACATGAGCAAGTTCGGTCCTAAAGCCCAGCTGGCTGCTGTGACGCACCACTGGGGTGACTACTTCACTCGCAAAGCCACTGAAGTTCTGGATGGTAAATGGCAGAACGACAGCACCTGGGGTGGCCTGAAGTCCGGTATGGCAGCTTTGGAAGGCTTCGGTCCTGAAGTACCTGCTGACGTGAAAGAGTTCGTTCTGGCCAAACAGGCCGAGATCGAGGCTGGCACGCTGCAACCTTTTGCCGCACCGATCAAGGACAACGACGGCAAGGTACGTCTGGAATCCGGTTTCCTGGATGACGATGCGTTGAACCGCATGGATTACTACGTGGAAGGCGTGGCCAGCAAACTGCCCAAGCAGTAAGCTGCCCCGCAGTCTGTAGACAAACAAAGCCCCTAGTCGGAGAGTCCGACAAGGGGCTTTGTTATAGGTGGACTGTGTCGCTTTTCAGGCTGTTGCCTGGTTCAAGTCTGAGCTTGTTCGGTGTTTGTTCCGGGTCTGGTTTGTTATCCGTTCAGGAAGACAAGGTTGACGCACAGAGCTGAAATACAGAGCCAGAATACAGAGTCGACATGCAAAATCGATCTATGGAACCGACCTCAGAACTATGCTGCCTGTGCAGGCCGCTTGCGTCCCAAGCGTGTCGATGCCCGCATCCAGCGCAGCGTCATGAGCACGGCAACCACCGATAAACCTGTTACCAGCCCGATCCAGATTCCCGTCCCGCCCATACTGAACTGGAAAGCCAGCAAAGAGCCCGTAGGAACGCCCAGCACCCAATACCCTAACAAAGCCAGCAACATGGGTATGCGTGTGTCATGCAGGCCGCGTAGCATCCCCGCAGCGACGGCTTGAGCGCCATCACTGATCTGGAACAGGGCGGCCAGTGCCAGGAAGGTAATGGCCAGTTGAATAACGGCCTGGTTTTCAGGGGCATCCAGATCCAGGAACAGACCAATCAGGATCAAGGGGGCGAACCAGAACACCAGGGCCGCCAGTCCCATGAAGCCCACCCCCAGAATGTAGGAAATCCAGCCGGCACGACGTGCACCCAAAGGATCGACCCGGCCTGCGGCCAGCCCCACACGGATGGTGGCAACCTGGCTGAAACCCAAGGGGATCATGTAGGACACCGAGCAGATCTGCATGGCAATCGCGTGCGCGGCCAGATCCGATTGCCCCAGCACGCCCATCATCATGACGGCGGCATAAAAGACCAGAGTTTCCAGGGTAAAGGTAATCGCAATCGGAATGCCCAGCGCCCACATCTTCCACAGGCGCTTTAGGCTCCATTGCCACGCATCGTTAAACAGGTAGTAGCGTCTAAAGCGCGGATCACGCAGTACCACCCAGCTCAGGGCTGCAAACATGAAGATGCTGGACAAGGTGGTCGCCAGACCCGCACCCGCCAACCCCATGGCGGGCATGCCCAGATTGCCAAAGACCAGGAGCCAGCCCAGCATGGCATTGATGCCAATAGCCGTAATGGCCACCGCCAGGGTCCACCCCGGTTTTTCCATGGCCGCCAGGAAGGAACGCAGCACGATGTAGCCCAGATAGGGCAGCAAGGCCCATTGCAGGGTATGCATATAGGTGACGGAGCGCGCCGCGACTACCGGGTCCTGGCCCATCGCCAGCAAGATGTGCTCGGCATTCCACAGCACCATCCAGGCGGGCAAGGTAATCAGCAATGCCGTCAGAAAACCATGGCGAATGATTTGCTGGGACTCGCGTACATTGCGCAGTCGCCGTCCCAGCGTAGTGGCCAGCATGGGAACGACAGCAGATACCAGCCCCATGCTGAAGATCATGAAAGCTTGATATAGGCTGGCGGACAGGGATCCGGCGGCTAGCTCATCAGGGCCAAGGCGGCCCATGTAAATCAGGTTGGTTGCCAACAGGCTGACTTGAGCCAGATTGGTCAGAATCAGGGGGCCGCCCAATCGTAGGGAGGATTGCAACTCCGCCAGCCAGAGCTGGCTCGGGCCGGTCGTTTGAGACTTTGCAAACATGGTTTATTTGGCGCGAGGCAGGGACCAGGTGCTGATAACTTGTGCGACTGCCGGGCCACCGTTGGCAGGCTCCAGCAGAACATCGCCCGCGCAGGTACGGCCAGTCTTGTGAATCCGGGCATGAGCCAGAATATCGCCGGGAGGGGCCTTGCGCAGGAAGTTGATGGTCAGGCTGGAGGTGACGGCATCGGGATTGCCCGTGGCACCCACAACAGCGGCATACAAGGCCAGATCAGCCAGCCCCATCAGCATGGGGCCTGCCACCATGCCACCCATACGCTGGTGGGCATTGCGCTCGGGCAAGCGCAAACAGGCGTTGTCGTGGCCAATGTGTACGACATCAATACCCAGAACGGTGGCAAAAGGGTGCAGACGCTCTAGAAGATCACGAAACTGAACAATATCGATTTTGGGTTCGGGTGCAGAATGTGTGCTGGTCATGACGTCGTCACTGAAAAGAAGGCCGTTGTAAGAAAGGCATACTGGCTGGTACTGTATCAGATCGACCCGCGTATCGGGGTAGTTCGGCGCCCGGCTGTTCAGGGCTGGTCCCATTCCAATCGATCAAAAAGAAGCGAGGAGCATCATGAAACGCAGCGCAATTGTTCTTGCCTTGGGTTTGCTGGCATCGACCGGCACCGTGATGGCACAAGGGCATGCAGGCCATGGTCATGGCACGCCCGAAGCGGTACGTGCCTTGAGCACACAGGTTCATGCCAGCCAATGCTGGGTGCGCATGCTCCCGGAGCCCGCTCCTTCGGCTGCGTATCTGGAACTGGAAAACAAGGGCGAGCAGAGCGTGGCTTTAGTGGGAGCCAGCGCCTTGTCCTTCGGGCATGTGATGCTGCATCAGACTACCGAGCACGATGGCATGTCACGCATGTCGCATGCCTCCGAGGTGGAGATTCCGGCAGGTGGAAAACTCAGCCTGAAACCCGGTGCTTTTCATGTGATGCTGGGGCAAGCCAAAGAAGATCTGGCTTTGGGCGAACGCATTATCTTGAGCCTGCATTTGTCTGACGATACGCAGGTCCAGGCCGAATGCGAACTGCGTCCCGCCAAGACACAGGCCTACTGATTCAGACAGGCACTTTTATATAGAAGCTGGCCGTATTTGAATTGACCCCGAAAAAGCTTGGATGCTGTTTAACTGTTTGGGGGCAGTTCAATCAAGCGGCCAGTTTTGTTTTCGTGTTCAGGCTTGCAGCGCTGTCAGCACCGCCTGGTTGAAGGCCTTGGGATTAGCCAGATTCATGCCATGGGCCGCCAGAGGGATACGGTGCATCTGATCCTCACGCCGGTGCTGGCGAATGATATCCATGCAGTGGTGGTAGCGCGTGGGGCTGTTCTCACCCGTGATGAAACTTAGCGGAGCAGCCAGTTGCTTGAGCCAGTCCAGATCGGGGCCCTGATTGGGCTCCTGTTGCTGCTCCAGCATGGTGTGAGCGTTGTCCTGAATCATCTCACGGAACCAGCGCGTCATTTGCTTCCAGGTCCCTGAGCCATTGACCGTATCTACGAACAGAGCCATGGCACCATCGCGGTCGCCCTGTTCCAGGCGTTCGGCCACTTGTTGGAACAAAGGAGCATAGGAGTAGGCACCGGGAGTGGGAAAGCCGGGATCCGCCAGGGTCAGGCTGGCCACCTGCCCGGGCATTCTTTGAGCCAGCAGCAGGGCGACATGACCACCGCGAGAGTGACCCACGATATGCACCTTCTCATCAGGAACATGCTGGTCCAGCAGGGCCTGCAAGTCCTGGGCGTGTTGCGCCGTGCTGAAGTTGCCGGGGCTGGGCGCACCGGGCCAGTAGGAGCGCAGGCTGGGAGCCAGAACCCGATACTGGGTGGCAAAGGCGGGGATCTGCCAGCGCCAGTAGCGCCAGTCACACAGGGAACCGTGTATCAGCAAAACGGGCGTGCCTTGCCCCTGATCTACAAAGGTGTGGCGATAAGCTTGTGCGGTCAGTTCACGCGTGGAGATGTCGGCGAAAGGGTTTGTCATGGCAAGCAGTAAAAGTCAGGCAAGGATCGATCGCCTGAAAAAAACAGACCGGGTCTGAACCCGGTCCGTGTGGCATTACGCGCTGGCTACTTATTCCAGCAGTTTCAGACGGCTGCGCGCTGTCTCGGCCGCTTCAGATTGTGGGTAGTCCTTGACGATGCGCTGCAAAGTGGTCTTGGCACCGCTCAGATCGTTCAGCTCGATCTGGCTGGAGGCCGTCACCATCAGGGCATCAGCTGCGCGTGGGCTTTGCGGGGACGCTTTCACAAAAGCCTGAAGCTTCTGGATGGAGGCCTTGAAGTTCTTGACGGCGTACAGGCTGCTGCCTTCGTAAAAGCGCACCTCGTCAGCCAGAACGCTGGAGGGGTAGGCGGCCAGAAAGCCGGCAAAAGCATCGGCTGCGGGTTTGTATTGGCCAGCGCGGTAGGCGTCCATGGCGCTGTCAAAGACGGCTTGTTCCTGTGGGTCTGCGGCATGAGGGCTTTGCTGTCCGGCAGGCGCATTGTTCTGGCCCTGGCCGCTGGCTTGCCAGCTCAGTTTTTCAACTTGACCGCGCAGCGATACAACCTCGGAGCGCAGGGTATCAATTTGATCAGCCAACTGCAGGCGAGCCTGGGTGTTTTGCTCGTTCATCTGACGAATTTGCTGCCGCAGCTCCAAAATGGCGCGTCGGGCCTCGTCATCGGCAAAGGCCTTGGCCGGCAGGCTGGCGAACAGGGCGGCCGTAGCGAACAGGGCGACGGTCGCGAGACGAAAAGGCTTTTTATAAGCGTGCATAGTGAAGTCCGTTAAAAAATGTGCATCCGCAATGCGCAGGCTCCTCACCTGCCGGTTTCCCCTCTGCTGGGGGCTGTGATCTGGGGGCTTTGTGCCGGCCCTGGCGAGCCCGCTGTCCAGCATAACGAATTTTCAGTGGATCGGGCGTGCTGCCGATAAAAAACGCCGCGGCGTTAACAACCGCCACGGCGTCGGAACCACTTGGTCGATGCAGAAATTATCGTTGGTAAACGATGTCTGCGCGACGGTTTTCAGCGTAATCAGCTTCGGTGTTACCCAAGGCTTTTGGACGCTCTTTACCAAAGCTCACAGCTTCGATCTGGCTGTTGCTTACGCCCAGCAGACCCAGCATGCGTGCCACGGCGTCGGAACGACGCTGACCCAGAGCCAAGTTGTACTCGGCACCACCACGCTCGTCGGTATTACCTTCGATGCGTACGGTTTGCTGAGGATGGCTGCTCAGGTACGAAGCGTGCATTTCTACCAGGCCACGGTACTGGTCGTTAACCACGTAGCTGTCGTAGTCAAAGAACACCGAGCGTTGTTGTGCCAGTGGGCTTTGAGGGTTGAAGGGGTCCATGATCTGGCCTGCGCTGGCAGAGTCCGATCCTGTACCGCCGGTTGAACCGGAGCCAGATTGATCCAGAGGAACCGAGCTGCAAGCAGCAAGGGCGGCAGCCATAACGGCGAGGGTAAGACTTTTAAGAATGCGCGAGCTCATTTGAATTCCTTTTGAAAAAGAGTCACACAGGATGTCAGTTGGTAAATGGTCCCCAGGTGGGTTCGCGTACTTTGCCATTCAAAGACGAGAGGGTCTGACGAACGCGACCGTCCACGGATGTCACAGCTAGGACACTGCGGCCCCCCTGAACAGAACTATATAAGATCTGCATCCCATTAGGGGCGAAACTCGGAGACTGATCGTCGGGACCTGTCGTCAGCAGTTGCTCGGCTCCTGATGCCATATCTTGAGTGGCAATTCGGAAAGCACCGTTTCTGCGTGTGACGTATACAAGCCTAGTACCGTCTGCAGAGACCTCCGGTGAAATATTGTAACTCCCGTTGAAGGTAATGCGCTGTGCATCGTCACCACCCAGGCTTACTTTGTAAATATTGGGAGCGCCACCACGATCGCTCACAAATACAAGGGAGTTGCCATCGGGCATAAAACTCGGTTCAGTATCAATCAACGGCGAGCGCATCACACGGCGCAGTCCGGAACCGTCCGTATTTAGCGTGTAAATCTGCGAAATACCGTCTCTGGAGAGCACAACAGCGACTTGATTGCCGTTCGGTGCCCAGGCTGGACTACTGTTGTTGCCCTTGAAATTAGCCAGAGGTTCACGGTGGCCGGTGGCCAAAGTTTGCACATATACAACAGGTTTGTCGTTTTCGAAGCTCACATAAGCCAGCTTTTTACCGTCAGGGGACCAGGCTGGAGAGATGATTGAGTGTCGAGAACGCAACATTACTTGCGGATTTTGGCCGTCGGCGTCAGCAATTTGTAACTCGTAGTTGTTGCCTGTTTGCAACACATAGGCCAGTCGAGTGGAGAAAACGCCTCGTACACCGGTAATTTTTTCATAGATCCGGTCTGCAATCTGGTGGGAAATACGGCGCAGTTCTTTTTCGCTGCCCGCAAACGCCACGCCGTCCAGCTGTGTTTGACGGACCGAATCCACCAGGCGATAGCTGATGGAATATTGGCCGCCAGTCTGGGCAACCGAACCATAGGCCAGGTAATCGGCACCACGATTGCGCCACTCGTCGTAGGCAATGGTGCTTTCGGCATTCAGACCAGCACCAGTGGCATTGATCAATTGGAATTGACCCGAACGGGTCAGGTCGGCACGGATCACCTCGGCCAGCGACTGGCTGGCTGGATTATCCGCAAAATCGGCGATCGCGATGGGGTACTGGGTAGCACCCACACCCGATATGTCGACCCGCAGTTGGGCCTGGGCCGGTTGACTGGCGAACATGCCAGCGGCCAGGGCAAACGCTCCGGTGGCCGTGGCGCGCCAATGACGACCCAAGGTCGCCAGGGCAGGGGTAGCGGCGGTCATTATGCAATCTCCTGATTAATCGAACATACGGTACTCGCCATCAATATACGATGGGTAGCTTCCGCTAGGCGGTTTGGGGAAGGGGCTGCAACGGGCAAGACCCTTGGATACGGCATCATCGAACTGAGCGATGCCGGACGATCGTTTGATTTGAACGCGGTTGGGCGTGCCATCGGCATTCAGGTCCACGCGGTACTGCAGTGCTGGGTTGCCACGCACTTCAGAGCGCGGTGGGGTGCTGTAGACCACGCCAGGCTGCACGCAAGCACGCACCTTGGCGGCATAGCCACCGTCACCACCGCCGCCACCGGCCTGGTTGCGATCGGCGGTACCACCAGGACGACCTGGGGCGCCTTCACGCATGGCACGACGGAATGCTTCTTCCTTGGCCTTGCGTTCGGCATCCGCCTTGGCCTTGGCGGCAGCTTCAGCACGGGCTTTGCGCTCAGCGTCTGCCTTGGCTTTGGCCTCGGCGTCCGCTTTGGCCTTGGCTTCAGCATCGGCCTTGGCCTTGCGCTCGGCCTCAGCCTTGGCTTTGGCGTCGGCCTCTGCTTTGGCCTTGCGTTCGGCTTCCGCCTTGGCTTTGGCTTCAGCTTCGGCTTTCTCTTTGCGTTCCTGTTCCTGCTTTTCCTTCTGTTCGCGTTCGCGTCGTTCAGCGGCTAGCTTGTCCTGACGCTGCTTTTCCTGACGCTCCTGTTCCAGCTTTTCTTCACGCTCTTTTTTCTCGCGTTCTTTGCGAGCCTGCTCCAAAGCGATTTCTGGATCGACTTCGGGCTCAGCAGGAGGCGTGACCTTTTCAGGCTCAGGGGGCGGTTTGGGAGCCGGAGGTGGTTCGGGTTCCGGTTCGGGCGTGGGTTCTGGCTCTGGAGCCGGTTCAGGCTCGGGCTGCGGCTCGGGTTCGGCCTCGGGGGCTTCGGGATCAGCATTGACAGCCGCGTCGGGCGCAACGCCATCCATCCACAATTCGACCTGCACCGCATTTGGTGTTTTGGGCGCAGAAAAAAGGGCTCCCGCCAAAATGGCGAGCAGCAACAGCCCGTGCAGACCCAGGGCGATGAGCAAGCCGCGCCGATCTTCCTTTTGCTCAGGCGAGCGCAGCGCCTGATTGCGGGTATTGCGTGTTCTGTGCTTCATTCAGTTCAGGTTTTTCGCGCCGGACGGCGAGCACGCTATCCGGCCAGAGGTTATTTGCGAGCGTCAGGGTCGCTATTGCGATCGACGATCAGACCCAGGCGGTTGATGCCATTGGAGCGCAGTTCATCCATCAAGCCCATGACGGTCTCGTAGGGAACCTTGCCGTCGGCGGCAATGACAACCGGGCTGTCGGCCTGCATACGCGAGCGTACTTCATTGAGCAGTGTGGACTTTTCGATGTTCATGAACTCGGAGCCCGCATCGCGCAAGCGTATGGCCAGTTTGCCGTCCTTATCAACCTGGATTTCCACCGGCTTGGCAGGCACTTCGGAGGCTTGGCCTACCGAAGGCAGTTCCACCAGACCGGGGGTAATCATGGGAGCGGTGACCATGAAGATCACCAGCAGCACCAGCATCACGTCGATATATGGGACGACGTTGATTTCATTTTTCATGCGCCGGCCGTGACGGCCGGTGCTTCCACGCATCGATGGCATCAGTTCACCTGCCGCTGCAAGATGTTCAGGAATTCGTCGATAAAGCTGTCAAAGCGGATCGAGATACGGTCCAGCTCGTTGGTAAAGCGGTTGTAGGCCACCACGGCGGGGATAGCGGCAAACAGACCGATGGCCGTGGCAATCAGGGCTTCGGCAATACCAGGGGCCACCGAGGCCAGGGTTGCCTGCTGCATGCCAGACAAACCGATAAAGGCGTGCATGATCCCCCAGACGGTACCCAGCAGCCCGATATAGGGGCTGACCGAACCGGCAGAGGCCAGGAAGTTCAGGTGTGTTTCCAGCGTATCCATTTCGCGCTGGTAGCTGGCGCGCATGGCACGACGTGGGCCGTCCAGCAGGGCAGGGCCCGAGCTTTGGCTGCGACGGGCCTTGATGAACTCGGTCATGCCGGCTTCAAAAATACGGGCCAGTGCACCGTGTTCGGCGCGACGCGAGGAAATGGATTGCTGAAGCACAGCCAGATCGCCACCTGCCCAGAAGTCGTCCTCAAAACGGCGGGTCTGTTCCAGCGTGCGTTTAAGTGCAGCCCGTTTACTGAAAATATAGGCCCACGAGAGAATCGAGATTCCCAGCAGGATCAGCATGACAAGCTGAACGGGAATACTGGCATCGAGAAGTAGCGAAATCAGCGACAGGTCGCTAGTAGCTTGCATGGTCAGTCCTGAACCTTTTCCAAGAGGGTACGTAAATCAGAGTCCAGCTTGCTTGGACGAAGCGTGTTGGCGTCAACGCAAACAATTTGGATGGTGCTTTGGCATAACAGTTCCCCACCTCGCAGGGCACCTTGTTCGAAATGGATGGTAGCCGAACCCAGCTGGGTAATGCGGCTGCGCACCGAGATCAAATCATCGAGCCGGGCAGGTTTGAGATATTGTATTTCAACCTTCTTGACTACGAACAGGCGTTGATTCTGCTCGGCCACATCGGATTGATTAACACCCAAATTCCTGAGCCATTCCGTGCGCGCACGTTCAAAGAACTTCAGGTAGTTGGCGTAATATACGATCCCCCCGGCGTCGGTGTCCTCGTAATATACGCGAATATCAAGCCTGGCCTGGGTGTCCCACTTGTCATTAAGCATGTCGTTCGTAAAAGAGTTTATGTTGGCGGGCGGGGGCGGCCCAAGGCCAGCCCCGCTTGGAGACCTTACAGCGTGGCCAGACGCTCCACGCTGACCTGAGCAATCTGCTCGACCGGGACGTTGGTGCTGCTGGCGTCACGGCGTGCCTGCATTTCAACCATGCCTTCTTTCAGGCCGCGCTCGCCGATAGTAATGCGCAGTGGCACCCCAATCAGCTCCCAGTCGGCAAACATGATGCCAGGACGGGCATCGCGGTCGTCCAGAATGACATCAACACCTTGCTCCTTGAGCTGGGTGTACAGATCAGTCGCAGTCTGACGCACAGCATCACTCTTGGTAAAGCCGATCGGGCAGATCACCACTTCAAAAGGCGCCAGAGCGCGAGGCCAGATCATGCCGCGCTCGTCATGGTTCTGCTCGATGGCAGCGGCCGCAATACGGCTGACGCCAATGCCATAACACCCCATTTGCATGACAGCAGGTTTACCATCAGTTTCCAAAAAGGTGGCGTTCAGCTTCTTGGAGTAGACATCGCCAAGGAAGAAAACGTGGCCCACTTCAATGCCGCGCTGGATGGCCAGCTTGCCGCCTTCGGGAGCCGGGTCGCCGTGAACCACGTTACGCAGGTCGGCCTTGACGGGCTCGGGCAGGTCGCGGCCCCAGTTCACGCCGGTGTAGTGGAAGCCTTCTTCGTTGGCGCCACAGACAAAGTCGCTCATGTTGGCTACGGTCAGGTCAGCAATCACTTGGACTGGCTGGCGGGTGCCGATCGGGCCCAGATAACCGGGCTTGCAGCCAAAGACGGCCACAATTTCTTCTTCCGTTGCCAGACGGTGGCCTTTTTCAAAGCCGGGCAGCTTGGAAACCTTGATGTCGTTGACTTCATGGTCGCCACGAACCAGCAGCAGGTAAACCGTCGTCTTGGTTTGGCCATCCTCTTCCAGGTCAGTAGCCAGCACCACGGATTTAACGGTGGCAGTCAGGTCCAGGCCCAGTTGCTGGGCTACCAGCTCGCATTTCGGGGCTTCCGGCGTGGCCGTCTTGACCAGGGCTTCGCCAGGAGCGGCGCGCTCGGCCAGCAGGCAAGGGGCTGGCGCCAGTTCGATATTGGCAGCGTAGTCAGTGTCGGGGTTGTAAACCAGCAAGTCTTCGCCCGTATCGGCAATCACCTGGAATTCATGGCTGCGCGACCCGCCAATGGAGCCGGTATCGGCGGCCACGGCACGGAAGTTCAAGCCCAGACGTCCAAAGATACGCATGTAGGCGTCATACATATTGTCGTAGCTGGCCTGGGCGTCTTCGGCGTTGCGGTCAAAGGAATAGGCATCCTTCATGGTGAATTCACGGCCACGCATCAAGCCGAAACGGGGGCGACGCTCGTCACGGAATTTGGTTTGAATGTGGTAGAAGTTGATGGGCAACTGGCGCCAGCTGTGGATTTCGTTGCGGGCGATGTCCGTGATCACTTCTTCGGACGTAGGCTGCAGCACGAAGTCGCGCTGGTGGCGGTCCTTGATTCGCAGCAGTTCGTCGCCATATTTTTCCCAACGGCCCGACTCTACCCAGAGTTCGGCTGGCTGGACCACCGGCATCAGCAATTCGATGGCGCCGGAGCGGTCCATTTCCTGACGGATGATGTTTTCAATCTTGCGCAGCACGCGCAGGCCCATTGGCATATAGGTATAAATGCCGCCGGCGGCTTTGCGTATCATGCCGGCGCGCGTCATGAGCTGGTGGCTGGCAACTTCGGCCTCGGTAGGCGCTTCTTTCAGGGTATTAATGTGATACTGGCTAGCATGCATGGTAGGGAACTCGTCAGGTACGTATAATCAGATCTAATTGTATTGAATTCGTTAGAGGCGGCCTATGTTAGATCGAGAAGGCTACCGTCCTAATGTCGGAATTATCCTCGTTAATCGCAAGAACGAGGTTTTTTGGGGCAAGCGTATTCGGGAACATGCCTGGCAGTTCCCGCAAGGCGGTATCAAATACGGTGAAACACCCGTACAGGCGATGTACCGCGAACTGCACGAAGAAGTGGGCTTGCTGCCTGAGCATATCCGTATATTAGGCCGGACGCGAGATTGGCTTCGCTACAACGTGCCCAATCATTTTGTACGTCGGGAGGCGCGTGGCCATTACAAGGGCCAGAAACAAATCTGGTTCCTGTTGCGGCTGGTCGGGCGGGACAGCGATGTCTGCCTGCGTTCTTCCACGACGCCGGAGTTTGATGCATGGCGTTGGAGTCAATATTGGGTGCCACTTGATTCAGTAATTGAGTTCAAGCGGGAAGTCTATCAGCAAGCGCTGAACGAGCTGTCGGATATTTTGTTCCGGCGGCGCCAGGAAAATCGTTATTTACGTCAGCGCCTCCAAAGCGCAGTTGATGCCGATACCGTAGACAGCAGGGATCATGCGCATATTATTGGTTGAAGACGAGCGGGAAATGGCCGCATGGCTGGAGCGGGCCTTGGCGCAAAGTGGTTTTTTGCCCGATCCCGCTCACGATGCTCGTACGGCAGAAGTGTTGTTGGCGGCCCATGAGTATGATGCGGTCGTGATGGATTTGCGCCTGCCCGACAAGCACGGGCTGGTGCTGTTGCGCGAGATGCGCGAACGCGGCGATCACACTCCCGTGCTGATTCTGACCGCTCAAGGTGCCTTGCAGGACCGTGTTCGTGGCCTGAATCTGGGTGCCGACGATTTCCTGACCAAGCCCTTTGCTCTGGAGGAGCTGGAAGCACGTCTTGCCGCGCTGGTGCGGCGCAGCCGTGGCCGCGTGACCCCGGTGGTCAGTTGTGGCTCGCTGGAATACAACCCTGAAAGCCGGGCTTTTCTGCTGGATAACGTCATTGTGCATTTGACGCCGCGTGAACATGCGGCCTTGCTGGTCCTGATCAGCCGCTCGGGCATGCCGGTTGAAAAGTCCCAGCTTTTTGCCCGCGTGTTCGAGCACGACAGCGATGCCAGCCCCGATGCCATTGAGGTCGTCTTGCACCGCCTGCGCAAGAAATTGGCCAATAGCGACGTGCATATCGTGACGGTGCGGGGTCTGGGCTACATGCTGGAAGTGCTTGAGGCGGAATCCGGCGTTTCATGACAGCACCTTCTCCACCCCCCGCCAATGCCTGGCAAGGCAGTTTGCGCTTTTGGCTGCTGGTCCTGCTGATACCGGGGGTGGTCGCCTTGCTGTTGTACGACAGCTGGGAAGATTACCGGGCCATGAACTCCGTCACGGAAAATGTGTATGACAGTGCCTTGCTGGAACCGGCCAAGGTGCTTGAGACCAGTGTGGAGTTCAATACCGATGGCAGTTTACGCATCGATCCACCTTTTTATGCCCAGGTCATGCTGGAGTCCAGACCGGGCAATCGCAAGTATTTCCGCGTTGAAGAAATCACCCCTCTGGTTCGCAATCTGGGTGGTGCCGATGCCAACCAGTTAAAAGGTCGCACCTTGTTGGGGATGGAAGGGCTGCCGCGTCCCTCCAATCTGGCCGACCATGAGGGCGTGCCGGTGTTCTACGACTCCTATTTCCGCAATGACACTGTTCGTATGGTGGCCTTGTGGCGCGACCTGCACTACAAAGGTCAGCACAGGCAGGTTCTGGTCATGGTGGGTGAAAGCCTGGATTTGCGCCTGCGTACCCAGCAAGAAGCCTGGCGCGAAGGCATTTTCCGCAATTTGCGCATGCTGCTGCTGGCTGTGCTGCTGGTGTGGTTTGCCGTAGCCTGGGCCTTGCGGCCACTGCAGGCTTTGCGTCAGGAAGTGCGCAACCGCAGTGTGGACGACTTGCAGCCTTTGGACGAGCGCGATGTACCACGCGAGGTCGTCCCCTTGGTGCGCTCGGTCAACCATCATATTGAGTTGTACCGTTCCGTGCTGGACAGGCAGGCCCAGTTTCTGGCCGACGCCTCGCATCAATTACGTACTCCCTTGGCGATCATTCATACCCAGGCTCAGTACGCTCGCCGCGAGCCGGATATCGAGCGTGTCCGAGAGTCCCTGGGGGCAATTATCAAGCAACTGGGACAGGCGACTCGCCTGACCGAGCAGTTATTGGCTTTGGCCCACGCCAGCCATACCACCACCATGAGCCAGGGCCAGGTGGATCTGGCCAGCTTGGGGCGTGAGGTCGTGTTGCAATACCTGCCCCTGGCGCGCGAGCATCGGCAGGACCTGGGCTGGATCGGGCCGGGCGAGGATGGGGAGCAAGCACCTCTTTGGGTTTACGCCAGTGATGCCGAGATTCATGAATCCGTTTCCAACCTGATTCACAACGCCATCAATCACGCCGGTAGCGGCAGTGCGATTACCGTCTCTGCCGGGCACGACGACAAGCAGGCGTGGATCAGCGTGACGGACAATGGCATGGGCCTGGCAGCCAGCTTGCGTGAAAGTGTATTTGTACGTTTTGACCGCGGTGGGCCGGCACGCAAGGGCGGGCGGGGTTCAGGCTCGGGGCTGGGGCTGGCCATTGCGCTGGCTTACGCCGAGCGCAATGGCGGCACAATCGTGCTGACGGATGGCGAACCCAATGATATGGGAGGCTACGGTTTGAAGGCGACGCTACGTTTGCCCTTGCTGCAAGCCGAGGCGCCCAAACCGGAAAGCGCTTGAATCAAGCCGCGTTGTTTGGGCGGGCCAGAAGATGGAACAGGGTAGAGATATCCCAATCGCGGTGGCCTTGCTCGGCAATTTTCGCAAATTGTTCCTGGATCAGGCGGGTTGCTGGAAGTTGAGCCCCATTGCGCTGAGCCTCCCGTTCTACCAGATCCAGGTCTTTCAACATCCAGTTCACCGTGAAGCCGGGTTGAAAGTCTCTGGCCAGCATCGTGGGTCCTTTGGTTTCCATTTGCCAACTGCGGGCTGCACCCTTGGTCAGGACAGACAGGGCCTGCTCCATATCCAGCCCGGCTCGCTCACCAAAAGCCATGGCTTCAGCCAGACCTTGCAAGAGGCCGACGACGGCAATCTGGTTCACCATCTTGCATAGCTGTCCCGATCCCAATGGCCCCATCAGGGTGCAAGCCTGGGCGTAGCTCATCATCAGGGGGCGGGCGCGCTCCATATCTTCCGTTTGGCCACCACACATAATGCTGAGCATGCCTTTCTGGGCTCCGGCCTGTCCGCCGGAAATCGGCGCATCGACAAATGCGACCTGCTTGCTGGCGGCCAGTGCCCCTAACTCCCGCGCAACTTCGGCGGAGGCGGTGGTGTGGTCGATAAACAGGCTGCCAGCTTTCATACCAGCCAGCGCGCCGTCTGACCCCTGAAAAATCGCGCGCAAATCATCGTCATTTCCCACACAGGCCATCACGATGTCGGCTTGTGCCGCTGCCTGGGCCGGGGTGGCCGCCCATGCCTGTTTGAATTCCGTGCTCCATTGTTCCGCTTTGGCCTGATTGCGGTTGTATACCGTCACGTGATGGCCGGCCTGAGCCAGATGGCCTGCCATCGGATAGCCCATCACTCCCAGACCAATGAACGCCACTTTTTGCGGGCTGCCAGGTTCATAGTGTTTTGGCTGAATGGATGGGGTCATGGCGTGGGTCTCCTTAAGAATAATCATGTTCGGATATACAGCTTAGCGCAGCTTTTTAAGCGGGATTGTCGCCTGCGTGAATAAGCGGCAAGGCGTTTGAAGCTTGACGGCATCAGGCCCCTCATGTTCTAAACCAAACATAGATCTGTAATAAATGGAATTTGCCTGTCTGGATTATGATGGGCGCAGATAATTTCCTGGCTAATTAACTGGAACTTGAATCCTATGACCACTTTCGATCGTCGTCGTTTCTTGAAGCTGGCGGGTGCCACCGGACTGGCGTCTATGAGTACCTCTTTGCCATGGACGGCGTGGGCGGCAGATGCCGCTGTACTGGAAAAAGCGAAGGCTCAGGGCCAGGCTGTTTTCTACGCCAACATCACGGCCGTAGAGCCCATCATGAAGGCTTTGCAACAAGCGCAAGGCATTGAAGGCAAATACACTCGTATTTCCAGTTCCAAGTTCATTCCCACTATCCTGACCGAGTTCAACGCCGGCAAGTTGATGGCGGACGTGGTTCAGGCTCCTCTGCCCATGTTGCAACTGCTCAAAGAGCAGGGCGTGCTGATTCCTCATCAGTCCGAAGCCATACAGGGCTACCCGGAGTGGGCCGTTCAAGACGATTCGATTATTCAATTTGGCATTGAATATGTGTCTTATATCTATAATACGGACCACCTCAAAGCCGAGGACGCTCCGCAACGCTACGAAGATCTGGCCGATCCCAAGTGGAAAGACAAGATTGTGATGGCCAACCCGTCCAACCATCCATCCACTATTGGCTGGCTGATTGGACTGAAGGAAAAAGTCTTTAGCAGCGAAGAACAGTGGCTGGACTTCCTGAAAGGCCTGGCTGCCAACAAGCCCATGTTTGTGGCGTCCTTTGGCCCGACTCCCGCTCCTATTGAAAGTGGCGAGAAATTGATTGCCATTTCCATGCCCAAGTACATCGTGACCAAGTCGCCTGCGCCATTGGCCTGGGGCCCCATGTCGGATCAGCCCTTGCTGGGTTCCCCACGTGCCATCGCCCTGACCAAGAACGCACCACATCCTGATGCGGCCCGCGTGTTCCTGGACTACTGGCTGGGCAATGAAGCCATGGGCATTCTGGCCAACAAGGTGGGCGAATATGTGCTGGCTCCAGGGGTGCATCCTCCGGTAGCGGGTATCGATCAAGCCAAGGTCGAGCCTATTCGCGACCTGAGCGACGAAGAACTGGTCCGCTGGGGCCGCGAATTCAGCCGTATCTTCGCCGTCCGTTAAGCGGCGCGACAGTACGACGGGTTCGTCAAGAACGGGGCGCCTTGGCGCCTCGCCTCATTTTTATTGAAAACATCTACTCATTATGCAAATTGAAATTACCGGCCTGAGCAAGACCTATGTCTCAGAGGGCAAAACCTTCAAAGCTTTGGACAATATCAACCTGACGATTCCCGCTAATGAGTTTTTCACACTGTTAGGACCTAGCGGCTGCGGCAAAACCACACTGCTGCGGTGCATTGTGGGGCTGGAAACCCCAGACGAGGGTGAAATCCGCATTGGGGACGAGATTGTCTGGTCCAGCGCCAAGAATATTGCTGTGCCGGTGGAAAAGCGCGGTCTGGGCATGGTGTTCCAGACCTACGCTATCTGGCCGCACATGACGGTGTTCGACAATATCGCTTACCCACTGCAAGTGCGTGGCGAGCGCAAAGAGGTGATTCGCGAAAAAGTGGCGAACATCCTGAAGTTTGTGCAGCTGGAAGGGGTGGATCAGCGCTCCGCGACGCGCCTGTCCGGCGGTCAGCAGCAGCGTGTGGCATTGGCCCGAGCTCTGGTGGCCGAGCCTAAAGTCATTCTGTTTGATGAGCCGCTCAGTAACCTGGACGCCAAGCTGCGTGAAGAAACCCGTAAAGAACTGCGCGAATTTCTGAGCCGTCTGGACATTACCGCTGTGTACGTGACGCATGATCGTGTCGAGGCGCTGGCCTTGTCCAACTCCATCGCCGTGATGCGTGGTGGCAAGATTCTGGAAATTGGCTCACCCGAAAAAATTTACTTTGATGCCGACCACCGCTTTGTCGCGGACTTTATTGGTCGTGCCAACCAGATCAGCGCCAAGGTGTTGGAGCAGCGTGCAGACTCCACCATTGTGGAATGCGAACTGGGCCAACTGCATTGCAAGAAGCGTGACCTGCCCGTGGGCACCGAAGTTACCTTGTGCATTCGCCCGGAATTTATCCGTGTCAGCAGCCAGGCCAATGAAGTGGGGCAGAACCTGTTCCACGGCCAAGTCCAGGCCCTGGAGTTCGTGGGTGAGTCCTACGAGGCCGAGGTCAAGGTTGGTAAAGAACAGCTCCTGGTGTGTATCGATCCTGATGTGAAGGTGAAGGAAGGCGATACCGTGCGCTTTAACCTGCACCCTGAACATTGCATGCTCTTGTCGGCATAAGGGCGGGACATCATGAATCACACACGCAGACCACTTAGCTGGTCGCTTATTCTGATTGTTGGCTTTCTGACGCTGTGCCCGGTCCTGATGTTGCTGCTGGGCAGCTTCTCGCAGGGCTTGACGGCTTTTGGTTCCTTCACCACGGCTAAATATGTAGCCGCTTACACCGATCCCTTCTTGCTGGAAGTCACCTTCAATACGGTGGTTTTCGTACTGGGCTCGTCCCTGCTCTCTACTGCGCTGGCTGTTTTCCTGGCCTACCTGAATACGCGTACGAACATGCCCATGAAAGGGGTGTTCACGGTGCTGTCCATCGTTCCCATGATGATTCCGCACTTGCTGTTCTCGGTGAGCTGGGCATTGTTGCTGAATCCGTCCAACGGCCTGATCAATATGTTCTTGCAGGACACCTTGGGCCTGCAAGAAGCGCCGCTGAACATTTATTCCTTGTGGGGCATGATTCTGGTCGAGGGCTTGTTGAACATGCCCGTGGCCTATCTGATCATCGCGCCTGCCATGGCCTCGTTTGACGTTTCCATGGAAGAGTCCTCGCGTGTATTCGGGGGCGGTCTGTGGCGTACCTTGACGCGGGTTACCCTGCCGATTCTGCGTCCAGCCATCATGGCGGCCTTTATTCTTGCGATTGTGCGGGCCTTGGCTTCCTATGCCGTGCCACGTGTTCTGGGTACGCCGGGTCGAGTGGATGTGCTGGCCACGTATCTGTTCGAAATGATCTCAACGGGCTTTGCGCCGGACTACGGAAAAGCGGCGGCGCTGGGCATGAGTGTGCTGTCGGCCTCCATAGCCCTGATCGTGCTGTACCGCTACATGACGAAAGAAAGCAGCAAGTATGTGACGATCTCCAGCCGTGGCTTCAAACCCACCCAGCTTGAACTGCGCCGCGCGAAAATCCCTCTGTTCATTATCGTGGGCATTATCAGCTTGCTGATGGTGGTGCTGCCGGTGGCCGTGCTGCTCTACACCTCCATGATTCCGTACTCCATGGTGCCTAGCGCTCGCGCTTTTTCCTTGATGAGCTGGGCGAACTGGATTGATGTCATTCAAGATCCGATCTCCAAAGTGGCCATGAAGAACAGTCTGTTCCTGGCCGTAGTCGGGGCTAGTCTGGGTGTGTTGCTGTCGCTGTTTGTAGCCTATGTCGTGGTCAAGCTGCGCACGCGAGCGGCGGCGCTGCTGGATACCTTGAGCTTCCTGTCCTTCTCCTTCCCGGGGATTGTGATCGGTATCGGTTTCATGTGGTTCTTCGTGCAAACGCCTTTGTATGCCACGCTGACCGCCTTGCTGCTGGCCTATATCGCCGCCTACCTGCCTTACGGTATTCGACCCTTGTCGGCCGCTTTTGTGCAGGTCCATGCTCACCTGGAGGAATCATCGGCCGTAGCCGGGGCCAGTTCCTGGACGACCATGCGCCGCATCATTATTCCTTTGCTGATTCCCGGTGTGGTGTCTGCCTGGATCTTGATGGCCACCATGTTCATTCGTGAGCTGACGGTATCGGTGGTACTGTCTCGTCCCGGTACGGAAGTGCTGGCGGTCCAGGTGCTGGGCTACGCCGAAGATGGTTTGTGGGGCAAGCTCTCGGCGCTGGGGATCATCATGATTCTGATCTCTACCGTGCTTGTGTTGCTGGCCATGCATATCGGTAACTTCTACAAGCGCCGTCAAGGCACGATGTAGGCTGGGCTGATCTCAAAGGCCTGAATTCCGCAAGGAGTTCAGGCCTTTGTTGTTTTTGCTGGGAGCAGACCGTATGTTGCCGTCACTCTGGTGCCATTGTTGCGAAGGCTGTGCACACAGGCAGTTCTGGCTGCTTGATGTTTGCCTTTGGAGGCGTTCTGCGCTTCAGTGGTTGAGCTGTCTTGAGACGGAGTGGCTGAACCCACTGACAAAGCAAAAGGCCTGATTTCGTGGAGAGATGAAATCAGGCCTTTCTGCTTTTTGTTAACTGCGCCGGTTTGAGGGCTCCCTTTCGGGAGAGCTTTCAAACCAGAGAACCGCCGGTTGTGCCTTAGTCTTCTTCGACGAAGGTCTCTTCACGTTTTTTCTTCACGGACGGCAGAGCTACGATCACAACCAGAATGGCAGCTAGAACCAGCAATGATAAGGACAGCGGACGCGTCAGGAAGGTGGTGTAGTCACCGCGGGATAGCAGCAGGGCGCGGCGGAAGTTTTCTTCCATCATTGGTCCTAGAACTAGCCCCAGCAGCAGCGGAGCACCTTCACAACGCAGCTTGGACCACACATAGCCAACTAAACCGAAGGCGGCGGTGACCAAAATATCGAACACGTTGTAGTTCAGCGAGTACACACCGACCGTGCAGAACACCAAAATAGCGGGGAACAGCAGGCGGTAAGGAACTTTCAGCAGTTTCACCCACAGACCGACTAGTGGCAGGTTCAGAATGACCAACATCAGGTTACCAATCCACATGGAGGCGATCAGGCCCCAGAACAGCTCTGGGTGGCTGGTCATCACTTGTGGGCCGGGCTGAATGTTGTGGATGGTCATCGCGCCAATCATCAGGGCAGTCACGGCGTTACCAGGGATACCCAAGGTCAGCAGTGGAATGAAAGAGGTCTGGGCCGCTGCGTTATTGGCTGACTCGGGACCTGCCAGGCCGGCAGGGTGGCCTTTACCAAAGCGCTCCGGATTCTTGGAGATTTTTTTCTCCAGTGTGTAGGAGGCAAAAGAGGACAAGACCGCACCACCACCGGGCAGGATACCCAGGCAAGAACCCATGGCAGTACCACGGACCACGGCAGGCCAGGACTCTTTGAACTCTTGCTTGTTGGGGTACAGGCTACCTACCTTGCCCGTGATCTCAACGCGCTGGTCGCCCAGTTCCAGGTTGTTCATGATTTCGGAGAAACCGAACACACCCATGGCTACCACGGCAAAGTCGATACCGTCCTGCAGCTCTGGAATACCAAAGTCGTAGCGGGCCACGCCGGAGTTCACGTCTGTACCGACCATACCCAGCAGCAGACCCAGCAAGATCATGCAGATAGCTTTGGGCAGGGAGCCCGAAGCCAGCACCACAGCACCGACCAGGCCCAAGACCATTAATGAGAAATACTCCGCCGGCCCGAACTTGAAGGCGACTTCAGCCAAGGGCGGCGCAAAAGCGGCCAGCAGCACCGTGGCCACACAACCAGCGAAGAAAGAGCCCAGGGCGGCGATGGCCAAGGCAGCACCAGCCCGGCCATTTCGTGCCATCTGGTGTCCGTCCAGTACCGTCACCACCGCCGAGGTTTCTCCCGGCAGAGCAACTAGAATGGCGGTCGTGGACCCACCATATTGAGCGCCATAGTAAATACCCGCCAACATGATCAGGCCAGCAACGGGGGGCAGCACATAGGTAATGGGCAGCAGCATAGCGATGGTGGGCACAGGGCCAATGCCAGGCAACACGCCAATCAACGTACCCAGTATGCAACCAAGCAAGGCGTAGGCCAGATTCTCGGGCGTGAACGCCACCGAGAAGCCCAGCAGCAGATTGTCAAATAATTCCATTTCCGTTCACCTCCAATCAGGCCAGAAAACTTGGCCACAAGGGGAACACCAGCCCCAGGCCCTTGATGAATGCCAACCAGACGAACAGCACCAAAAAGATAGCTGCGCCCAGTGCAATAGGCCAACTAAATTCATGGCTGGCAAAGCTGCTGAGCAGTACAAGCAGGAAAATGGAGATGTAAACACCCAGCGAGTTCAGTGTCAGACCGCAAAGCACGACTGCGCCGATGATAACGAAGAGCACTTTCCAGTTAAACTTCTCTACCTCGGTGTTTTCTGCTTTGGCAGACATCGAGCCCAAAGTGACAACCGCCCCTAACAAGCTCAGGCATACACCAAGCCAGAAGGGGAAGTAGCCGGGTCCCATGCGGGCGGCTGTTCCCATCGAGTAGCTGGTAGCCCCGAGCGCGAAAGCGGCGCCCACGACCACGAACATGACCCCGGACCAGAAGTCCTGTTTATTTTTAATTTGCATAAGGTGGATTCTCCTTGTCTGCCTTGCGCATTGGTTTTCCTTTTTCCTGTGTCAGCTTCTTTATGGTGGAGCGAACTCCACACTCTGCTTGTGCCGACTGCATTGAGCAGAGGTGACGCATGGTAATGGAGCACTTGAAGACTGGAAACCCTGAGATGACCCTAGTTTTTAAGGGTTTTCCCGGTAATTCCGGAAATTTAGGGTTTTTTGGGAGCGTGTTCGCAGGTGGATGGCATGCTTTGAAAGAATTTTGAAAGGTAATGGAAAGATGGGTGAAAGGTTATCATTAGTATGAAATTCCTCTACCCAGTAACGCTAGCAATGGTTTACGATAAGGCCCATGTTGCAAGATCTCGACTTTCTCGCTGACCGTATCGGTCAACTGGTAGAGCAGTCTCGTCAGCTCAACGCTGAACGCGCTCAATTATTAGCTCGTCTGAAAACTCAGGATGCCGAGCTGGACGCCTTGCGCCAGCAAAATCGACGTCAACAGGATGAGTTCGAGTCCCTGTCCACCGGTGTTGCTTCGCATCAGCGTCAACTGGATGTGGTGCAGCAACAAGCGCAAGCTGATCAGGCTGAACTGAAAAAGCTGCTTGAACAAGAGCAGGCCCAGGTAGCTGCCTTGCGTCGCGAGTTGGACAGCGCACGCGCCGGCATGGGTGTGTTGCGCGATGTGGCAGGACAGGCTCGTGACCAGATCGGTTCGATCCTGATGCGTTTACCCGGTGCCGTACAGGAGTAAGTCATGGAACGAGTTGATATTTCTCTGTTGGGTCGCGATTACTCTCTGGCATGTCCTCCATCTGAAAAAGCCCGCTTGTTGGAAGCTGTCAAACTGGTAGACCAGCGCATGCAATCCATCAAGGGTTCGGGCCGCGTTTCGGGCAACGAACGTATCGCTGTTATGGCCGCTATTCAGATCGCCAGCGAGTTTTTATCTGCTAAAGCACCTGATGGTCCTCTGGCTAATGTTGCTTTTGGCGATTTCAAGCGTAAAATTGAAGACATGCACGCGATGATTGACGATGTCATCGAGCCTTCGGGCACATCGCGCTAAACCGAATTTGCAAGCAGCTCCTTGTTGTCCCTCGCGAGCTGCTTCATCCCAGTAAGTCCCTGCCGTGTTCGTGACACGACCATACATTCCTTGAACCAATGCTTTTGGCATACAGGTTGTTGGATTAGCCAGTAGGAGCGATCGTCCTCGTCGACGAACCCGAAGCTGGCTTGATGACAGCCGATCTTGGACCCTCGGTTCCAGGATGCCGGTCTTGACGGCAATGGTGGGGCACCTGCAAAAAAAGCCCGTCCAGATATCTGGACGGGCTTTTTCTTTTCTGCTGCTTTGTTTATTGCTGACTGCCGGGCGTAACACCGCGTTTGCTGGCATACGCAAACAGAGCCAGGCCAGCCACAATCATGGGCAAGGACAACCACTGTCCCATCGACAAGCCGGCGCTGAGCAGACCCAGATAGCCGTCGGGCTCGCGGGTGTACTCCACCATGAAGCGGAAGAAACCATAGCCGATCAGGAACAGGGCACTGGTCTGACCCACAGCGCGTGGACGGCGCGTAAACCACCATAGCAAGATAAACAGGGCAATGCCTTCCAGAGCCATCTCATACAGTTGCGACGGGTGGCGGGGCGTTGCATCCACTTGCGGGAACACCATGGCCCAAGGCACATCACTGGGGCGACCCCATAACTCGCCATTGATGAAGTTACCCAGACGACCCACCGCCAGTCCCAGTGGAATCAAGGGTGCCAGAAAATCGCTGACTTCCAGAAAGCGTCGTTGGCGGTTACGGGCAAAAAGCGCAATCGTGACCAGCACGCCGATCAGGCCGCCATGAAAGGACATGCCGCCTTGCCAGACATACAAAATCTCCAGCGGATGCGACAGGTAATAGGAAGGTTGATAGAACAGGGTGTAGCCCAGACGCCCGCCCGCCACCACGCCCAGAACGCAGTAAAAGATCAGGTCCTCCAGGTCCTTGCGAGTCAGCAAGGCATAGCCCGCGCGGATACGCGCCGTGCCAGCCAGCCACACCAGGCCAAAGCCCACTAAATACATCAAGCCATACCAATGAATGGCAAGGGGGCCAAGTTGCATGGCGACGGGATCAAACTGCGGGTGAATTAACATGCGTGCCCATTACAGAGATGAATATCAGATAATAGCGTGACTGCGAGCCCAGACCAGGGCTGGGTAAATTGTAAGGGAAGGATCATGCTGCATTCAGTCTCTTGGGCCAGCTGTTTACCATTAGTAGTTTTTTGTGGGTTGCTGAGCTTTAATCCTGCGGCAAAGGCTGATACGGTAGCGCTGATGGATATCGTGCAGGCGCAGTGCTTGTCCTGTCATCAGATTGATCGTAAACGGGTGGGGCCTCCTTTTCGGGAGATCGCCCAACGCTACGCGCCAGGTCCGGCACAGGAGACCCGGACGTATTTGCAGCGACAAATTCAACAGGGTAGCCGGGGGAACTGGGGAGCTATTCCCATGCCTGCTCAAAACCGGATCAACGCCGAGCAAGCACAAGCTATTGCCGCCTGGTTGCTGAGTCTAGCCAATTCGTCAACAAAGGAGAATTCATGAAGGAAACAGCCATATTAGGTGGCGGATGTTTTTGGTGCACTGAAGGGGTGTTCAAGGCCCTGCGAGGTGTGCAGTCGGTAGTGCCTGGATACTGTGGCGGCCATGTGGAAAATCCCACCTATGAACAGGTTTGTGGCAAGCAGACCGGCCATATCGAAGTGGTCAAAGTGGAGTTTGATCCTTCTGTCATTTCCTATCGGGATCTGCTGGAGGTATTTTTCCTGACCCACGACCCTACCACGCCCGATCGTCAGGGTGCTGATCAGGGGCCGCAGTATGCGTCTGCCATTTTTTGCCAAGACGAAGAACAGCGTCGTCAGGCTTTCGAAGTCATTGAAGAGATCAAGTCGCAGTTTGATGCGCCTATCGTGACGCATGTGCTCGACAGCTCCACTTTCTGGGAAGCCGAGGACTATCACCACGATTATTTTGCCTTGAACCCCGAGCAAGCCTATTGCCAGATGGTGATTGCGCCCAAACTCAAGAAGTTCTATCAGCGTTTTCAGGATCTGCTGGTCAAAAGCTAAGCATCCTGAGGGTGCGAAGCAGAAGCAAGGTAGCGTCTGTACAGGGCGCTACCTGGTAATGTCAGACGGGCCATCAGGCCAATAATCAGCAAGGTCAGAACAAGTCGGCCGACCAGGGCCACCCAGATGTTGGCACCCAGAGCCAGAATAAGAATGGTGTCTTCAATCAGGGAGTGGCTTAAAGACAGCCAGGACAAGGCCAGCAGGCGCGTTCGGGGGCTGTAATTTTGTTGACGGGATTCATCAATAATCAGGGCACCGCCGTAGCTCAGGCCCAGCAACACACCAATCGTGGTTGTGGGGGCGACTCGCTCTTCCAGTCCTGAAAAACGCAGCAAGGGCAGCAGAAGCCGGGTCAGCAAACGGGTGAAGCCGATTTTCTCCAGAACTGACAGGATTAACAGCAGGCCAAGAATAATCAGCCAGGTCATGAACAGGGAACTGGCCGTCCCCCACAGCCAGTCTGCCCAGCCTTGCCAACCACCTTGCGTGGCATTGGATTGCCCGTAAAGCCAGGCAAGTGACACGGGCTCTTGCAACAGCCCGGTACTGTTCAAACCCCAGGCCAGCAGAGCGCCGTACAGCAAGGCGCAGACAATTCGTAGCGCGGCCGTAAACCAGAAACTGGCTCCGGCTCGGCGCACAATGGCCTGCTCCATGGGCATATTGTGTGCAAATAGCATCATGGTGCCCAAGACGCTGATTTGAGCCACGTTGAAACTCAAGCTGTCACCCAAGGCTGCCATGGAGCCTATGCCGGCATATATACCGGCCAGGGCGGTGGTGGCCCAGACGATCCCGGCTTCGGCGGGCAGTCCAACCAGCGCCATGATCGGGCCTATCAGCTTGCCGACTTGCTCGATCAAGCCTAGTTGCGCGGCAATACGCACCGCAATCATGATGGGGAGCATGATGCGCGCAACGGTATAAAACATGCGCAGGCTGCGGCTAAAGGTGGTGCGAAGGAAGGTCAGCATGACAGCAGAAGGTTGGAAAATCTGTCTGATGCTAGCACGGCCCAGTGTTTGCTACGTTGTGCCTTGGTGCTTGCGTGGGGGCGGGCAATGCAGGCTGTCGGTTTGCTACTACAAGCGGAGGCACTTTCCTTCACCCAAAAGAAAACCCCTGAGGGTGAAATCCGATGCAGCTAGGTGAGGCTGTCAGATTTCCTTCCATCAGGGGTGTTGCGAGCCAAGTAGGCCCAGTCTTAACGACCCGAGCAGTGACCGCCGCTGGCGGCTTGTCCGCTACCCCAGGCAATGGGAGCAGGTTCGGGACGGTAGGGGTAGTCTTGCAGGCTGTCCATGACGACTAACAAGACAACGACCAGCCAGAAAGTACTGGTAATAAGGCGGAAGGTAGTTTTGCTCATGGTGGCGCGACTCAAGGATTAACGCGGCGACGAATGCGTACGCCTATGATGGACCCGGCAAAGGCCAGTGCAAACCAAACCCAGCCATGTATGCTGGCCGAGGCAATGCCTCCCAGGAATGCGCCTACATTACATCCAAAGGCCATACGGGCACTGTAGCCCATGACCAGACCGGCAATTGCGCCTACCCACAGAGTGCGGGCATTGGGTGATTTGAAATTGGCAGGATGGTTCCAGCGCGAGGCTGCCATGGCACCCAAAATTAAACCAAAGTTGGTGACCGAAGTAACGTCAGCCAGGACGGGTTCAGCCAGACGTTGTGCGTGTGGAGCCACGCCCCAGAACGCATCGCCAACCGGAGACCAGCCCAGAGCCGAGAATACTTTGGCGCCCCACAAGCCAATACCATAGACGATGCCCCAGGGTTGGCCTGCAACAATCATGTGGATGGCATACAGCACGGCCAGCAGCAAAGCGCCCATCCACCAGCGCATTTCCCATTTGGCAGGTGGGCTGTTTTGCTCTTTTTGATGGCGACGTGCGCCTTGGCCGACGAACCAGGATACGGCGGCGCAGCCCAATACGGTAATTAACAAGGCAGTGGGCCAGCCCAAGGACACAGTCAGGTCGATGGCGGGTAGGCCGCCCAGGGCAATCCAGCCGGGCTGGTGGGATGCGCCCAGAAAGCTGCCAATGGCGAAGGTGGGTAAAACCGCGAAGGAAATGGGTGCGCCAGCGCCTGCTTTATAGAGAGTACCGGAACCGCAACCGTCGGCCAGTTGCATGGCAGCGCCAAACAGGAAGGCACCCAGTACCAGGCTGATGGTCAAGGGGGCAATTGCGCCGACCAGCTCGCCACCGCTATCAGCGATCAAGGGCAGGGTGAAGGCGGCGGCCAATACCAGCAGGAGCATTTGTGCCCAGATACCTTGAGGGTCGCGACGCTCGATATAGTTGCGCCAGCCGGTCGTGAAACCGAAACGGGCTCCTTGCAGCACGGCACCAAAGCCAATCCCCAACAGGGCGAGCAGGCCTTGGCGCAGTCCACCTACCAGGGCGACCCCGACAATCAGGGCCAGGCTGGCCAGGATAAAGCCCAGTCTAGTCAGATAAAGCATGATCGATTTCTTTAGTTAATGGCGCGCTTGGCATCGAGTTTCAGAACTTCGAAACGGGAGGGCTGGTTGTCCATGGGCAAGTTGCTGCGGCTCCATTCCACGACGGACTCGGGGTAGAGCTTCACGTTGGGGTTGCCTGCCAGTTCGGACAGGACAAACCAGTTCGTGGCAGCCCAGTGGCCGGTATTGCAGAACGAAACGGTAGGCTTGTCGTCCAGACCTTGTTCTTTGACGATCTTGACAAGTTCACCTGTGTCTTTCAGGACTGGCTTGTCGCTGCGGAAGAAGCTGTTGAAATCCAGTTCGCGTGCGCCGGGCAAGGTGCCGTAGCGAGCGGCGGCATCAACGCGCTTTTCGCCTTTGAAGAATTCTGTTGGGCGTGCGTCCAGCAGGACGGGGGCTTGGCCGTTCTTGATGTAGTCAGCCACTTCTTGCGTGCTGACCACCATGTCTTTGTTGTAGTGGTAGCTGAATTCGGTGGGCGTGACGGTAGGGGTGTCTTTGCTCAGGGGTTTGCCTTCGGCTTCCCAGGCTTGCAGGCCGCCGTCCAAAATCGAGAGTTGGGTCAGGCCGCCCGCTTTCAATGTCCAGTAAACGCGTGCCGCTGCGCCGAAGTCCGTGGGGTTGGCGCCTGCGTAGGTGACGACAACGTAGCTGTCTTTGGAAATGCCGGCTTTGCTGAACAGGGCAGACAGGTCGGCTTCGGAGCGCAAGGCACCGGCGTTTTCGGCTGGGCCGCGGTAGGCACCGTATGGGGTGTGAACAGCGCCGGGGACGTGGCCTGCTGCATATTCTTTGTCTGTGCGGATATCCAGAATGCGCAGGTTGTCTTGATCCAGCTTGGTGGCCAGGTCGCCAGCCGAGATCAAGGCGGCTGGTTTGGCTGTTGTGTCGGGTGTGCTTGGCTCCGCGGAGGCAGTCGGTGCCAGGACCGTGCTGAATGCAAATGCCAGGGAGATGAGGATAGGTTTGATCATTATTACTCTCTTGAGTAAGCAGGGGCCTGCTTAGAGGATTAAGTGCATAAGGAATGGTAATGAACGCGGCTACAGAAAATAACAATGAATTGGGGATTAGCTTATTGCTTGGAGGCGTAAGGGGGGCTATCCATATAGAGTAGATAGGAAGGGGGAGCTTTGCTTGCAGCTCGACTTGGGGGATTGTGTTTATGTGGTTGGGTTTATCTAGTAGGTAAGTGTGTTTTTGTTCCCTCTATATATAGAGGGTCTATAGAGAGACAGCTTTATAGGTAAGAGAAGACCGAGCTGTCTCTGCAAGAGAGGGGCATGGTGTGTTTGGTGTTTTCATGGATGGAGACTCAAAGACTCAAAGACTCAAAGACTCAAAGACTCAAAGACTCAAAGACTCAAAGACTCAAAGACTCAAAGACTCAAAGACTCAAAGACTCAAAGACTCAAAGACTCAAAGCTTTAAAGCCTTAAAGCAAAGGGACTGAGACCCAGAGGGACAGTGAAGGGCATTGAGGGATAAAGGGGGCGAGGATTGAATTACCGCTTGGAGAGGCCCGTCTCCTATCTATATATAGAGAGAGTAGAGTCGCAGTGCCGAACGGCTTATCTATGCAGAGGGTGGCGTTCATTGTTCCAGCCGCTCTATGTAGGTCGCCACTCGAAGCCCCGGGACAGGGTGTTGGGGCGGACG
>NZ_JAUZVM010000013.1:0-61382 GCF_031844565.1 Alcaligenes sp. AB3
CACGCACAGGCCAGCGGCACACTCTGATGGCATCATAGAAGCGGCGTTTCTTACGTCGTTTCTTTTATCTGTATGGTGGTAGCTCTGCCACTGTCATACGGTTAATGCCCAAAGTATGGGTAAAATAGTTCGGTATAGTTATTGTTAATGCTTGTTTCAGGAGAACCGAATGAATCAGCCTATTAGCCCCGAGCTTGAACCAGGCTTGTCGCTGCGCAAGATTACGCACATCTGCTATGGCTTGTTTTCTTTGGCTATGATCAGTGCAGGTATCTTCGGTGCTGCAGCTGTAGCAGCTGTGATTCTGGCTTACGTCAAACGCGGTGATGCATCGGGCACAATTTATGCCAGCCATCTGGATTGGGTCATCAAGACTTTTTGGTGGGGCCTGTTGTGGATGGTGCTGAGCGCTTTGCTGACGACCATCTTTATTGGTTGGGTAACCGCGCTGGTAGCCTTGGTCTGGATTATTCATCGCTTGATCAAAGGCTGGCTGGCTTTGGCGGGTGGTCAGGCCCTGGGGCACGATTACTAAGCAGATCTAGTATGAAGATTGCTCTGGCTAGGCCAGAAAGAGGTAATTTAAAAGGTGCTCTGATGAGCACCTTTTTTTATGTGACCTAGTTTTGTGATGTCGTTTCGATCCGCTTTGAACTGGATCTGCCTTGAGTGTCCTGGATATACAGGCTGACTCCGCCTCATGGCATGACTGGCAAGCTGTGTTCTTTACCCTGTGCAAGCCTCACGGAAAAACCATCAAGACGTTTTAACCGCGTTTCAGAAAGTCTCGCTATACAAGGCAGGGCGTGCACCGTTTCAAGCCTTGCATCCGGGCGATGCCTTGGCTAGTTCCGAGCCGTTTCCTGCATGGCTGGATTTATCTCTATCTATGGGCGCTCAAAAGGGAAGCCTCAGGGCGCCAGCAGGTGGATCTGCTCGATGTGCATATGATGCATACATTCACGCAGCAGCAGTAGGTAAATACCCAGGTTCTGATTGTTAACCAGCTGATGGATATTTTCCAAAGAACCAGCGTTAATCATTTTCAGACTGACGGCCCCTTGGCTGGCGGCGGCATACAGGGTGAACAGGTCGTCAATCGTGTCCCGATTCAGGATGATGTGCTGCTCTCTGCCTTGGGCCTGATGGAGCCAGGTGCCAAGTTCTTCTGCGAACTCACTGGCGGCAAATACCATGAACTGACGCAGGTCCAGGCTGGCTGGCATGATGGCGTCTTCTACGACTTCGATGGCATGTTCCAATTGCGCTGCGCGTGAACTGGAGTCTGAAAAGCAGCTGGCCAACAACTGGACTCCGCTTAGTTCCGGGAAGTGCTCGGTATGTACAGGGGCGCCTTTATGAGCCAGGCTGATTTCGGCATGATCGGCACTGAAATCCAGGATGGCCACTTGTGCCTGGGGATGGGCGGCTTGCAGGTTTTGCAGCAGTACTGATGTACTGGTTGGAGGTGGTGGTCTGGAGCTTTCTGACATAAATATCCTTAAGGTATTTCAATCCGTGTGCTCTTGCTCTCCTGCTTGCTTGAATAGAGCCAAAGCAAGATGCCGTTGTGTGTCGTGATCCACGATGGGGGCCGGGTAGTGTTGTCCCAGCCTGAATTCGATAGGGAGCTGCTTGGCCTGCCAGGGTGCGTGAACAGCCTGCTTGTCCAGCGACGCCAGCTCAGGCACATAGCGGCGTATGAATTGTCCGTCTGGATCAAATTTACGTGATTGGGTGATGGGATTAAAGATGCGAAAGTAAGGCTGTGCATCGCATCCCGTGGAGGCGGCCCATTGCCAGCCTCCCACGTTAGAAGCCATGTCGTAATCAAGCAGCTTCTGGGCAAAGTACTGCTCACCCCAACGCCAGTCTATCAGCAAGTCTTTCACCAGAAAGGAGGCGCTGATCATGCGTAGCCGATTGTGCATATAGCCTGACTGGTTCAACTGGCGCATGGCGGCATCAACAATTGGATAGCCGGTCTGGCCGTCTTTCCAGGCCTGAAACCAGTCTTCGCGATTAGGGAAGGGTAGATCCTTGTAGGCGGGTTTGAAGCTCTCTGTGGCTGTCTCAGGGTGGTGCCACAGGAACTGCTGGTAGAACTCTCGCCAGATCAGTTCACTAAGCCAGGTAGCCGAACCTTCAGAGTCGCTGGGCCAGGCCAAAGAGACGGCTTGGCGAATAGATAGCGTGCCAAAGCGCAGATGTGGGGCAAGATAGGAGACGCCTCGTTTGGCCGGAAAATCCCTGAGCATCTGATACGCGTGGATTCTGGGTTCGAATTGCTCCAGCAAGGTCTGAGCTCCTTGCCAACCCGCAGGGTTCAGCAGTTTTGCGCGAGACTCTCCCTGAAAGCCCAATTCGTTCAAACCTGGTAAAGCTTGCTCAGGTAGCACAGCCCATTGCCCGTGCGAGCAATCATAGGCCTGGACATCCTCCGATTGGATACGTGCCAGCCAGTTCCGCTTATAGGGCGTAAAAACCGTATAGGGCTGCTTTTGCTGTGTCAGGATTTCATCTCGCGCAAAAATGACCTGGTCCTTGAAAAGCTGCAGCTCCACGCTTTGTGTAGAGAGGGCATGGCTGACAGTCTGATCCCGAGTGATTGCCGCAGGCTCATAGTCCTCGTTCGTATAGACGGCTTTTGCATTCAGGCTGCTCGCCAGCTCTGGGATTTTTTGCACAGGATCGCCGTAAACCGTAATCAGTTCGCTGCCATACTGGCGCAGTTGTTCCTGAACCTGTAGCAGGCTGTCGTAGATAAAAGCCAGCCGTATATCATCGGCGGGCAGGGACTTCAGAATTGTGCTGTCAAAGACGAACACACAGGCCACGGGCAAACCGCTTTTCAAAGCATGGTGCAAAGCTGCGTGGTCGTGCAGGCGCAGATCCCGGCGCAGCCAGCATAGAACACGTGGGGCTTGATCAGGAGGGGCAGAGGTTGACATTGAGATGAGGACGCGAATTCAGAGGCTTGATGATGCCACATGAAAAAGGGCCGCGGCTGAAAGCTCAGCGACGCGGCCCGATATTGCCAGAGGTGCCCAGGCACCCCACGCTTATTTCAAGTGAGTGCTGACCAGCTTGGTCAGTTCAAACATGGAGACCTGGTCCTTGCCGAACAAGGGGCGCAGCTTGGCGTCGGCGTTGATGTTGCGACGGTTCTTGGGATCCTGGAGATCGTGCTTCTTGATGTATTCCCAGATTTTCTTCGTAACTTCAGTACGCGGCAGCGCGCCAGGGCCAATCACAGCAGCCAGGGTCGGGCTAGGAGTGAGTGGTTTCATGAAGGCTGCATTGGGTTTGCGGGTAGCAGGCTTTTTTTCAGTGCTGGCCATGAACGGAACTCCTGAGAAACGAGTTGAAGGGGCGGGTTATGCGCTAGGGCACGACTTGTCTGTCAGCATACCGTGATACCCCCTATACGTCCAAGCCCTTTGTGCGTAAGAGCTTTTCCCGTCTGTAAGCAGATTTTCCAGTGTTTACAGGCTGCTGCAATGCACTATTAATTTGGGCTCGGGATTCCTGGGCCAATCATGCGCAGCACAGGTAGCTGTAGCATAATGGTGGATTCGGCCTGCTGAAAGGCAATTGTGGCACCTGTTGCTTTATCGACGGTTCAAAGCACAGGGCCTTTGTTTGATATTGAGTAAAGATATGAGCCCTACTGTGGATACCCTGGTCATTCGTCGTCCTGATGATTGGCATTTGCACCTGCGTGACGGTGCTGTGTTGGAATCGGTCTTGGGCCATACTGCGGCACAATTTGACCGGGCTATCGTCATGCCCAACCTGACCCCGCCCGTTACAGCCACCGCACAGGCTCTGGCCTACCGCGAGCGTATTCTGAGCGCCCTGGCCAAAACCGAGTACGTCGGCAAGTTTGAGCCTTTGATGACTTTGTACCTGACGGACAATACTCAGCCTGAGGAAATCGTTCGCGCCAAGGAAAGTGGGTTTGTGCATGGCGTGAAGCTGTATCCCGCCGGTGCCACCACAAACTCCGATGCAGGCGTGACAGATTTGCTGAAGAACTGTTCCAAGGTGCTGGCCCAGATGCAGGAATCGGGAATGCCTTTACTGATGCACGGTGAGGTCACGGACCCCAGCATCGACTTGTTCGACCGCGAAGCCGTATTCATCGAGCGTGTGATGATTCCCATGCGCAAGGCTTTTCCCGAACTGAAAGTGGTGTTTGAACACTTGACCACGGCAGAGGGTGCCGCTTATGTGAGCCAGGCCGATGGCCCGGTTGCCGCGACGATCACGGCGCATCACCTGCTCTATAACCGTAATGCCTTGTTCCAGGGTGGCTTGCAGCCACATTGGTACTGTTTGCCGGTCCTGAAGCGCGAGAAGCACCGTCAGGCTTTGGTGGATGCCGCCACCAGCGACAGCAATCGTTTCTTCCTGGGCACAGACAGTGCACCGCATTCGCGTAGCCGCAAAGAGCAGAGTTGTGGCTGTGCGGGCTGTTATACCGCGCTGCACGCCATGGAGTTGTACGCGTCGGCTTTTGACAAGGCCGGACGTCTGGACCGCCTGGAAGCCTTTGCCAGCCTGAATGGCCCTGCCTTCTATGGTCTGCCGGTCAATGAAGGAACAATGACTCTGCAACGCAGCCAGTTCACCATTCCTGAGTCCGTGGAAATGGCTGGTGAGCCATTGATTCCTCTGGCTGCCGGTCAGGCTCTGGACTGGAGTGTGGTGAGCTAAGGATGAAAGAAGCCGCCCGATTTCAGTGTCTTTGATGGCGCTGAGTCGGGCAGCTCCTGATACCTGGTTTCACTGCGAGATAGCTCCGTGGAAACTGCTTTTCTTGATATAGCGTGGTCTGCCTTGGCAGTTCGTATGGCCGCCACCGCTTTGGTTGTTGTTCTGGTTTCGTGGTCAGTCGGGGCATTTGGCCCCTTGATTGGTGGTGCGCTGGCGGGCTTGCCCATGGTATTGGGCCCCGGCTTTTATTTTCTGTCCCAGCAGTTTCCTGCCGATTATGTGCAGCAGGCGGCAACCTATGCCGTGTATTCGCTAAGCGCGACTCAGCTGTTTTTGCTGCTCATCATTCTTTGCGCACCCACTTTGTCGCCCTGGCGCACCTTGTTGTGTGCGGTAGCTGGTTGGGCGGTGGCGGCCTTGCTCCTGTCCTTTATGCCCGTGCAACCTGTTCTGGGGCTGGCTTTGTTTATTGCTGTGACTGCATTCAGCTTGCGTGTTTCGCGTCGTCTGGCCGGCATGAAAGGCAGCAGCAAAGCGAAGGCGGGCTGGGGCTTGCTGATATTCAGAGGGGCTTTGGCAGGACTTCTGGTCGCTATCGTGACCACCAGCAGTTCTTTGCTGGGGCCGAGCTTGTCCGGGCTGATTATGGCTTTCCCTATTGGCTATACCGTGGTGGCGGTGACCATCCATCAAACCTTAGGTGCGGCAAGCTTGGTAGCGACCTTGCGTTCAGCGTTGTGGGGGACAGGCAGTCTGGCGGGGTTCTGCACCACGCTGGCGCTGACTTTCACGCATTTGCACTGGCTGACAGCCTTGTTGCTGGCTGCCGCCGTGTCGATTGCGATTACCTTGCTATTGGTGTTTCGCCCCTGGGCTCGCCGGGGTTAAGCACTTATTCTGCGTCGAACAGATCCTGACCCTGCGTGTTGCGTGGAGGCGTTAGCCCCAAGTGACGCCAGGTGTTCAGGGTAGCAATGCGGCCCCTGGGAGTACGTTGCAAAAAGCCGTGCTGGATCAGGTAGGGCTCGATCACATCTTCGATCGTGTCGCGCTCTTCGCCAATGGCTGCGGCCAAGCTGTCTACCCCTACTGGACCACCGTCGAATTTATGCACGATGGCTTCCAGCAGTTTTCTGTCCATCAAATCCAGGCCTTGCGGGTCCACTTCCAGCATGGACAGGGCAGCTTGAGCACACTCGGTATGGATAATGCCGCCGGTTTTAACTTCGGCGTAGTCGCGCACCCGGCGCAAGAGCCGGTTGGCGATACGTGGTGTGCCGCGTGAACGGCGGGCAATTTCGTAAGTGCCTTCATCGGTTGTGCTGACATTAAGCAGCCCGGCACTGCGCGCCACGATATGCGTCAGGTCTTTGACGTCATAGAACTCCAGGCGAGACACAATGCCAAAGCGGTCGCGCAAGGGATTGGTCAACATGCCAGCGCGAGTGGTGGCACCGACCAGGGTGAAGGGCTGCAAATCCAGTTTGACGCTGCGGGCGGCCGGGCCTTCGCCAATCAGGATATCAATTTGAAAGTCTTCCAGCGCTGGATACAGAATTTCCTCCACGACGGGGGACAAGCGATGGATCTCGTCAATAAACAGAACGTCGTTGGGTTCCAGATTGGTCAGCAAGGCAGCCAGATCACCGGGGCGTTCTAGTACGGGGCCGGAAGTCTGGCGCAGGTTCACCCCCATTTCATGGGCAATGATGTGAGCCAGGGTGGTTTTACCCAAACCGGGAGGACCAAACAGCAAGACGTGGTCCAGCGCTTCCTGGCGCTGGCGCGCAGCGGCAATAAAGATTTCCAGCTGTTCGCGCGCCCGGGCTTGCCCGACATAGTCCTCCAGCATCTTGGGTCGCAAGGCGCGTTCGATGGACTCTTCGTTGGGTGACAAGGGTTTGGGCGTGATGATGCGCTGTTCAGAAGGCAGGCTGGAGAGCGAATCGGAGTGTATGGCCATGATGACTACGCTGATTGAATATACAGTATGGTACACCAAGCACCCGCCGCCTGAGTACCAAGGAACATGGCGATGTGCATGGAGTGTCTGTGCAAATCGCTTGCCTTGTGCAGGCAGGCTAGTTTTGTGTGGGCAGGTCTAGGCTGCTTCGCATGGCATCGCGCATAATGTGGGCTGGAGTTTTCAATCGAGATTTTAGCCATGTCCCTGGAATTACCTGATTTTGCTGATGTTGTGGCCGCTGCTGAGCGCTTGGCGCCTGTGGCACACCGCACACCAGTCTTGACGTCCGCAACCTTGAACGAGCGCCTGAATGGCGAAGTCTACTTCAAGTGCGAGAACTTTCAGCGTATTGGTGCTTTCAAGTTTCGCGGTGGCTTCAATGCGCTGGCGCAGTTGAACGAGCAGCAGAAAAAAGCAGGTGTCGTGGCTTTTTCCTCTGGCAATCACGCGCAGGCGGTGGCCTTGTCGGCCAAGCTTTTGGGTATCCCGGCCACCATTATCATGAATTCGGATGCTCCGGCTGCCAAACTGGCTGCAACGCGCGGCTATGGTGCCAAAGTGATCGAGTACGATCGCCTGACCCAGGATCGTGCCCAGATTGCACAAGAGTTGGTGGATCGTGAGGGGCTGACCTTGATTCCTCCCTTTGCACATCCCGATGTCATCACGGGGCAGGGGACGGCTGCATTGGAGCTGTTTCAGGACGTGCCGGACTTGCAGCAGTTCTACGTTCCCTTAGGAGGCGGTGGCTTGCTGTCGGGCTGCTTGCTGGCTGCCAAGGCCATGGCTCCGGCTTGCGAAGTCTTTGGTGTGGAGCCGCAGGCAGGGGATGATGCCCAGCAGTCCTTGCGCAGTGGGGAGATCGTCAAGATTGCGCCACCTGCATCCATTGCTGATGGGGCGCTGACCCAAGCTTTGGCACCGATGACATTTGAGTTGATTCGCAGCATGGTGACGGATATTTTGACGGTGCCTGATCCCGAGCTGGTTCAGGCCATGCGTTTCTTTGCGGAACGCATGAAGATGGTGGTGGAGCCTACAGGTTGCTTGGGTGCCGCGGCGGTAATGCGGCAGGGTGATTTGCAAGGCCGCAAGGTCGGTGTGCTGATCAGTGGCGGGAATGTGGATGTGTCCGCCCTGGGGCGTCTGCTCGCTTGATGAATGGAATAGTGAAAAAAACCGGGCCGTTCATATGAACGGCCCGGTTTTTTATACATAGTCGTGTCGTATCAAGCGCGTGACAGCGACTTCAATGCCTGCTTGATCCCTTCCGACACATCAATATCATCCGGCAAGGCTTTGACAGCAATACTGGCCTCCTTGTTGGAGTAGCCCAGGGCTTCCAAAGCGTGCAACACATCATCACGGCTATTGGGAGTGGCGCTGACGGCGCCACCGCTGCCCAGGTCTGCACCCAGCTTGCCACGCAGTTCCAGCAAAAGACGCTCGGCGGTTTTCTTGCCTATGCCTGGAATCTTCACCAGACGGGAAGTCTCCTGGCGGGTAATAGCATCGGCCAGCTCTTCAGCACTCATGCCCGAAAGCAAGGACAGGGCCGTGCGGGCGCCAATGCCGGTGACTTTGATCAGTGCCTTGAAAGTGCTGCGCTCGTTCAGGCTGGAAAAGCCAAACAGCACGTGAGCATCTTCACGAATGGCCAGATGGGTGAACAGATTGACCTGCGCGCCCAGTTCCGGCATTTGGTAGAGCGTACTCATGGGTACATCGATTTCATAACCAACCCCACCCACATCCACACAGATGGTAGGCGGTTGTTTTTCGATCAAGGTACCCCGGATGCGACCTATCATGACGTTCCTTCTGGATAGTTAACCCAAGATCCGGCCAGCGCGAATGCGACGGCGCGGCCCGGTGGTGATGGCTCCGCTTTTTTGCAGGCCGCCCACCACACTGCTGTGATGAGCATGGCTGATGGCGCAGGCCAGGGCATCGGCCGAGTCCGGCGCAGGCAGGCCGTTCAGCTGCAGGAGCCGCTGTACCATCAGCTGGATTTGTTCTTTGGCAGCATGGCCGCTGCCGGTGACGGTTTTCTTGATCTGCAAGGCCGTGTACTCATGCACATCCAGCCCACCTACCGCCAGCGCACACAAGGCGGCACCCCGAGCCTGTCCCAGCAAAAGGGTCGAGGCAGGGTTGCTGTTTACAAAGACTTTTTCGATGGCAGAGGTATCGGGCTTGCTTTGCTCAATCACTTCCGTGATGTGAGTCAGAATCAGCTTTAGTCGCTCTGCCAGAGGCAGATCAGGCGGGACCACAATGGTCCCGCTGGCCACATAGCGCAAGCTGGGCCCCTGGGCGTCGATCACTCCGAAACCAGTGCGACGCAAGCCAGGGTCTATGCCCAGGATTCGCATATTAGTGACGGAAGTGGCGTGTGCCGGTCAGGACCATGGCAATTCCACGCTCGTTGGCGGCGGCAATGACTTCGTCATCACGCACGCTGCCGCCGGGTTGAATCACGCAGGTGGCGCCCGCTTCGGCAACCACATCCAGACCATCGCGGAAGGGGAAGAAAGCGTCGGACGCGACAGCCGAACCCTGCAGGGTCAAGCCAGCGTTTTCAGCCTTGATGGAAGCGATGCGGGCAGAGTCCACACGGCTCATCTGGCCAGCGCCTACGCCCAGTGTCATGCCCTGACCGCAGAACACGATCGCGTTGGATTTCACGTACTTGGCCACGTTCCAGGCAAACAGCATGTCTTGCATTTGCTGGGCGCTAGGTTGGACTTGCGTCACGACCTTGAAGCCTTCGGTGTTATCGCGGAACGTGTCGGGTGTTTGTACCAACCAGCCGCCACCGACACGCTTGACGTCAAACGCGTTGTGAGCCTGGCCGGGCTGAATGCTCAGCACGCGTACGTTTTTTTTCGCGGCAAACACGTCCAGAGCACCTTGAGTGTAGGAAGGTGCCAGCAGCACTTCCACAAACTGGCTGCTGATCGCCTGAGCGGCTGCTTCGTCCACTTCGCGGTTGAAGGCAATGATGCCGCCAAAGGCCGAAGTTGGATCGGTTTGGAACGCTTTGCGGTAGGATTCCTCGGCGGTTTCGCCCAGGGCTACACCGCAAGGATTGGCGTGCTTGACGATGACGCAAGCGCCCGCGTCAAAGCTGCGTACACATTCCCAGGCGGCATCGGCGTCAGCAATATTGTTGTAGGACAGTTCCTTGCCCTGCAATTGCTTGTAGCGACCCAGCAGACCTTCACCAATGGTGCCGTCTGTGTAGAAAGCCGCGCTTTGGTGCGGGTTCTCGCCATAGCGCAGAGTCTGCTCCTGTTTGAGCTGAATGGTCAGCACATTGGGCCAGGTGTTCACTTCGGGGGCGCTGTCCTGGGCAGGCTCGGCTTGAGCCAGGCTGCTCAGGTAAGCCGCGATGGCACCGTCGTAAGCGGCGGTGTGGGCGTAGACCTTGGCAGCCAGTTCCAGACGCAGGCCGTAAGAAGGGTGACCAGCAGGGCCGTCCATATCAGCCAGCACGCGTTCGTAATCGACGGGGTCAATGACGACACAGGCGCCGCCTTCAGGCGTGCCGTGGTTTTTGGCAGCAGCGCGCAACATGGCGGGGCCACCAATATCAATGTTCTCTACCGCATCGGCAAAGGTGCAACCAGGCTTGGCAATGGTTTCACGGAAAGGGTAAAGGTTGACGACCAGCAGATCGATACGGTCAATGCCGTGCTCTTCCAGAGTCTTCAAGTGTTCGGCGCTGTCGCGACGGGCCAGCAGGCCACCGTGAATTTTTGGATGCAGTGTTTTGACACGGCCATCCAGAATTTCTGGCGAACCGGTGTGCTGGGCCACTTCGGTAACAGTCAGGCCGGCCTGGGCCAGCAGCTTGGCCGTGCCGCCAGTGGATAGAAGCCGCACTCCCCGCTGGGCGAGTGCTTGGGCAAATTCGACAATACCGGTTTTGTCGGAGACAGAGAGAAGAGCTGTCTGGATTTTCATGGAAGGTGAGACGTGAGAGTTAGGAATCAGGGTTGCAGATTGTGGGCGCTGAGCTTCTTGCGCAAAGTACTACGCGTGATGCCCAGCATTTCTGCGGCCTTGGATTGGTTGCCCGCGGATTTCTCCAGGGCAACTTGCAGGACAGGCCGTTCCACGCAGGAGATGACCATCGACAACAGATCGCGTGGCTCGGATTCGCCCAGATCGGCGAAGTAGCGTTCGAGGCGTTCACGTACGGACTGTTCTAGTGGGTTGGTCGTTGACATTTTTTTCTGAAGGTATACGTAGTACTTAAATACAAAAGAGCCACACAGCTGTCTGTTATTGCAGGTAGGGCTGGTCCAGGTCGCATTCTTGAAACCAGTGAGTAATGGCTTCTAATTGATCTGCACAGTTTTCGATACGATTAATCTGATCCAGCCAGTGTCGGGAGTCCGGCATATCCGACAGATACCAGCCTATGTGCTTGCGGGCAGTACGTACTCCAGTGTGCTGCCCGTAGAAAGCGTAGTGGTCTTGCAGGTGTTCGATCATGCAATCGCGCAGCTCGCCAAAGGTGGGGGCTGCACGATGTTCGCCATGTTCGAGGTAATGCAGGATTTCCCGGAAAATCCAGGGACGTCCTTGCGCGGCTCGACCGATCATGACGGCATCCGCTCCGGTGTACTCTAGTACGAATTTTGCCTTTTCGGGACTATCGATATCCCCATTGGCGATGACCGGAATAGAGAGGCTGTTTTTGACTTCGCGTATGGTGTCGTATTCGGCGTGGCCCTGGTAGAAGTCGCAGCGTGTGCGGCCATGCAGGGTCAAAGCGGCGATGCCGATATCCTCGGCCAAGCGGGCAATACGAACAGCATTGCGCGATTGCGCATCCCAGCCGGTGCGGGTCTTGAGTGTAACCGGAACCTGGTAGGGAGTACATGCCTTGACAACGTGTTCAAGGATTTCAATGATGCGTGGCTCGTCACGCAAGAGCGCGGAACCCGAGGCCACGTTACACACTTTTTTGGCCGGGCACCCCATATTGATATCGATGATGCGAGCGCCTTTGCTGATATTGAACACGGCTGCTTCGGCCATCATTTCAGGGTCGGAACCGGCAATCTGTACAGCAACCGGATCAGCCTCACCCTCGTGATTCAGACGTCGGGATGTTTTTACGCTGTCCCACAAGCGCTTGTTGCTGGCGGCCATTTCCGAGACAGCATAACCGGCGCCCAGCGTCTTGCACAGACGACGATAAGGTCTGTCTGTGACTCCAGCCATGGGGGCAATGAAAATGGGGTTAGGAAGGGTCCAGGGGCCGATACGCATGGGGAAGATTTTAACCCTGCGGCACGGCTTCGTGGGCAAGGACTTACAAGAAGAAAAGGGCAGGCCCCGCATCGGGACCTGCATGACAGAGGGGCCTAGGCGCGCATCCCTTGCAGCAATTGCCGTGCAAAGGGCTGACGAGCGAACGGCAGGGTGTCCATGGCCAACAGCCCCAGACCACACGCATGTTGTATCAACGGATTCTTGGTCGCAAACAGACGCGGCAAGGTGTCGGTGATGGCGGCTGTCAACCAGCGATCGGGGCGACGCAGACGGGCATAACGCGCCAAAAAGGGATCGGGGTTCTGGCTGCAATCGGCTTGCCACGCGGCCAGACACTGTGACAATTGTGCGACATCACGCAGGCCCAGGTTCAGGCCCTGACCGGCCACCGGGTGCAAGGTCTGGGCGGCATTGCCGACTGCCAGCAGGCGCTCGGACAAGCGGCTGGGGCCGGCATGAAAGGCGAGGGGAAAGATGTGACGCTTGGAGACCAGCTCCAGATGTCCCAGGCGCTCTCCAAAGGCTTGCAACATGGCGGCCTGAAACGCCTCGACCGGCAGTTCGGATAGAGATTGGCTGCGTTCAGGGCTGTTGCACCAGACGATGGCATACAGGTCGGGTGCATCAGGGTGGGGCAGTGCGGCAAAGGGGCCGTGTTCGGTAAAGCGCTCGTAGGCCCAGCCGGTTTGAGGCTGGCTGGCGCGCACCGTCGTCAACAAGGCGTGCTGACCGTAATCGCGTCGCACGCCGCTTGGACGGACGCCATCACATTGCACGGCAATCAAGGCGGTGGCCTGACCCGCATCGTGGTCGACCAGAATCTGTTTGGGGGCGGAGTGAGTGCGGGCTTGCTGAGCGGGCAGCAGCGTGACGCCGCTGTCCCGGAGCCGGGCATGCAGGGCCCAGAGCAAATCATCGTAATGAACTACAGCGCCCAGATCGGGTACGCCCAGCTCGTCGGCCTGAATCAGGCAGCGGCCCAGACGTCCCTTTTGGGAAACATGCACGGTGCGCATCAGGGAGGCGCGCTCGGGCCAGGCTTTGAGCTGATTCAGAATCAGGCGACGGCTGCCGTGATTCAGGGCCAAGGTGCGTGGATCGCCCTGGGCATGTTCGGTACTGGCCAGATTGAAGTTTTTCCCCAGAACGGCAATGCGTGACGGGCTTGGGTGCTGGGCAGCCAGCATTAGCGCCAAAGATGCGCCTACGGGACCGGCGCCACAAATGGCGATGTCGTAGTCGGTGGCATTCATGGGGGACCTCATGACGGCAAGGAAGTAATTCAGGTATTGTACGGGAAGGTGGCTGTCAAATTGGCTTTAAGCAAATGACAGCTGTGCGCAATGGCTGGCAGCACAAGCCCGGATTGGATGCCCTGCATGTCTCAGCAGACTTTGTCATTTGAACAGACCAAACCTTTTCGCCATAAAGTCACCGCTGCGTGGCTGTCTCTTCTATTAGGTGTGGTGGGCGCACAGCACCGCTATCTGGGCAGACGTTTTTGGTATGTCCCTTTGATGTTTACCAGCCTGGCCATTCTGGGAACGCTGGTGTTTCAGCAGGGGCTGGATTCGTTATTCCCCAATTTGCTGATCTTGCCGGTCAGTGCCGGGATTATCGAGGCCGTGATTCTGGCGCTGCGTAGCCCCGAAAAATTTGACGCGCTCTACAACCCCCAAAGCGAGCAACACAATCAGCATGGCTGGCCCAGCGTCCTGACAGCGGTGGTCTCGACGGTTGCCTTTGCCAATATCAGCCTGTTCTGGCTGGTACACATCATCATGGCCTTTTATCGTTATATGGGCTGGCTGGATCTGTCTGTGTATTAAACACATCAAGTGCCTTGTAAAGTAAAGGTTTTTCACAGGCCTGCCCTTGTGGCGAGGCCTTGCGCACGTTACAATACGGGTTCTTTAGTTTTATAGGAGCTGTGTGGTGAATCCCGACCCCGGCGACAGTGCTAGTCGATCTATGTTCGACCTATCTATGTCCAGGCGCGTTCAGGCCCGCTGATTCCTTCACAGCTTGCCGCGTCCTGGAAATTTCAGGGCGTGGTGTCTCAGGCGGCTGTTCTGCTGCCTTAAATTCCCCGCCATTTCATTCTCTGGAAAGCCCTTGGCTTTCTGAATCCTGATGTGTTGCAACTTTAATGTGCAATAGGGGGAATGTATGCGTATTTTCGATCTCTTTTTGCGCCGTGCCGGCATCCAGGCTTCTGCCCTGCGTGCTCGTGCCCCTTTGTCCGTCTCCCGTTTGACGGTTGTCTGCCCTCGTGGCGATCTGGCCCAGATCCGGCGTCGTATTTACTCGGACCTGAATACGGCAGGTATCCGCGTGGCCAATGTGCAGGTAGACCATTCCGATACGCACGATACCGCGTGTGTGACCTTGACCTGCCCGCCTGAACTGCGCGCAGAGCTGATGCAGCGTGCACGGCTGATTCGGGATTATCCCGGTGTGCTGAATGTGAAGTGGGCAGGACGGGAGCGTATTGCTATAAACTAAACCGCAACTGGATTTGCGGATGGCGCTGCTATGTCCTTGCTCGACTGGCTGACACCTTGGGAGTTTTCTCCTGTTCTGCTTTTGACCTTTTTGCTGGTCATTGCTTTGTACGTCCGGGGGCGGCAAGTACACCGCCCCAATCTTTTGCGCCAGTCCTTCTTCTGGATTGGCCTGATTCTTCTCTACCTTTCCTTGCACACGCGCCTGGACTATTACGCCGAGCGCATGTTCTTCATCCATCGGGCCCAGCATTTGATCTTGCATCATCTGGGCCCCTTGTTCCTGATGGGAGCCTACCCTGGCCAGACCCTGCGCGCCGGCCTGCCTTTAAGCTGGCGTCGTGCTCTGGCTCAATGGCTGCGTAGACCCAGTGGCCGACGTGTCCAGGCTGTCCTGACCAATCCGATACTGGTCGCCTTTCTGTTTGTTTTCCTGGTCCTGATCTGGATGCTGCCCACGGTGCAGTTTTACTCCATGCTGGACTGGCGTTTGTACCGTTTGATGAACTGGTCTGTAGTTATCAGCGGGATCATGTACTGGAACCTGATTCTGGATCGTCGGCCTTCGCCGCCGGCCCGACTGTCGGTGGGTGGGCGTATACTTTCGCCGGTTATTACCATGGTGCCGCAGATGGTTGTGGGCGCCATCATCACCTTTACCGAATACGACCTGTATCCGATTTTCGATTTATGTGGTCGTGCCATTCCCGGCATGGATGCGCTGGCTGATCAGGTCATGGGGGGCCTGATCATGTGGGTGCTGGCCGGTCTGGTGGAAGTGTTTGGCCTTTTGTATGCCTTGGGCACCTTGATGCGCCTGTCAGCGCGTCACCGTTTGCCAGAATCTCGCAAGCGGGCAAGCGCTATGATGGTCAGGGCCAATTGATTTTGTCGGGAGTATCCATGCAGTTTAAACCCGCCCGTTCCGCGCTTTCTTTATGTCTGGCATTGTCGCTGGCGTTCAGTTCAGTGTTGCCTGTGCAGGCGCAGCCTATGGGCATTCCCTCCATGGGGGCGGCCTCGGGCGCCGAGTTGTCGCCGGCTTTGGAAAGGACGCTGGGCAACGCCATCATGGAGCAGGGCAGGCGCTCGCCTGAATATGTGTCGGACCCGGATATCAATCAGTATTTGACGGATATGGGCCGCAAGCTGGCCCAGTATGGCCCGGCCATGGCGCAGCCTGTGACGGTGTTTGCCCTGCGCGATAGCAGCATCAATGCCTTCGCCTTGCCCGGTGGCTATATTGGTATTCATAGCGGTCTGTTTACGGCTTCACAGTCCGAGTCCGAACTGGCCTCGGTGCTGGCTCACGAAATTGCCCACGTAGCGCAACGTCACGTTGCTCGCGGTATTACTCAAAGTGCACAAAGCAACCATTTGCTGATTGCCGCCCTGGCAGGTGCCTTGTTGGGCGCCTTGGCGGGCAGTGGTGATCTGGCGATGGGGGCGGCTGCCTTCGGGCAAGCGGCCGCGGTGGACCGTCAACTGGGCTTTTCGCGTCAGGCCGAGCAGGAAGCTGACCGGGTTGGCTTTGAAATGCTGCTCAAGGCAGGCTACGAACCTCAAGGCATGGTGCAGATGTTTCAGCGTCTGGCCGCGGCTTCGCGTCTGAACGAACGTGCGACAGCCAATGAGTACGCCAGCACTCACCCCATGTCCCAGCAGCGTGAATCGGACATCAGCAACCGGGTGCGTGGTCTGCCAGCCAGCAATTATCAGGATACGCCCTCGTTCTGGTATATCCGTGCGAAGTTGATGGTGATGCAGGCTGGGGGCGGGCAGTCCTTGCGTGTTCTGGAGCAGGCGCTGCAAAGCTCGAATCAGTCGCAAAGCGATCTGGAGCGTTCGGCGGCACAGTATGGCCTGGCCTATATTGCGCAAGGCCGCCAGGATTACGAGCAGGCCCGCGCGCATCTGGCCCAGGCGCGGGCGCAAGGCAAGTTTCAGGCTCCTGAACTGGATACCCTGGATATACGCATTGCGATTGCCGATCGTGATGTACAAGGCGCCCTGAACTTGGCCAAACAGGCCTGGCAGCGTTGGCCCAAGAGCCAAGGGGTTGCCCTGGCATATGTGCAGGTCCTGCAGCAATTGGGGCAGAACGATCAGGCCCAGGCTTTCTTGATGGATCGCATCAAGCAATGGCCTGATGAACCCCAACTGCATCAGCTGCTGGCACAAACGTACGACCGTTTGGGTGATGGGGTGAAAGCCCGACGTGCCATGGCTCAATATTATGAATTAGTTGGGGCCTTGCCTACGGCGGTGGAGCAATTGCAGCAGGCGCGCAATCTGACTCAGGACTTCTATCAGCAGTCCGAGCTGGATACGCAGATTCGCCAATTGCGCGAGCGCGTTGAAAGTGAGCGTGTCTTGCTGGAGCGTTTCCGCTCCTGATGAGCCCGCAGGCCCGCTTTAACCAGTCTTAGCTATTGGTTTCGAAGAAGCGGGCCAGCCGTGCGGGTAACCAACCCATATTGCCGGGGATGCTGCCCGTGATGAAACCGACGTGCCCACCTTCGGCAGGTTGGTGCAGCAAAATGGAGTCCGAGCAATCCTGAATCGTCGGCAAGCTGGCATGTGGCACGAAAGGGTCGTTACGGGCATTCAAAACCAGCGTGGGGATTTTGATATTGCGCAGCAAAGGTTTGCTGGACGCACGCGTCCAATAATCCAGCGCATGGCTGAAACCATGCATGGGCGCGGTATAAATATCGTCGAAGTCGCGTATGGTGCGGGCCTGGTTCAAGCGGGCCGTATCGACCATGCCGGGAAAGCGGTGGGCCTTGTCCTGCAGCTTGCTGCGCATGCTTTTCAGAAAATAGGGCGAGTAGAACCAGCGACCCATTCGGGATTCGGACAGGTAGCGGCCGCAAGCGACCAGATCCAGGGGTACCGAAATGGAGGCACATGCCTGCACCCAGGAAACCTCATCACCCGCTTCACCCAAATACTTGAGCATGGCATTGCCGCCCAGCGAGGTGCCGGCTACGTGCCAGCGTACGTTGGGCAGATGGCCGCGAACAGTATTCAGGATAAAGCTGATTTCCTCCGAGTCGCCCGAGTAATAGGCGCGCGCCATGCGATTCGGAAAACCCGAGCAACCGCGGAAATGAGCGACCACCACAATCCAGCCGCGCGCGCGAAAGTATTGCGCAATGGCCTGGATGTAATGGCTGCGGCTGCTGCCTTCCAAGCCATGAAACAGAACCAGGGCATGCGTATCGGCCGTGCTGGGCAGGCTGTCCCAATCCTGGGGCTGCATCCAGCGGCGGGCGGCGGTGCGGGATAGATGGGCGTCGGGCTGGGCGGTGGCGCCGTTGGCCAGCTTGTCTGCAAACAAGCCTGGTCCGGTCCAGTCCAGATCCAGGAAGTCGCCATCGGGTGTATCAATCCTTTGGCGGACAAAGGCGATATGGTGATGGCGGGCAAAAAATGCCCCGTGGATAGTTTGGAGGTGTCCGCCAGGCAGCCAGGCGGGCAGAGGGCAGGCGCTGGAATCCAGACGGGCAACCACGTCGGTGTGACGCCAGGGTTGCGCGTCTGCGCCGGGCACAGGGCCCGGCTCTATCGCATTGCCAGAGGGGGGAGCAGTAGGGTCCAACGAAGCCAAATTCAGAAATTAATGACCGTGAACCTTTTCGCCTTCTTTCAGGCGGTAGCGGGCACCACAGTAAGGACAAGCGGCTTCGCCGGTTTTGCTGATATCGATATACACGCGGGGGTGCATGTTCCACAGTGAGCCACCTGGACGGGGGCAATGCACGGGCAGATCGTCGGCTCCGACCATGATCAGTTCGTGATCTGCTTTTTTAGGTTCGATAGCGGCGCTCATAGGATTCCTGATAAACAATGAGAGGGGTAAGAATACCGTGCACGCAACGGCAATGCCGAACTTTACGTGCGTAGACTAGGGATTGTAGCAAGACCCGGCCTGTTTTTTCTTGACCTTATTAAGAGAGCAAGATGTTGGGGGCCGTCTTTTGCTTCTAGAATAAGCAAAATCATAAGCAAAGCTGCCATCGCTGTTTCCAGCTTGCGGGCAGCACATCTCAGGAGACGGCGTGTCAGCCATCACAAGATTATCGGCCTTGTTGCCCAGTGCACAGGATCGTGTGCACATGCGCGCCGGTTTTATCGACTTTATTCCCGCCTTGATTGCCACTGTGGTCTGGGGTTTTGTGACGGGCGTGGCCATGGTCAAGTCCGGCTTGAGCGGGTTCGAAGCCACCTTGATGACCTTGTTTGTGTATGCCGGCTCGGCCCAGCTGACGGCGTTGCCGCTGATCGAGTCTCACGCGCCCTTGTGGCTGATTTTCACCGCCGGTTTCATTGTCAATATTCGCTTCATTATTTTTGGAGCGGCCCTGCAGCCTTTTTTTCGTCATTTGAGCTGGAAAAAACGCTTGGGCCTGGGCTATATCACCAGTGACATGGTGTTTGTGCTGTTCATGTCCAAGTATGGTGACGCCAAGGAACGCGGCTCTCGCGAGCATCTCTGGTATTACCTGGGCATCATCCTGCCCGGCTGGTTGAGCTGGCAGATCGCTTCTCTGTCGGGCATTGTGCTCAGTGCCTATGTGCCGCCTTCCTGGTCGCTGGAGTTTGCCGCCATTCTGGCCTTGCTGGCGCTCTTGATTCCCCTGGTCAACAACCGTGCCATGTGGGCCTGTTTGATTACGGCCAGCGTGATTGCGTGGGTCGGACAGGCGCTGCCCCTGCGTTTGGGACTGGTGGCAGCGGTGCTTGGCGGAGTGCTGGCCGGCGTGGCGGCAGAACAACTGCAACGGCATAGGGATGCACGGTGATGAGCGATTGGCAGTATGATTGGTACGTTTTGGGTGCAATCGCCCTGTTGGTGTTGTGCAGCTTGCTCACCCGCTCAGGCTATTTCATGTTTGGTGATTTGCTGCCCCTGACCGAACGTATGCGGCGCGCCTTGCGCTTTGCTCCGGTAGCTGCTCTGGCAGCAATCATTATCCCGGAACTTTTGCCTTGGGCTTACGGCGACACCCCCCGATTGGATATCAAAGCTCTGGCCAGCCTGGTGGCTGTGCTGGTGTTCATCCGTACCCGTAACGCTGTTTGGGTAATCGTGGCCGGGATGGTGGCGTTCTGGCTGATACGTGCCGTGATGCCATAAAATCCTGACGCGAGTACTTACACGCCCGTGACTGCTGTTGAGGCAGGCGGGCATAAGTTAAAATAGGATTGTTACAAATGCTTGCCACTCGTGGCAAGCCGACTTTTTGCGTACATGACAGATAAAACTCCTTCGACTCCCAATGACCTTACGTTTGCTGATTTCGGTCTGCACCCTGGAATATTAAGCGCCGTTACCGAGGCGGGATATTCCAAGCCTACGCCTATTCAGGCCGAGGCGATTCCCGTGGTGCTGGCCGGCCGTGATGTCATGGGGGCAGCCCAGACGGGTACAGGTAAGACGGCAGCCTTTTCCTTGCCTATCCTGAATCGTCTGATGGCACACGCCACGACCAGCGCCTCGCCCGCCCGTCACCCGGTGCGGGCTTTGGTGTTGACGCCAACGCGCGAATTGGCCGACCAGGTGGCTGAGAGCATTGCGCTATACAGCAAATCGGTCCCGCTGCGTTCGACCGTCGTGTTCGGTGGTGTGGATATTGGTCCGCAAAAAGAGGCCCTGCGTCGCGGTGTTGAAATTGTCATCGCCACGCCAGGCCGTCTGCTGGATCACATTGATCAGCGCACGATCAACTTGAGCCAGGTCAGCATTCTGGTGCTGGACGAAGCGGACCGCATGCTGGATATGGGCTTCTTGCCCGATCTGGACCGTATTGTTTCCTTGCTGCCCAAGAATCGCCAGGGCTTGCTGTTCTCGGCGACATTCAGCAAGGAGATTCGCAAGCTGGCCCGCAACTTCCTGAATGATCCGGTCGAGATTGAAGTGGCAGCCCGCAACGCTACCGCATCGACAGTCACCCAGGTGGTGTACCCCATGTCAGCTGACGAGAAGCGTCGTGCTGTCGCGCATCTGATCAAGACCAAGAAGCTGACCCAGACTATCGTCTTTTCCAATACCAAGATTGGTGCCGGTCAACTGGCGCGCTATCTGGAACGTGAAGGCATCAAGGCGGAATCCATCCACGGCAATAAAAGCCAGCTGGAGCGCATGAAAGTGCTGGACGCCTTCAAGAGCGGTACTGTGGATGTTCTGGTCGCTACCGATGTGGCCGCCCGTGGTCTGGACGTGGCCGGTATGCCTTGCGTGATCAACGTGGACCTGCCGTACAACGCTGAAGACTATGTGCACCGTATTGGTCGTACCGGTCGTGCCGGTGCCTCGGGTGAAGCCATTGCCTTGATGGCTCCTGATGAAGAACACTTGCTGCAGGAAATTGAAAAGCTGATTGGTACGGCGGTGCCACGCTTGAAGCTGGAACTGCCATCTGTAGCCTCGTCTTCCCGTTCTGGCTCCAACCGCCACGAGCGTGGTGAGCGTCGTTCGTATCAGCCGAACACACCACCTGTGGACGAGTTTTTCCTGAAGCCTTACGAGCCATCCACCGCTGCGGCTCCCAAGCCGGCGGTGACGACTCCTTCCAGCACAACGCGCAAGCGTTCGGTGGGTGTCCTGTTAGGCGGCGGCCGCTACTAAGGCGCGCAAATCCCCTGGCCCGGTATCAAGTACCGGGCTGCGTTCTGAGATGCTGTGCACCAGACGCTCCAGATGTTCGATATGAGGCAGCATGGGACCGTAAAAAACGGTCCCATTTTCGTTCTGGATCAATAAGGTGGGGAAGTCCTCGATATCTTCATCGCCCAGCAGCTCGGGCTGCTCTTCAATATCAATCCAGATCAGGCAGGCTTGAGGGAACTGTGTGGCCAGAGCCTCAAAGGCAGGCTGATATTGCTGACAGGTTTTGCACCATTCGGCGCAAAAGCAGGCAATCAGCATAGCGTCGGGCTCGGCTTGCAAATGGGCCGCCAGAGCGGGCAGATCGTGTTGGGCGTTGAACAAGGCCATAATTTCATACAGACAAAAAGAAGCGACTGTGTCTATGATACTCGGGTAATTGATTTTGCTTCGCAGGAGCTGTATGTCCGTATCTTCGTCTGCCCCCTCGCGATCGGGCCCTGCTGGTGGATGGGCCAGTATTTCCATCGCCTTCAAGCGCTCTTTGGTGTCGCAATTTCAGCCGCGCATGCTGGTGGCCTTGGTCATGCCTTTCCTGATCATGTTTGTGGGCCTGATTCTGCTGAGCTGGCTGCTTTGGACACCTATCCAGAACTGGTTGCTGGAGGTGCTGGGCGGTTGGAATGCTTTTGAGTCCGTGGACCAATGGCTGGTGGGTCTGGGCCTGTTCTCGTTGAAAGTGTATTTGGCCCCCTTGCTGGCCTTGGGCATCCTGTTGCCCCTGGCGGGTGTGTTGGGTCTGATTATTGCTGCCGTGCTGGTCATGCCCTTGGTTCTGGGACATTTGCAGCAGAAAGACTATCCCGATGTGATCAAGCAAGGCCACAATGCGACGGCGTATAGCGTCTGGAATGCCGTGTGGGTGGGGACCTTGTTTGTGGTGGGCTGGCTGGTCACCCTGCCTTTATGGATTTTTCCTCCTTTTGCCCTGATTCTTCCCGTGTTGTGGTGGGTGTTTGCCCTGACACGCATGTTGCGGGTGGACTCCCTGGTCGAGCATGCCAATGTGCAAGAGCGCAAGTATCTGTGGTCCCGCTTGAATAGCCAGTATTGGCTGATCGGCCTGATCTTTGCCCTGTTGAACCTGATTCCACCGGCCTGGCTGGTCTTGCCTGTATTCTCGGCCCTGGTATTTGCCCACTTCTCTTTGGAAAACCTCCGTCGCCTGCGTCAGCAAGAGGCAGCCGCGGCTTCTACTGCGCTTATTGACCATGACAACTAAGGATCAAGCCATTATTCGTCTGATTATCATTGGCGACGAAATCCTGTCGGGGCGTCGTTACGATAAACACTTTTCAAAACTGATCGAGCTGTTAGGGGCCAGAGGCTTGCAACTGGGGGGCGCACAGATTATCCCCGACGACCTGGACACGATTGCCGCTACCTTGGAGCGCAGTTTTGCAACGTCGGATATTGTGTTTTGCTGTGGCGGGATTGGCGCCACGCCGGATGACCAAACCCGTCAGGCGGCAGCCAAGGCTTTGGGCGTAGAACTGAAGCTGCATCCCGAGGCTGCGGCCTTGATTACTGAGCGCTGTGCTGAAAATGAGCGTAACGGCGTGGGCAGTGCTGATATGTCCTTGCCCGAGAACCAGCAGCGCTTGCAGATGGGGATGTTCCCGGAGGGCGCAGAAATTGTGCCCAACAGCTACAACAAGATTCCCGGTTTCTTCATTCGCAATCACACGTTCATGCCAGGTTTTCCTGTGATGGCCTGGCCCATGATGGAGTGGACACTGGATACGCGTTACCAGGCACTGCACCATCTGGCTCATCGGGTGGAGCATTCCTTCCTGGCGTTCAACTTGCCAGAGTCGCGCATTACGCCAGCGATGGAACATGTAGAGCTGAACTGGCCGGGCGTGAAAGCGTTTAGCTTGCCCAGTGTGGGAGAGTCGGGCGGACAGCCGCATATTGATCTGGGCGTCAAAGGGGAGCCGGAACCGGCTGCGGAAGCATTGGCTTATTTGCGCCAGCAAGTGCTGGACTTGGGCGGGAGCTTGAGCCCTGCGCTAAAATAGCGCTTGCCAAGCGCGCGGCCATTTCATATTATGGAATTTGTTGCGTTGCATCATAATTCTCCTAATAATGACAACAAATTCCTTTACGCCTTCTAGCGCGTCGTCAAGCAATGGTGGTCAGATGTCGATCCAGGTTCTGGAACGCGCCATGATTTTATTGGACGAACTGGCCAAGCAATCTGAGCCAGTGGCATTGAAGAATCTGGCGGCTGCAACTGGCCTGCACACCTCTACGACTCACCGCATTTTGAATGATCTGGTGGTGGGGCGTTACGTTGAGCGCGTGGACAGCGGACTGTACCGACTGGGCATGCGTTTGCTGGAGCTGGGCTCTCTGGTTAAAGGCCGCCTGAATGTGCGTGCGGCTTCCCTGGCTCCCATGCGCGAACTGCACAAGTACACCGGCCAAACGGTGAATCTGTCCTTGCAGCAGGGCGATGAAATTGTCTATGTAGAACGTTCCTGGAGCGAGAGCTCGGGTATGCAGGTGGTACGCGCCATTGGTGGTCATGCGCCTTTGCATTTGACCTCGACCGGCAAGCTGTTTCTGGCTTCCTGGGAGCCGCGCCAGGTTCGGGCCTACGTCATGCGTACTGGTCTGGCTGGTGCAACCCGCAACAGTATTACTCAGCTGGAGTTGCTGGAGCGCGAATTGGCTCAAGTTCGTCGCCTGGGTTATGCCCGTGATAACGAAGAACTGGAGATGGGCGTGCGCTGTATTGCGGCCGGTGTGTACGACGATACCGGCAAGCTGCTGGCAGGCTTGTCCCTGTCCGCACCCGCCGAGCGTTTGCACGATGACTGGATTCCCGTCCTCTTAAGTACGGCCGCCAAGATTTCCGAAACTCTGGGATACGACAAGCAGCGCTAAGTCTGTGTTTTTGCGCGGTTTACAGGTTTTGAGAATAAGCTCAAGCGGGATTTGTTGCAGTGCAACAAATCCCGTTGACTTTGTTTTGGATAGCGCTTAAAGTTGAATTGTTGCGGTGCAACATAGAAGGTTTGCCTTGCGTAGTTGCGAATGGGCCGGGCCTTCTGCAGACCCTTGTCTAGTAACACTGACACTAATTTCACGCTGGCTTGACCCAGGCCACGTATCTCCAAGGAAAACATCATGAGTGCTATTCCACAAAATGTACTGGAATCCCAACAAGCTACTTTGAACAACCTGTTCGCTGCTCAAGGCCAACTGTTGCAAGGCTTTGAAAAGCTGGTTGGTCTGAACCTGAATCTGCTGCGCAGCTCGCTGGAACAAGCGGCTGGCCAATCCCAGCAAGCCATCAACGCCAAAGACGTGCAAGACGTTGTGGCCCTGTCGCAAAGCGTGGCCAAGCCTAACGCTGCCCAGGCTCTGGAATACGGCAAAAGCGTGTACGACATCTTCTCCGATCTGCAACTGAACCTGTCGCGCATCGCTGAAGCTCAACTGGCTCAAGGTCAACAGCACGCTGCTGACGCTATCGACCAGTTGGCCAAGAATGCTCCTACCGGCACCGAAAGCGCTGTTGCTTTGCTGAAGTCCTCCTTCGCCACGGCTTCCAACGCTGCCGAGACCGTTGTTAAAGCAGCTCGCCAAGCCGCTGATGCTGCTGAAAGCAACATCCAGGCTGCCACTAACGCCAGCTTGAAAGCCGCTGCCCAAGTTACTGAAGCCAGCAACAAAACAGTGGAAGCCGCTGCCGCTGCCGCAACTGCTGCTACCAGCAAGAAGTAATCATTGGCTTGCTGATTTGATCAGACGCTAAAGGAAAAGCCAGCTCATTGAGCTGGCTTTTTTCTTGTCTGCAGTGCAAGCCGTCAGCTTGCTTCAGGATGGAATGCGATTGCCCGCTTCAAGCGGGCAATAAGCGTTTTACAGAGCGCGAATGCACTCGGAAATCAGGGCGGGGCCCTTATAAATCAAGCCGGTATACAGCTGTACTGCCTGAGCACCGGCCTGGATTTTTTCCTGGGCCTGACGACCAGACTCAATACCGCCCACACCAATAATCGGGAAGTCCGGCCCTAATTGCTCGCGCAGGCGACGAATGACGTTCAAGGACAGTTCGTGCACTGGCGGGCCGGACAAACCACCCTGTTCCTGACCATGTTTCAATCCTTGAACAGCATTGCGCGACAAGGTGGTGTTGGTCGCAATAATGCCGTCCAGACCTTGCGAGGGTACGGTGTCCGCAATGGCATCAATTTGCGATTGATCCAGGTCGGGCGCGATTTTCACCACGATAGGCACGTAGCGTTTGTGCTCGTCTGCCAACTCGGTGCGCAGCGCTTGCAAGGCACCCAGCAGGCGGGCCAGCTCGTCCTGCGCCTGCAGCGCACGCAGGTTTTGCGTGTTGGGCGAGGAGATGTTCACAGTGACGTAATCAGCGTGAGGGTAGACCGCACGCAGACATGTCAGATAGTCCTGATCGGCCTGCTCAATAGGGGTGCTCGCGTTCTTGCCAATATTCAGGCCCAGAATGCCGCCTTGCGAGCGGAACTGGCTTTTGCGCACATTTTCAATAAAGGTATCCAGGCCGTGGTTGTTAAAGCCGAAGCGATTGATCAGGCTATTGGCTTCAGGCAGGCGGAACAGGCGTGGCTTGGGATTGCCGGGCTGCGCTTTTGGAGTCACGGTGCCAACTTCGACAAAACCAAAACCCAGGGCGCCCAAGGCATCGATATGTGCGCCATTTTTATCCAGGCCAGCGGCCAGACCCACAGGATTGCGCAGCTTCAGACCCATTAGTTCCAGAGGTTTGCTGGGCAGGTCTTTCAGCAAACCACCTAAAAGAGGGGTTTGGTGAGCGCAATGCAGGGATTTCAGAGTCAGTTCGTGAGCGTGTTCAGCATCCAGACTGAACAGCACCCGGCGAGCCAAAGGATAAAGGCTGAATAGGGCAGACATGGGGATCGATAAAAGAGGACGTTAAGCCAGCCATTCCCAACGACCTTTCATCAGGAGCTGGTAGGGGCGAAAGCGGGTTTTGTAGGCCATTTTACGGCTTTCTTCGATCCAGTAGCCTAAATAGAGCCAGGGCAGGGATTGTTGACGGCAATAGTCCAGTTGCCAAAGCACGGCGTAGGTGCCCAGACTGCCGGTGTCGTCGGGATCAAAAAATGTATAGACGGCGGAAAGTCCGTCTTGCAGCACGTCGATGACGGCCACTATTTTCAAGGTGCCGTCGGGTTCACGAAACTCCAGCAGGCGCGAGGTGACATGGCTGGCCAGCAGAAACTGGGCGTACTGGGACTGGTCGTCTTCGTCCATGCCGGCACCGGGATGGCGGCTGGCCTGGTAGCGGCGATACAGCTCGTAGTGCTCGGCGTTCCAGTGCAAGGGCAGATCTTGCACGATCAGATTGCCGTGACGTTTTTTTGCACGGCGCTGGGCGCGGTCGGGCTGAAAATGCAGAGTGTCGCAACGCAAGGGCAGGCAAGCGCGGCACTGGTCGCAATAGGGGCGATAGGTAAAGGTGCCGCTGCGTCGAAAGCCTTGCTGGACCAGTTTGGAGTACACCGCATCGTTAATCAGGTGAGCAGGAGCGGCAACCAGAGAGCGTGCCTGTTGCTCTGGCAGGTAGCTGCAACGGTAGCTGGCCGTGGAATAGAATTGCAGCGTTTGAGGACTGGTGGGTGCTTTGGGATAATTCATGCGACTCTGCCAAGCGTGATAGAGCCATTATGGGATGCTCGCGCCAGCCTAGCAAGCTGGGGGAGGGCCTAGCCGCAAAGCCCCGCGTGGCCAGACCGGGCTGGGCTGGTCTTTGGCCCAGGCCAGGGCATCCATAAAGTCCTCGCGGGGAATGGGGCTGGCGCCCAGACTGGCCAGATGCGATGTCTCTTGCTGGCAGTCTATATATGGTATCCCGGCGAATTTCAGAAAATCCACCAGGTGGGCCAGGGCGATCTTGCTGGCATCGGTTTGCAAGGCAAACATGGATTCGCCAAAGAAGAAGCGGCCCAGATTCACCCCATACAAGCCACCGACCAGCTTGCCGTCCATCCAGGTTTCTATGCTGTGCGCGTAGCCGGTGCGATGCAGATCGGTATAGACCTGTTGAATGTCCGGGCTGATCCAGGTGCCGGTGGCGCTGCGCTGCGCGGCGCATTGGCCGATGACTTGCTCGAAAGCCAGATCGCAGGTGACACGAAGGCGGGCCTTGTCCTGATCTTGCTGGCGTGCAATCTGGCGCAGCTTCTTGCCCAAGGAGCGGGATATCTTGAAATTGTCCACTTCCAGCACCATGCGCGGATCAGGCGACCACCACAGTACCGGATCGCCAGGGCTGTACCAGGGAAACATGCCCTGACTGTAGGCTTCTAACAGACGTGGAACGCTTAAATCCAGACCGGCGGCCACCAGCCCTTCTGGGCTGGCGTTTTCAGGGCTGGGCAGGGCCTGATCAGGAGCGACCCATACAAGCGACATGATCAGTCGTGGTCGCGGGGGGCGATATCAAATTCGTGAATCTGAAAGCGGCCCGCCTTGTGATCCTCCACGTAGCGCTCCAGGGTGGCGCTGACCGTGCGAAACGCCAGGTTGTCCCATGGAATGTCGTTCAGGTGGAAGAAGCGGGCTTCCAGGGATTCCGGGCCGGGGTCCAGCACATCACTGGTTACCTTGGCCAGGTAGTACACATGTACTTGCTCGGCGTAAGGCACGCTGATAACGGTAAAGAGCGGGCCGGGTTCGACCTGTGCACCGGCTTCTTCGCCCATTTCACGCAAGGCGCCTTGTCCCAGGGTCTCGCCCAGCTCCATGAAACCGGCGGGCAATGTCCAGGTGTTGTAGCGTGGCTCAATGGCGCGACGGCACAGCAGGACCTGATCGTCTTTCCACATGGGCACAATGCCGACCACATTGCGGGGGTTCTGGTAGTGCACTGCACCGCAGCTTTCGCAGACATCACGCATGCGGTTATCGTCCGGGGGCACCAGGCGTGTGAGTTTGCTGCCGCATTGATTGCAGAAGTTTTGCGTGCGTGGGGCGGGGAAATAGAAAGAGGCGGATGGCTGGGTCATGCAGATTCTGTGATGGCGGTTCAAATAGGATCGGACTCTGGCAAAACAATATACGCCAATTCCTCGGCGGGCGACACGCAGGAAGACCAGACTGTCAGGGAACAGGGCTTGGGGTAGGCAGGTAAGGACCAGCCTTCGCTGTGCTGGGGCTGCTCCAGATCCAGGCTGTCCAGGCCATGCTGCTTTGTGCGTAGTTGTTCCAGCAGCGCCGGAATATCTCGACCTGCCAACAAGGCCGGGCCTGCCGAGGTACGTAAATAGAGCTTGCCTTCAGCGCTGAGGTACCAGGCCAGGATAGCGTGGACAGGGCTGCCAGTGTGGTCTTGCAAATGGGCCTGGTCTTCAGCCAGAGACACAATCAATGGGGCGGCGTCCAGACGAACATAGACGCGCTGCGGACCGTTCTGGATAAACCAGCGCCCTTTTTCATCCGCCTGATAATTGCGATTGAAAAAGGAGAGCAGACCCTGGTGGGCAATGCGCTCGCCTACTTGTTCAGGGTGCTGGTTGGCATCGCCAGCCGGGTGATGACGCCACTGGCCAGCCTGATCCAAAGAGATGTACCCGCTGACAGCGGGTACATTGGGCCATTTTTTCATGGCATCAATAACAGCAGTATCCATAAGTTTCAGCCTTGCGAGGACGAAAACAAAGGGTGGCAACCGTATCGGTGCCACCCTTGATGGTGTGGGGTCGACAGCAAGGTCGCCCCTTGGGCAAGACGGGTTTGCGTCTTAGGCCATATAACTGCGTTGCAGGGTTGTGGGCAGAGGGTGCGAAAGTGGCTTGTCAACTTTGATGTCCGGGGTGCTATCGCCTTGCAGGGCCTTGGATAACAAACTGGACAAGCGTTGGCGCACATCTTGGGGCACATGGCTAAATACGCCCGAGAGCCACTCGATGTAATAGGGCAGCAGGTGCTCGCACAACTCTTGTCCGGCTTCGGTGAGTTTAACAGTGAGCACGCGGCGGTCCGACGTATTGTTTTGTCGCACCAGCAATTGCTGCTGCTCCAGCCCGTCGAGCAGTCCGGTGATGGTGGCGCGGGTGACACCCGCTTGTTCTGCCAGCAAGGCGGGGCTCAGGCCAGACGGTTGGCGGCTAAGCAAAAACAGCAGAACCAGACGGCCTTCGGACAGGCCAAACTCGTTCAAAACGGAGCTGGAAGCGCGATTAATGCTGGAGGCCAGCGACAGAACGCGTAAACACAGTTCGATATCCTCGGTTTTAGGGTGGGCCTGGCGCTGGGATTCGCTCAGGATAGTTTGATATTTCAGATCGAGTAATTTCATAGTGCTGTGCCGTTAAGGAGTGCGCGGCAAAGAGCAGTAGTTATTTAGAAAGAATCAACAAAACCCAATAAAACCGGGCCTGCTTTCTTTTATTACTGAGCCGCTGCTTTTAATGTGGAAATTTATCTTATTTTTTAATTCCATTTTTACTGATTTAAACATCTTTTATTGATCAGGAATTTTCATTTAGTAAAATAAGACTGGTTTTTTTCAGTATAAGCGGCTGCGAGTTTAGAGAATAGCCTTAATGTCTGTGTATACTCTTTCGCCTTCCTTTTTTTCTCAAGTCGCAAGGTTTCGGGACTTCCAATCCGGGCATCTCCAGGGTGATTTTTGATCTTGTGTTGTGAGTCTTATGGCGAAACAGCATCAAAATGATGCAAGCGCGCAACGCTCGTGCACAAAGTGCCAGACTCTTGTTACAGACAGGATGGGCGAGCTATATCGGAGATACACCGCTAAATTAAGTCAGTTTTCAACTGTCAGTCAGGAAAGCAGAGCGGCCCAACTCAAGAAAAACCGCAAAACGACACGCATGCGAGCGCTCGGCGTTTACAATGTTCTCAGCGCTTCCCGAGCTCGACGATGCCTTCAAAAAAGGCGGTTGGATCATTCACCCCGCTTGGTGGATTGCAATAGAGGCCCGTTTTTTACGGGCCTTTGCTTTCCGGGTTTGGATACAAGCATTATCCAAAGCTTATTAGCGGTATTTGCCAGCATGTCCCCGAGCCCCTGCCAAGTTCGCAAGAAATGGCAGGGCTTTGTTCCGTTTGTAGTCCGGGATCGAGTATGAGGCGTATCAAAAAAGTCTTGCTATCGTTATTAAGGAAACGAAGGAATTATGAGTCAGTTCCGTATCGAACATGATTTGCTGGGAGACCGCCAAGTCCCCGATGAAGTCTATTATGGTGTTCATACCTTGCGTGCCAAGGAGAATTTCCACATTACCGGTACGCCTATTTCAACTTACCCGGAACTGATTAATGCTCTGATGCTGGTCAAGCAGGCAGCTGCTCAGGCCAATTTCAAACTGGGTTTGCTGGAGCAGGATAAGCACGACGCCATTGTGGCCGCCTGTCAGGCTGTACAAGCAGGCAAGTGCCATGAGCATTTCGTGGTAGACATGATTCAGGGCGGCGCAGGTACCTCGACCAATATGAATGCCAACGAGGTTATTTGTAACCTGGCCTTGGAACATATGGGTCACAAGCGCGGCGAGTATCAATATCTTCACCCCAATGAAGATGTGAACATGGCCCAAAGCACCAACGACGTTTACCCAACGGCTCTGCACCTGGCGGCCTACCGTTCGCTGGACCCGCTGTTTGCCGCCATGGAACGTCTGCGTGATGCCTTCCTGAAAAAGTCCGAGGAGTTCTCCTCGTACATGAAGATTGGCCGCACTCAGTTGCAAGATGCTGTGCCCATGACCCTGGGTCAGGAGTTCAATGCATTTGCCACCATGATCAACGAAGACATCGTGCGCCTGAAAGAATCGCGCAAACTGATGTGCGACGTGAACCTGGGCGGTACGGCTATTGGGACTGGCATTACGGCTCACCCCGAGTATGCCGAGCTGGCTGTCGCGGCCTTGTCCGATCTGTCCGGTGTTCAACTGCGTGTGTCTGCCGACCTGATCGAAGCAACTCAGGATTGCGGTGGTTTTCTGCACCTGTCGGGCGTATTGAAGCGCGCTGCCGTCAAGCTGTCCAAGTTGTCCAACGACTTGCGTCTGCTCTCTAGCGGTCCTCGTGCCGGTATGGGTGAAATTTGTCTGCCCGCCGTGCAAGCTGGTTCGTCCATCATGCCCGGTAAGGTCAACCCCGTGATCCCGGAAGTGGTCAACCAGGTTGCCTTTGAAGTGATCGGTGCCGACATGACCGTGACCATGGCTGCTGAAGCCGGTCAATTGCAGTTGAACGCGTTTGAACCTGTGATCATTCACTCCCTGCTGCGTAGCATGGCTCTGTTGAGCAATGCTTGCGACACGCTGACCCAGTTCTGCGTGGTAGGTATCACTGCCAACCGTGAATGCCTGGAAAGCAATATCGAGCGTTCCATTTCCCTGGTGACTGCCTTGAATCCGTTCATCGGTTACAAAGCCGCTACCTCGGTTGCCGCCGAAGCCTTCCAGACAGGTACCAATATTCGTGACGTGGTTCTCAAGCGTGGCCTGATGGACGCCGAGACCCTGAACGAAGTGTTGCGTGCCGAATCGCTGATCCAACCTCGTGATCTGCGTGCTGCTGACCCAGCCTGAACCAATCTGAACCAGGCCTGATTGGCCAGTCTTGGCCGACGCCGGTAACAGTTTGGGAAGCCTCCATTGTGGAGGCTTTTTTCTGCCCGCTCGATTCGTAAAGAGGGATACTGTCGCTTGTCTTCAGGCAAGGAGCAGCAGGGGATGATGGAGTCGGTTTATTGGGCGGTGGCTTTTGGCGCCATTGTGGCGGGTTTTGTTCAGGGGCTGTCCGGCATTGCCATGCTGGTCTCTTCGGTCCCCCAGTTGCTGGCGCGCTAGAGCAGGTGGTTTAAGCCTCTAGGGTAATGCTCTATATCTAAAAAAAGCCTGTTTCCCTGATAATAAGTGTCGGCGATGGGAACGCATTTCGGCTTCCCGCCCACTGGAGCAGAGCCTGTGAGGTTTCTGGGATTTCAATTGTTGTTTGGTGATCACTTGGCACGCAGTGTGCGTGGGGTATCCTGCGCGCCCCCCTGCAAGGCTTGAGCCCAAGTTTCAAGGCGTTTTTACGCCGTCTTTGATTACCTGATTGCAACTGGAGTCTGCTATGACTGACTTGTTTGAAAATCCAATGGGCCTGATGGGCTTTGAGTTCATCGAATTTGCCGCTCCCCAGCCTGGCGTGCTGGAACCCGTATTCGAGATGATGGGTTTCACCAAAGTGGCGGTACACCGCTCCAAGAAAGTGTCCCTGTATCGCCAGGGCGAGATCAACCTGATCCTGAACGAAGAACCCAAGAGCCACGCCGCTTACTTTGCCGCCGAGCACGGCCCTTCGGCCTGCGGCATGGCCTTTCGCGTGCGCGATGCGCAGAAAGCCTACGAACGCGCGCTGGAGCTGGGTGCCCAGCCTGTCGATATTCCTACCGGCCCCATGGAGCTGCGCCTGCCTGCGATTAAAGGCATTGGTGGCGCCCCTCTGTACCTGATCGACCGTTTTGGCGAAGGCAACTCCATCTACGACATTGACTTCGTTTACCTGGACGGCGTGGATCGTCATCCCGTGGGCGCAGGCTTGAAAGAGATCGATCACCTGACCCACAACGTGTACCGCGGTCGCATGGCCTACTGGGCCCAGTTCTATGAGCACCTGTTCAACTTCCGTGAGATTCGCTACTTCGACATCAAGGGCGAATACACCGGCCTGACGTCCAAAGCCATGACCGCCCCCGATGGCAAGATCCGCATTCCTCTGAACGAGGAATCCGCCAAGGGTTCGGGCCAGATCGAAGAGTTCCTGATGCAATTCAATGGTGAAGGCATCCAGCACGTGGCCTTCCTGACTGACGATCTGATTGCCTCCTGGGACAAGCTCAAAGCCATGGGCATGCGCTTTATGACCGCGCCGCCACAAACCTATTACGAGATGCTGGAAGGCCGCTTGCCGGCGCATGGTGAACCGACTGCAGAACTGCAAAACCGTGGCATTTTGCTCGATGGCACATCGGAAGGTGGCCACCGCCGTCTCTTGCTGCAGATTTTCTCTGAAACCTTGATGGGCCCCGTGTTCTTCGAGTTCATTCAGCGCAAGGGCGATGATGGTTTTGGTGAAGGCAACTTCAAGGCCTTGTTTGAATCCATCGAGCGCGATCAGTTGCGCCGTGGTGTCTTGCAGGCCGAGTAAAAAGGTTCTGTGCCGGTGCTCACTGCACTGGCGCTGATCTGTCCCCACTGTTTGGCGATGGCAAACAGTGGGGATTTTTATTTGGGCTGAGCCTTTATGTTCAATCCGGCTTGCCGCGTGCGGGCTGCAGGATTCTGAACAGCTCCAGCATCAGATCAGATTGGGTGATCATGCCCACCAGCTCCTTGTGATCATTGACCACCGGCATATGGCGATGGCGACCCTGGCTGAACAGGGGAATCAGCTCGGCCACCGACCAGTTTGCATTGGCGGTGACGGCAGGTGTGGTCATGATCTCGGCTACTGTGGGCGCGGCACGCTGCCGGGGGCTTAAAAAGCGCTTGAGTCGCTGACGCAGATTATCCGGCTGATCCAGCCCGGCACGCTGCAAGAAGTCCGATAGGGCCAAAATACCAATCACGTGCTTGTTCTGATCCAGTACTGGCAAAGCCTTGATCTTGCGCTCGCGCATCATGTCCCAGGCTTGTTGCAAGGGCGTGCTGACCTGGCAGGACAGGGGAGCATCATTCATCAGGGTGGAGCAGCGGCGGGTGCCCAGATTGCGCCGGAAGGCAGACTGGTGCACATAGCTGACCAGCTTTTCCAGGTCATCGTGGCTGATGTTCAGCGTCTGGTTGTAGTGGCTCAAGGCCGCATCGTAATCCTGGTCCGTAAAGCGGGCAGGAGTGGCGGCGGGGCGTGTTGCGGGCTTGTGGACTGGCGGGTAAGCCACGCCGGTCAGGCGGTTGTACAGCATGCCCAGAAGGATCAGCACGCAGGAGTCAAACAGCACCGGAAACAGGACGAAATCGTAGTTCTGAATACCATTCAGGGCAGGAAAGACCGCCATAGCCAGACTGGGCGGGTGCACGCAGCGCAGGGCCAGCATGATGGGCATGGCAACGCAGACGGCCATCGTAATGGCAGCAATCGGATGAGGGAGCAGCACCGCACAGGTAATGCCTGTGAGCGCACCCACCAGATTGCCCAGCACTATGTTCCAGGGTTGAGCCAGAGGGCTGGTTGGCACCAGAAAGATCAGCAAGGCACTGGCGGCCAGGGACGCCACCAACCAATGATGCGTGTGTGCGAAATCCGACAGGTACAGGCTAAGAGAGGAAACTATCAGCACACTAAGCGTGGCGCCTAGCGTGGCACGCAGCATTTCAGGGCGTGCAATGGCCAGCGACTTGGGGCGCAGGCTGTCAAACCAGTGACGAAGTAAAGCAGGCATACCCACCAGGGTGAAGAAGGAAGACAGCTTTAAATCATACTGCTAACTCTTCACTTCAGGGCTGAGCCCCTTGCTGGATACCGGGAATGATGGCGGGGCCCTTGCGCTCGGTGGCGATTTGTTGGGGTACGGCATCGACCGTAATCACAATATGCTCGCGTTGCAGCGAATCCAGCAGCACGCCCGGTGCCAGCTCCTGGCCAGGGCGATACGCACGTACCGGCTGTTGATTGATGCTGAGCAGGGCTGCGCCAGCCTGGCCGCTCACAATCATGCCGTGCAAGCGCAGCTCGGGCAGCGCGGTGCTGCCTCCAAACCACTGCGCAATTTGTTGTGTGCTGATCTGTTCGCGATGATCTTCATCCAGCACCGGCGCAATCGTTCCCTCCGAGGGCAGGAACAGATTGATCAGCAGGTTGATCAGGGCCAGAGCAATACCGGCCTGACACAGACGCAGCCAAAGATGTGACGGAAATATGGCGGAAATAATACCCATTTAGACTGCATCGCATAGTGCTTTGGCAGACGGCCGAGATGGCTGTCTTAAGGGCTCTTAGTGTGCGTGTGCTCCATGAAGCCCGTATGACAAGAGCTTGGGTTTTTTTGGATAGCTTATTTCCTTCATGTCTCGATCTACTTTATCTCGCCGTCCGGCACGCCGTTTGGCCGGCTCGCTTCAGTCCCGCGCTCAACACGGTTTTTCTCTGATTGAGGTCATGGTGGTGGTGGTCATCATGGGCATTATGGCGGCCCTGGTCGTCCCCAGTCTGATGGACCGCCCCGATCAGGCACGTGCCGTCGCGGCTCGTCAGGATATTGCCGCGCTGACCCAGGCCCTGAAGCTGTACCGCCTGGATAACGGCCGTTACCCCAGTACGGCTCAAGGTTTGACGGCGCTGCACCAGCGTCCGACCCAGCCACCCGAGCCTCGCAATTGGCGTCCTTATATGGACCGTCTGCCCAACGACCCTTGGGGCAACCCGTACCAGTATCTGCAACCCGGCGTTCATGGCGAGATTGATGTGTTCTCGCTAGGGGCGGACGGGCAGGCCGGCGGGTCGGGCAGTGATGCCGATATAGGCAATTGGGACTGATGTGGCACAGCGGGGCTTTTCCTTGATCGAGACCCTGGTGGTCTTGCTGATCGTGGGCATTGTCAGCAGCGCAGGCTTAAGCGTGCTGGTACTGGACCGGGATCAGGGGATACAGCGAGAAGCCCGTCAACTGGCCCTGCGGCTGGCCGAACTGCAAAGCTATGTGCGTGAAAGCGGGCGCAGCGTGGCCTGGACGGCGGATCAGCAGGGTTATCGCTTCAGCCTGATTCCGGACGCTACCGATGGCTCCAGTCCTACGCCGGGCTGGCTGCGCGATCAGGCCCGCTTTGCCCAATTATTTCCTCAGCGATCCTGGACTATGGAGTCAGTGCGTGTGCGCCTGGAGCCGGCGGGACCGTGGGTTTTTGTGAATGAATGGTTGTCCGCGCCGCGTCAGCTGGAGCTGGATGATGGCCACGAGGTCCTGCATTTGCGCAGTGATCCGACGGGCCGCTTTGATGTGCAGTCATGACAGAGCGTGGCATGAGTTTGATTGAAGTCCTGATTGCGCTGGCAATCGTCTCGGTAGCCTTGACTGCCGGCTTGCGTGCGCTGGGCCTTAGTGCCTCTGGTAGCCAGGCCATGCATGAACGCAGCCTGGCCTTGCTGGCCGTTGATGGCGTGGTAGCCGAGATGCGCTTGCGCCGCCTGTTTCCCGAACCGGGTGAAACCGTGGTGCCTTGTCGCCAGGGTTCCTTGAACTTGCAGTGCAAGCAAACCGTGCAGGCCACAGCCAATCGCTTCTTTCGTCAGGTAACGGTACAGGCTTTCTTGCCCAAAGGCCCCGTGCTGGCCGAGCTGCACGCGACTTTGGCGTCCTTGCCATGACAGACGCGGGCCAGGAAGGCTTTACTTTGGTGGAAATGCTGGTGGCTCTGACCATCATGGCCTTGATCAGCCTGATGTCCTGGCGTGGCCTGGATGCGGTCTTGCACGCGGATGAGCAGCTTGGCCGACAGGCGCGCCAGACCCAGGCCTTGTTCAATGTCTTGTCCCAAATGGGCCGGGATCTGGAATTACATCTGCCCACCGCGCCAGGTCCAGCGGACCCGACGGGAGCGATGGCGGTGTTGCCCGCCAGTATTCGCTGGCAAGCCAAGGGTGAAGGCCCGGCCATTCTGATGATTGAACGTCGCGCCGAAGCCGGAGCGGGAACCCAGCAGATCCAATGGCGTTTGCAGCAAGGCGTGTTGCAACGGGCTATTGCCCAGGCAGGAACGGTTTACCCCTTGCCCGAGTTGGGCCCTTTGCAAGATGTGCTGGAGCAGGTCACTGCCTGGAACTTGCGTATCTGGATTCCAGCGCGTGGCTGGCAAAGCTGGCCGTGGCCCGATCAAGCCGGGGCAGCCGCTACAGGTATAGAACTGACAGTGCAGTTGGAAGGGCAGGAGCACCCGTATCGCAAAGTGGTGATGCTGCTATGAAACGGGCATCTCAACAAGGCATGGCGGTGATCAATGCGCTGGTGGTCGTGATGGCGGTGTCCATTGCCACCATGGGCATCGTCCAGCGTCAAAGTGGGCTGGCAACACAGTTGGCCAGCGAGCGTGACTACATGCAGGCCAACTGGCTGCTGCGTGGTGCGCTGGATTGGGCTGTGCTGGTCTTGCGTCTGGACTCGCAGCGTTCGGCTGTGACGCATAAAGGTGGGCTGTGGGCGCAGGCCCTGAGCGAGCTGAAGATAGAGACACCGGACAAGACCCGCGCAGCTTACTTCTCCGGCTATATCCAGGACGAGCAGGGCAAATTTAATCTGGCTTTATTGCTGCGCGATGGCCGTATTCAGGCCCGCTATGTGCAGGCATTGGAACAGTTGCTGGGCAGTGTGCAGCAGGAACCCTCTTTGGCTTTGGAGCTGGCCCAGCGATTGGAGCGGGCGCAGGCCGGGCAAGCGCCCTGGCCCTCTCATTTGCAGGACTTCTTTCCCAATGCGGCGCAACAGGCCAGGCAGCTGGAGCCTTATCTCAGCTATTTGCCGCAAGCCAAATCCCTGAATGTGAATACCGCCAGTGCCCAGGTGCTGGCGGCGGTGCAGCCTTCCGTCAGTCTGGTGGAGTGGCGAGGCCTGCTGGAGCAGCGCGACCGGGGCCAGTGGTTTCGGGATCAAGCCGATGTGCAAGCCCGCCTGCAACGTCAGGAGGCGCTGGAAGGGCAAACGCTGAGCGTGCGCAGTGAGTGGTTTTTATTAAGTGGTGAGTTGCGACTTGACCATAGCCGGGTGGCGACCCAGGCCCTGATCAACAGGGCCGCGGATCGCAGCCGGATTGTCTGGATTCGTTGAAGTGATGAGCAAAGTGCTGCGTATTTATTTGGACTCTCCGCCAAGGCTGGATCAGCCGGTGGATTTTGTGCTGCGGGACAAGCGCGCCAGGGTGCTGCGCCGCGGGCGGGGAGAGGTGCAGGCGTTCAAGGGCCTGGCCCGCTCTTTGGAGCTGGTCTTGCCTGCGGGGATGGCGACGGTGACTGAAGCGCGTATTCCTTCGGTCAGTGCTTCGCGGCGGCAAGCCGTGGCATGCAGTGCGGTCGAGCCTATGTGCTTGAGCCCTATCGAACAGGTGTGGGTGGCTTGTTCGGCACCGGGGCCGGCCGGTATGAGTCAATTGGCCTGGACGGAGCGCCAGCCCTTGCTGGCCTTGGGAGAGCAGGCGCGCCAGTTGGGGCTGCCTTTGAGCGGAGTCTATGCCTGGTCCGATGGCCACGAGAAAGACAGACAAGGCCAAGGACAAACACTGACCGTACCCGCCTGCTCCTTGCTGATGCCGGAGATGGCCGCCAGTGGCGGAAACAGCGTGCTGCGACAAAGCCTGTGGTGGACTTTGGCCGCCGTCTTGAGCTGGACCCTGGTCTTGCAGCAGCAGGCGCAGTCGCTGCGCTCTCAGATGAAGCAGGTGCAGACCCAGATGGAGCAGGCGGTTCGACAAGCCTTGCCGCACTTGCCCGTTATCGTCGCACCCTTGACGCAGGCCAGACAGCATCGCGATGGTTTATTGGCTGAGAAGAGCCCGGCCTCGGCTCCCTTTGATCGTTTATTGATGGCTAGCGCCGTGCAGTGGCCGGCCTTGCAAGGACAGGTGCGGGCATTGAGTTTCAAGGATCAGCAATTGCTTTTGACACTGGCCAGCGAGCTGCCTGCGCAGCCTTTGCCAGCTGAATCGGATCTGGAGTGGAAGCAGGGCGAGTCCGCCCGCCAATGGGAAATTGGCTTCAGCAAAGCAGCACAGGCGTCCAGCCAGCAGGGGGCGCAGCAATGAGCAAACTCACGGCCCTCCAGCCTGTACTGCTGACCCTGCAAAGCAAGCTTTCGGTAGCCAGACAGTACTGGCAAGCCCTGAGCCGTCGGGATCAATTGGCCCTGACGGTCCTGGGCGCTTTGCTGGTGTTGATGTTGCTGTGGTTGCTGCTGCTACGTCCCGCCGTTCGTGATCTGGCTCTGGCAAAACAGGAGCTGCCCCGCCTGCAGTACGAGATGGCGCAACTGCAAACCGTGCTGGCGCAGATTCAGGTGCTGGATAAAGAGCTGGTAGCGCCTGTGGACGCGCAAGGACAAGACAAGGCCTTGCAGCGCAGCTTGCAGACCCTGGGTACCCAGTGCCAGACAGAGGAGTCTCAGGCTGAGCAGCGTGTTCTGGTCTGCCAGGCCGTGGCGGCTCCCGCCTTGATGGATTGGTTGATGCACGCCCCCCGTGTGCTGGGCTTTGCGGTGCAGGAAGTCAGCCTGAGTCGCTCTGTGGTCGATAGCCGTGAACGAGCCGGTCTGCTGGATGGCCGCATTGTGCTGCGTGCAGGAGAGCCTTCATGAAAAAGCTGGCAAAGATCACCGCGTGGGCCTTGCTCGTGCTGTGCCTGCTGTTGGCCGCCGTGCCCTTTCTGCCTGCCCGCATGATGCTGGCCTGGCAGCCCGAGCAGTTGCCGCTACGGCTGGAAACTGCCCACGGCAGTCTGGCTTCCGGGCAAGGTTTGCTGGTAGTCGGTTCGGGTCTGCTGGCCCGAACCGTTCCCGGCCCCGTCCGCTGGCGCTGGCGTCTGACGCCCTGGCCACAAATGGAATTGAGCCATGGCTGGCTGGATCAGCCTGTGCGTCTGCAAGCCAGCCTGCAGGGTTGGCGTATTTCGGGTCAAAGCCTGACGGCTCCCGCTGCGCTATTAGGGCGTTTGCATCCCTTGCTGCAGACCGTGCAACCGCAAGGACAGTTGCAGCTGCGCTGGCCCAGCCAGGCATTGGCCGCTGAAACCGGGCCTTTGCTGGAGCTGGATTGGCGCAGTGCACGTTCCGCTTTGGCCGCACAGGCGGAACTGGGGGATTACCAATTGGCGGTCAGCCGCAAGGGGCAGGGCCTGCAGTTAAGTCTGCGTACCTTGGCGGGGGATTTGACCCTGGCAGGTCAGGGTCAGTGGGGGCCGCAGGGTGGGCTGTTTGAAGGACGCGCACAAGCCAAACAAGCCGACGATCAACGATTCAAAGAGTTATTGGAGGCCTTGGGGCCTCAGCGTCAGGGTGTGACCCATTGGCGAATAGCCACAACGACTAGCAAGCAGGAATAACGATATTTTGACTATGAGTACCTTGACTAAACGACTTCCTGGGCTGCGGCCTCGCTTCCTTTTAAGCCTGGGTGCAGCCGTGCTGTTGAGCGCCTGTGCCAGCAATGGTCAGAAGCCTGAACCCGGCCCCGATCCTTCTTCGTTTTTTGCTTCGGTCGGCAAGACGCCTGTCCGCAGTACTCAGGCTGACCCGCGCTTTGCCAATAGCAATACGCCTTCTCCTGCCGTGACGCGTCGGGTTCCGCAGCGTGTTGGTGGCAGTGCGGCGCCGATCGACCTGCCCGACCCGGCCGAGTTTCCGCAAGGTAACGACATTACGCTGAATTTTGTGGATGCCGAGCTGGATGGGGTTGTGGCTGCATTGGCGCGCTTTACCGGCCAGAACTTCATCGTGGACCCACGCGTGAAAGGACAACTGACCTTGGTGTCCGAGGTACCGGTCGATGCCCGCACCGCCTACGAGATGCTGCTGTCGGCTTTGCGCATGCAAGGGTTTGCGGTGCTGCGCAATGGCAAGGTCAGCCGAGTGGTGCCTGAAGCCGAAGCGCGTCAACAAGGTGGCGCGGTGCGTGCCGCCGGTGCCGGGGCCAGCGGTAGCGGCGAGCTGGAAACCCGCGTGTTCACCCTGCGTTATGAAAACGCCACGGCCTTGGTGCCTGTGTTGCGGCCCATGATTTCGCCCAACAACCCTATCAATGCCTACCCCTCCAATAACACCTTGGTCGTGACGGACTATGGCGACAACCTGGACCGTATTGCCCAGGTGATTGCCGGGATTGATACTCCCGCCGGCTTGAATACCGACATCATCCCGATTGATTACGGGGTGGCGCTGGACGTGGCGGCACTGGCCTCGCAGATGCTGGACACGCCCGGCAACGATGTGGCGCAGCGTATTACCGTAGTGGCTGATCCGCGTAGTAACTCCGTGCTGGTGCGGGCAGGCAGTCCGGCCCGTCTGGATCTGGCGCGTGACCTGATACGCCGTATCGACAGCCCGGAAAGCAACAAGGGCAATCTGCATGTGGTCTATCTGCGTAATGCCCAGGCGGTGCAGCTGGCGGAAGTGCTCCGAGCCGCCTTGACCGGACAATCGGGTTCGGGGAACGCGTCTACCGGGAGTCAGCAGCAGAACAACAACAGTCTGGCTCCTGATAACAATGCCAATACCACTGGCGGAGCCAAGGCCATGACGACCTCGGCGACGACGGGCCAGCAGCCTCAAGGCGAACTGGGGCTGAGCGCTGCGAACAATGCCAGTGGCACCGTGGCCTTCAGTGCGGGCGGCGCAACCGTGCAAGCCGACCCGTCCACCAATACCTTGATTATTTCGGCTCCCGATCCGGTTTACCGCAGCTTGCGTGAAGTCATCGACCAGTTGGATCAACGGCGTGCTCAGGTGCTGGTGGAAAGTCTGATCGTGGAAGTGAATGCAGAGGATGCCGCCGAGTTCGGTATTCAGTGGATGACGGGCGGCGGCAATATCGCCGATGGTGGTTCGGGCTTTGTGGGCGGTGCCAATCTGGGCGGTAGCGGCATCACCAAGGCCGGGGCAACCACACTGGATTCGCTGGCCGCCGGTTTGAGTCTGGGGGTAGTGAAAGGCACGGTAAATGTGCTGGGCCAGCAGGTGGTCAATCTGGGTGTTCTGGCGCGTGCGCTGGAACGCCAGGGCGGCACCAATATTCTGTCTACTCCCAATCTGATGACGCTGGACAATGAAGAAGCCAGCATCATGGTGGGCCGCACCGTGCCTTTTGTGACGGGGCAATACACCACCACGGGCGATGGGGCCAGCAACCCTTTCCAGACCATTCAGCGTGAAGACGTGGGCCTGACCTTGAAAGTGCGTCCGCAGATCTCGGAGGGCGGTACCGTCAAGATGGCGCTGTATCAGGAGGTCAGCAGCATTGATACTGCCATGTCGGTATCGGCCAATTCGCCTGTCACGCGCAAACGGGCGCTGAGCACCAATGTGCTGGTGGATGATGGACAGATCATTGTGCTGGGTGGCTTGCTGGAAGACTCGATTGAGGACGGCACACAATCTGTCCCCTTGCTGGGCGATATTCCGCTGGTAGGCAACCTGTTCAAGTACGAAAAACGCAAGCGCACCAAAACCAATTTGATGGTGTTTCTGCGTCCGCATATCGTGCGTAATGCGCAAGACAGCCAGAGCCTGTCTTTGGACCGCTACAACTACATGCGTGCCGTGCAGACAGGCTTGCCGGATCGCTCCACCTGGTTCCATCCGGATGCGGGACACATGGTCTTGCCGCAGGCCGGAGGCTCGTCCGGAACCGTGGACCTGCGAGAGACGCTATGACCCGTCTGCCGTACTCGTGGGCACGTCAGCATCGAGCGGTGCTGACGCAGCAGCAAGGTGTGGGCACGCTGGTGATTAGCGAGCGCACACCGGATTGGGCTCTGGTGGAGTTGCGGCGACGCTATCCCGAGCTGGACGAGCGCCAAGTGCCTGATGCGGAACTGGATACCTTGATTGATGCCAGTTACGCCCAGGGCGACGATGCCGCCAGCGTGGTGGATGCGGCGGCCAATGAGGTAGACCTGGATCGCCTGATGCAGGAACTGCCCGCTGTCACCGACTTGCTGGAAAATCAGGACGATGCGCCAGTCATCCGCATGATCAACGCCTTGTTCACCCAGGCAGTGCGGGATGGTGCCAGTGACATTCACCTGGAGCCGTATGAAACCCATTCGGTCGTGCGCTACCGGGTGGATGGCCGCCTGCGCGATATTGTCAGCCCACGCCGAGCCTTGCATGGTGCTTTGGTGTCGCGTATCAAGATCATGGCCAGCCTGGATATTGCCGAAAAACGGCTGCCGCAAGATGGTCGTATAGCCTTGAAAGTGGGGGGCAGAGCGCTGGATCTGCGTGTCTCGATCCTGCCTACCGGACATGGCGAACGGGCCGTGATGCGCTTGCTGGACAAGTCCGCCGGGCAACTGGAGCTGGAGCGTCTGGGCATGGCCCCGGATATTCTGGCTCAGCTCGATGAGCTGATTCATCAACCACACGGCATTGTGCTGGTTACCGGGCCTACCGGCAGTGGCAAGACCACCACCTTGTATGCGGCCCTGGGGCGAGTCGATACGGCGCGCAGCAATGTGCTGACGGTAGAAGATCCGATTGAGTATGACCTGCCCGGCGTAGGCCAGACGCAGGTCAATCCCCGTATTGAATTGAGCTTTGCCCGCGCCTTACGCGCCATATTGCGACAGGACCCGGACATCATCATGATCGGGGAAATCCGCGATCTGGAAACTGCGCAGATTGCGGTGCAGGCTTCCCTGACGGGGCATCTGGTGCTGGCCACCTTGCATACCAACGATGCCGTGTCAGCGGCGACGCGTTTGGTCGATATGGGCGTGGAGCCCTTCTTGCTGGCCTCCACCTTGCGCGGGGTGCTGGCCCAGCGGCTGATACGCAAGCTGTGCCGACATTGTCGTCAGCCTGCCGAGCACGGGCAGTACCGGGCCAGCCCGGATGGTTGCGAGCATTGCGCCCACACAGGTTATCAAGGCCGTACCGGGATTCACGAGCTGTATCGCATCGACGAACGTGCTCAACACTTGTTGAATGCCGCCGGAGCCGAGCCCGCCTTGCGTCAGGCCGCGCGTGAATCGGGTATGCGCAGCTTGCGTGAAGATGCCCAGCGTTGGGTAGAGCAGGGCATCAGTACCCCTGAAGAAGTATTGCGCGTCACGCGCGAGTTATAGGGGGGGCGAGACAGCATGGGTACCTATCACTATGAAGCGGTGGACCAGGCCGGGCGCAGCGAGCGGGGTGTGCTGGAGGCCGAGAGCGAACGGCTGGCACGCCAGCAGTTACTGTCCCGAGGCCTGTTGACGGTTTCCCTGAAAGCGGGGCGTAGCCGGGCTGCCGCTCGTGCCCGCAGTGCGGGGCTGCGCCGTACCGAGCTATCCTGGCTGACCCGTCAGTTAGCCAGTCTGGTGGCGGCGGGCTTGTCTCTGGAGGCCAGCCTGGGTGTGGTGATTGAACAGGCGACGCGTCAGCCTTTGGTGCAATTGCTGGCCGCCTTGCGTGCTGATATCCGAGCAGGGCAAAGCCTGAGCGATGCCTTGGCCAATCATCCGCGTGACTTTCCTGAGATTTACCGAGCATTGGTGCGGGCAGGGGAGCAGTCTGGCGAGCTGGAAAAAGTGCTGGACCGTCTGGCCAGTTTCATCGAGGACAGCGGAGCCTTGCGCGGCAAGGTGCTGACGGCTTTTATCTACCCAGCCATCGTCAGCCTGATTTCGATGGCGATGGTGGTCTTCTTGCTGAGCTACGTTGTCCCGCAAGTGGTAGGGGCCTTCACCCAGGCCAAGCAGCAATTGCCCATGTTGACTCGCGTCATGATCAGCGCCAGCGATCTGCTGCGTGAGTGGGGGTTGGTGTTATTTGTTTTGCTGGTATTGATGGCTGTGCTGGTGGCCTTCCTGCTGCGACAACCGGCCTTGAAGCTGGCCTTTCACCGACGCCTGTTAAGCGTGCCTGTTCTGGGGGGGTATTTGCTGGGGGTGGACACTGCTCGCTTCGCCGCTACGCTGGCGATTCTGGCTGGCAGCAATGTTGCCTTGCTAACCGCCCTGGAGGCGGCCGGGCGTACCGTGTCCAATCTGGCCTTGCGCGATGCCGTGAACCAGGCTGCCATTCATGTGCGCGAGGGCCTGCCTTTGGCTACCGCCTTGCAGCGCAGTGCCTTGTTCCCGCCCTTATTGGTGCAACTGATTGCCAGTGGTGAAAAAACCGGTGAACTGGCGCCCATGCTGGATCGGGCGGCGACGACCTTATCAACTGAACTGGAGCGCAAAGCCTTGACCATGACGGCCTTGCTGGAACCTTTGATGATTCTGCTGATGGGGGGCTTGGTCTTGCTGATTGTGCTGGCGGTGATGCTGCCAATTATCGAGATGAATCAGCTGGTGCAGTAAAAGGCGGCATTGCCGCCTTATTGATGTGTGGCGGCAGTGCCTGTTACCGCTCACGTTCCCGGCACGGTCCTGGCTAGGATGAGGACATGGCTTTGATACGACGTATCGTCCTGGGGTGTACGTCATATTTTTTTGCAACGATTTCCAGCGGAACCTGATTGGTCAGCGCAATAAGGGCTTCCTTGTGTTGGGCTGGCGACAGGGCAGGGCGCCGGCCTAGTGGCCTGCCATTGGCACGTGCAGCGGCCATTCCCGCGCGGGTACGTTCACTGATAAGCGATCGTTCAAATTCGGCCAGGGCGGCCATCATATGAAAAAGCAATCTGCCGCCCGATGTGGTGGTGTCAATATTTTCCGTCAGGGAAATGAAATGGATATTTTCTTTGCCCAAGCGATCAATGGTGTCGACCAAATAGCGCAATGACCTGCCCAGTCTATCCAGACGCCAGACAATCAGCGTGTCGCCCGATTTCAATTTTCGCTGCAGGTGATTCAATCCCGGACGCGTTGCTTTAGCGCCGGATACTCCTCTATCCGTATAGATATGATCACAATTCACCTTTTTTAAAGCCGCGATCTGTAGGTCCAGGTTTTGATCCTGTGTTGAAACGCGTGCATATCCATATTTCTTACTCATAGTACCCATCTTCCTAGCGCAAAGCGCAGCCTCCCACCTCCCACTCGACGACATCTCAATGCAGTCGATGTTAGTAAACCCAAGATGGTCTAGTGGAATGTTGGCCACGCGATGCCAAGTTTTACTAACCGCATGCAAACCTGCTGCCACGTAAACGGCGATTGAGGTAGCTCGTATTGCAATAAAAACTATTACGTAATTTTTTATTAACGCTGTGTTTCAGATGCAGATACTGATTAAGTGTTAGCGGCGGCCACATGTGTGTCAACACGAAGTAGGTCTGGCTGATGCACTTTCTGAAGAACGTTGCAGCCAGCCATAGGCAAGCGTCAACAATGGTTAAGAAAAGGCGTAAATAGGCTTGCGATTTTGACAAGAAGCCTCCTTTTAGTCCCAACCGAATAGCGCATCGAAATGATCCTTTTCAGCGTAATTTCCACGTACAAACGTGTCTATTTGTTATGGAATAGATGTTGACATAAAGGAGGCTTTTTGACCGCCGCCAGGTTGAAAGCCAGGCGCTGATTCAGACTCAGCGTCCAGAGTGCCAACCGACGATGCGGGGCGTGTAATGGGCGCCCGGTCGGTAGAGTCCTTGTCCAGCTGGTTGCAGCAAGTTACTCCTTCAAGCAGCTATTTGCTTTTAGGGCTGCGCAGCCTGGCATCGCTTGCTCAGGCCTATGATGCGCGCCTGCTCCAGCAAGCCCTTTTGTCCGCCATTCAGGAGCGTCTACGTCCTTACGGCGTCGTGCGTAGCGACATCCTGGTACTTGACCAGGTGGTGTTGATTGGCTTGACGGATTGCCGCTTGCCCACCCAGTTTGACAAGGACCTGTTTCTGGAACGCTGCCAGGCGGCCCTGTGCCACGAGCCTGTCAGATGCGGCTCCGAGCTCATCCTGGTGAATGTGGTACTGGCCTGGGTGGAAGCGTCTGTTGACCAGCCGGTCTGCCTGTCTCATCTGCGTTCGTTGGCAAGCACGATTGCCTTTTCCGAGATCAAGCCGCAGGACGGCGACCAGACTCGACAAGACATGGCGCTGGCATCCCGTTTCTTTGCAGATATGCAAGACGGCAAGATTGCCTTGTCCTTTCAGCCCGTTGTGTTTGTGCAGAACCGCGAACACGTTCTGTACTACGAAGCGCTGTTGCGCTGGGATGATGCCGATTCAGGCTGCCAGTCAGGCTCTTGTGCGCCCGTTGTGCAGGCGATTGAGCGCCTGCATGTTACGGAACGCCTTGATGCCAGTGTGCTTTGGTCGGTGGTGCAGCTACTGGAGCGTTATCCGGACATCCACCTGGCCTGCAATATTTCCCCCTTGTCCTTGCAGCACGGGCCGTGGTGGCGGCTGTTGATCGCAGTGCTGGGCAATGCTCCGCAGTTGGCCAGTCGCCTGACTTTGGAAATTACGGAGACGGCCTGCGTCTTTGATCATAAGGCTGCCGCTAAGCTGCTTTGCACCTTGCGCAGTCTGGGCTGCAAAGTCGCCATTGATGATATTGGGGCCGGATTCAACACCCTGGATCTGGCCCGCCAGATCCGTCCTCACGTCATAAAAATTGATAAAGCCCTGGTGCATCAAGCACGGCACAAGGACGGGATCGCCGCCCTGAACTCCTTGGTTCAGACCTCTTGCGGCATCAGCCAATACGTCATCGCAGAAGGCATTGAGACGGAGCTGGATTTCCAGCTGAGCGTCGATGCCGGTGTGCACGCCGTCCAGGGCTACTTCATTGCATCTCCTTGCGTTCAACCCCCATGGGAGGGGGCGGAACCCTTGTCCGTTAGAGACAGTTTCAACCCCACACACACCAACTTTGCACTCAACAGGTATTCCTTAAAGGATCAGGAACAGAGATGAATCACATCTATAAAACCATCTGGAATGAGCAGACTGGAACATTTGTTGCCGTTTCAGAGAACAAGGCAGCAAAAGGGAAGCGCAGTTCTTCTTGCGTAAAGGGAGGCAAGCGTTCGTCTTTCTCCGCACGTATGGGATTGCTTGCCTTGTTGACAGCCAGCGCATTGGCGGTGAGCAATGCCTGGGCTGTTGTCGAGATTCCTGGCGACGGTCAGGACAACACCATCAACTTCACCAGCCCCGGCGGTACTATCCAATTTGTGGGTGGTGGCAGCATTGTGGGGCTGAGCAGCCTGACCATCTCCGGTGTCTTGAGTGCCGATCAGATTACGGTGGGTGGGGAGTCTGTGGCGACCCTGACGCAGCTCAATGCAACTTCTGCCGATGTGCAGACCAAGATTGATGGGCTGGAAACTCGTGTTACGGGTAATGAGTCCACTCTGACGGATCACGGGACTCGCATTACGGACAATGAAACGGCCATTACGAGTCATGACACCCGGATTACGGATAATGAAACAGCCATTACGGCCCATGACACCCGAATCTCGGACAATGAAACGGTTATTGCTGATCATGGTAGCCGCATTGGAGCGGCTGAAGCAGGGTTGGTAGCGGTCAACGATCGTTTGACCGCCTTGGGAGTGGACGAAACCAATCCTGGCGTGAAGTATTTCCGTGCCAATTCAGAGCAGCCTGACGCCGAGGCGAACGGTGAAGAATCCATTGCAATTGGCCCTGAGTCCAAGGCAGAGGGTGATCGTAGTATCGCTGCAGGGCAGGGCGCTTTGGCCGATGCCCAGAGCGCGATTGCATTGGGTGACGGTGCCAGTGTCGCCAGCGCAGACAGTCGACCCAAACCGGAGGCGGCCATTGCGATTGGCAAGGATAGTCAGAGCAGCGGTTTGGCCAGCGTTGCGGTAGGCCGCGAAGCAGCGGCGAGTGGAAATAATGCGCTTGCCTTGGGTATGCAGGCACAGGCCAGTGGGGCTAACGGGATCGCCTTGGGGCTGGGTGCTCAGGCTGATGCAGAAAACAATATCTCTATCGGTAATGGTGCTGGCCGGGCGACTGGCAATCATCTGCCGGGTGATCGTTCGCACAATATTGCCATCGGTCAGGCCAGTGGTCAGAACGTTAAAGGTCAGTTCAATGTGGCGCTGGGTGATGGCACCGGCAATGGCGTGGATGGCAACGAGAACGTGGCGCTTGGCCGAGATGCTGGCCAGAATATCATTGGCGATAGCAATGTCAGCCTGGGCAAGAATGCGAATCGTGGGCTGTCATCCAATCGTGCGATCGGTATTGGTGAGGACTCCGGCGCTGAAACAGAAGGCGTGGCGATTGGGTACAAGGCGATTGCCGGTAATACCGGGGTCGCGGTGGGCCGTCAGACAACGGCATTGGGAACGGGTACAGCCATTGGTCCTAATGCACATGCAGACAGCAATTTTGTGGCCCTGGGGTTGAACTCTTATGCCGCACAAAATGATGTGTCCGGTCTGGGCCGGTTCACCAATAGAGGCTTCGATGGAAGTGCAGTGTCGGTTGGCAGTAGCCAGGCGGGCAGTGAGTTCACACGTCGTATTGTGAACGTGGAAGACGGTGCCAATGATACGGATGCAGTGAACGTGCGCCAGCTGCAATCGGCAGTAGATCAGGTGACGCTGGGTGCGACAGTGGACTATGAAAAGCTGGCCGAGAAGGTCGACAAGGATTGGGGCCAGCAGATTGCCGACAGCAAGACGGGTTACTTCAGTGTCAATGATGGTGGTGTGGACAAGGGCAACAAGAATAATAATGGTGCTGCTGCTACCGCCATTGATTCGATTGCCATCGGCCCGGATGCGACTGCCAAGGAGAAAGACTCGGTTGCCATTGGGCATATGGCAGGGGCAGAGGGAGCGTCCTCTGTGGTGATGGGGCACAACATCAAGGGCTTGGGGGTGAACTCCACGACCATCGGTAATTCCCAATCCGAGGCGCGCGACGAGAGTGGTGTAGCGATTGGTACGCATGTCGTTAGCCGTGACAAGAACTCCATCGTAATTGGCCGGGATTCCTATACGGATCGCCAGGCAAACGGTCCCTCTGTCGAGAATTCGATTGTGATTGGTACAGAATCCAGTTCCACAGCAGTGGAAGGGATTGTGATTGGTAAAAACTCGGTGGTGAATGCTGCTCGCGGTATCGCGCAGGGTAGCAATGCGGAGGCAACGGCCAGTGACGCCATGGCGTTTGGTACCCGGTCGCGGGCTGATGCGAGTGATGCCCAGGCCAGCGGTACGGATGCCCAGACCTTTGCGGCGCGTGGTATTGCCATGGGCACGCGTGCTCGCTCCGGCCAGCCTAATCCTGATGTCGAAAATCAGGACAAGAACCGCGACTCCATTGCGCTGGGTACGGATTCCGTTGCCGAGTTCAATAGCAGCATTGCAGTAGGACGCGAAGCTCAGGCCACCGCTGATTATGCACAGGCACAGGGCAAGGGCGCTCATGCTTTTGGCGAGGCATCGATTGCACAGGGCCGTGATGCTTGGGCTCTTGAACGACAAGCGATTGCGCTGGGTGACGGTTCCCGCAGCACGGCCGACCGTGCCGTCGCTATTGGTCAGGGCGCACGTGCAGGCAATGCACGTTCGATAGCGCTGGGCGATGGTGCAGAGACAGCAGGCGCGGTTGGCACCTCGAATGCCTCTTTGAACGGGTTGAACTACGGTAACTTTGCCGGGGATCGTCCTGTTGCTACCGTCAGCGTGGGTACGGATCAGGAAAAACGTACAGTGACGAATGTGGCCGCAGGCCGGATCAGCGCGAGCAGCACGGATGCGATCAATGGCAGCCAGTTGTATGCCACGAACTCGGTGCTGGGCAATGTAGCCAACACCACGAAAAACATCCTGGGTGGTAATGCCACACTGGCCCCCAACGGCACTCTGAGCATGAGCAATATCGGTGATACCGGTGAAAACACGGTGCACGATGCGATCAAATACGCTGCTCAGGGCTGGCATGTGAGCGCCAATGGCGCCGCCACAGAGAACGTGAAACCGGGTGGTTCGGTGGACTTCAGCAATGACGATGGGAACATCACCGTCACGCGCACGGGCACCGATCTGGCTTTCAATCTGGCCGATGATCTGACCGTGGGCAACAGCATTACGGTGGGCGACACCGTGATCAACGGTGACAGCGTCACCACCAACAATCTGACTGTTCAGGGTGAAACCCGTCTGGGTGACAACTTTGTAGTTAACAACGCGGGTGATGTCATTTACAAGGGCAGTGAAGTTGCTACCCAGAATGACGGCTTGAGCTTTGCCGGCAACACCGGCAGTACCATTGCCAAGACGCTGGGGGATAACACGCCATTGACGGTCTCCGGCGAACTGGCCGAGGGCGAAGCCTCCACGGGAGCCAACCTGCGTGTTGATAGCGATGGCAACAAGCTGAACCTGGCCATGGCGCAGAACCTGACGGATCTGAACAGCATCACCATCAATAACGGTGGTCCAGTGATTAACGGCGATGGCATCAATATGGGTGGCAAGAAGATCACCAATCTGGATGCTGGCACGGATGACACCGATGCCGTGAATGTGTCGCAGTTGAAAGAGGTCTCGGACGTTGCCAACGCGGGCTGGAACATCAGTGCCAATGGTGCTGCCGCCGAGAACGTGAAACCGGGTGGTTCGGTGGACTTCAGCAATGACGATGGCAACATCACCGTCACGCGCACGGGCACCGATCTGGCTTTCAATCTGGCCGATGATCTGACCGTGGGCAACAGCATTACCGTCGGCGATACGGTGGTTAATGGTGACAGCATCACCACCAATAATCTGACCGTTCAGGGTGAAACCCGTTTGGGTGACAACTTTGTGGTCAATAACGGCGGTGACGTTATCTATAAAGGTAGCGAAGTTGCAACCCAGAATGACGGCTTGAGCTTTGCCGGCAACACCGGCGGCACCATTGCCAAAACGCTGGGTGATAACACGCCATTGACCATTTCAGGTGAGTTGGCCGAAAGCGAAGCCTCCACAGGTGCAAACCTGCGTGTTGATAGCGACGGCAACCAGCTGAACCTGGTCATGGCTCAGAACCTGACGGATCTGAACAGCATCACCATCAATAACGGTGGTCCGGTGATCAACGGTGACGGCATCAATATGGGTGGCAAGAAGATCACCGATCTGGCCGTTGGCACAGAAGACACCGATGCGGTGAATGTGTCGCAGCTGAAAGAAGTCTCGGACGTTGCCAATGCGGGCTGGAACATCAGCGCCAATGGTGCAACTGCTGAGAACGTCAAACCCGGTGCTTCGGTGGACTTCAGCAATGACGATGGCAACATCACCGTCACGCGCACCGGCACTGATCTGGCTTTCAACCTGGCTGATGATCTGACCGTAGGCAACAGCATTACGGTGGGCGGCACCGTGATCAACGGTGACAGCGTCACCGTTGGCGACACGGTCGTCAATGGCGATAGCATCACCACCAACAATCTGACCGTTCAGGGCGAAACCCGCTTGGGCGATAACTTTGTGGTCAATAACGGCGGCGATGTTATTTACAAGGGCAACGAAATCGCCACCCAAGCCGATGGCTTGAGCTTTGCGGGTAACACTGGCAGCACCATCGCCAAGACCTTGGGCGATAACACGCCATTGACCATTTCAGGTGAGTTGGCCGAAAGCGAAGAGTCCACGGGTGCGAACCTGCGTGTTGATAGCGACGGCAACCAGCTGAACCTGGTCATGGCGCAGAACCTGACAGATCTGAACAGCATCACCATCAACAACGGTGGCCCGGTGATCAACGGCAGTGGCATCAATATGAACGGCAAGAAGATTACCAATCTGGATGCTGGCACGGATGACACCGATGCGGTGAATGTGTCGCAGTTGAAGGGTGTTGAAGAGGTTGCCAACGCAGGCTGGAACATCAGTGCCAATGGTGGTGCCACAGAAAATGTGAAACCAGGCGCATCGGTGGACTTCAGCAATGCGGACGGCAATATCAACATCACACGTGATGGCACGGACCTGGCCTTCAACCTGAACAAGGACATTGATCTGGGTGCGGACGGCAGCTTGACGACAGGAAACATGGTCGTCAATAACGACGGTCTGACTGTAGAGGATAGTGCAGGTAACAAGACCTCCACGACTGCGGCGGGCACCACGGTCAGCAATGCCGCCGGTGACACGACTACCGTAGGCGCAGGTTCGATCACGGTAGCAGATGCGGCCGGTAACAGCACGGCTATCGGCAGCACGCAGGTCGTGGTGGGCGGAGCAAACCCGGTCACGATCAATGGTGATACCGGCCGAATCGGCGGACTGACCAATCTGACTTGGGATCCGGACAACTACACCAGCGGTCAGGCGGCGACCGAAGACCAGCTCAAGCAAGTCAATGACGTTGCCAGCGCTGGCTGGAATGTGACCGATGCGGATGGCAATAGCGCCAATATCGGTCCGAACGGCCAGGTTGCCTTTGTCGGTGACAAGAACGTCACGGTTGAGCAGACCGGCACCGATGATTCCGGACAGGTTGAAGTCAAGCTGAACAAGGACATTGATCTGGGTGCAGATGGCAGCCTGAAGACCGGCGATACCGTCATCAACAACGCAGGGGTTGCGGTAGGAAACGACGTACACCTGGGTAACACCGGACTGACCATCAACAATGGCCCGAGCATCACCCTGGCTGGCATCAACGCAGGTGATATGCGCATCACCAATGTGGCCGCCGGCCGCAATCCGACGGATGCCGTCAATTACGGTCAGCTCCAGCCTATCGAGTCCTTCATTGGTCTGGATGGAAACGGCTCGTTTGCCTACAACGGTGGCCAGCATTCCTCCTTGAAAGATGTTCTGGACAGCATGCACTGGAATGTTGAAGCACCGACGGATGGCAAGGAAGGCGGCAATACCGGTGGCTCCAATGGCAATGGTTCCGGCTCCACAGGCGGTGGCAATAATGGCTCTGGTGACGGCACGCCTATCCACAATGGCAACACCGTGGGCTTTGTTGAAGGCGACAACATCGTGATCTCCAAGACGGACCGGGTCAATGATGCAGGCCAGACCGTTGGCGCTGATATCAAGGTGTCGGTGTCCCAGGATCTGAAGGTCAATTCCATTACGGCAGTGAATGTTCAGGCCGATGAAATTCAGATCAATAACGGTGGTCCGATCATCAACGAGAACGGCATCAATATGTCCGGCAAGCACATCACCAATGTGGCGGCGGGCGTCAATGACACCGATGCGGTGAACGTGAGCCAGTTGAATCAGGTTGCGGGCAATCTGCAAGGCCAGATCAACAACATTCGCCACGATATCAATCGTCTGGATAACCGCTTGAGTGCAGGTGTGGCGGCCGCCATGGCAACAGCGTCACTGCCCCAGGCTTACTTGCCGGGCAAACACATGATGTCCATGGCTGGTGGTACCTGGCGTGGAGAGTCCGGTATGGCCATTGGTTTCTCCGGAATTACCGATAACGGCAAATGGGTTTACAAGCTCTCGGGCAATACCACCTCGCGCGGTGATTACGGTGGTGCCGTGGGTATTGGTTATCAATGGTAAGTCGGCCCTGACTCTACGGTGCATCGGCGCATTGACGCCGATGCACAGCACACACTTTTGAAGGATTTCAGATCATGAAGAAAAATTGGTTTGGGGCTGCTCTGCTCGGCAGTCTGGTGCTTGCTGGATGCGGAACCTTGAGTCAGGTGGACTCGGAAGGTCACACAGAAAACCCGGTGTTTCCTGAAGTGGACAAAGCGACGTTTCACACGGGCTCTTACCCGAATATCGACAATCTGCGTCAGGTCCGGGAAGGCGTGACACGCGATCAGTTGTATGACTTGCTGGGTCGCCCGCACTTTGCCGAAGGTTTCAAGGTGCGGGAGTGGGATTACCTGTTCCACTTCAACACGGCACAGGGCATCAAGACGTGTCAGTTCAAGGTGCTGTTTGACCAGGACAAGCTGGGCCGCAGTTTTTACTGGAAGCCTAGCGAGTGTGCTTCTGTCCTGGATGCGACGCCGAAAACCGCGACTGTTCAGCCTTTCTCGCTTTCCGGGGACGTGGCCTTTGCCTTTGGCAGTGCGACCTTGACCAGTGCGGGGTTGAGCACGATTGGAGATATTGCAGGCCAGCTCAAGCAAATGTCCGAAATCGAGCGCGTGACTGTTTCCGGTCATACGGATCGAATCGGAAATGCGGCATCGAATCAGCATTTGTCGCAGCAACGAGCCCAGACAGTCCGCCAGGCTTTGTCCGCCCAGGGCATTCCAGCTGCCGTGATTGTGACGCAAGGCTTTGGTTCGGATCGTCCCCTTGTGCAGTGTGATCAACACAATCGCACTGAGTTGATCGCCTGCCTGGCGCCGAATCGTCGGGTTGATATTGAGGTTCAAGGCCAACGTTAAGTTGGATGCTGCAACCAGGCACGCACCCGGCTTGTCGGGCTGCGTGCCGTGATTGAGAAAATAATGAATATTCTGCACAAATTAGCGCTACTGATTCTGGCGGGCGGCCTGGCTGCTTGTCAGCAAACGATGCCTCGCCAGGCTCCTGAACCTGTAGATCCGGCACCGCCTGTCATGCAAGGTTCTGCCTCGTCCGCCAAGGCCCCTGCGGTGGCAGCAATAGCCCCTCGCAATCAATCCAACACGGTCATTACCCTGCATTTGGCGCAGGAGAAAGCGGAAGCGCCCTTGGTGGCGGTGGACGTAGGCGGAACCTCTCTTTATGCGCTGCCCCAGCCCGTTCTGACGCAAGCCGATCTGCATCGTGTCACTCCCGTGACGACACAAGATCAAGGGACCTTTCTGTTGCTGGAAATGAACCAGAACGGGATTACCAAACTGCGCAGTGTCACGGCTCAGGCGCAAGGCCACTATCTGCTGCTAAGTGTGCAAGGGCAATTGGTGAGTGTGGCGCGTATCAGTGAAACGATTTCCGATGGGCGTTTGCTGATCGGAACCCAGAATGCTCAGCATACACAGGCCATTATTAAATTGATGCAGGGTGGTCAGTGATAAAAGGACTGCGTATCGCGCCCTATGTACGATTTTGATGTGGTTTTTCTCCTGATTGCACAGCCTGCATCATCGCGTGTGGGCGATATGCTGGCCCTGCATGATTATCTGGCCGGCTCAGGGGTGTGCACGACCGTGGCGACCAGTCCCACGGACCTTGCCACAATCGGAAAGCGCCTGCGTGTCTTGATTATTGATGGTGAAGGGGAAAGCGAGTTTGATGTTTATGCCGTGATCTCGGCAATGCGTCAGCTGGATAATGTGGCAATTCTTTTTCTGGCCGACGAGACTCCTTTGGCCTGTGAGCGCGCCTTGTATGCGGGGGCTGACATTTGTTTGTCGGCCCGCATTACGCATGCCGAGTGCTTACGCGCTGTCGTTGAGCTGGGCAGTGTCCGCAAGCCTTCGCCCATCAATGAAGAAAGAGTGGCGCTGAAAAGAAAGAGGCAGCGCAGAAGGCATTACATTGGCTTGAGTCTTCGTTCCCGCTATTCCCGCTAAGTTTGGCAGCGGGCCCTTGGCGCGCAACCTGCATCAATCACAATCAATAAAAAAAAACCCGATGCCACTTGTTGGCATCGGGGTAAAACGTGTGCGTGGTGCGCACGCACACATAGTCAGACGATAGAACTATAGATTCAGAGCGTTTAAGTCTTACAGGTAGGCAGGAATCCCCAGAGCTGGGTCGCTGACGCCGTGCTCGCCAAACTCCACGCGGCCTGCGAAGCGACGGTAGTAGCTTGGGTCGCTGCTGCTGCGAACCACGAAGTCGTACCAGTGGCCGCTGGCCTTCAAGGCCCAGGATTGTTTGGATTGCTGGCCTGGCTCAACCGTCACCTCCCATGGACCGTCTTCACGGTAGGCCATGGACTGGATGGTAAAGGTGCAGGCAGACTGGCCACCGTTCATCATTTCCAGGTAGATATCGCCTTTGGTGACTTCGTAGCAGACACGAATTTCGGGGCGGGCAGCTTCGGGCTGGCTCAACACGCTGACGTCGCCACGGAAGTGACGGTGAAAGCCGTTCGGGCCCAGGACCCACAGGTCGTAGTGCCCCAGATTGTTCGCTTGCACGTCCCACACATCGTCCAGGATCTGGTCAGGGTTGACCATGTAGCGGCGAGGGATGCGGTCCAGATTCAGCTTGTCGTAGACGTGGAACACAGCCGCTGCTTTTCCCGTGTTGGAGAACAGCAGTTGTACGCCTTTCTCGCTGTCGCAACGGGCGCTGACGTGCAGTTCGTAAGGTAGGGCACGCGATGGACGCACGCCGGTTTGTTGCACGGGAATGCGCTGGTTGTCGACGGGCTGAGGTACTTGAGCCAGACGCTCCTGAGCACTACGGATCGAGTCTGCGTCCTGACGGCTGCGGCGGCCGTTCAAGGTAGGCAAAGGTTCGTCGTTCGGGCTGGCAAAGTTGAAGGCGGAGGTCAGATCACCACATACGGCACGGCGGTACGGGCTGATATTCGGTTCCATCACGCCAAAACGCTCTTCCATGAAGCGGATAACAGAGGTGTGGTCGAACACTTGCGAGTTCACCCAACCACCACGGCTCCAGGGCGAGATCACGTACATGGGCACACGCACGCCGGGGCCAAAGACCTTGCCGTCACGGGGAGGCTGACCCAACAGACCTTTGGGGCTGGGGTAGTTGTAGTACTCGAACGCGATCTCTTCTTCGCTCAAGGACGTTTTGCCTGCGGGCTTGCCAGTGACCGGATCAATGGAAGGGGCAGAAGGCGAAGGCACGTGGTCAAAGAAGCCGTCGTTCTCGTCAAAGTTGACCAGCAAAACGGTCTTGCTCCAGACCTCGGGGTTGGCTGTCAGCGCATCCAGCAGTTCCTGGGTGTACCAGGCGCCTTGTACCGGGCTTGATGGGCCAGGGTGCTCGGAGTAGTTGGCAGGAGCCACGACCCAGGAGATCTGAGGCAGATTGCCTTCTTCCACGTCTTTACGCAGTTGGCCAAAGAAACCACCATCGGGCATGGTGTTGGCCACGCCTTTGTATAGCGGGTTGCCATCATTGTCGGCCGGATCGTAAGGCGAGTTGTTGGGCTTGCCGGATTGTTCGTTGGCACGACGGTATTGCTTGAAGCCGGCCAGGGAGTTGTCGGTAAAGTTGTCAGGCAGGTTCTGATACACCTTCCAGCTGATACCGGCTTCTTCCAGGCGCTCGGGGTAGGTTTTCCACTCGTAGCCCAACAGGGAAGAACCAAGGCTGTCCCAGGCGTTGTTCACCGTACATTCGCCGCTGCCCGATGGTCCATTCGTACCCGTCCACAGGAACATGCGGTTGGAGTTGGTGCCGGTGTGCATGGAACAGTGGTAGGCATCACACAGGGTGAAGGCGTTGGCCATGGCGAACTGGAAGGGTACTTCGGCTTCGCGGTAGTAGCCCATGGAGTGACGGTTCTTGTGCTTGGGCCAGAAGTTCATGCGGCCGTGATCCCAGGCAGCCTGGCCGTCCGACCAGGAGTGCGGCGTACCGTTGACGCGCTGGGCATTGCCCTTGGTGCTGTCCAGGTGATAGGGCAACACGCTTTCGGTGGAGCTGACGTTTTGCTGCCAGACATTGCGGCCATTGGGCAAGGGAATGGTGAAGCGGTCGCCAAAACCGCGCACACCTTTCAGGGTGCCGAAGTAATGGTCAAAGGAGCGGTTCTCCTGCATCAGAACCACAATGTGTTCTACGTCCTTGATGGTGCCTGTCTTGTTGTTGGCCGGAATGGCCAGCGCCTTGCGGATGCTGGGAGGGAATGCGGCCAGGGAACCTGCTGCCAGGCTGGCACCGGTCATATTGCGTAGGAAGCTGCGGCGTGAAGTCATTGTGCTTAATCTCTTAGTCAATCAAGGGGCGCATTTCAGTTGCGGCGCGGGTTCGGGCGTGGGTTTGCCGGGCTCGGTGGGCTCTTCAGGCGAGCCCGTGTTACCCGAGCTACCGGTGTCGCTGCCACCGCCGCAGGCAGCCAGCAGGCCGCAGAACATCAACAAGACGGATGCGCGTTTTATGCGCTCAAAGGTGAGTGAAGCGTTCTTGGGAGTCATAAAAAGTCCTTGCTTGGCGATCAGGGTTGGAGGCTGGACAGAGGCTGGCGGGATTCGTAAATGCTGGTCAGTTCGTCCGTGCTCAGGGCGCGGTCCCACATGGCCAGTTCGCCAAAGTCCATATTGATGTCGCTGCGTCCCCAGCGTTTGTAGTACTGGCCGGTAACGTCTTCGTTCAGGCCCAGCTCGCCGGTGCCGGTGCCACCCAGGGCTTGCAGGGTGCGGGCTTCCAAAGCCACCGAGCCAAACTGTGCGCCTTTCTTGGGGTCAAACACGTGGCCCAGCATCTTGCCTTCGGCCTTGTCGATGACCACGGCCACATAGGCCCATTCGTCCGGGGTGATGTTGTAGCCCTGGCTCTCGTTGCGGCCGCCACCGTAGCCGGTGTTAAAGCGGATGTCGCAGCCGTTGGCGTTGAACAGGCCCAGCGCAAAGCCGGGGTTGTTGCCCGAGTCGTAGTTCTTGTTGGCCATGATGGAGGCGCCGTAACCCTGGCAGTTGTTGGGGGTGCGCAGCCAGAAGCCGATAGTCATTTGCTGCACGCTGCTCAAGGTGAACAGGTCGCGGCTCATGGACAGGCGGTAGCCGCGGTTGCCATTGCCATCGGCATTGTTACCCGTGATGCGCAGGCCGCCCTTGGCTGTGCTTGGGTCCAGGAAGTCTGCGGCAATCAGCTGGCCGGCGGGAACGGCTGGAGTCGAGGTTTGCAGCGTGCTGCCACCTTTGGCGTCGGTAAAAGGCTGGCTGCTGAAGGTGTAGTAGCTGCGCAGTCCGTTCTTCAGGGTGTCAGCCAGTTTGGGCGGGGGCTGGTAGCCCACCTCGGCTTTCAGAGTCGAAGCTGCTTTGCCTACCTGCACCGAGTAATACAGGGAGTAGGTTTGGGCGGTTTCCGATGCGGGCAGCGGGTCGGAGTACTGGGTGGTTCCGGCAGGCAGCGTGGCGATCAGCTTGCCGTCACGCATGATCTGGATTTCTTGCGAGGCCTCGCCTTGCAGGACCCAGTTCAGGTCCACCATGTTTTTGTCGGCAGGTTTGCTGAACGCCAGGTTGTGTACGCGGGTGTCGGCTTGCAGGGGCGAGCCACGGAAGCGGTATTGCTCGTTTTGCAGACCCAGGTGCGACAGGACGGTGGGTGCGATGTCGATGACGGCGGCCAGGGTGTTCATGTCGGTGCTGCTGGAGACCTGGCTGCCCACGGCGGGCAAGGAGGCCAGTGTTTTATTGGTGGCAATAAAGCTGGTCTTGTTGCGGTTGAATTGCGAGCCGGTGGTGCCACCAAATTCGTCCAGGCCGTAGCTGGTGGTCAGGATGACCAGCCAGTCTTCCGAGGCGTCTGCCTGTTTGCGTTTGTCGATCAGGGCGAACAGCTTGTCCAGTGATGCCAGGGATTCGCTGACAGCCTGTTGGTAAGCGGCGCTACCCAGGCCGCCTTGGGTGGCGGCACGGGCGGGAGCCTGGATCTGGGCCAGGATCAGGGACTTGCCTTCTTGCAGGTATTTCTGGGTTTGTTCGCTGACACAGCTGTCGGAGTCGGTGCAGTTGGCCGCTTCAATGATGCGGCCTTCTTGCAGGTCCTGGCTCCACAGTGTGCGGTAGTCGGCGGTGCTCAAGGCCAGGGCGGCCTGGGTGGGTTCCGAGGTTTGGGCCACCAGGGTGGGGCTGTTGAGTTTGTTGTCTTCTTGTCCGACTCCGCGCAGGCCGTGCTGGTCTGCCCACACGCCGGTAATCAGGGAGGCCCAGCCGGGCAGTGGCAGGGTGCGTTGTTCGCTGGGAGTGCCTGCGTAGCCGCCGGTTTGGGCAGGGGCGATGGTCAGGTTTTTCAGGGCGGGGTGCTGGCCGGCCTTGCGAGCTTGCAGCAGGGCTTCGTAGCTCAGGCCGTCGATGGTGACGATCAGGGCTTTTTTGCCACCCAGTGCCTGGGGTTTGTCGCCGGGCTCTACGGTCGGGGTTTCTGGGTCGACGCCGGGGTTGGTCGGGCCATCGTTGCCACTGGAACCGCTGCCGCAGGCGGTCAGCAGCAGTGCCAGGGACAGGGAGAGTCCGGCTTGTTGCAGGCGCTGCACGGTGTGGGATTTTTGGGGACGGGAGGTGAAGGTCATACAGCCACTCGTGGAGAGAAGGGAAAAAGAGAGGCCGGACTGTGCGTGGGGGTGGGCTGCTCAGTCGGCATCGGATCAGGACTGCGGGCAGTGTAGGAAGGGCGTATGACTGCCCTGTGAACGGATCAGCAAATCCGCCGATGATTGGATTGTGTTTTATGTGAAGGGCTGGTTCCGGGGGGATGGGGTGGGGGGAGAGTGGCGGCGGGCTGCGGCTTGGCGGGGATGTGGCGGGTGGATGTCTGGTTTGTTACGGGGGGAGGGAGGCGGTGGATTTTGAGCGGTTTTTTATGTTTTAGGTTCAAAATTGTTGTTGGGTTTGGGTTTGGGTTTGGGTTTGGGTTTGAGGGTGGGGCGCAGACTTGGGGGCGGGATGGGGTAATTGAGGGGAGGATTGCCGGAGGGCATTCTTCGTAGGCCGCCGCTCGCGGTGCTGGGACAAGGGGCGCGGGGCGGACCACTTGCCGACGCTGCGCGTCGGTGCCCTTGTCAGAGTGGCAATCGGGGCGCAG
>NZ_JAUZVM010000014.1:0-47564 GCF_031844565.1 Alcaligenes sp. AB3
ACGCCGTGCTCAAACAACAGGGCGCTTGCATCCCGGATCCCGCACTCGCCTGCGGCAAGTACTCTGAACCGCCCCGAGACCCAAACCCGGTCCCTGAACGGCTCACAATAGTTCTTTGCCCATAGGCTGCAAGACTTCTTACCCGTATGACCTCAGTTCCACCACGGTATTTATGACACCGCTGAGCAGCGGCATAAGGAAACGACCGAAACATAAACTGCTAAGCAAGCATAAACATCGAACAGCAAACAACAACAACAACAACAACAACAACAACAACAACAACAACAACAACACATAGTGCATAGCACACGACACACTGCACACAGCCACCACAACCACAACCACAACCACAACCAATGCAAACTCAACCGAAACAGAGTTGCAAGGCCGAGGTATTAAAACGGTGTGAAGGCGCGAGTCCGTGGGGCTCGGGGGGTGGGCGGATCAGAGTACTTGCCGCGGTCAGGAGATAGCGCAGGGGTCCAAGCATCCTGCTGTTTGAGCACGACGCTTATGGTTTGTCCGGTGGACAAACCATCGTGCGAGTTCAGGATGCGCCCTGCGCTATCTCCTGACAAGGGCACCGGTGCGCAGCACCGGCAAGTGCTCAGCCCACCCCCCGAGCCCCACGGACTCGCGCCTGGCTTTTAATAAGCTCCCCTACGCCAAGCTGCATCCGAGCACTATTCCACAGCCAAACCCTTTCTAAACATCAATGCCACAGCATGAAAACCCACGACTAAAGCGGCAAATAAAACAAAGCCTTAGCCAGCACCACAATCAGCAGTACGTGTGCAAAAACACTCAGGTGAATAATCCGTGACCGACGCGCTGTCATGGTCTTGCGTCGGCTCATCACCATGACGGACAGGAAGTGTCCAAACACACTCAAGGCCAAGGTGATTTTCAAGCCCAGAATCCAGGCCCTGGCCCCGCCGACCTCAAACAAGGCCCGATGCTGCCAGGCCAGACTCAAGCCCGCACCGTAGAGCAATAACAAAACCCAAGGCATGATGCGACGCGCGCGGCGCCCCAGGGCATATTCGAACTCCCGCATCGATGGGCGGGAAACCTGACGCGCCAAAGGCGACAACATCAGCACCTCGAAAAACACGGTGCCGATGAAGAAAATTGCAGCCAGAAGGTGAACCAACAACAGGAGAAAGTAGCTCATGAACAGCGCTCAGGAAAGCAGACAATTCATCAACGGTACACCAGGTCTCGCGCCCACAAACTGACTTCTGGCACATAGCTGATCAGCATCAAGCAGGCCAGGATGACAACGACAAAAGGCAGCAGGGGACGTATCAGTTTTTCCAAAGAAATTCCGGCTACTGAACACGCCGCAAACAGGTTCACGCCAAAGGGCGGAGTCACCATTCCCAGTGCCAGATTAACCACCATAATGATGCCAAAATGCGCCGGATCAATCCCAAACTGCACCGCCACCGGCAACAAGAGCGGAGCCAGCACCACAATCGAGGCGGAAGTCTCGACGAACATGCCCACCACAAACAAGGCCACGTTCATGCCCAGCAAGAACATCATGGGGCTGCTGAACAGTTCCCCCAACCATATCCCCATGGCAGCCGGAATGCCGGTGCGATTAAGCAAGAAGCCAAACACACCCGCATTGGCAATGATGAACATGATCACCGCCGTGGACACCACGGAACGATGCAGCACCTTGGACAAATCGCCCCATTTAACACTGCGGTAAATAAACATGCTGACGATCAAGGCATAGACTACCGCCACGGCTGAAGCCTCGGTAGGCGTGAAAATACCCCCGTAAATTCCGCCAAGAATAATCACCGGCATCAGCAAGGCCAGCCACGCCTGACGAAAGGCCGTCCAAACACTTAGACGGCCCACACCATCCTGCAAACCCAAACCATGACGACGTGCGTACAACCACACATAAATCATCAAAGCGCCGCCGATCAACAAGCCAGGACCAATACCCGCAACAAACAGCTCGCCCACCGACGTGTCTGTGGATACAGCGAACAGAATCATGGGAATGGACGGCGGGATAATCACCCCCAGCTCCGCCGCTGAAGCCTGCAAAGATGCGGCAAACGGCGCTGGATAACCATGACGAACCATGGCAGGAATCAGAATCGCCCCCACCGCAAAAGTGGTGGCCACACTGGAGCCAGCCACAGCCGCAAAAATCATGCAGGTCAGCACACAGCTGCACGCCAGACCACCCTGCACACCACCGACCAGGCTTTTGGCAAACTCCACCATACGGTTGGACATGCCGCCCGATTCCATCAAGTTACCCGCCAGGATGAAGAAAGGCACCGCCACCAGAGGGTATTTGTCCAGGGCTGCGTACAGTTGCTGGGCGATGACCAGAAACGTCATGCGCCCCTCCCACGCTACCCCCGCCATATTGGCCAGCCCCACGGCAATGGCCACGGGCACCGTCAATACAAAGAACAGCAGCATGGACACAAGCATGATCTGGGGCACGATACGGTCTCCGGTCTAAACAGATGCCAGCCAGGCATCCAGAGTGCGGCGGTGCTTTACAGGCACGGAATCAGGTCTTGAATTAGAGCTGCGTGTTATCCACCACAGCGGGTGCCGGTTTTTCCAGCCAACGGGCCAGCAATCCTAGAATGGCCAGCACAGCGCCAATCGGGATCGCAATATACACCCAGGAAATGGACCACTCCAGGCTGGGCATGGTCTGAAACCGTACCCGCCAGGTCATTTGAATACCGACCCAGGTCAACAAGCCGAAAAAGGTCAGACAAGCAAGCAGCACGGCCACATCCAGCCAATGCTGTGCCCGCTGCCCGACCCAAAGTCGCAGCACATCCACGCTCAGCATGGCGCCCTGACGCAGGGCCAGACACAGACCCAGCATGACCGTCCAGATCAAGGCAGCACGCGACCAGGCCTCGCTCCAGTCGGCGGGCGACTGAAGTACAAAACGGGCGATAACCTGATAGAACGCAGCTGCCACTGCCGAGAGCAGCAGCAACTGCGTTACCCAGGACACCAGACGAAACAGGCCCTTGTCCAGCACAGACAGCAGCGCTTTCATGATGAACGCCGTTTACTGAGTCTGACGAATGGCCTCGACCAGCTCCTGGCCGAACTGTTTGTAGTACTGGGGATAGACGGGCTCTACCGCTTTGGCAAATGCCGCATGGTCAACGGTATTGACCTGCATGCCTTCCGCCTTGACGGCATCTACGCCAGTTTTCTCGATGTCGTCCACGTAATCACGCATGGCCTGGGCAGCCGTTACGCCGGCATCTTTCATCAACTGCTTGTCCTGATCGGACAGGCCGTCATATACCGCCGGAGACATCAGCACCAAGGCCGGGCCGTACACGTGTGCAGTCAGCGACAGATACTTTTGCAGCTGCGGCAGCTTGGCCGACACAATCACGGACAAGGGGTTTTCCTGGCCGTCGATAGTGCCTTGTTGCAAGGCCGTCGCCACTTCCGGCCAGGCCATAGGCGTCGCCAGAATGCCGATTTCACGGAAGGCCGCAATATGGATGGGGTTTTCTGTAGTGCGTATCTTCAAACCCTTGGCATCAGCTGGGGTAGTGACAGGACGCACATTATTGGTCAGGTGACGGAAACCTTGCTCACCCCAGGCCAGCGCCACAATCCCGCGCTTGGGAAACTCAGCCAGCATGTCCTGACCGATCTTGCCATCCAGCACATGACGGGCATGTTGCAGATCACGGAACAGGAAAGGGATATCGAATACGCCGGTCTTGGGCACAAAGTTCAGGGTTGCGCCGGTAGAAACAATGGCCAGATCAATTGTGCCCAGTTGCAGGCCTTCAATGACTTCACGCTCGCCACCCAGGGCGCTGTTGGGAAAGGCCTCGATGGTGTAATTGCCATCCTTTTCCAGGGCACTGGCAAAGGCTTTCGCGCCAGCACCATAGTGTGAACTGGTGGACAAGGCGTAGGCCAACTTCAAGGACGTTTGAGCCGTAGCCGCTCCCGCAGCCAGGCCTAAACCCAGCATCAAACCCGCGGCCAAAAGACGGTTCTTCATGTGACGGTACATCATGCATGCCCCTCCTGTCTGAATGGATCAGTGTATTTAATGCGCAGTGCTCGGGCTGGGACATAGGGGTTTTTACGCCTGTGTCCCAGCCGGGCACCTTATTCTTCTACGTACCAGTTATCTTCGGACAGCATGACCTGTTGATGGCCATAGCCCGCTGGCATCATGGGGAAACAGTTTTCCAGCGCCAGCACTTCCACGTTCAGGAAGAAGGGGCCGTCATGAGCCAAGCAGCGCTCCAGAGCCGCATCCAGCTGATCGGGGTGCTCCACGCGTTCGGCTTCCCAGCCAAAGGCGCGCGACAAGGCCACAAAATCCGGCATGGCTTCGTTATAGCTATGGCTGTAGCGGCCATCGTGAATCAGCTCTTGCCACTGACGCACCATCCCCATGTGACGGTTATTGCACAGAATCACCTTGATCGGCGTGCGATGCTGCACGGCGCTGGCCAGTTCCTGAATATTCATCAGCACCGAAGCGTCACCACTGACGCACACCACCAGCTTGTCCGGATGCGCAATCTGCGCTCCAAAAGCGGCTGGCACGCCGTAACCCATGGTGCCCGCACCACCCGAAGTCAGCCAACGGCGAGGGCGATCAAACTTGATGTATTGCGCCGCCCACATCTGGTGCTGGCCTACATCGGTAGACACGATGGCATCACGGCCTTCCAGATGCGCGTCCAGACGTTGCAGCAAGTGCTGTGGCAAGATCGCGTCCTTATGTGGCGTCACTTTCAAGCACTCTTGAGCGCGCCACACGCCAATGCGCTGCCACCAATCATTCAAGCGACCTTCGGGCAATTCGTGGTGCGACAGCTCTTTGCGCAGGGCGCGCAGCAGGGGATAGCAATCGCCCACCAGAGCCACATCGGCACGCACCACCTTGTCGATGGAGCCGGGGTCAATATCAATATGAATCTTGCTGGCATGCGGGCAGAAATCGGACAGACGGCCAGTAATGCGGTCGTCGAAACGAGCGCCTACACAGATAATCAGATCCGCATGGTGCATGGCCAGATTGGCTTCCAGCGTGCCGTGCATGCCCAACATGCCCACGAACTGCTCATCCCGTGCGGGGTAAGCACCCAAGCCCATCAAGGTCAGCGTACAAGGTGCGCCGGTTTCCTGAACCAGGCTGGTGAAGGCATGGCTGGCATCGGCACCGGAGTTGATCAGGCCACCACCACCGTAAAAAACGGGGCGACGGGCGTGCGCAATCATGGCAGCCGCGCGTTTGATCGCCGCTTCCTGAGCAGGGGCCGGAGCGGCAGGAGCCAAGAGGCTGTCGGCCTCTTCCTGGACTGGAGCCTCGCTGCTGGCAGCGGGCAGGGTGGCGATCTGAATATCTTTGGGGAAGTCCAGCAGCACCGGGCCAGGGCGGCCCTGGGTACACAGGCGCAAGGCCTTGGCCGTCAGGGAGGCCACGTCTTCAATGCGACGAACCTGGGCATTCCACTTGGTCACAGGGCGGGAAATGCCAATCGCATCACACTCCTGGAACGCAGCGGTACCAATTGCGGTGGTCGCTACTTGACCACTAATACACAGGACAGGAATAGAATCACACAAGGCATCGAGCAAACCGGAGGTGGTATTGGCCATACCAGGGCCCGATGTCACCAGCACCACGCCAGGTTTGCCGGTGCTGCGGGCATAGCCCTCGGCCGCGTGTACGGCAGCTTGCTCGTGGCGGACCAGAATATGACGAATTCGCGGTTGTGCATGAAGAGCATCATAGAGCGGTAACACCGCTCCGCCAGGATAACCAAAAATGGTATCTACACCCTGAGCGATCAAGGTTTCGAGCAAGATTTGCGCGCCGTTGTGGGCGGTCGTTTCAAGTGACATGGTTGCGTAGCCCTGCATGTTTTGTAAGATAGAGATCGCCGTCCAGTTTATCCCCTTTTACAGGCTGATTCCCCATGGTCACTCAACGCCAACCCTGGCACGTCGTCAAACCGTCCAAACTGCACGGCAATGGCGTCTTTGCGCTACGCGATATTCCTGCCGGAACTCGCATCCTGCAATACGCAGGCAAGCGGCTGACACCCGAACAAGCCGATGCCCTGTTCCCGGTCAATCCGGACGAGCCTTTTCACACGTTTTTCTTTGCCTTGAGCAACGGCAAAATTGTGGACGGGGGTCAGGGCGGCAATGACTCGCGCTGGATCAACCACTCTTGCGCCCCCAACTGTGAGGGTCACGAGAACGTGGACGGATCACGCGTGTTTATTGTGGCCATGCGCGATATTCCCGCCGGGGAAGAGCTCTTGTATGACTACTCGCTGGTCATCGACGATGAAATTACCGAGGAGCTCAAGCAGAACTATCGCTGTCTGTGTGGCGCTGCCCAATGCCGTGGCACCATGATTGCCCTGCAATCGGATCGCTCCCAGGCTGTGGCAGACGAGCTGCGTGAAGTGGCTGCCGAGCTGGATGCAGAAATGGAGCAAGCCCGTAAAACGCCGGTTTCATCCAAACAAACAACCGCTGATCTGAAAGCCGCTGCCAATAAGCAGGCAGAAAAGGGCGAGTCCGATCAGGATAAAGACGCGGACACGGACGACGATAACGAGTCTTCACGCTCCAAAGACAAAAAAGACAAGAAAGGCAAAAAGAAGAAAAAAGACAAAGCCAAAAACAAAGATAAAAATAAAGACAAAAAAGCGCCCAAAAAGGACAAAGAAGGCAAAAAAGGGAAAAAGGACCGTAAAAAAGAGTAAGCTGTCCCCCAGCTTGCATTAGCCCAGGCTGCCCCACCGGCAGCCTGCACCCTTGCTAATCACCCGCACAGCAAGCCCGGCAACACCCCAGTCGGGCCTCTCAGAGCGCCACACACAGGCCCATCTGTCGTGCCGGGCCAGGTTTTACACCTCATCAGCTAGGCGAAGCACCACCCCCCTATTGCGTGTGCCCTCGCCCCCAAATCCCTATCGTCTCTCCCCAGGCCAAACAAGGCCCAAGGGTGCGTTTGCCCCGGGGGAAATTACTCACTGCCAGCCCCGTCTTTGACCGCTAGCATGTAGCTTTATTGCCAAATCTGACAGATCTCATGGATTCAAGTTCTACAGATACACCTGATAATCACGCCGCCTCGCCCGCCGAATCCGGCCTGCGTATTCCCTTGCAAATAGAAGACTGGGCTTCGGTCCTGATCATGGCGGCCCTGGCATTAATTACTTTTGCCAACGTGTTTGTGCGCTATCTGACCGATAGCTCCTTTGCCTGGACCGAGGAAATCTCCATCTTCCTGCTGGTGGTCCTGACCATGAATGCCGGTGCCAGCGCCTGTGTGCGCCACTTGCACATTCGTATTGAAGTCTTTGCCGATGCGGGCACACAGCGTCGTCAACGCCGCCTGGCCCTGTTTGGCATTGGCATGAGCCTGCTGTTCTTTGTCGGCATGGCCATTCTGTCCGGCCGCATGGCCCTGGACGAGTTCGAGTGGGGTGATACCTCGCCGTCCATTGGTGTCCCGACCTGGTGGTACAGCATGTGGCTGCCCATCCTGTCTACTACCCTGAGCCTGCGTTTGCTGGGCATGTGGGTGCGTCGTTGGCAGGCCAAATCATGATTGCAACGTTGCTGTTCGTCATCTTCATTGGTTTGATGCTGGTGGGCGTGCCCGTTGGCGTATCCCTGGGTATAGGCGGTGCCTTTGCCATTTTGATGTCCAACCTGGATACGCACTGGTTTGGCTTGATGGCCGTGCCGCAAAGCTTTTACGCCGGTCTGGCCAAATACCCATTGCTGGCCATTCCCATGTTTGTGCTGGTAGGCTCCATTTTTGACCGCTCGGGCGTGGCCAGCCGTCTGGTGAACTTTGCCGTAGCGCTGGTTGGCCGTGGTCCTGGCATGTTGCCCGTCGTTGCCATTGGCGTGGCCATGTTCCTGGGCGGTATTTCCGGCTCCGGCCCGGCCTGCGCCGCCGCCGTGGGCGCGGTCATGATCGGCGCCATGAAACGCGCGGGCTATCCCGGTCCTTTTGCGGCCAGTATTGTGGGCGCGGGTGCTGCCACCGACATTCTGATTCCCCCCTCCATCGCCTTCATTATTTACTCGGTGCTGGTGCCCGAGGCCTCCGTACCTGCGCTGTTTGCGGCCGGTATGTTCCCCGGCATTCTGGCGGGTATTGGCCTGATTATTCCGGCCATCTGGCTGTCGCGTCGTCACAAGCTGGGATTGGCCGAAGCCGAACTGCCACGTCCACCCTTCTGGCGCAGCCTGCGAGAAGCGGCCTGGGGCCTGATTGCGCCGGTGATCATTCTGGGCGGTATGCGCCTGGGCCTGTTCACCCCCACCGAAGCGGCTGTTGTGGCCGTGTTCTACGGCCTGTTCGTAGGCATGGTCATCCACCGCACCATCAAGTTCCGCGATCTGTTTTTGATCCTGCGGGAAGCCGCCGAATTATCAGCCGTCATCATGATGGTCGTGGCGCTGGCCGGTATTTTTGCCTGGGCTCTGTCCACCCTGAGCATTATTGACCCCGTCACCAATGCCATCATCAATTCCGGTCTGGGCGAGTACGGCATTTTGGCGCTGATGATTGTCATGCTGATTGTGCTGGGCATGTTCCTGGATGGCATTTCGATCTTCCTGATCTTTGTGCCGCTGTTCATGCCTATTGCCTACAACTTTGGCTGGCATCCCGTCTGGTTCGGGGTCTTGCTGACCTTGAACGTGGCCCTGGGCCAGTTCACCCCGCCAGTCGCCGTAAACCTGATGGTGGCCTGCCGTATCGCGGGCGTTCCTATGGAAAGCACCCTGCGCTGGGTAGGCTGGCTACTGCTGGGTATGGGCTCGACCATGCTGCTGGTGATCGCAGAACCCGAAATTGCCCTGTGGCTGCCACGCTACCTGGGCTTTAACTAAAACCACAAGACTGCAACACAACTCATAGAAAGGGAGACCTGACCCATGAAATTACGTCACATTCTGGCCGCTCTGGCATGTACAGCCGCCACCTTGGCCGTGGTTCCGGCAGCGCAAGCCGCCTACAAATCCGAATACAAGCTGTCCATCGTGGTGGGCACCACCTTCCCCTGGGGCCAAGGCGCCGTGATCTGGTCCGACCTGGTGCGCGAGCGCACCGATGGCCGCATCAATATCAAGATCTACCCTGGCACCTCGCTGGTGCAAGGCGACCAGACGCGCGAGTTCACCGCCATTCGCCAGGGCATGATTGATATGGCCGTGGGCTCGACCATCAACTGGTCCCCCCAGATCAAGCAGCTGAACCTGTTCTCCCTGCCATTCCTGCAACCTGACGCCAAAGCCACTGACGCCCTGATCAATGGCGAAGTCGGCAAGGACCTGTTTGGCTACATCGAGAAAGCCGGTGTAGTGCCTCTGGCCTGGGGTGAAAACGGTTTCCGTCAGCTCAGCAACTCCAAGCACGAAGTGACCAAGCCTGAAGACATGAAGGGCCTGAAACTGCGCGTGGTAGGTTCGCCGCTGTACATGGACACCTTCAGCGCCCTGGGTGCCAACCCTACGCAAATGAGCTGGGCAGATGCACAACCCGCACTGGCTAATAAGGCCGTAGACGGCCAGGAAAACCCCCTGTCCATTTACGCCGGTGCCAAGCTGTACGACGTGCAGCAGCAATACCTGACCCTGTGGAACTACGTGTCTGATCCACTGGTGTTTGTGGTGAACCGTGACGTGTGGAAATCCTGGAGCGAGGAAGACCAGAAGATCGTGCGTGAAGCCGCTATTGAAGCCGGCAAGCGTGAAATCGTGATTGCCCGCACCGGCATCACGGCTGAAGATCCTGCCTTGCTCAAAGAGATCGAAGGACACGGCGTGAAGGTCACTACGCTGACTCCTGAGCAGCATGCTGCCTTTGCAAAGGCGACAGAAGGCGTGGTCGAGAAGTGGACCAAGACCATCGGCGAAGACCTGGTGAAGAAAGCACGCGATGCGATTGCTGCGAGCCGCTAATTAGCTGGGATTGAAAGACGAAAAGCCGGGCCTGAATGGGCCCGGCTTTTTCTTGTCTGGCTATCGCTCCCACCCCACTAGCCCCACGAAAGCACCAGCCTACGAGCACCGCGTGGGGGTACTTTCGAGCACTGGGTTACCCTCGAAGAAAAAAGCGCTATACATCGGCGACACAAGCTAAGGACATTCTTTACAGTCTATTGGCCTCACAAACCTGCTTATTCCTTGAAGCGGATCGCCAGCATTTCCCCCGTCGCACAGACCTCGCCATTCGCGCTTAGCGACAGGTCTACCCAGACCTTGCGCCCATCCAGCTCACGCAACTTGCCCTGCACCGTCAGTTCCGTCCCCATCGGGGTAGGACGCCGAAACTCCACTTTCAGGGAGGCAGTCACGCAACGGATCGGCTCCTCGCTGGTGCCCATCTCGATACTCAAATCCCGATAGATGAAGGCTGCCGCAGAAGCGGTGCCATGGCAATCCAGTAAAGAAGCAATCAAACCACCGTACACATGATTAGGCACACCACCGCTGTAAATTGGCTTGGGTGTGTAGCGGGCCACGGTATCGTCGCCGTCCCAGTAGCTCTTTAGCTGATGCCCGTCGGGATTATGTTTGCCGCAGCCGTAGCAATGGCTGAAGTTGTCTGCATAAAAATCTTGAAACGCTTTATCCATAGGGGTGCCTGCTGTCCTCAAAGAAACCAAGAGGCCGTGCTCCACTTGGTAGCACGGCCTATTTCTTAAGCCGCTAAAGGTGGTTTGCCAGTGCTACGAGCCAATCACTCACCCAGGCGCGTAGGCACTAACAAGGCCTGCAATATCTTATTGAAACGCCGTTTCCAGAAAGCTGCGCAGCTTGCGCGAGTGCAGCCTTTCTTTGGGCATCTCGCGCAGCAACTCCAGCGCCCGGATACCAATGTGCAGATGCTGGCCAACCTGTCGTGCATAGAACTCACTGGCCATGCCCGGCAGTTTCAGCTCGCCATGCAAGGGCTTGTCCGACACACACAGCAAGGTCCCATACGGCACACGGAAGCGGAAGCCATTGGCGGCAATCGTGGCGGACTCCATATCCAGCGCAATCGCCCGCGACTGGGACAAGCGTCGCACCGGTTCGTGGTGGTCACGCAGCTCCCAGTTACGGTTATCAATGGATGCCACCGTGCCGGTACGCATGATGCGTTTCAGCTCCCAGCCGGACAGCCCGGCCACCTCGGCCACGGCCTGCTCCAAAGCGACCTGAATTTCTGCCAGAGGAGGGATGGGCACCCAGGTGGGCAAATCCTCGTCCAGCACGTGGTCCTGACGTACATAGCCATGGGCCAGCACGTAATCGCCCAAACGCTGGGTGGTGCGCAAACCGGCGCAGTGGCCCAGCATCAGCCAGGCGGCAGGGCGCAAGACGGCCACGTGATCGGTAATGGTCTTGGCATTGGATGGTCCCACACCGATATTGATCAGCGTGATGCCAGAATGATCGGCACGGCGCAAATGGTAAGAGGGCATCTGTGGCGCACGAGCCAGGGGTGAGCCTGTTGTTGAAGCATTCGCACCTGCGGGGGTGATGATATTGCCCGGCTCCACCAGATCGATATAGCCCTGGTCGTCAGCCTGCAGTACTTCACGCGCCCACTGGCAGAACTCGTCCACATAAAACTGGTAATTGGTGAACAGCACAAAGTTCTGGAAGTACTCGGGCCGGGTGGCGCTGTAGTGCTGCAAACGATGCAAGGAATAGTCGATACGCGGCGCGGTAAAAGGAGCCAGCGGCAACGGTTCGTTATGCACACGCTCCCACGTGCCGTTGACGATGGCATCGTCCATATAGGCCAGATCGGGCACATCGAAGTGATCGCGCAAGGTGTCACCCGGCGACTCGGGTACGGTCGTCACGGTAGACTGCACGCCGTTGTTCAAGGCGAAATGCAGCGGGATGGGCACGGAAGACTCACCCACTTCCACCTGCACACCATGATTGCGCAGCAGCAGTTCCAACTGCTCCAGCAAGTAATCGTGATACAGGCCAGGGGCGGTAATGGTGGTCATGTACACACCAGGTTCAACCACGTGCCCGTAAGAAAGACGGCTATCCACTTCCTGATAGGTATCGACACGCAAGCGCACCGCAGGATAGCAGGCTCTGAAACGCTGCCCGCGTGGAAAACCAGTTTCCAGACACTGGGCAAAGGAATCACGCAAAAAAGCGGTATTGCGATCGTAGATATGGCGCAACTGCTCCAAAGCCTGGCCTGCGTCCTGATAGCCCTTGAACGGAACCAATTCAGGTGTGGACGTGATACGAGAAAAACCGCTGGGATCAGACATAACAAGTATTCCAAGGGGAAACAAAGACAAGCAGATCTGCAAGCATCATAAGCTGTTTATTGTCTGGCCTCCTACACGGCTCCATGACAAATTCAGCGCTGTCTCGCACAGCTTCCAACTTGCCTGCACCTTATGACATCACCGCTATACCGTTGACGGAACTCAGCCGGCTTGCCCACTCGACCCGATTCAGTGCCGCCATAATCTGACTTTGGTCCCCCAGCAACTAATAAGCAGGTGCGCCCCCCTTGCCATGACAGTCATGCAGGCCATGTTCAAGACCAGGTCAGGACTGCCTGGACAAGCAGGTGAGCATTTCCGTCCACCGCAAATGTCGTTACTGGTTTTTGACTGAACCACAAGCCCCACTGTCCACACAGTGGACATGACTATCTGTGGTTTTGAGACGAAATTTACTCACGGACCTTATTTGAATCAGTGCCTTTACCCCGGTTTTGGGCAAATTCCACTTTTCTCCAATACGGCCAACAGCCCCCTTGCGCGACCCTGCATCCCAAAGCCCTGTTTTTATGCTAATGGCGCTGAACAAGCGGCTTGGCGGGCATATCAAGTATTTCAAGCAGGGCCTGGTGAGGCAGCTTATGATGGCAAGTGGAAGTCAGGCACGTCTTCTACCTCATATATAAGACTTGCCCAAAACCAGTAAATACATTAAGTATGTAGTCTTAATACTTTTAGTATTAAATCCAGCTTGCGTCAGTCCTTCATAATTTAAGTTATCCAACCTGGCAGTGTGCTCGGCATGCGTGTGAGACATAGCTCGTCATCGCGCAAATTAGCTTGTATTTAGGCTAATTTACAATGGGTTAGCGTATTTTAATGATTTTCGCTTCAAGCAATCTGCTCGCCCTCTGATGTCATTTGTGTCCTGGCGCCGCGTGGGTCTATCCGCCCGCGATTTCAGCAAGTTCTGAATGTGCTCTTGACCAGGTAATTGCAGTTAGCACGGCCGTTTGGCCTGCCGCTGTACCGAATCACTTTTAACTATCAGCAAGGGTACACATGACCACTCGAATCTCCTGCCAGCGATTGCAAGTCGCCGAGGTGCTTCATCAGTTCATCGAACAAGAAGCCCTGCCCGGCACAGGTATCTCCTCCGAAGCCTTCTGGGCTGGTTTCGACAAGCTGGTCCATGATCTGGCTCCTAAAAACCGCGCCTTGCTGGCCGAACGCGACCGCTTGCAAGTCGAACTGGACAAGTGGCACACGGCCAACCCAGGCCCCATCACCGATATGCCTGCCTACAAGAGCTTCCTGAGCTCCATCGGCTATCTGAAAGAAGCGCCTGCCAACGTCAAGGTCAACACGGCCAACGTCGACACCGAAATCACCGAACAAGGTGGTCCTCAGCTGGTTGTGCCCATCATGAACGCACGTTACGCGCTGAACGCCGTAAACGCACGCTGGGGCAGCCTGTACGACGCGCTGTACGGCACCAACGCCATCCCTGACACTGACGGTGCTCAGCGTGGCGGTGGCTACAACGCCGTGCGCGGTGCCAAGGTTATCGCCTTTGGCCGTCAGTTCCTGAACGACACCATTCCTCTGGCTCAAGGCAGCCACGATCAGGCTACCTCCTACACCATCGCTGACGGCGCTTTGCGCGTCACCCTGGAAAACGGCGGCACCACCGGTCTGAAAGACGCCTCGACCCTGCTGGGTTACCGCGGTCAGCCCGATGCGCCTGAAGCCATCGTGTTCCTGCACAACGGCCTGCACTTTGAACTGCAGATCGACCCCAACAGCCCCATCGGCAAGACCGACCCGGCTGGCGTGAAAGACATCGTTCTGGAAGCCGCACTGACCACCATCATGGACTGCGAAGACTCCGTGGCTGCCGTGGACGCCGACGACAAGGTCCTGGCATACCGCAACTGGCTGGGTCTGGTGACCGGTTCGCTGACCGAAGAAATCAAGAAAGACGGCAAGGTGTTCACCCGCCGCCTGGCTGACGATCGCCAGTACACCGACCTGAAGGGCGCTACCCAGACTCTGGCTGGCCGCTCCCTGATGTTCGTGCGTAACGTCGGTCACCTGATGAGCAACCCCGCCATCATTGACGGCGAAGGTCGCGAGATCCCTGAAGGCATTCTGGACGCCGTGATCACCACCCTGATCGGCATGCGCGATCTGGAACTGAAGAAAAACTCGCGCAGCGGCTCGCTGTACATCGTCAAACCCAAAATGCACGGTCCTGACGAAGTGGCTTTTGCCAGCGAAATTTTTGACCGCGTGGAAAGCCTGCTGGGTCTGGCTCCCAACACCGTCAAGCTGGGCATCATGGACGAAGAGCGCCGCACCAGCGTGAACCTGAAGGCAGCCATTGCCCAGGCCACCGAGCGCGTTGTGTTCATCAACACGGGCTTTCTGGACCGTACTGGCGACGAAATCCACACTTGCATGCAAGCTGGCGCCGTAGTGCGCAAGGCCGACATGAAACAAGCTGACTGGCAGCCTGCCTACGAGCGCAACAACGTTCAGATCGGCCTGCAATGCGGTCTGCGTGGTCGTGCCCAGATCGGTAAAGGCATGTGGGCCATGCCTGACCTGATGGCTGAAATGCTGGAGCAAAAGATTGGTCACGTGAAGGCCGGTGGCAACACCGCCTGGGTGCCATCGCCTACCGCTGCCACGCTGCACGCCTTGCACTACCACCAAGTCAACGTGGTCGACGTTCAGAAGGGTCTGGAAGGCGACACCAACGACTACCTGGACAGCATCCTGACCATTCCTGTGGCCACTGACACCAGCTGGTCCGCCAAGGAAATCCAGGAAGAACTGGACAACAACGCTCAGGGCATCCTGGGTTACGTGGTTCGCTGGATTGACCAGGGCGTGGGCTGCTCCAAAGTGCCTGACATCCACGACGTAGGTCTGATGGAAGACCGCGCTACCCTGCGTATTTCCAGCCAGCACATCGCCAACTGGCTGCTGCATGGCATCGTCACCCACGAACAAGTGGTTGAAACCCTGCAGCGCATGGCTGCTGTGGTGGACCAGCAAAACGCGGGCGACCCAGCCTACCAGAACATGGCTGGCAACTTTGAAGGCTCCTTTGCCTTCCGCGCCGCTCAGGATCTGGTTCTGAAGGGCCTGGAACAGCCTAACGGCTACACCGAGCCTTTGCTGCACCAATGGCGTCTGGCTTTCAAAGCCGCTCAAGCCTAAAGCACACGATGTCGCCCGGAGCCTGACTCCGGGTGGCGAGTGCCCCCAAAATCCCCATCTTGCTGGTTCAGGATGGGGATTTTTTTCGTCTCCTAGTTCCTGATTTGCGGCAAAGAGGAAGTTGAATCGTCGCTCGGCACAAGCAGCCTTTCCAAGTCTTCAAGCAGGTTTGAGTCTCGGGGCTCCGGCTTCGGAGCGTGGCGAACATCCCTGTCTGCCTCATCTCGTTATAAACTCGAACTCATAACGAATTTGTCCGATAGGAAACCTCATGAAATCTTTGCTGTTTTCCGCCGCTTGCCTGCTGGCGATCACCACCACGGCCCACGCTTCCGACCTGCTGATTGCCACCGGCGCAGGCTATCGCAAGCCCGTCACGGAACTGATGGAAGCCTTCAATAAAGAAACAGGCCTGACGGTAGAGAGCAGCTTTGGCAATATGCAGCAGGTCCGCGCCCAGAGCGAGCAAAATCCAGACATTGCCGCCATTATTGGCGACCGCTTTTTTCTGGAGCCCATGGGCATTGCCCAGCAGTTCGTGAACATCAGCCAGGGTGCCCTGATGCTGGCCGTGCCCAAGGGCAAGACCATTGATTCCATCCAGGATTTGCAGCAGCCCAGCTACGCCCGCATTGCGATTGGCGATGCCAAGAAAACGGTTTACGGCCGTGCCGCCACCACCTGCATGGAACGTGAAAAAATCCAGGCCGATGGTCGCACCATTGAAGTCGCCATGCTGCCGCAAGTATCGACTTACTTGCTGAACGGCGAAGTGGACGCCGGCTTCATCAACCGCAGCGAAGCGCTGGCCCACAAGGACAAGCTGGGCACCGTCCTGCCCATGCCGGCCCAATGTCACGACCCGATTGATCTGAGCCTTGCCGTGCTCAAGGACCGCCCAGCAAGCCCTGCCTTGCAATCCTGGACCCAGTTCCTGGGCTCGGACAAGGCCAAGTCCATTCTTGAGCACCACGGCTTGTAATGTCTGCCTGGATGAGCTGCTCCAGCAGCTCGCTGGGCCTGAGTGTCTATGTGCTGGCCGCCACCCTGGTGGCCCAATTAGTTCTGGGGGTCGCACTGGCGTGGGTACTGGCCAGAAAACGCTTTCCGGGCCACGGATTACTCGATTCGCTGGTGAGTCTGCCGCTGGTTTTTCCACCGATTGTCATCGGTTATTTGCTGCTGCTTGCCTTGGGCAGACAGGGCTGGCTGGCCAGTGCCACCGGCTGGTCACCCAATATCGTCTTTCAGCCTGCGGCCTTGTTGATCGCCGCGTTTATCGCCGGGCTGCCTTTAATGGTCAAACCCGTGCAAAACAGCATGAACGGCCTGTCGCCACGGCTGCGTGAAGCAGCGGCCACGCTGGGCCACGGCACCTGGTCTTACTTCTTCCGGGTAGAACTGCCCTTGCTACGGCCCGCCCTGGCCACGGGCCTGATTCTGTCGGGCGGCAGGGCGCTGGGCGAAGTCGGGATCTCGCTGATGCTGGGTGGCAATATCGCGGGCCGTACCGAAACCTTGTCTTTATCTATCTACAACGCCGTCCTGGATGGCGACACAGACTGTGCCAATGCGCTGTCCTGGTTGCTGGGGCTGACGGCATTAGCCTGCTTTTGGGCGCTGCGGCGCTACGGGAATCAAAAATGACGGTTTTTTTTGAACAAAGCCAAATCGACCAATGGATTGGCGAGGATGCTTCCTACCTGGACCTGACCAGCCACATGCTGGGCCTGCACACCCAGCACACCACGCTGCGTTACGTCGTGCGTGATCATATCCGCGTAGCAGGCACCGAAGAAGTGGCCGAGATTGTGCGCGCTTGCGGCGGTCAAACTCAGCACTACACCCCCAGCGGGGTAGCAGCCATGCCCGGTCAGACCATCTTGCTGGCACAAGGCCCCGCCAAAGCCTTGCTGCGCGCCTGGAAGGTGGGCCAGAACCTGCTGGAATTTGCCTGCGGCATCGCTACCCTGACGCATCAAGTCGTGCAGGCCGTGCAAACGGTGAATGCCTCGGTGGCGGTGCTGACCACCCGCAAACATGCCCCTGGCGTGCGCAAACTGGCCTTGAAAGCCACGCTATCCGGTGGTGCCATGCCGCATCGGCTGGGCTTGGGTGAAACCATCTTGATCTTCCCCCAGCATCGCGCACTGATGGGTGGCTGGGAAGAAGTAAGCCGTGCAATTGCCCGCCACAAATACGCTTTGTGCGAGAAGAAAATCGTAATCGAAGCAGCAGATTTGGATGAAGCCTATAGCGCGGCCCAGGCTGGCGCAGATGTGGTGCAGTTCGACAAAGTCCCGCCTGAAACCTTGGCGCAAATCGTACCTGCGCTACGCAAAGCGCATCCCAACATCACCATTCTGGCGGCGGGAGGGATTCATGCAGGCAATGCAGCGGCCTATGCCGCAACGGGTGTGAATGCCTTGGTAACCAGCAGCCTGCACTACGCAAAACCGGCTGATATTGGAGTGAAAGTCAGCCTGACGAAATCAACGGAATCGCAAGAGCCGCTTGTTGCCACCAAGATGGAAGGGCTGGAATAAGGACGCCAGCAGTACGAGGCTTGCATGCCATATCCGCTCACTGCTTACCTGAAAAGCAAATGAAGCCAGTGAATAAGCTCCCGCAAAAAGCTTGGACTCAGCAGACCTTCATCGACCCCAAATGCTGCAACAAGCGCTGCATGGGTTTGGATAGGGCGTCCCAGTCCTGATAACAGAGGCACAAGGAGCGCTTGGCCCAGCTATCACTCAAAGGCCGCGCTACAAAGCCGTGACGGCGCTTGTAGCGGCTGGCTACGCCTTGCGGCACAATCCCCAGGCCCACACCGTGGGCCACCATCTGGCATAGCCCCTCGAAGGTTTTCATGCGGATGCGCTGCGCCAAAGCATGGCCCGCAGCGCGAGCATGTTCGTCCAGATGATCTTGCAAGGCATTACCCGGCATCAGGCCCACGAAGGCCTCATACAGAATATCCTGCAAGCTCAATTTGCCGTGCGCCGCCAAGGGATGAGCCGCAGCCATAATCAGCACCAGATGATCCTTGGCGACCGGCTCCAGCACCAGCCCCGGTGCCTGCACCGCATCCGACACCACACCGGCCTCGGCCAAGCCCGCAGCAACTGTACGCACAATATCGGCACTGGTACGCTCTTTCAATTCGATATGCAGATTGGGCCGCTGCGCCAACCAGGGTGCCAAACGGGACGGCAGAAATTCGGTTAAGGCCGCCGTATTCGCATACAGGTGCAAAGTCCCCCGCGCCCCGACAGCAAAATCCTGCAACTCACCTTTCAGCTGATCATGCTGACGCAGCATCAAACGGGCATGGTGGGCCAGCGCCTCACCCGCTTCTGTGGTGACGACTCCGCGCGGTAGACGCTCCAGAAGGACAACACCCGCATCGTCCTCGATACGACGCAAACGCTCGCTGGCCGAGGCCAGGGCCAGATTCGCGCGTGCCGCCCCCTGTGTGATGCTGCCTGCATCCACAATGCTCAAGAACAAGTGAAGATCTGCCAGACCCAGTCGCATGACCACTCCTGAATACCCTTCGGATAAACCGAAGGATACCGCCTTAAATCCACATTGTGTACGCCTGCCTGCCACGCTTCAATGTAGGTATGCACGAATCACTCTCTTTCCTTCTTCTGATCGGCGTCACCTTCCTGGTAGCGGGCATGGTCAAAGGCATTACCGGCATGGGACTGCCTACGGTCGCCATGAGCTTGCTGGGTCTGGTGATGTCACCCGCCTCGGCCGCCGCCTTACTGGTACTGCCTTCTTTCATCACCAATGTCTGGCAATGCTTTGCCGGGCCGTCCATGCTGGCTTTGCTGCGCAGACTCTGGTCCATGATGCTGACCATTGTGCTGGGCACGCTCTGGGGCTCATCGCTGCTGGCCAATACCTCGCCACAGCTATCGGGCATGGCCTTAGGCGTTGCACTGCTGGTTTACGCAGGCTATGCGCTTATCGCCCCCGCTCTGACGGTGTCACCCCGCTTCGAACCCTGGCTTTCACCCTTGATTGGCCTGGTGACCGGCGTGGTAACCGGCATTACCGGCGTTTTTGTGATGCCTGCCGTGCCGTATCTGCAAGCCCTGAATCTGGATAAAGACGAGCTGGTGCAGGCTTTGGGGCTGTCCTTCACCATCTCCACCATCGCGCTGGCTGGCGGTCTGTTCATGCACGGTGTGTTCAAGCTGAACCAGCTGGGCATGTCCACCTTGGTGATTGTTCCGGCTTTGCTGGGTATGTGGCTGGGGCAAAAGATCCGCGTGCGCATCAGCCAACGCCGCTTCAAACAATGCTTGCTGCTGTTTCTGGCGGTCTTGGGTGTGCAACTGATTATTCGTCCCTTTATCTAAAATCAGCTCAAGGCATTAAAGGCCGGCTGCCCACTTCTTCACACCTGAACCATATCGCCTGAAACCAGTCGATTTCTTTTAAACTTAAATAAAACACAAAACCAGCCATCCATATGTAAATAAAGGATATTTTCAGAACCCCAAAACCCCGATCAGGGATAGCCCCCATGCCCGCCCAGCCACGCAACTTTTACACTAGGCACTGGTCACGCGCATCCTTATGCTCTGGAACAAGGGGTTCCCAATGTCGGCAGAAAATGGCTTGGATCTGTCGGTGTTGTACCGTCATCCAATCTTTCATTCCCACAGCGCCGAGCTGTCTCATCAGCCACTTAGTCGGGCCATTTCCCGGCATGCCCTGCATTGGGGACGCGGGCGCATCAACACCAGCCTGTACCGCCGCGATATTGGCCAGATCAGCCTGATGCGGCTGGGCTACGGTGCCGAAGTGGAAATCCAGGCCGATGCCTTCGGCGACTTCTGTCTGGTGCAAATGCCCATGCAAGGCACGGCCGAGTTCATCAGCGACGGTCATCACAAATTAACAGCCTATCCCGGCGATATTGCGGTGGTATCCCCTCGCCATCATGTGCGCACCTTGTGGCAGGCCGGTTGCGAACAGCTGATCGTGAAGATCCCCTACAGCTTGTTTGATGACGTGGGCCATCAGACGCTGGCACAAGAGGGCTTGACCCGAGGCTGCGTCTACAAGCTGGACCCCTGTATGGGCCCGCAATGGGCCAACCTCATCCAGCACCTGCTTCTGCTCCCGGCGAAACACGGCGACCGTTCGGCCAACTGGACGCAGCATATTGAAAGCAGCCTGGCTTTATTCCTGCTGTGTCATCCCGCCGACGAACAAGCTGCACAGGCTCTGGTGGATGAATCCATGGGAGCCGCAGCCCGGACGGGGAAATGCGTCTGCTTCAGGCCAGGAACTATGTGCTGGCGCATTTGCACAGCAACATCTCACTGGATGATCTGGCTCAGGCAGCGGGTGTGAGTCCCCGCTTCCTGCATCTGCTGTGCCGTCGTCACTACAAGCAGTCCCCCATGAGCTGGGTACGCAATCTGCGTCTGGACGCCGCCCATCAGGTATTGCAAAGCCGACCCCGCCCCAACGTCACCGATGTGGCACTGGCGCATGGCTTTGGGCATTTGGGGCGGTTTTCTGCCTACTATCAGCAACGCTTCAAGGAACTGCCCCATCAAACGGGGCAGACACGGCACACAAGCCTCAAACAGTCTTAGATGAACATGGACTGGTTGATGGGCAGATTGTGCTTCTTACAGTAGCTGGTGTAGTGGTCGATCATCCAGAACACATCAATGATTTCCAGGATGTTGTCGTTCTCATCCAGGAACTCGATGGGTGTACCCAGGTGGAACAGGGTTTCCATGCCTTCATCGGACACTAGCGTGTGCGTGCGGCCGGGGCTTTCGTGGATGTAATGGCCAGCGCGAGCCACCCAATCGTATTCCTCGTAACGCAGGCTGCCGGACAGGATGTAGCCGGTCACCACAGCGCGGTGACGGTGACGACCCAGGGAGCCACCCTTGTCGGCACGCATGATGTGCACCGAGGTGTTGTTGCGAATATCAAAGCTCAGGTGACGCAGCCAGATATTGGGGCCGAAAGGAATCCAGGGGGAGGTTTCTTCAGACGTATCGAAGTGGCCTTCAACCAGAGCGTACTCGTCGCGTACCTTGTCGATGCGCTTTTCGATCTCGATGTAGGGTGGGGTGCTGTTTTGGGTCATGACTTGTCTCTCTCATAGAAATAAAAACCGCTGCGTATGTGACACAGTCGGATGCCAATCCCCCCGGATTGGTTTGTTTTCATTCTATGAACGCGTTTGTCATCAAACTATCCAGCTCTGGCACAACACAGCGGCGCATTATCCAGTTCTGGCACTCCTGTTCCGATCAGCTTTTTTGCCCCCGAAAAACATGGGCGGCAGATTCTTGGTATTACTCCTGACACTCTTCATATTCATGCCATTTGGCAGCTCATTTTTTCACATTCAACAATCCTGATTTTCATAAGCAAATCAAAAGAGTAAGGACACTTATCGGCCATAAACACATGAGCGAATTATCTTTCGTGAGGGCGGCGATCAGGCATGTAATACAAGGCATTGACTCGCACAGGTGCCCCCGTTTTCTGGCGGTATCTTGTCCTGATTTCACTGCAAGGAATTGCCATGAGCCGCCCTCTGAAAACCGTTATTGTGAATGGAAGCTTGCACCGTCCCTCCGGCACCCAAGTACGGCTGGACGCGCTGCGCGACACACTGAACGATCAACTGGCACTGGACGTGCAAAACATCGAGCTGGTCAGCCTGCTGCCCGAACTGGGCGCGGCCCTGTCCACCGACACCTTGCCCACCCATGCGCATCAGGCCATCCAGGCCATTGAACAGGCCGACTTTCTGATCGTGGGCTCGCCCATCTTTCGCGCAGGCATTCCGGGCCTGCTCAAGCACCTGTTCGATCTGGCCGTGCCTGTGCTACACAGCATTCAAGCGCGTTTGCCGCTGCAAAACACCGCTCTGGAGGCCCAGGCAGCATGAGCCAAATCACCTCTACCACACCCGATATTTTCTGGTTCCTGCCCACTTCGGGCGACACCCGTTATCTGGGCAAATCCGACTTTGGCCGCGCGCCCACCAACGAGTATCTGCGCAGCATTGCCGTCACCAGCGAGAACCTGGGTTATGACGGCTTGCTGATTCCCACCGGCGCCTCCTGCCTGGACCCCTGGGTAGTGGCGGCCAGCCTGGTTCCTGTTACCCAGCGCATCAAGCTGCTGGTGGCACTACGTACCTCTTTGGGCGCGCCAGTCGCAAGCGCACGTCAGGCAGCGTCCTTGGACCAGGCCCTGCATGGCCGTTTGCTGCTGAATGTAGTGCCTGGCGGCGATGCCACCGAACTGGCTGCCGAAGGCGTATTTCTAGACCATGACTCCCGCTACGAATACGCCAATGAGTATCTGACGATCTGGCGTCAATTGCTCTCTGGCGACACCGTGAATTTTCAAGGCAAGCATTTCAAGGTGGAGAATGGCCGCAACTTCTTCCCGCCTGTGCAAAAACCCTATCCGCCCTTGTACTTTGGTGGCTCCTCGGACGCCGCACACGAGCTGGCTGCCGAGCATGTCGATGCCTACCTGACCTGGGGCGAACCACCAGCTGCGGTAGGCAAGAAGTTTGAGGACATCCGCCGCCGTGCCGCCGCCCGTGGCCGCAAATTAAGGCTGGGTGTACGCCTGCACGTGATCGTGCGCGAAACCAATGAGGAAGCCTGGGCCGAGGCGGATCGCTTGAACAGCAAATTGACGGACGAGGACATTGCCAAGGCGCAGGCCAATTACGCCAGCATGGACTCGGTAGGCCAGAAACGCATGGCCGCCTTGCATGGTGGCCGTCGCGATCAGCTGGAAGTCTCGCCTAATCTGTGGGCAGGCGTGGGGCTGGTACGAGGCGGAGCAGGCACCGCCCTGGTGGGCGATGCCCACACGGTGGCCCAGCGCTTGCAGGAATACATAGACCTGGGCGCGGACTCCTTTGTGCTCTCGGGCTATCCGCATCTGGAAGAATCCATACGCTTTGCCGAGCTGGTATTTCCCCTTCTAGGCAAACGTGCCGTCACCGTCAGTGATCGCGCCCAGACCGGCGGCGCCTTTGACGCGCGCGGTGTTCAAAACCAGCAACTTTCTTCTGCATCATGGGCCAAAAAATAATGGATCTGCGCTGCCGACCTGCCTTTCTGCACAAATTCTTCGGGGCCGAACCTGGCTCGCCAGAACATGCCTCCGCGCGTTGGCTGAATCGCCTCGTAGATACACGAAGTAGCTACGAAAAAGTAGCCTGGAGGGCTTTCGCCAAGCTGCCATACCCGCGCAGCTACAAAAACCCACAGACCAAAAAAAATCCGCCCGAAGGCGGATTTCTTTACAGCAAGCTGGCCACTTAGCCGCGAACCTTGACCAGGATTTCGTCCAGCCAGGCCAGCATCAGGTCGATTTCGTCGGCCGTGATGTTCAGGGCTGGCATGAAACGCAGCAGGTTAGGACGTGGCGAGTTCAGCAGCATGCCTTCTGGAGCGCGGTCGCGGGCAGCAGCCACGATTTCCGGGCCGTCGTCCTGATCCAGGATCAGGGCACGCAACAGACCTTCGCCACGCTCACCGTTCATGCCCCACTTGGCGCTGATGGCCAGCAGGCCTTCGGACAGTTGCTTGGCACGGGCATTGACCGACTCCAGGAAGCCAGGAGCAGCCAGTTCGTCGAACACGGCTACGCCAGCAGCGGTCATCAGAGGGTTACCGTTGTAGGTACCGCCCTGGTCACCAGGCTGGAAGCAGGACACTTCTTCGCGGGCGCACAGTGCCGACAGAGGCACGCCACCACCAATGCCTTTACCCAGGGTCATGATGTCAGGACGGATGCCCGAGTGCTCGTAGGCAAACATGGTGCCGGTACGGCCCATGCCGGTTTGCACTTCGTCCACGATCAGCAACAGCTTGTGCTCGTCAGCCAGAGCGCGCAGGCCCTTCATGAATTCCACGGTAGCGGGAATAACACCGGCTTCGCCCTGTACGGGTTCGAGCATGATGCCCACGGTTTGATCGTCGATCAGCGCACGCACGGACTCCAGATCGTTCAGCTTGGCTTTCGGAAAGCCGTCGACCTGTGGAGCAAACATGCGATCCCAGCCGGGTTTGCCGGACAGGGACATAGTGGCCAGAGTACGGCCATGGAAAGAGTGCTCAAAAGAAATGATCTTGTAAGCGTTGTTCTTGTTGATCTGACCCCATTTGCGCGCCAGCTTGATGGCGCCTTCGTTGGCTTCGCCACCACTGTTGGCAAAGAACACGCGATCAAAGCAGGAGTGTTCCACGATGCGCTTGGCCAGCTCGATAGAGGGCTCGTTGTAGAACGCAGGCGAGGGGTTGATCAATTTGGACGCTTGTTCGGTGATCGCCTTGATCACGTTGGCAGGGCTGTGGCCCAGCGCGTTCACGGCCCAGCCCTGGACAGTGTCCAGGTATCGCTTGCCGTTGTGATCTTGCAGCCAGGAACCTTCTCCTCGCACAAAGACCAACTCCGGACGCTGGGTAATTTCCATTAATGCACGTACACCGGCCCGATCGAATTCCATAACGGCAAACCTTGATGAAAATGAAAGAAGAAAAAATAAACCAGCCCGGCGGCTGGACAATTAATTCTAACGCAGCACACCCCCGGCAGGACGCTTATGCCTGGGACAATGGCCATCTGGCCGTGGATTGTCCCTTTTCTGGTACACATCCGCACCCTGGCAGGCGCCAAAGCGTTTTAAGCCTAAAATCTTTCAGGGTATTGGGGGGCCGCATCTATATAAAACCTGTCATGGAAAACGCAAGCTTCTGATGATCTGCCCGCCTAAAACAAGCCGTCTAGATCCAGCTGCCGGGGCTGCTCCTGCGGCATTTCACTGATGGGTAGCAAGGCGCTGGCTTTCACGCCCAGCAAGCGCAAGCGTCTGTCCAGCACGGCGCGTTTCAGATTCTGGCGGGCGGCGGCCAGAATGGCATCTGCCGCCAGCACCGGCGCGGGCAGGGACAGGTCGCGCGTCACGGTTTTGAAGTCCTCGAACTTCAGCTTGATGCCTATGGTTTGGGCGCACATGGCGGATTTGCGTAAATCCTGTTCCAGCTTTTCACACAAGGACTCCAGCACGGCAGACAGGCGGGAGCGATCCATGCGCACGTGCAGATCACGCTCGAAGGTGGTTTCACGGCTGATGGATTTAGGCGTGCGGTCGGTGGACAAAGGGCGCTCGTCCTGGCCTTGGGCCACGGCCATCAGCCATTGCGCGTAGCGCAGGCCGAAGTGTTCCTGCAATTTCTCTGCAGGCGTGGCGGCCAGTTCCCCGATCTTCTCTATGCCCATTTCCGTCAGCTTCACGACCGACTTGGGGCCAATGCCATTGATCTTGCCCACGGCCAGCGGCCAGATGCGGGTAGGCACATCGTCCATGGTCAGCACACAGGCCCCATTGGGCTTGTTCAGTTCCGAGGCAATTTTGGAGAGCAGTTTGTTGGGTGTGATGCCTACCGAACAGGTCAGGCCCGTGGCCTGGTTCACGGCTTGTCGAATCTGCTCGGCCAGTTCGTGGCTGTCTTCGGTTTTATGGCTAAGGTCTACATAGATCTCGTCGATACCCCGATCCTCGATATGGTCCGAGACCGTGGCTACGGCCTGTTTGAACAAGCGCGAATAATGGCGGTAGGCTTGAAAATCGGCAGGCAGCAAGATGGCATCGGGAGCCAGTTGAGCCGCCTTCATTAAACCCATGGCCGAGAACACGCCCAACTGACGGGCTTCGTAGGTAGAAGTCGTGGCCACCCCGCGCCCCACGTAATCGGCCAGACGGGCATGTTGCCAACTGCCATCGGGCAATTGACGCGGGGTATCGGCACTTCGCCCGCCAATCACCACGGGGCGGCCGCGCAAATGCGGGTAGCGCAGCAGCTCTACCGAGGCATAAAACGCATCCATATCCACATGAGCGATACGCCGCTCCAGGGGGTTTTCTTCGTGTGCCGCCACCGTGATCAGCCTGTTAACTGTATATATGTACATCATTATAGCGACAAGTCGGCTTTGAACCGGGAGCCACTGAATAAGCGCCGGGATGATATAAATCACTAAACATCATTAAGCTGACAGCAGGCTGAAACTACGTATTGAATCGGCAGCAAGCGCCCGGTTACTATGCAGCCTCTCTATCAGCGACACCAAGCACCCCAACAGGAGGTTTTCATGAAAAAAACAGTATTGGCTGCTGCGCTGGCAGCTCTGGTCGCCCTGCCCTTGGTGGGCCACAGCAAAACGCTTACTTGGTCCAGCCAGGGCGACTTCATGACCCTGGATCCACACGCACAGAACGAAAACCTCACGATCACAGGCAGCATGTATGTCTATGAGGCGCTGGTGGACTACGACAAGGATTTCCAGATTGTGCCCAGCCTGGCCACAGCCTGGGAACAGCGTGAACCTACTGTCTGGCGCTTTACGCTGCGCGAAGGGGTGAAATTCCACGATGGCGCTCCCTTTACCGCTGATGACGTGGTGTTCTCCATCGAGCGCGCCATGGCCCCGACGTCCAACTTCAAGGCCTACGTGAACGGCATCGTCAAGGCAGAAAAAATTGACGACAAGACGGTGGACATCATTACGTCCGCCCCCAACCCGGTCCTGCTGCGCCAGCTGACCAGCGTGTTCATGATGAACAAGGCCTGGTCGGAAAAGAACAATGTCACCCAGCCCCAGGACTTCAACAAGAACGAAGAAACCTTCTCGGCTCGCAACACCAACGGCACCGGCCCTTACAAGCTGAAGTCGCGTGAAGTGGACGTGCGCACCGTCTTTGTGGAAAACGAAGAATGGTGGAACAAGGGCAACAAGGTGGGTAACGTCACCGAAGTGATCTACGTACCTATCAAGCAGAACGCCACCCGTACCGCTGCCTTGCTGTCTGGCGAAGTGGACCTGGTTCTGGACCCGCCTGCTCAGGATTTGCAGCGTCTGCGCCAGCAAACCAAGATTGTGGAAGGCAACGAGTACCGCACCATCTACCTGGGTCTGGACCAGAAGAATCCAGAGCTGAAATACAGCAGCATCAAGGGCAAGAACCCCTTTGCTGACCAACGTGTGCGTGAAGCCCTGTATGTGGCCATCGACATTGAAGCCATCAAGAAAGCCGTGATGCGCGGTTCCTCCGCCCCCACCGGCACCATGGTGGCCCCTCAGGTTCACGGCTACACCAAGGAACTGGCCCAGCGCCTGCCTTACAGCCAGGATCGCGCCAAGGAACTGCTGAAAGAAGCCGGTTACGACAATTCCCTGACCTTCACCCTGGATTGCCCGAACGATCGCTACATCAACGATGAAGCCATCTGCCAGGCCATCGTGGGCATGTGGGCCAAGGTCGGCGTGAAAGCCAACCTGAACGCCATGCCACGCGCCACCTACTTCCCCAAAGTACAAAGCTTTGACTCCAGCGCCTACATGTTTGGCTGGGGCGTGCCCACCTTTGATGCGCTGTACACCCTGCAAAGCCTGATGCACAGCAAGGGCGAGGGCGCTGACGGCTCCTTTAACTTTGGTGGCTACGAGAACCCCGAAGTGGACGCCTTGATCGACCAGATCAAGACCGAAACCGACACCGCAAAGCGCGATGCCGCAATCCACAAGGTTCTGGAAATTCATGCCAAGGAAGTGGGTCATATCCCTCTGCATGACCAGATCATTCCTTGGGCCATGGCCAAGAAGGTCAACGTGATACATCGTGCGGACAACCGCATGCTGGCCCAATGGACCACCATCGACTAAGTTGTTTTCCCACCCCAGCCCCGCCGTCGTGCGGGGCTGGTTCCCCTTACGCTGTAGTCATCCGTTTCTACACCAGCCCCCTTGCCGGGCCCTTTCTACACATTAAGGACGACACTGGTCGCGAGTGATCCTCGCGCTCTACCAGGAGACCGCCTATGCTGGTATTTATTATTCGCCGTCTGATCCAGGCTGTTCTGGTGATGCTGACGGTCAGCCTTCTGGCCTTTGTGCTGTTCCGCTACATTGGTGACCCGGTCACCATCATGCTGGGACAGGACGCCACCGAACAAGATCGCGTGGAACTGCGTGCCAGCCTGGGGCTGGATCAACCCGCCCCCGTGCAATTCGGGCGCTTTGTATCCCAGGCCGTACAAGGCGAATTTGGCCTGTCCCTGCGGCAAGCCCAACCTGTTTCCACCCTGCTCAAAGATCGCCTGCCTGCCACCGTCGAGCTATCCGTGGTGGCCGCCATATTGGCCTTGCTGATAGGCCTGCCGCTAGGGGTGTACACCGCCTTGAAGCGCAATGGCTTTATGGCGCAAAGCATTCTGGCCTTTTCCCTGCTGGGGATCTCGCTGCCCACCTTCCTGATCGGTATCTTGCTGATCCTGATCTTCTCCGTGCAATTGGGCTGGCTGCCCAGCTATGGCCGGGGAGAAGTCCTGAAGTTTGGCTGGTGGAGCACCGGCCTGCTTAGCTGGGACGGGCTCAAGCACCTGATCCTGCCTGCCATCACGCTCTGTTTGTTCCAGCTCACCTTGATTCTGCGTCTGGTGCGCTCGGAGATGCTGGAAGTGCTGCGCGCCGACTACATCAAATTTGCTCGTGCCCGTGGCTTGTCGCAACGCGCCATCCACTTTGGCCACGCCCTGAAAAACACCATGGTGCCGGTTATCACCATCACGGGTCTGCAACTGGGCGGCATCATCGCCTTTGCCATCGTGACGGAAACCGTTTTCCAATGGCCGGGCATGGGTCTGCTGTTTATCCAGGCCGTGCAATTTGCCGACATCCCCGTGATGGCGGCCTACCTCTGTCTGATTGCCCTGGTATTTGTTGTGATCAACCTGCTGGTAGACCTGCTGTACTTCCTGGTCGATCCACGTCTGCGCACCCAATTGTCGGGCGCCAAGGGGCACTAATATGTTCGCTAAATTGAAAACCGCCTGGGATAGCGATCTGGTCTGGTCCTGGCGTCATTCCCCCGTGGCCATTGCGGCCACCATCATGGCCTTGCTGCTATTTATCGGCGCGCTGGGTGCCCGCTGGGTGGCGCCTTATGACCCCTTCGATCTGACCTCCATCGACCTGATGGATGCCTTGCTGGCCCCGGCCTGGTCGGAGAACGGTTCGCCCCAGTACTGGTTGGGAACAGACAGCCAAGGACGTGATCTGTATTCGGCCCTGTTGTACGGGACACGCACCTCCCTGCTGATTGGTCTGGCCTCGGTGGCCTTGTCCATGGTGGTCGGCATTGTGCTGGGCCTGCTGGCCGGCTACTCCGGTGGCCGTGTGGATGCCTTCATCATGCGTGTGGCCGATGTGCAGCTGTCCTTCCCGGCCATTCTGATTGCCTTGCTGATCGACGGGGTAGCCCGTGCCGTCTTCCCCTTGAACATGCACGATGTGGTCGCCTTCCCGGTGCTGATCGGGGCGATTGCGCTGGCCGGTTGGCCACAATATGCCCGTACCGTGCGCGGCTCCACGCTGGTAGAGAAAAACCGTGAATACGTACAGGCTGCCCGCGTCATTGGCGTGTCCTCGCCACGCATCATGTTCAGCCATGTTCTGCCCAATGTGATGGGCCCCGTGCTGGTGCTGGCCACCGTGCATCTGGCCACCGCCATCATTACCGAAGCCACGCTGTCCTTTTTGGGCGTCGGCGTTCCGGCCACCTCGCCGTCTCTGGGCACCCTGATCCGGATCGGTAACGACTTCCTGTTCTCGGGCGAATGGTGGATCACGATTTTCCCTGGCCTGATGCTGGTGCTGCTGGTGCTGTCGGTCAATCTCCTGGGCGACTGGTTGCGTGACGCCCTGAACCCCAAATTGAGCTAAGCCATGACTGCACTCTTAACTGTCCAAGACCTGTGTGTCGAATTCCCGACCCGGCGTGGTGTGCTCCAAGCCCTGGATCATGTGTCCTTTTCCATCGCCCCCGGTGAAGTGCTGGGTGTGGTGGGTGAGTCAGGCGCCGGCAAGTCCCTGACGGGTTCCTCCATTATTGGTTTGCTCGATGCCCCCGGTCGCATCAGCGGCGGCCAGATCCTGCTGGAAGGCGAGCGCATCGACAATCTGAACCAGGACCAGATGCGCAAGATTCGTGGCCGCAAGATTGGCGCGATCTTCCAGGACCCGCTGACCTCGCTGAACCCGCTCTACACCGTGGGCCATCAGTTGGCTGAAACCATCGTGACGCACCTGCCCCTGTCCTGGAAACAGGCACGGGAACGCGCCATCGAGTTGCTGGAAGCCACCGGCATTCCCGCCGCGCGCGAGCGTATCGACCACTATCCACATCAGTTCTCGGGCGGCATGCGCCAACGGGTGGTGATTGCGCTGGCCCTGGCGGCCGAGCCCAAGCTGATCGTGGCGGATGAACCCACCACCGCGCTGGACGTGTCCATTCAGGCGCAGATTATCGACCTGCTGAAAAAACTCTGTCGCTCGCAAGGCACCTCGGTCATGCTGATTACCCACGATATGGGGGTGATTGCCGAAACCGCCGACCGCGTGGCGGTGATGTACGCCGGTCGCATCATCGAAATCGGCCCGGTACAGGACGTGATCCAGAAACCCAGCCACCCCTATACCCGTGGTTTGATGCGTTCCATCCCCAATCTGCACGCGGGGCTGAAGCGTCTGGAACAAATCCCCGGCAGCATGCCGCGCCTGAACGCCATCCCGCCCGGCTGTGCCTTCAATCCGCGTTGTGATCGTCGTTTTGATCGCTGCCTGGTCGAACGCCCCGAGCTGATGCCTGTTCCCCCACAAACACAGGCGGCCTGTTGGCTGCATGCACAGGAGTCCGCATGAGCGCCCCTAAACAAGCCCTGGTCCAGGTCAAGGACGCTGCCTGTTGGTTTGATGTGTCCCCGCCCTTGCTGGAGCGTCTGGTCTACCGCAAACCCAAAGTAAACCTGCGTGCGGTCGATGGCGTCAGCTTCACCTTGAACAAGGGTGAAACCCTGGCGCTGGTGGGTGAGTCCGGCTGTGGCAAATCCACCGTGGCCCGTTTGCTGACCGGCCTGTATTCGCTGACACGTGGCGAGATTCTGTTTGATGGCCAGTCCCTGCAAACCATGGACAAGGCCAGCCAGAAGGCCATGCGCAAACGCCGTCAGATGATTTTCCAGGACCCCTATGCCAGCCTGAATCCTCGCTGGCGCGTGGGCCGCATCATTGCCGAACCACTGGTCACTCACACGGACATGAGCAGCGCCCAGCAAGAGGCCAAAGTGGCCGAGCTGCTGACGCAAGTAGGGCTGAACCCCAGCGACGCCCAGCGCTACCCGCACCAGTTCTCCGGCGGCCAGCGCCAGCGTATTTCCATTGCCCGTGCTCTGGCCCTGCAACCTGAATTCATCGTCTGTGACGAGCCGACCTCGGCGCTGGACGTGTCGGTGCAGGCCCAGGTCCTGAACCTGATGAAGGATTTGCAGCGCGAGCTGGGGCTGACCTATCTGTTCATCTCGCACAATCTGGCCGTGGTGCATCACGTGGCCGACCGAGTTGGCGTCATGTATTTGGGTCGAATTGTGGAAATTGCGCCACGCGATGATCTATTTGCACAGCCTCGCCATCCCTACACCCGGATGCTGCTGGGAGCCATTCCCGACATGAGCGGGGCGGGCAAAAGTCGCATTCCGGTAGCGGGGGAAGTGCCCAACCCGCTGAACCCGCCATCAGGCTGTACCTTCCATCCACGCTGCCCGCTGGCCAATGATCGCTGCCGCCGCGAAGCCCCGGCTTTGCTGCAAACCGGGCAGCACGAAGTGGCTTGCCATGCCGTAGAAGAAGGGCGCGATCAGGCCTGATCGCTTGCGATGCCAACAGTAAAACCGCCCACGGCAACTTGCCGAATGGGCGGTTTTTTCTGATAATTGAGAATTATTCTCAGTTCTCATTGCCCGAATCTCTACCGTTTTCTGGTCGAGCAGGCACCACTGGAACGCATCATGCACAATGCCGCCTTCTCACCCGACACGGAATCGCTGTACCGGAATTACCATGGCTGGTTGCATAGCTGGCTGCGACGAAGGCTAGGCAATTCCTTTGACGCAGCCGATCTGGCCCAAGACGTTTTTGTCCGATTGCTGCAAAAACCCCGTCAATTCGGCAGCGAGCCCGAAGCACGTGTGTATTTGCGACTCATGGCCAACGGCATGTGCGTGGACTTGTGGCGACGCCGCCAAATTGAACAAGCCTGGCTGGAAGAGCTGGCTAACCGCCCGGCCGCTCTGGTTCCGTCTGCCGAACACCAGGCCCTGGTGCTGGAAGCCCTGCACGAAATAGACAGCATGTTGCGCACCCTGCCTGCCAAAGTGGGTAATGCCTTTTTCATGGCGATGGCCGACGGCATGAGCAACCGGGAAATTGCAGAGGCGCTAGGCGTGTCCACACGCATGGTGCACCGATACCTTAGCCAGGCCATGCTGTGCTGCCTGAAACTGGAAGCCCGCCATACCGCCGCTGACATGCCCGTGCATCAGGCGTCCAGCCTGCCCGAGCCACGCTGATTGCCTGTACGCCCCCCTATGAGCACTTCCGAACTGCATCCCGACGATATGCTGGAGCCCTCGTTTGACGCGCTGGAACAGGCCGCCGAATGGTTTGCCCTGTTGCGCTCGGATGAGGCCTCGGCCCAGGACCAGCAACGCTGGCAAGGCTGGCTGGCCGCTCAGGCCGAGCATCGCAAGGCCTGGCAGTACGTGGAACGCATCAGTGGCCGCTTTGAGCCGATACAAAGCAGCGACAGCCGCCAGGCTGCCGTCCAAAGCTATTGCATGGCCAATCGGCGCATGGGGCGACGCCGCCAATTGTTGCTGGGCCTGGGCACGCTGGCAGGCAGCGGATTGGGCAGTTGGCTGGCCTGGCAGCATACATCCTTGCCCGGCACAGTAATGGCCTGGTCAGCCGAGCATCGCACTGCCCGTGGCGAAGTTCGCCAGCTCAGCTTGCCCGACGGCTCCAGTGTCTGGCTCAGTTCCGACACCGCACTGAACCATGATTACCGAGGCGATCAACGCCTGCTCTCACTGGTCCAGGGTGAAATTCTGATCGATACCGCGGCCGATCCTGGGCGGCCCTTTCTGGTCAAGACGCGCCAGGGCCTGCTGCGTGCCTTGGGGACACGCTTTACGGTACGACTGGACGGCCAGGAGACTTTTCTGGCGGTGTATCAAGGTGCGGTGCAAGTGGACACGGTCAGCAATGGCAAGCAGCGCATTGTCTATGCCGGTCAGCAGACGCAGCTCTCGCGTGCCCAAATTGCGGACACCGTTCCGGTTCTTCCCGAACGGCAAAGCTGGACCAAAGGCATCCTCGTCACCGACAACACACCCTTGATTGAGGTCGTGCGTGAATTGCAACGCTATCGCGGTGGCCACCTTGGCGTCTCACCCGAGGCTGCCCAGCTTCCTGTGATTGGCAGCTATCCCTCCACCGACCCGGACCGGGCCTTGAAAATGCTGGAAGGAGTGCTCCCCATTCGCATCAAACGGACCCTGCCCTGGTGGGTCAGCATTGAACTTGCCGAGCACCGGCCTTGATTCAAGCGCACGTTCACAACATGGACAGCCGTGCATGACAAGCCAGTTTACGGGCCTAATCAATCGGCCCAAAACCTGAAACCGGCTATTTCCACTTTTTCGAGTTCCGCTTTTCCTTGGCGTGTTCGATATACCTAAAGAGGGCATCGTTTTACTCCGTCTTCTGGCCTCAGAACAGACACTGGCCAGGACACACGCAAATCGGCTCGCTCTCGCCGACTACACCGCTTCCAAGGAGCAGAATTCATCATGTCCGGCTATTCCCAGCCTGTCGCCCGTCGGGCGGCCTCTTCTGGTGCCATGCACTTTTTCCGACCTGGCTTCAAACTACACCCCTTGGCTTGCGTACTGCAGCTCGCCCTGGCCAGTGGCGCATTAAGCCTGGCAAGCTGGCATCCTCAAGCCCACGCTCAAACCATCAACCGTGCGTCAGCCCAACAACAAAGCTACCGCATTCCTGCGGGCCCCTTGAGCACAGCGCTGGCTCGCTTTGCAAGCGCGTCCGGCGTGCTGGTAGCCGGCGCCGGTGAGCTGGCCAAGGATCGAAACAGCCCTGGCGTCTCCGGCACCTTATCGCCCCAGGCCGCGCTGGATGCACTGTTGGCCGGTACTGGCCTGACTGCTGTGGCCAGCTCGGATGGCAGCTACCATCTGCGCCAGGTCCCAGAGGCGCCTGCCGGTGACGGCACCCAGTTGAGCACCGTAACCGTACGTGGACAACTCGATCCCAGGACCGAAGGCACAGGCAGCTACACCAACGCATCGGCAAGCTCGGCCACGCGCATGAACCTGTCCGCACGTGAAACCCCACAATCGGTCAGCGTGATCACGCGCCAACGGCTTGACGACCAGGGTTTGCTCACGCTTAACGACGCACTCAAGCAGGCCACCGGCGTGAAGGTGCAGGAAGGCGAAGTGCTGGGCACAACCTATCAGATCCGCGGCTTCTCGCTGGATACGGCCCAGCTTGACGGCGTGCCTGTTTCACTAGGTGCAGGCGGCTCGGAAGCGGCCGCCGACATGGCCATCTACGACCGTGTGGAGGTGGTACGCGGCGCGGCGGGTCTGTTGCAGGGGGCCGGCAACCCGGGCGGCACGCTCAATCTGGTGCGCAAGCAACCCACCCGCGAATTTGCCGCCAGCGGCAGCGCAATGGTGGGATCGTGGAACAGCTATCGTGTGGAAGCCGACGTCTCCAGCCCGCTCAACCACAGCGGTGATCTGCGCGGACGGGTGGTGGCCGTGCACGACGACCGCGACTCCTTCGTGGATCACGTCAAGGAACGCAAGGAAGTGCTGTATGGCGTCTTGCAATACGACTTTACTCCCTCGATCACAGCCACCTTGGGGGTGGATCATCAAAGCACCAAGGGTACGCCCAACGGCACTGGCGTCGTCTTCTTTGACGACGGCGGCGATCTCGAACTGCCACGCAGCACTTACCTGGGCGCCGACTGGAACCACCGCGCCACCCGCAGCACCACCGTGTTCGGCGATCTGACCTGGGAGATGGACAACGGCTGGCAGACCAAGCTGTCGGCCAACCGCCAGCACTACGACGTAGACACGGTGTTTCTGTCCGCCTCGGGCGCGGGCGTAGACCGCAACACCCATCTGGGCCCACTCCTGAACTACGCCAAAGCCAGCAGCCTGAACCGCACCCAGACCAGCGTGGATCTATACGCCTCGGGCCCATTCTCCTTGCTGGGCCGCAAGCATGAGCTGGTGGTGGGTGCAAACATGCGCCGCAACCCTACCGAAACCGATCAGGTGCCTTTGCGTGAATACGCCAGCATCCGGCCCGATGTCTTTAACTGGGACCCCACCTCGCTGCCCCCGCCCAATATTGGGCCCTATGAATCGCGCACTGCCACCACCACCAAGCAGTCGGGTATCTATACCGCTGCTCGTCTAAGCCTTGCCGATCCACTCACGTTGATCGTGGGTGGTCGTTGGAGCTGGTGGGACTACAGCAGCGACAGCACCAATCTGCTCACGGGCGCCAACACGGCCTCCTCGAGCTACAAGGTCAGTGGCGAGTTCACACCGTACGCCGGTCTGATATTCGATCTGAACGACAACTACTCGCTGTACGCCAGCTATACCGACGTATTCCGTCCGCAAAACGCCATCGACCGCAATGGCTCCTTGCTCAAGCCCATCGTGGGCGCCAACTACGAGGCGGGTATCAAGGGTGAATTCCAGGACGGCCGCGTGCAGGCTTCGCTGGCGGCCTTCCGTATCGAAGAAACCAACCGCGCCCAGACCGACCTGGACGGCCCCAAACCGTGCCCCTATACCACCAGCGACTACTGCTCGATTGCCGCAGGCAAAGTGCGCAGCGAAGGGATTGAGGCGGAGTTAACAGGTGAACTGGCCCCAGGCTGGAATCTGACGGCTGGCTATACCTACAACACCACCAAGTACGTGAAGGATGCGGCCAACCAGGGCAAGCCCTTCAACACGCGCACGCCAGAACATATGTTCAAGCTCTTTACCTCTTACCGCCTGCCCGGCTCGTTGCGCCAGTGGACGGTGGGTGGCGGCTTCACATGGCAGACCAAGTTCCTGTACGAGAACACGGCCGGCACGATCCGTATCGAGCAGAATCCTTACGCTGTGGCCGATCTGATGGTGCGCTACGACTTCACGCCCAAGGTTTCAGCCACCTTGAACGTGAACAACGTGTTCGACAAGCACTACTACCGTTACATTGCCCACGAACGTGCCTACAACTACTACGGCGATCCACGCAACGTCATGCTGACGCTGCGCGCCCAGTATTGAGGCTGAACGTGAACAAGGTGCTCAAGCGCTCTGATTGCAGTGCTCTGAGTACCTTGTAGTCTGACGGCGCCCTGTGTACCAGATGTAATTCGGCCACAAACTGACTGAATAAAAAAAAGCTGTGTTTGCCGCCTGAGGCAGTGAACACAGCGTTTTTTAATACAACCATCATCGGGCCTGTTGCGGCCCGGTGAAGAACAATCAGTTCTGGTTCGCAGGCGCGAAATCGGCCAGGTGGCAGGACAGGATATCGGCAATGGCGCGATCATCCAGACCACGGGAGCGCAGGTCGGCGGACAGGGCGTCCACGTCAACACGGGCCAATGGACGCTCGGCACCACGAGGGCGGTCGTCGCGCACCACGCGGAAGTCATAATCGCGCTGGGCGGTCTTGGCCACTTCGTAGTGCATGACTTCATCCACTTCGTTTTCAGGCGTGAAGGTCAGCACGGTAGGGCGCAGGGAATACAGGTCTTCGGAATTCATCACGTATTCGGTTGCGCAAATGATGACGGTGTCGCCCTTTTGACAGGTACGAGCGGCCGCACCGTTCAGAACCACGCAACGCGAACCGGGTTCACCGAAGATTACGTAGGTAGAAATACGGGCACCACTGTCCTTATTCCAGATTTCCACAAACTCCATGGGTAAAATGCCCGCTTGTTCGCAGATTTCCGGATCCAGGGTGATCGACCCGTGATAGTTCAAGTCGGCACCGGTCACCTTGATACCATGCAGCTTGGCACGGACCACTTTTTTCATGACAACACTCTCTAGAAACAGGTCCCCTAAAACGGACACCTAAGCTTGGCTAAAACGCGGCTTGCGCTGCGCCCTTAGCCCGATCAGGGCTGCGGGAAAGACTGCATCATAAACCCAGAAATGCGCGCAAATCCGTTTAGACCCACAGATTTGTACGGGAAAACCACAGGCTCAATGATTTGCCTGACGGCCAGTCTGTGCTGTAATCCCCTCTGCCGCGTCGCGCCGGTCTTTTTTATTTTCAATACGATACCGTTTTCCATGCCCAACCTGCTCATCGAGAATATTCACAAACGCTATGGCTCCCTGGAGGTCCTCAAGGGAGTCTCTCTCAGCGCAGAGCCGGGCGATGTCATCAGCCTGATCGGTTCCAGTGGTTCGGGCAAAAGTACGTTTCTGCGTTGCATCAACTTTCTGGAAACGCCCAATTCCGGCCGTATCGTCATCAAGGGCGAGGAACTGAAAACCCGTCTGGATCCCAAAACGGACGAACTGGTTGCGGTAGATAAACAACAGCTCAAGCGCCTGCGTACCAGTCTGGCGATGGTGTTTCAGCACTTCAACTTGTGGTCTCACATGACGGTGCTGGAAAATATTACCGCCACCCCTATTCATGTCCAGGGCATGGACAAGGCTCAGGCGATTGCCAAGGCGGAACTGTATCTGGACAAGGTGGGCCTGTCGCGCGATCTGGCCAAGCAATATCCGGCCTTCCTGTCGGGCGGCCAGCAGCAACGTGTGGCGATTGCCCGTGCGCTGGCGCTGGAACCTGAAGTGATGCTGTTTGACGAGCCAACCTCGGCGCTGGACCCGGAGCGAGTGGGTGAAGTTTTGCGGGTTATGCAAAATTTGGCCGAAGAAGGGCGCACGATGGTGGTCGTTACGCACGAAATGAGCTTTGCGCGCAATGTGTCCAGCAAAGTGGTGTACCTGCACGAAGGCTTGATCGAGGAAGAGGGCCCACCGGAAGAAGTCCTGGTGTCGCCACGCAGCCCTCGTTTGGCGCAATTTCTGGCAGCGGGCGGTTCGTCCAAGGGCTAAAAGGCAAAACAGCCCAAAGACTTCGGCCACACTCTGAGCAGACATAAAGCAAACGGCGCCTTTCAGCGCCGTTTTCATGTCCAGCTAATGCGTAGTCACCTCAAAACAACTCACAGGGGCCACCAATCACCGCCCCCAGACTACGTAGCCCTGCTATCAGGACTTGGGACGTGGCATATCAAACAAGGCCAGGTCCGTAATTTCAAAGTAATCGCCAGGGCCACCTCCACGCAGGATCGGACGTGGGATCGCGGTGCGGTAAATGCCGTCCACGATGCTATTGGGCGACACATGCACACCCACCACTTCGCCCAGCACCATCCAGGTGTTCAGGTCCTTGCCTTCCGAGTCTTTCAACTGAAAGTGCGTTGTCACCTTGCACTCCAACGAGGCATGACTCTCGCCCACGCGGGGGGCATCAATCAGGCGAGAATCCACAGGCGTCAGGCCCGCGACTTCAAACTCGCGCACATCTTGCTCCAGACTGGTCATGTTCATGGGCTCGGCCAGATCACGCGTTGCCAGGTTCCAGGTAAAGACGCCGGTTTCAATCGCGTTACGCACGCTGTCTTTGTAGCCCACGCTGGAAAAAGCGATGACAGGCGGGCGGTAGTTGAACACGTTGCAGAAACTGTACGGAGCCAGGTTCAGCACGCCTTCCGTGCTTTTGGTACCGATCCAGCCAATTACACGAGGGCCCACAATAGAACTGATCGGGTCGTGGCGCAGTCCATGGCCTTGTGTGGGTTCGTAGAAGTGAAAGTCTTTCTGCACGGTTCTCTCTGTTAATAAACACAACAAACTAAACAGGACTGCGGGAAATCCCGGTGGCCCACTGATATACTTTACAACTAAAATAAAGCCGCTGCAAACCGTTGAAACTCAAGGTTTTACGTATCCTTCCTGCCTTTCAGAACCATCTAGGCACATGAAACATGGAAAATAAGCCCGATCACTGGGCACGTGTAGCTTCTGCTGACCTGGAACACGTGCGCAAATCTGTCAGCGACATGTTCAAGTCGCACCAGCTCAAGCAGCTACGTGCCGACCAGACCCTGCAAACCCGGCTGCGACACGCCCAGTTTGGTCAGGTCGCCTTGAGCCGCCTGGGCTATGGCGCCGACGTACATATCCAACCTGATCACCTGGCCGGTTTTTACCTGGTCCAGATGCCTCAATATGGCACCGCCAAGATTCGCTGCGGTGGCCAAACCGTGGACTCCAGCCCCTACGCCGCCACGATCCTCAATCCCAACGAGGACGTGGATATGGTCTGGCACGCCAATAATGAGCAATTAATGCTCAAGATAGACCGCAACCTGGTGGAACAGGCTGCCCGTGGCATGGGTCTGGACGTAGGCCCGCAAGGTTTGCTGTTTCCGGTACGCCTGGAGGCGCATACCCAGCCGTCCTGGCAAATCATGCTGCGCTATGTGCTGGACTGTGCACGCAACTACGAAGACATCCGGCGCTCGCCGTTGATTATCAACCAGCTGGAGCAGTTGGCGGTGACAACCTTGCTGGATCTGCACCCACCGGCTCAGATTCAGGCCCTGAACCCCGCCCGCATCTTGCCGCGCCACTTGAAGAAAGTAGCCAGCCATTTGCATGAGCAGGCCCATTTGCCCGTCACGGTGGACGAGCTTAGCGCTATCGCAGGCGTCAGCTCGCGCACCTTGCAGCAAGCCTTCAAGGAGCACTATGGCGTCAGCCCCATGCAGTACCTGCGCCAGGTGCGCCTGGACCGTCTGCGCCACGAACTGATCCATTCCAACGAACCTCATCTGACGCTGGCCGATCTGGCCATGCGCTGGGGCTTTGCACACCAGGGCCGTTTCAGCGCCGAATATCGCAGCCGCTTTGGCGAAACGCCTGGCGAGACCCTGCAACGGGTGCGTGGCGGTCAGCACTAAGCTGACCGCCTCACCCGTCCTCTCACCCCTTCAAAATACGCTGGGCGGCCAGATAGCCGGATTGACCACCCAGGCCAGGGCCCGGATGCACCGACGCACCAATTTGATGCAGATTACGCCAGGGCGTCGTGCCACTGCGCGCATTCTTGTGTCCTGCAAAAGGACGCATGAAAAAGAACTGATCCGGTGAGCACACCCCGCTATACGGATCGCCCCCCACCAGATTCATGTTCAAGGCTTCCAGATCCGCTGGGCTGACGCTACGACGCCCGATAATCTTGGCGGCCAAGCCAGGCATGACGGTTTCCAGACGGGCCTGCACACGGTCGGCCATGGCCTCGCGCACGGCTTCGTTCCAGCGACCATCGGCCGGCACAGGAATCTCGCCCGCCTCATCGCCTTTGATGTGGCGCGGCAGTTCCTGCATTTGTACCCATAAAATCCAGTGCCCCTCCGGTGCGCGAGTCACATCCACTGCCACCGGCTGGCCCACGGCCAGGGTCGGTTTGGCAGGCAGATAGCCATTGCTGGCCGTCACCACCGAAGAGCACACCTGCTCCATGCTTTCCGTCACATGCACCATAGGGACATGGCGCAGCTCCGGGTCAAGCCAGTCGGGCGGGGAATTCAAGGCAAAGTGAATCTGCATGCCACCGCGACCATAGTGATAATCCTGGGCGGACTTCAACAACTCGGGTTCTACTTCCGGCAACAAGTCGCCGTACAGCTGACCGGGCGTCACATTGCAGACCACGGCACGGCGGGCCAGATAGCGCTGCGTACCCACACACACGCCGGTGGCTTTATTGCCTTCCACCAGCACGCGATCCACATGGGAATTGGTCAGTACCGCCCCACCTGCTTCTTCAATAATGCGGGTAAAGGCTTTCACAATCTGGTAACTGCCGCCTTTGACCACCGGCATGCCACCGCTGACTACGGCGCTGAAAGTCAGCTTGCCGATCAGGGCCGAGCTGGCCTCATCCGGGCCCAAACCGCTATGCAGCACCCAGGGAGCAATCATGGCGCGGGCCAGATCGCTGCGCAGATCGCGCATGGCCCAGCGCCGGAAGCTTTCCAGCGCTTGCGAGCCAAAAGACATCAAGCCGTCCAGCCCCCGTTCGCGCCAGGCACCAAAAGCCAGTTTGGCCATGGGCCAGCGGTAGGGCTCCCCACCCAGCAGGCCAAATACCAGACCGGCATCCGGGCCAAACATGCGTGCCGCCATGGCACCCAAGGCATCGCCTTCACCGGGCATCAGGTCATTGAAACGACGCACCGTGTCGTCCATATCCTGACGCAAGGCCAGCGACGGGCCACCGGGAATGGCCAGACCCGTGCTGTACTCGCCTTTGGCAAACTCCAGACCGGCTTTGGCCAAGGGTTCGGCCAGAGCGGCATACGACGCGCCGCCCATGAACAGGGGATACCAGCTGGACAGAACATCATGGGTGAAACCGGGGAACAGCTCCTGGGTACGGATACAGCCCCCGGCAACCGCATTGCGCTCCAGCACTGTCACCGACAAGCCCCGTTGGGCCAACAAGGCGGCGCAGGTCAGGGAGTTCATCCCGCTGCCGACAATGACTACATCAGCGCTGTGCGCGTCACTCATTTCAACGGTCTCCGCTAGGCGTGGTCAGGTTGGCGAAACGGCCACGGTGAAACACCGCAGGTTCGTGTTCAGTCAGGGTGGTGTGGCGCACCACACGGCCAATAAACAAGGTGTGGTCGCCGCCTTCGTGCTGACGGTAGTTCTCGCACACAAAGGTCGCTACGCAATCGTCCAGCAATGGCACGCCTTCTTCACCATCCACATGCGAGACCAGCGAGAACTTGTCCTTGACCTGGGAATTGGCAAAACCCAGGGCCACGGGCACTTGCTCCTGGCTAATCACATTGATGGCAAAGTGGCTGCATTTTTCAAAGATCTCCAGGCTGGGCGAATGATTCACCAGGCTCCACATCACCAGAGGCGGCTCCAGCGACAGGGAGGTAAAGGAGTTGATGGTCAGACCCACCGCCCGGCCATCGGGACAACGAGTGGTGACAATGGCCACACCCGTTGGAAAATGGCCCAGTGCCTGGCGAAACGCACGGCTATCGACCACATTCAGATTGGACGGTGTGGGTTTGGCGTCAGCGGCTGCCAACGCTTGGGCAGACACGGCCTGCCGCTGGGCAGCGGTTTGGGACGAGGAGTCTTGCAGCGTTGCGGTGGGGGTCATGATACGTCTCCTTGAATACTATCTATCAGGCAGCCACAGATTGGCTGCGAGTCTTCTCGATCAATGCTTGGGCGGCACTCAGATCTTCCCAGGCCGGGAACAGAACCGGTGGGTGGTTGAAACTGTTGGCCAGGAAATGAGCCAGAGCAGGCGATTGCTGAGCCGAGGTCAACAAGGCGAAAGAGGAGTCGGTTGGCGGCTTCAACATGGAGTTGGTCCAGCGCACCACCAGATTGGCGTAATCCCAGTAACGCTCGAACGTTTCCTGCATCCAGTTACGGTCAAACGCGCCTTCGCCACGCTGCAAGATGCTGTCCAGATACACCTGGGCGGCTTTAGCAGCGTTGTTGGAACCTTGGCCGGTAATGGGGTCGTTCACGACCACGGCATCGCCCAGACCCAGCACCATGCGGCCCGAAGGCAGGGTCAGCACAGGTTTGCGCACCGTGGGAGGGAATGCGCCGGACAGGTAACCCTGGGCGTCAGTCAGTTCCACATTGCGGGCACGGTCGGCTTCCCAAGGCAGGAATTCGCGCAGGAAGGACACGCTTTGTTCCAGGTGCGCTTCAGGCGTCTTGGCATCGCGGAAGCGATCCAATGGGCCACCGGGCACGCCTTCAAACACCATGATGTCGCAAGGACCGGACAGGGTCAGCGATGGGAACACAAAGTATTCGCCCACACCGGGGATGAAGTTGAAGGACACGCGCGAGTATTCAGGTGTAGGTTCCAGACCGTGCACATAGGTCAGGGCCAGAGCGCGCTGGGGCTTGTCGTACATGGAACGCTGATCATCACGTTCGAACAGTTTGACCACTTCGCCTTTACCGGCAGCCAGCATGGTCAGGTCGTATTCCTGGGTGATGCGCTCCAGTTCGGCCACGCCCACGTCTTCCATGATCAGCTTGCCGCCGCGCTGCTCGAACAGTTCCAGCCAGTAAGGCATTTTTACGCGCTGGTCGGTGGCTTGGGCTTCGCGGTCCAGACGGCCACTCCAGTCCACGGCCTTGGTGTCAGGCTGATCGGGGTTGGGCAGGGCAAAACCGATACCTTGTACGGGTGGGCATTCGTCGTCCCAGAAGTTCAGACCCAGGCGACGCTCTACATCCAGCGCCTCGGCAAACATGCACTGGCTGGACATGACACGGCCACCACGAACATCGTCAGGGCTGCGGTTGGTGAAAACGGCTACGTCGTAGCCTTGGGCCAAGAGGCCGAATGCAACGGGCATGCCAGCTTGGCCAGCGCCCACAATAGCAACTTTACGCATGATTTTTTTCCTTCTGAGGGAGCTAAGGACGCCACCCCAGCGGCGTCCCGGTTTTTCTTATTCAGCCAATTTGGGAATGGCCGGTACACCTTGCTCGGGACCCATGGCCGAGTAGCCGCCATCCACGGCGTAATCGGCACCGGTCACGAAACTGGCGGAATCCGAGAGCAGGAAGGAGACGACTTCGCCCACTTCCTGGGGATCGCCCACGCGGCCCAGCATGTGAAATGCCGAGGCCACGCGATCGGTTTTGGCGCGATCGCCGCCCGTCAGCTCGTCCATCACCCGCGACCAGATCCAGCCGGGCGAGACCGAGTTCACGCGGATACCGTCTGGAGCAAAGTCCAGCGCCATGCTGCGCGTCAGTTGCAACAAGGCGGCCTTGGAGACCGGGTACAACCAGCGCCCGGTTTGTGCGATCGACGATGAAATGGACGTGAAGTTGACGATGGAGCCGCCACGCAGCAACAAGGGACGCACGGCCTTGGCTGCTTGCACGGCGCTGACCAGGTTGATGTCCAAGGCCTTGAGCCAGTCTTCACGGCTGGAGGCCATACCCTCATCCAGATAGGAACAGGCCAGATTGACCAGGCCATCCACACGGCCAAAGTGCGCCTTGACCTGCTCGATGGCCGCATTCAGGCTTTGATCGCTGGTGATGTCCACTTCCCAGAATTTGGCTTTGGCGGCATCGTTGCCTACGGCTTTCTGACCACCTGCGGCATCAATATCAAACACGGCCACACGTGCGCCATAGCCCATCAGCACCTCGACCACGCCTGCGCCAACGCGCGTTGCGCCGCCGGTAACGATGACTACCTTGTCTTTCAGTCCTTTCATCTCGCTCTCCTGCCGCGGGCCCTTAGAACGGAACCGCTACTTTTACAAAAAATTGTTTTCCTTCAGGACGGCCACGCACGCCCAGATCCTGCTGGTACTTGGCCGTAATCAGCAGACCTTTATCGTTGGCGTAACGCAGGCTCGGGCCAATCGCGAAGGAACGCGCCTTGCTGTCACCGGCTGCCGGGCCACGATCGCTTTCAATCTGTTGATAGGCGTAACCACCCACCCCCAGCACCAGGCCATTACCGAAACCCCAACCCACGGCGTAGTCGGCGTGAATGGCCTTACCCGTGCGGGTTTCGGTATCACTGTTGCGGAAGTTGAAGTCCACCATCATCTTCAAATCCAGGTTGATGCCGCTGGGCTGCACGTAGCTAAATGCTGCGGCAGGCTGGATGGCCCAGTAGTTACGGCCCAGATTGGCGCTGTCGGTCACCTTGTAGCGGCCGGTAGGGGCCACAAAGTCCACACCCAGCACGTAGTGCATTTTTTCGCTGGGGTGAAAGCCCAGGGCGGGACCGAACACCACATCGCCCAGACCACTGCGGCGCTGCGACTGACCGGCGGCTTGTGCCTTGACGGTCAGCAGCGGGGCCAGAGCGTGGAACGCCAATTGACCGCCAAACACCTGCTGATCCGTCACCCAGACCAGACGAGGCGCAACCATTGCCACATCCACCTGGAAGTCAGGAATAGGCAACTTGTCGCCGTTCTTGTCACGCACCGAGTCGTAACGCATGGCACCGCCGTACATCAGCAAGTGCACTCCGGGTGGCGGCAGGGCACCACTCATGAAGTTTTCCAAACCATCGGGATAAATAGGCAGGCCGTTGCCTTCAATGGCACAGGCCGGACCGGCGCCCAAAGCGCCTGCCCCCAGTACAACGGCTGCTATTTTTTTATTGATGTCCCCCACGTCCTTCTCCTTTTGTTTTTTAGGTATGACGATGGAGCCAATGGTAGAAGTGCTCTTTTTGTCGGTATATCCACTTTGCGCAGCGCCTAGCCAATAAGCGCAAGAAGCCGCAAAAGCAGGGAAAACCCCGATTTGGTTTAGATTTAAAGGATGAGGGCGTACATCGCGTTAAACGCTCTGCCTCAACGCGACTCTGAGATAATCTCTACCCTTTCAAGCTCGGTAAATAACTGATATCACCGTGGCATCAACATCCAGGGCAGCGAACGATGTGTAATACCGTCGTCGTGGGCCTGCCCACAAACCTCCCCTCTACAATGAGTACCACTCTCTCTGTTGCTGAATCTCGATCCAGCACACCTTTGCTCGGCCATCGTTCTGGTGCCTGGGCTTTTACGTTTGTGTTTTCATTGACGCTAATCGTGACGTGGGTCCTTTACGGGCTCACTCCCATGATTTCGGACGACTTCAGCTATGCCAATAAAGGCATCTCTTGGGCGGCCATCAAGTTTCACTACTTGAACTGGAGCGGTCGACTTGTTTCAGACACCCTCTCTAGCGGGATGCTCAACCTGGCCCCCAGATGGTTGCAAGCCATACTAAATACAGCCGCCCTGTTCAGTCTGATCGCGATACTGACCGCGCTTGGGGCCCAATTGGCCGACCGCCGCTTCCGGCCTTCGCTTCTGTTACTGCTTTTCACCCTGTATTGGTTAGTCAACCCAGATCTAGGGCAAACCACCTTCTGGTTGGTAGGAGCGGCAAATTATCTATGGCCCAATCTATTCAACTTCGGTTTTGTATTGGCCTTTGTCTGGTATTTGAAAAAGGGCCAACCATCTATTGGGGCTGCCATCGCGGTCTGCCTGCTAGCCGTACTGGCGGGAAGTTCCAATGAAAACACGGGCATCATTAGTTGGTGTTTGTTGGCTTATCTGAGCCTACGGCACTTTCAGCGCACAGGCTCGCTAAACAAATGGCATCTGGTGTGGTTGCTGTGTATGGGGCTGGGCATTGCCATACTGGTGTTGGCACCGGGTAATCAGGTACGGGCTCAGGGCTTTGCTCATTGGTACGATCAACCCTTTTTATGGCGAGTCTGGGACCATTTCAGCCGCCGTTTCCCCGATGCCATGTTGCGATACTGGGGGGTGATTCTGGTGATGTTGTTTTGGCGCTTTACCGCCGGGCCAGTGCCCTCGCTGCCAGCACGCCGGGCGATGTGGCTGCTCATTGGAGCGTCTCTCTTGGCCAATGCCATACTGGTTCTGGCGCCCAATATCCCTAAGCGAGCCCTGAATGGCGGCTTGATGTATCTGCTGGTGGCCCTGGCTATTTATGGACATGATTTATTGGCCCAAGGGCAACGCACCCTAGCCATACAGCGCAGCTTTTTAGTGACATTAGGATCCTGCTTCACACTATGGCTGGTGTCCAGCGGATTGATGTTGCGCAGTTATCACGGCACTTGGGAACAAGATAAAGTACGGCGCGCTCTCTTGGCTGATGCCCAAGAGCATCAGCAGCATCACGTCAAGCTGCCGAAGTATTTTTTCCTACCCACTTTACGTTCGCGGGATCACTTCGATATGCACTTTGACGGCCAAGCCATGGCTCAATACTACGGTACCAAGGCAGTGATCAACGAATATGCCGTCCATCACTACTATGACCTGGAGACAGGGGCCCCCCCACCCGCCCCCTGACGCTGTAAAACTTGCGCGTTTCCTCCGCTAGAAGCCGCTTCAGGCCCCGGCGAGTCTGG
>NZ_JAUZVM010000015.1:0-26954 GCF_031844565.1 Alcaligenes sp. AB3
ACCTCGACAAGGGGACCGGTGCGCAGCACCGGCAAGCGCTCAAGCCCCGCCACCCCCGCCCAGCACACCAGCGGCGCCTCCCAGCGCTTATCTCCCCTACAAAGACCTCCCCACCAAACACCCCAAACAAGCGACCACAAAAAAACCCGAGTCCGGCATCCAGCCAAACTCGGGTTTCCCAATTCAAAAACCACCATTCCGAAGCCCAAACACAAGCATCTCAGAACAGCAAAAAAAAACTTACAGCTCCCCGTAGGAATGCAGCCCCGACAAGAACATATTCACGCCCAGGAACGCAAAGCTGGTAATCAGCAGACCACCCAGCGCCCAATACGCCGCCATCGTGCCACGCAGACCTTTAAGCAAACGCAAGTGCAACCAGGCCGCATAGTTCAGCCACACAATCAAAGCCCAAGTCTCTTTCGGGTCCCACTGCCAGTACGTACCCCAGGCATCAGCGGCCCACAAAGCCCCCAACACCGTCGCCACCGTAAAGAAGGCAAAACCTACCGCAATCGCCCGGTACATGATGTCATCAAGCACCTCCAGCGAAGGCAGCTTGCGCGAAATCGGACCACGGAAATACAAAATCGTACCCACGATCACACTACCGATACCGAAATACAACATCCAGGTAGGCGACAACTCGCGAGAACCAAAAATCATGGGCTCGGCACACAGAATCGCACCCAGCAAGAACACCGGAATCAGCTTGGCACGCGAACGCGTCTCGCCATTTTCCTTCACCAGATACGCAAAGCCCACCATGGCGGCCAAAGAGAACGTACCGTAACCAATAAAGTTGGCCGGCACGTGCAGCTTCATCCACCAGCTTTTCAGCGCAGGCACCAAAGGCTGAATCTGATGCGCATCACGTGTGAAGGAATACCACAGCAGAAAAATAACCAGCGAACTGATCGCCAACAGCACAAAACCACCCAAGGCACGCGTGTTGTAACGACGCTCGTAATACATATAGAACAAGGCGGTAATCAGCGCCAGCAGCACAAACACTTCATACAAATTGCTGACCGGGATATGCCCAATATCGGGACCTAACAAGTGACCTTCACGCCAGCGCACCAGCAAACCGGTCATCCCGGCATAAATCGCCGCCCAGGTCAGCCCCGAACCCATCCAGGCTGCCGTATTGCTGAAAAAACCAGCCCAGTACATCACCGTAGCCAGAATGAACAGCGCGCACATCCACAAAATAGCGGACTGGGACGAGAACAAATACTTCAGCAGAAAAACAGAATCGGCCTTTTCAATATCTCCGGTGCCCAGACCATCGCCCGTGCTATACAGCCAGACCGCCAGCAAAGCCGTCAGACCAGACAACACCAGCAGCGTGCGCAGCGGACGCCACAACCACCCCAGCCAGGCCACAAACGGCACGAACGCCACCAGAATGATCTTCTCGTAGTAATCCATGCTGGTGCTGTACACATTGAGCGCATACGCCGCACCCAAAGCCAGCACCACCAGAAACAGCACATCCGACCAGTCCGGACGGCCACGGATACCGCGCCGGTCACCACTGGAAGCGATATTGTCTTGCCACATTGTTGGAGTGGCCGAAGAAAGGGTCTGCGCCATAGTAGCTACACCTTGTCAGACAGATAGCCGGTTGAACGCCGCTTTCAGGCGATCAAACTCGAGGTTAAAGTCCATGTTGCGACGTTGAGATGTCATGGCAGCCATTACACTGCTGCCTTGGTTGTGAGGGCGAATCCAGACCCACACGCGGCGATCCCGGATGTAGAACATCGAGAACACGCCAATAATCAGAAACAGACAACCCAGGTACACAATGTACATGCCTGGGCTGCGCGCCACCTGAAATACGCTGGCCTGAACTTGCTCAAAGCTGTCCAAGGTCAACATAACAGGTGCCGGATAGTCAGGCAGGTTGGCAAACGCCAGTACAGCAGACTGAATCCAGCGATTGGCATCGCTATTTTCCTGACTGTAATCCAGCTCTGGCAAACCTTGTTGCTGCCTGAGCAAATCACGCAATTCCGACAGTGTGAACTGAATCATGGGAATTGCAAAACCCAGAATACGCTCGCGCTCGGCCTCGGGGACACGGCTGATCAAACCATCAAAACCGGCACGTACAAACGTCTGCAAAGCAGTCCTGGAAGCGGAGAGCATCAACTCTTTTTGCTCGGGCGAAGAAGAATTACGTTCGGCAAAACGCTCGGCCGCCTGGCTCACCAGGGCCTCGTTCTGCGTCGCCGCACGCAAATCCATGAATTCTTTCAAGGAACCCTTGTCGTCAGCCGGGAAACGCACATAGCGGAACGGTTCGGCAGGCGAGAAACGCATCCCCGCCAGGAACACCAAGGTGCCGTCCAGCTCCACAGGCAGCATATAGTTCACAAACTCGCGGGACTGACCCTGGTCGTCGATCAAGCGATAGTTCACGCTGGGGCCGACGTTCTTCAGGTTCTGATCTTTCTTGTTAGCAGCGCTACCAGTCACAGCGGCCACGTGTTCAATCATGGCCTTGGGCTGAGGATCACCTTCGGTCAGGTTTTCCACGTTGATGGGGCGCAGCTCGGTCAGCTGAACCGTCAACGCATGCTCGTTGGGGCTTTCCTGGGCCGCAATGCCCACGGTTTCGCCCACTTTGCCATTTAGCGCAAAGGTCTTAGAGCCAGGGCCTACCAAGGGGTAACCCTTCAGGCTGAGAATACTGCCACCATCATCAAAGCCGGACTGGTAGACGGTGACGCCCTTGTAACGCAAGGGTTCGTTAACCTCGATAGTGCGCTCGAAAGTATCGCCCGTGACGGGATCGGTGACTTCCACTTCACTCTTGAAGCTGCTGGGCATGCCGGTGGAGTAGTACTCCACCAGGAAGCGCTTGAGTTCCAGCGCAAACGGCAAAGGTTGAATCAGAACGCCCTCACCGGAGTTGACCACGGCAGTGGCAGTACGGGCGCCCTCAGGCACCAGCATATTGGCGCGGAAACTGGGATTGCCCAAGCCCAACCTGCCTGATTCGGGCACCTGGGAAATCAGCATGTTTTCAGTAATGGGCTGTTTGCCGCCCAGCCACACCTGCAGGCGCACGGGCAATTCGCTGTCGAGCAGACCGCCCACACAGATCACCACAATCGCCAGGTGAGCAAAGATGTAACCCAGCTTGTTGGCGCTGCCCTTTTTGGCCGCCATCATCATGCTGCCATCGTCGTCCTTGCGCACGCGCACCGCGTAACCCTGGGACTGCAACCAGCCTTGCACCTGCTCGCGATTATGTTCGGGAGCCCCGGCACTTTCCAGTTCCACACGATGGGGGAAGGCTTTCAGACTGCCTCCGCGCACATGCTCCTTGAAGGTGCGCATTTCGCGGATCATTTTGGGGGCATTGCGGATGACGCACAGGGTGGTTGAAACCACCAGAAACGTCATGATGACCATGAACCAGCCACTGTTGTAGATGGACCAGATCGAGAAATGATCGAACAATTCAAACCAGTACGGACCGAATTGATCAATATACGTATTAGCGGGCTGATTTTGCGCCAGAACAGTACCGATCAGGCTGGCTACGCAGATGAACATCAGCAAGCTGATGGCAAAGCGCATCGAACCGAGCAATTCCAGGAAATCGGCCGCAAAGCGACGTATGGGGGATACTTTTTTCACAAAGGCTAGCTTAGGAGGTGGGGGGTTTCACCGGAAACATCCAGACTTTGAGCACAGAACGCGCCCAAAGTTCGATTACTGGACAAAACACCAACACAAGACCCGGCCCAAATCGGCACTGCCCGGTGTTAAGGCACCCAAACCGCCACGACCATCAGAGGAAGCTGGGGCCACAAGCGAATGTCAGGCTTCAGACAGCCAGGGGGCCGATGGCCCCCTTGGACTGATTGGATTAACGCAGGCCGGCTGCGAAATCCGACACGGCAGCAATGTCGGCGTCCGACATGCGGTCTGCGATGTCATGCATCATGGGGCCATTGGCACGGTCGCCGCTGCGGAACAGTTTGAGCTGCTCGGCAATGTAGGCAGGATGCTGGCCGGCCAGACGAGGGAACTGACCGGGCATGCCAGCGCCATCAGGCGAGTGGCAAGCGGCACAGGCGGCTACACCGCGCTCGGGCAAACCACCGCGCCAGATCTTCTGGCCACGTTCCATGGTGTCTTCTTTGGTAGCGTTAGCAGCCTGTTCCCAGTTCACGGCCTGTTGAGACAGGTAAAACGCCACGTTTTGCATATCTTCTTCGGTCATGCCGGCCGCAATGGCGGTCATCAGGCTGTTGGCGCCTTCAGGGCCACGACGGGAAGGCAAGGATTTTTCGTCCTTGGCACGGAAGTCGTGCAGCTGCTTGACCAGGTACTCGTACGGCTGGTGAGCCAGCGACGGGTTGACCGGAATAATACTGTTGCCGCCATCCCCGTGACAGGTCACACAGGCCAGCACGCCACGCGACATCTCACCTTGCAGGTAGAGCTGCTCGCCTTTGGCGGCATCTGGCTTGGGCAGACCAGCTGCATTGGCCACGTTAGCGGTAAAAACCACAGAGCAAGCCATCGTCAGGCTGCTTGCGATAACGACTCGGGAAAGCGCACGCTTCATTTGGACCTCGATAATCGCGAATCAATCGGGGTGCCGCATGCGCCCCGCAAAAGCCACCGTAAGCCGCTGGTCAGTACCCAGTGGACTACGACATTACTGTTTCAAATCGAGAGATTATACAATAGGCGCTGAACCAATATGGAATTACGCTGCAACCATGTCGATACTGCACCGCGCTCACTTCACGATTTCAGCTGCTCAGATCGATCAGCTGCCTCCTCCCGGCCCTCCAGAGGTCTGTTTTGTGGGGCGCTCCAATGCGGGCAAATCCTCCGCCATCAATGTGTTGGCCAACCAACGGAAACTGGCTTTTTCCAGTAAAACGCCGGGACGAACACGCCTGATCAATATGTTCGGCATCCCCGATCCGCTCTCGCCGGGCGACTTTCTGGGCCACCTGGTGGACTTGCCCGGCTATGGCTACGCCGCCGTGGCGCGCCACGAAAAGCAGGACTGGGCCGAGATTCTGGGCGACTACCTGGCCACCCGTCCCTCGATTGCCGGCATTGTGTTGCTGATCGACATCCGACGCGGCGTGACCGACCTGGACATGCGCCTGGCCGACTGGATTGCGCCTACCGGCAAGCCTGTCCTGGCGCTTTTGACCAAGGCCGACAAACTGCCTTATGGTCAACGTATCAAGGCGGTGGCCGAAGTACGCCGCCAGCTCCGGGAAATTGGCGCCCTGCATGCGCTGCCCTTCTCCTCCACTGATCGTATCGGCTTGCCCGAAGCGACCGAATGCATCGAAAACTGGATTTCTCCGAAGGTTGTTCCATGACTCGTTTTATTCCTCCTGCCGACTTTCCCAACACTCGCCTGCGCCGTAACCGCCGCGACGAGTTTTCCCGCCGTCTGGTGCGCGAAAACCGCCTGTCCACCGACGACCTGATCTACCCGGTCTTTGTGCGTGAAGGCGAGAAAGTTCAGGAGCAAGTCGGCTCCATGCCAGGCGTCATGCGCTATTCGCCTGACGAACTGATGCGCGTGGCCGAACAGTGTCTGGAGCTGGGCATCCCCGTGCTGTCCCTGTTCCCTTCCATCGACCCGTCCCTGAAAACGCCGGATGGCAGCGAAGCCGCCAACCCGAACGGCCTGATTCCCCGCGTGGTGGGGATGCTCAAGCAGCAGTTCCCCGAGCTGGGCGTGCTGACTGACGTGGCCCTGGACCCCTACACCAGCCACGGCCAGGACGGCATCCTGGACGAAGCCGGCCACATTCTGAACGAAGAGACCGTGGCCATGCTGATCCGTCAGGCTCAGACACAAGCTCAGTCTGGGGTGGACATTGTGGCCCCCAGCGATATGATGGACGGCCGCATCGGCTCCATCCGCACCGCTTTGGACAAGGATCAGTTCATCCACACGCGCATCATGGCTTACTCGGCCAAGTACGCCAGTGCCTTCTACGGCCCCTTCCGCGACGCGGTAGGCTCGGCTGCCAATCTGGGGCGTTCCAACAAGAACACCTACCAGATGGACCCCGCCAACCGTAACGAGGCCCTGCGCGAAGTGGCGGCCGATATCCGCGAAGGCGCCGATATGGTCATGGTCAAACCTGGCCTGCCTTACCTGGACATCCTGCGCGACGTGAAAGACGCCTTTGGCATGCCGACCTACGCCTACCAAGTCAGTGGCGAGTACGCGATGATCAAGGCTGCTGCCCAGAACGGCTGGCTGGATCACGACAAGGTCATGATGGAATCCCTGCTGGCATTCAAACGTGCGGGTGGCGACGGCATTCTGACCTATTTCGCCATCGAAGCCGCCAAACTGATGCGCGAACAGAACTGCTGATTCACATCAATCAGAACGCAAAAAACGCAGCCCGTGAGCTGCGTTTTTTGTTGTGTGTACGCGACGATCTATCGTCTGTTAGACCCTGATAAGCCCGATTTCGGGCAAATCAGAGTCTTCAGGCACCGGCCAGGACCTCATCGAGCACCTTGGAAAAGCGGCTGGCGTCCTGAAAACCGATCACGCGCAGTTGCTCCAGCTGCTGCCCCTTGGAATCAAAAAACATGATGCCGGGGGGCCCAAACAGACGGAAATGTTTCAGCAATTCCCTATCTTCAGGGGTATTGGCCGTCACATCCACCTGCAGCAAATCAAACTGTGCCATGCGCTGCGCGACCGCTGGGTCACTAAAGGTGAAATTCTCCATTTCAATGCAGGACACGCACCAGTCTGCGTAGAAATCCAACATCACGGGGCGGGTAGCCTTGGCCAGGCGTTCTTCCAGCTCCTGCAAACTGCTCACACGCTGAAACTCCACCTTGCTTTGCGCAGCGGCTACCGTACCGGACGACTTCAGCCCTTCCAGAGGGCGAATCACACTGGGGCGACCCAGGGCAATGCTGATCAGCATCATGATGGCCCAGACCGCCAGCATCATGCCCACACCCTGTCGCAAGCCCGACCAAGGCGTACGTGCAGCCGTGCCGCGCCCGAACGCGCCCAGCAAGGCAGCAGCCCACAAAGCCAGGACAACCCAGCCAAAGACGGCAATCGTACCGGACATCAGGGGCGAGACCATCCACCAGGCGGTAGCCAACAACAAGACACCAAAGGCGGTCTTGACGCTTTCCATCCAGGCACCGGCCTTGGGCAAGACACTGCCCGAACCCGCACCCACAATCAGCAGCAAGACGCCCGAGCCCCAGGCCAAAGCAAACAGGGCCGAGCCACCCAGGACTACATCACCCGTCTGCGAGATAAACAGCAGCACACCAGCCAAAGGCGCTGCCACGCAAGGGCCAACTATCAGCGCGGACAGCATACCCATCAGGAACACGCCACCCAGTTGCCCGCCCGGCAAGCGGTTCATGGTTTCATTCAAACGATTTTGTAGCGCCGCCGGAGCCTGTACCGTAAAGACATCCAGCATGGACAAGGCCAGCACCACCAGGATCAGGGCGAACAGACCCAATACCCACGGGTTCTGCAACCAGCTTGCCAAGCCGGCACCCAGCAAACCCGCCGCCACACCCAGCAAGGTGTAAACCAGAGACAAGCCCAGCACAAAGGCAAAAGCCATTTTCAGACCATGCCAACGCGATGGCGCGGGCTGATTACGTCCAGCAATGATGGACAGCAAAATCGGCACCATCGGCAGGACGCAAGGCGTAAAGGACAGCAGCAAGCCGAACACAAAGCTCAGCAGCACAATCTGGCCCCAGCCAGCCTGCTTGAGGTAATCGGCCAGGCCCACATCACTCAGGCTCAGCGCCGACGCGACACCACCTGTAGTGGCAGCTGTAGTCGTAGCAGCCGTTGCCGCCATGTCTGTTTTCTGAGCCGTGGACTCACCCGGCGCAGGCACCGACACCACACCAAAGGGACCCGCCACTTCCCAGCCCTGTCCGGTGGGAATCAAGGTCAAGGTTTGCGTAGAGGGGGAATAGCACAGGCCAGCATCCGCACACCCCTGGCTGACCACATCAATTTTCAGATCCTGGCCCGTACCGCTGTCGGCCAGCACGGGCACTCGCAGAGTGACCGAGTTGCGGTAGACCTCCATCACTTCGTCAAAGGTAGGGTCGTACACCTTCTCGCCATCGGGAAGCTGGGGAGTACCCAAATGCTCAGCCTTCTCGGTCGAGATCCCGAAACGCTTGCGATACATATAGTATTCAGGCGCGATCTGGAAATGAATATCCAGCTGATCGGCTTGGCTCATGGCCGCAGTCAGTACAAAAGCCTGCTCCGGGTCCAGAAACTCTTCTTCTGCCTGTGCCGTCAACGGCGTTGCCAGCCAAGCCAGCATCAAGACAAAGAAAACAGCAAACCACGCGCCAAGACGCTGGGCGGAAAACGGGGAACGCTTCAAAGACAAAGGCACAAATCTATTCCGGTTTTTTAGGCTGGGCTATCTGAAATCACGCAGGACGCGTCTGGGTGCGGACCCAATCCAGATAAGCGGTGAAACCACCAACAACCGGAAGCACAATCAATTCGGGCAGCTCGTAAGGATGCTGCTCCCGCAAGCGATCTGCCAGTTCCGGTAGCCGGGCCACTGTGGTTTTGAAAGTCAGCGTGATTTCCTCATCGCCCTGTAACTCCCCTTGCCACATGTACATAGACAAACTGGCGGGCGCAAGGTTCGCACAAGCTGCAATTCCGTCCTCAACCAGATGATGAGCCAGGTATTTGGCCAGCATCATATCGGGCACCGTGGTCTGCACCAGCACCAGTTGCTGTGCATCCAGATCGGGCAAGGTCAAAGCCAGTTTGGGTTTGGAACTGGAGGAATTCTCAGAGGACATGCAGGGCTCCTAATCAGAGCCCTTAGTGTAGCGCTGGATGCCTGCGCTTAGATGCTGGATCGGGGCCGACTCAGGCCGCTTAATGTTTCAGACGGGCGCTCGCCATAGCGATGGCGATAGTCAGCAGAGAACTGCCCCAGGTGGGTAAAGCCACAGGCCAGGGCCACCTCGGTGACTGACATGCCACCTGCCTGCAAATATCGGCGGGCTGCTTCCAGGCGCATTTGCTTCAGACGCGCCATCGGTGCGACACCCAGATGTTCTCGGAACCCGGCATACAGGCTGCGCACGCTGACACCCGCCACCTGGGCAATATCGCCAATGGTGATGGGCTGGCCGGTCTGGCTTTCCATGAAATCCAGGGCCCTTCGCAAAACATGCGGCAAAACTGCTGCGGTCTTGTGAGTGGGCTGATTGTGCTGATGCAGCTCGAACAAGGCATAGATCAATGTCTGCTCGAACTGGCGCACCTGGCGCGGCTGATCAAACAAGGTGCCATCCGACACTTCGGCAAACTGCCAGTCCAGCAAGCGGCGCAAACTAGCCCCACCGGGCGCATCCAGAGGAATGGAAGGCTGAAACTCCAGCGGACCGCGCACGGGCTGCGCAAAATAATCCTGGTAATGGCGCTCCAGCCCTTGGCGTCCAATACGCACAAACAGCTTATCGGCCTCCAGGCTATGTTCCATGCTGAAGGCTTGAGTCGGGCTAATGATGGACGCCAGGCGCGAAGTAGACGCAAAACGTCCATGCGCCGTATGAATCTGCTCTTGCCCCGACAGGGGGATTTGCAAAAGATAGAAGTCGTCCAGTGGCTGAGGCGCAATCTGCACCTGCGCGCCATAGCGCAAACGACCATAGGCCACATCCTGGCCTTGGCGTAGATACAGGCGTGCATTCAGGCTCTGACGAGTATCCGCCAAAGTCAGACTATGCGGGCAGAAAACCTGGGAGATATAGTGCTGAACGCAGTCCACATCCTGCGAATGCAGCTGGGCATAGCGATTCAGTATGGTGGTCATGAGCGTCGCAACAGGCGATAAAAAAGCTGTGCCTTAGTGTGGCACAGCCTCTCGCACTGCAACATCGAGACTATCCCTAGGCTCAGTTCAGGCATCCAGCCAGGGAGAACAAGCCCGCCGATTTACTGGCCCTGAAAGCGGCCAAAACGTCCCTGCCAGTACAGCAAGGGCGAATCCTGTTCCTGCTCGGCATGGTGCACCTGCAACACACGGCCCAATACCAAGGCGTGGCTATGGCGTTCAATTACTTCCACAATCTGGCAGGCCAAAGCGGCGGGAGCCTGTCGAGCCAGCCAGATGCCGTGCTCGGTACGCAGCCAATCGTGCCCGGCATAACGCGCATCGCCTTGCTCGCCTTTGAAACCGGCAAACTGCAAAGCCATGCCTGCCTGCTCGACACCCAGGATATTCACGCCAAACAGACCACTGTCTCGCATCAAAGGCCAGGACGAGGAGCTTTGATTCACGCAGACCAGCACCTCTGCCGGATCTGCGGCTACCGAGGTCACCGAAGTCGCAGTCAGGCCGCTGCGCTGGCCCTGGTGTTCGACCGTAATCACATTGGCCGTGCCACCCAGATGGCGCATAGCAAGTTTGAACTGCTCGGCAGAAACTCCAGGCGCGTGCAGCGCTTGGTCTGTCGGCAAGGAAGCCAATTCCACAGGCATGATTCACCTTTTCTAATCTTATGGGCAGCACAGTCATCAGGACGGTGCTGCCTGCGTGGCTTATGTGAACTGGCTATCCCCCTGAGCAAACCAGAGCCTGCCCGATAGCCAGCAGATCGCTCTTAGCGAATGCCACGCTGCTGCAACAAAGGCAGCACAGTATCACGGAAATAAGGGAATTCCTTTACATAGTCCACAAAGGACAAGGTTGTTCCCCGGAAACCGGCTTCGTGCAGAGCACACAAACCGTCGGCCACTTGCTCGGGTGTACCCACCAGCGGGAAACCGCCGTGGCCAGCCGCCATGCGCTCGCGAATCTGCTCCAGCAGCTCGTGCGGGAAGGAATGAGCGTGGGCAAACTGCAAATTCATCAGATTATCCACGGCACCATTATCAATATTGCCCATGATGCGTTCCCACTCGGCCTTGGCCTCGGCTTCCGTAGGACGGCAAACCACGTGCGAGAAGGTCATCACATCAACCTTGCGGCCTTGCGCTTGGCCTTGTGCCTTGAGCTCAGCCACTTCTTTCCGGGAGCGCTCCAGCTCCATGGCGGGCGTGAACAGGAAGTTGGCATTGCGGCTGGCAAACTCACGGCCTTGACCAGAACCGGCGGCATTAAAGATAGGCGGATCAAATTCAGGACGGGGATTGCCGTATACACCCTTGGCCTGGAAGTACTTGCCATCCCAATCAAAACGGCCATCGTGGTGCCAGATCTTCTTGATCAGGTCGAACCATTCTTGCGCATAGCCGTAGCGGGTTTCATGATCATCAGGCAGCTTCACACCCAAGGCGTCATACTCAGGTTTGTTCCAGCCTGCCACGATATTCAAACCGACCCGGTTGCCGCTCATCTGGGCCATGGTGGCGATTTGCTTGGCAATCACCACGGGGTGGTTAGCAACCGTGTGCACAGTGGCAAACACGCTGATATTGCGAGTATTGGCCAGCAAAGCAGTCGCCCAGGTGACGGTTTCCAGTACGTAGCCGTGGAAATCGGTTTCGCCACCGTAACCAATCCAACGGGCGATAGGCAGCATGAAGTCGATGCCAGCATCGTCCAGCAGCTTGCCCAGCTTCAGATTGTTTTCCCACGTAGCTTGCCAGCGATCCGGCAAGGTCGATACCGTCATGCCACCACCGCAGTTAGTGGCAAAGGTTCCCAGCAGAAACTTATCGTGTGTGAGCAATGTATTCTGTGCCATCGCCAGTCTCCTGAAAATCGTCGTTCTTTACAGCTCACCACCATGGCGAAGCTGACATAGCGCAGATTTTAGGGAGCAGCCCCAAGGCCCACTATCGGATCACTGCCGGTTTTATCAATTGCCTGCAATTATTTGAACTTTAAAGTTATGCAGCCGGCAAACCCTGGTAAAAACCCTTGCATAACAGTGCCTTGCCATGACTTTGGCAAGTATCTGGCCAATAAAAAAACGGACTCCTGAGAGTCCGTTTTCAATACTACTGTAGAAACAAGCGGCGCTTATTCAGCAGCGGCTTCTTCCTGAACTTCTGGACGATCCACCAGCTCCATGAATGCCATAGGAGCGTTGTCACCCTGACGGAAACCCATTTTCAGGATGCGGGTGTAGCCGCCGTTACGCTCTTGGTAACGTGGGCCAAAAACTTCAAACAGCTTGGTCACTGCATCGCGGTCGCGCAGACGGGCGAAAGCCAGACGACGGTTTGCCAAGGTTGGGTTTTTAGCCAAAGTGATCAGGGGCTCAACCACGCGGCGCAGCTCTTTAGCTTTAGGCAGGGTGGTTTTGATGGCTTCGTGAGTCAGCAGGGACACGGACATGTTGCGGAACATGGCCAAACGGTGGCTGCTGGTACGATTCAGTTTACGTAGACCGTGACGGTGACGCATGATGATTTTCCTAAATAATGAATCTAATTGGCACGCCGCTTATGCGACATGCGTAAATCCGGTTCTTCTATCAGCTAAGCTGCGGACCAGATGGACAGCGCAAAACAATAGCACATTTTCAGCCGCCACTCACACTTTTTGCGGGTGTACAACACCAGAAAAAGTGTAAGTGGCGTCCAAGAAACGTCTGTCTTGCTTACTACTTATGGACGCTCAAGACCCAGTGGTGGCCAGTTTTCGAGCTTCATGCCCAAAGTCAGACCACGTGCAGCCAACACTTCCTTGATTTCGTTCAAGGACTTGCGGCCCAGGTTTGGAGTCTTCAACAGTTCGTTTTCGGTACGCTGGATCAGATCGCCGATGTAGTAGATATTTTCGGCTTTCAGGCAGTTTGCGGAACGAACAGTCAGTTCCAGATCGTCGACAGGACGCAGCAACACAGGATCGATCTGTGGAGCGCCACGTACTGGGGCTTCGTAGGCATCGCCCACACCTTCCAGAGCAGCAAACACGGAGATTTGATCCATCAGGATGCGAGCGGACTGACGAACGGCTTCCTCGGGCGAGATCACGCCGTTGGTTTCGATGTCCAGAACCAGCTTGTCCAGGTCAGTACGCTGTTCCACACGGGCGTTTTCGACCGCGTAGCTAACACGACGCACTGGGCTGTAAGACGCGTCCAGTACGATACGACCGATCGTGTGGGTGCGGTCATCAGCCAGGGCACGAACGTTACCAGGCACGTAGCCACGGCCTTGCTCAACCTTGATCTGCATTTCCAGCTTGCCGTCGTCGGTCAAGGTGGCAATCACATGATTGGGGTTGATGATTTCAACGTCGTGCGGCAATTCGATGTCGCTAGCCAGAACCTGGCCGGCGCCTTCTTTGCGCAGGATCAGGGTGACTTCTTCACGGCTGTGCAGCTTGAAGACCACGCCCTTCAGGTTCATCAAGATATCAACCACGTCCTCGCCCACGCCTGGCAGCGTGGAGTACTCGTGCACCACACCGGTAATTTGCACTTCAGTCGGTGCATAGCCGGTCATGGAGGACAGCAAGATACGACGCAGTGCGTTGCCCAGAGTGTGGCCGTAGCCGCGCTCGAAAGGCTCCATGATCACCTTGGCGTGATTTTTGCTGATCGGTTCAACTTCGATGGAACGGGGTTTCAAAAAACCTTGAGACATTCGATTTCCTTTTCAATACCCTCGGCTCGTTACACCGATAAGGCTGACGGAAACTGGCAAAGCCAGCGGGATAGTATCGCAAAGCCCACTTGCCGAAAATCGGGAAGTGGGCCTGCGATTACTGCATTGCGTAAGAGGTCTTCGCGTACAAAATTAACGCGAGTACAACTCAACAACCAGCGATTCGTTGATGTCTTGAGCGACATCAGCGCGATCGGGAGCTTGCTTGAACACGCCGGACAGCTTGGCAGCGTCAACTTCCACCCACTGAGGCAAGCCAATGCCAGTAGCCAGATCCAGGGATTCCTTGATACGGCCTTGGGATTTAGCTTTTTCGCGGACGGCAACAACGTCACCAGCCTTGATCAGCATGGAAGCGATGTCAGCGGTGTGACCGTTGACTTCGATAGCACGGTGGTTAACCAGCTGGCGAGCTTCAGCACGTGTAGAGCCGAAACCCATGCGGTACACCACGTTGTCCAGACGCGATTCCAGCAATTGAATCAGCGTTTCACCGGTGTTGCCACGGCGGCGGTCAGCTTCAACGTAGTATTTGCGGAATTGCTTTTCCAGCACGCCGTACATACGCTTGAGCTTTTGCTTTTCGCGCAGCTGCAGACCGAAGTCAGACGTACGAGCACCGGAGGTGCGGCCGTGCTGACCAGGACGCGATTCCAGTTTGCACTTGGAATCCAGCGAGCGACGGGCGCTCTTCAAAAACAGATCGGTACCCTCGCGACGCGAGAGCTTGCATTTTGGTCCAATATAACGAGCCACTTCGCTTCCCCTTAGATGCGACGACGCTTGGGCGGACGGCAGCCGTTATGCGGAACCGGTGTGATGTCTGCAATGCTGGTGATCTTGATACCCAGAGCATTCAGAGCACGCACAGACGATTCACGGCCTGGGCCGGGGCCCTTGATGCGAACTTCAAGATTTTTAATACCGTATTCCATGGCAGTACGGCCGGCTGTTTCAGCGGCAACCTGCGCGGCAAACGGCGTGGATTTACGAGAGCCTTTAAAGCCCGCGCCACCCGACGTAGCCCAGGACAATGCGTTGCCCTGACGGTCAGTAATGGTGATGATCGTGTTGTTAAAAGAAGCGTGGACGTGAGCAATCCCGTCCGACACGCTTTTTTTGACTTTCTTGCGTGCGCGTGAAGCGCTGCTAGAAGCTTTGGCCATCTTCTATTCCTCGATTATTTCTTCAGGGACGCGGCGGCGCGACGCGGACCTTTACGGGTGCGAGCGTTAGTGCGTGTACGTTGGCCGCGCACTGGCAGACCGCGACGATGACGCATGCCACGGTAAGTTCCCAAGTCAGCCAAACGCTTGATCGAGAGCTGAACTTCACGACGCAGGTCACCTTCTACGGTGAACAGGCCGATCTGTTCGCGAATGCGCTCGAGTTCCGCGTCGGTCAGATCTTTGACCTTCTTGGAGTATTCAATACCCGATGCTTCGCAAATCTTGCGAGCGCGGGTGCGACCGATGCCGAAAATCGCGGTAAGACCGATTTCGGCGTGTTGATGCGGCGGGATGTTAATGCCGGCAATACGGGCCATGGTTATTCCTTGTTAAATCGGTTGCGTTTCGGCAACTTAGCCTTGACGCTGCTTATGACGTGGATCGGTGCAGATGACACGCACCACGCCATGACGTTTAATGATTTTGCAGTTGCGGCAGATCCGCTTTACTGATGCCATTACCTTCATGGTTTGACTCCTAGTTTCCTGTAACCGGCCGCTTATTTGGAGCGGAACACAATTCGTGCTCGGGATAGATCATAGGGCGTGAGCTCCACAGTGACCTTATCGCCCGGCAGAATCCGGATATAGTGCATACGCATTTTGCCTGAAATGTATCCGAGCACTACGTGACCATTTTCCAGCTTGACGCGAAAAGTTGCGTTGGGAAGGTTCTCAAGAACCTGTCCCTGCATTTGAATGACGTCGTCCTTTGCCATTTTCGTGAATTACCGCATCGGCAAGCTCGAGCCTTTGAAGTTAGCCTTCTTGAGCAGCGAGTCGTATTGTTGTGACATGACATAGGCCTGGGCCTGCGCCATGAAGTCCATGGTTACTACAACAATAATCAGCAAGGATGTGCCGCCAAAATAGAACGGTACATTCCAGCGCATTTGCAAGAACTCTGGCACCAGACACACCAAGGTAATGTAGATTGCACCGGCCAAAGTCAAACGCATCAAGATCTTGTCGATATAACGCGCTGTCTGATCACCGGGACGAATACCTGGTACGAAAGCTCCACTCTTTTTCAGGTTGTCTGCAGTTTCGCGGCTGTTGAACACCAGGGCCGTGTAGAAAAAGCAGAACAAAATGATCAGCGCGGAGAACAAAGTAATGTAAAGCGGCTGACGCGGCGACAAAGCAGCCTCGATTTCACGCAACCAACCCAGACCGGGTGTGCTGGAGAACCAATTAGCAATTGTCGCTGGCAACAGAATGATGGACGAAGCGAAGATCGGAGGGATCACGCCAGCCATGTTCAGTTTCAGCGGCAAATGCGAGCTTTGACCACCATAGATACGGTTACCTACTTGCCGTTTGGCGTAGTTGACCGTGATACGACGCTGACCACGCTCGACAAAGACGACGAAGTACGTGACGGCGGCTACTAAAACGAGGATAAACAGTGCCGATAGAATCGACATGGAATCCGTACGCACCAGATCAAGCATGCCGCCCAAAGCATTGGGCAAACCCGCTACGATACCGGCGAAGATCAGGATGGAAATACCATTACCCAATCCACGTTCAGTGATTTGTTCACCCAGCCACATGACGAACATGGTGCCAGTGACCAGTGTTACCACTGTCGTGAAGCGAAACAGCATCCCTGGGTCGATAACCAGACCGGGCTGCGATTCTAGAGCGATGGAAATCCCAACTCCCTGGAACAAAGCCAAAAAGACCGTTCCGTAACGGGTGTATTGCGTGATCTTGCGACGACCCGACTCACCCTCTTTCTTGATTGCTTCCAGCGTGGGCACCACAGCGGTCATCAATTGCATGATGATGGACGCAGAGATGTAGGGCATGATTCCCAGTGCGAACACTGAGAATCGCTCTAAAGCACCACCGGAGAACATGTTAAACAAACCCAGAATACCACTCTGGTTTTGAGTAAACAGTTCGGACAAGGCATCAGGATTGATGCCTGGTACCGGAATGTGCGTACCCAAGCGGTAGACAATCAGGGCGAGCAACAGGAAAACGAGACGACGTTTCAAATCGCCGTAGCGCGGACCCGACTTACTCTGTGCCTGAGCTTTTGCCACCGTGACCCCTTTTTATTCCAGCGAGCCGCCGGCTGCTTCGATCGCGGCGCGAGCGCCGGCCGTTGCATTAATGCCTTTCAGCGCAACTTTACGGGAAAGTTCACCGGACTTGATGACTTTAGCGTAACGCACCATTTGGCCAACCACGCCAGCCTGCTTCAGTGCCTGGACGTCGATAACTTCGGCATCCATTTTTTGCAGTTCGGACAGACGTACTTCTGCGTACAGGTGGTCGTCCAGGGTGGTGAAACCACGCTTGGGCAAACGACGTTGCAAAGGCATTTGACCGCCTTCGAAACCGACTTTATGAAAACCACCCGAGCGGGATTTTTGGCCTTTATGACCACGTCCGCCGGTTTTGCCCAAGCCGGAACCGACACCGCGACCAACACGACGTGCTGCGTGTTTGGCGCCAGCGGCGGGCTTGAGATTGTTTAATTGCAATTCAGACATCCCGATTCCTTTCAGGCTTCCGAGACCGTAACCAGATAATCCACCTTGCGGATCATCCCACGAACCTCAGGAGTATCAACCAATACACGGCTGGTGTTGACTCGGCGCAGACCCAGGCCGCGAACGGTGTCGCGATGGCTTTGCTTTGTGCCGATGACCGAACGCACCAACGTAACTTTGATTTGTTTCTGTGCCATGACTTACCCCAGAATTTCTTCAACTGTCTTGCCGCGCTTGGCAGCAATGTCAGCAGGTGTCGAGCAAGCACGCAAACCGTTCAATGTAGCGCGAACCATGTTGTATGGGTTGCTGGAACCCAGGCTCTTGGCTACGACGTTGCGAACGCCCATCACTTCGAAGATAGCGCGCATTGGGCCACCGGCGATAACGCCAGTACCTTCAGCTGCGGGAGAGATCAGAACGGTAGCTGCACCGTGCTTACCAACTACGGTGTGATGCAAGGTGCCGTTCTTCAGAGGCACTTTGATCAGACCACGACGGGCCTGTTCCATTGCCTTCTGAACAGCAACGGGTACTTCGCGGGCTTTGCCCTTACCCATGCCGATGCGACCATCGCCATCACCGACTACGGCCAGCGAAGCAAAGCTCATGGTGCGACCACCTTTAACGACTTTGCTGACGCGGTTGACCGCAATCATCTTTTCTTTCAGGCCGTCATCGCGCTCTTGCTCTGGAGCCTGTCTGCCTTGTGCTTTAGCCATTTGATAATTCCTTTAGAATTTCAAGCCGGCTTCACGCGCGGCCTCGGCCAGCGCTTTCACGCGGCCATGGTAACGGAAGCCCGAGCGGTCAAAAGCAACCGTCTCGATGCCCGCAGCCTTCGCCTTTTCGGCGACGCGCTTGCCAACCAGGCTGGCTGCCGCTACGTTGCTGCCAACGGCCAATTCTTTGCGAACTTCGGTCTCGACAGTGGAAGCACTGACCAGAACGCGGTCGCCTTCGGGCGAGATGATGCTCGCGTAAATATGCGTATTCGTGCGATGCACCGACAGGCGGTGTACGCGCAGTTCGGCGATCTTGCGGCGAGTAGCCACTGCACGACGCATACGGGATTGTTTCTTGTCCATGATTCGTCCTTGCCTGCGGGCTTATTTCTTCTTGGTTTCCTTGAGGATGACGCGTTCGCCGACGTAACGTACACCCTTGCCTTTGTAAGGCTCTGGTGGACGATAGCCACGAATTTCAGCGGCAACCTGACCAACCACCTGCTTGTTCGAGCCCTTGATCACGACTTCCGTCGGAGTTGGGCACTCGGCTTTGATGCCTTCAGGCAGGTCGTGCACGATGTCGTGCGAGAAACCCAGTTGCAACTTCAAGGCATTACCCTGGACGGAGGCACGGAAACCCACGCCAACCAGACTCAGCTTGCGTTCGAAACCGGCGCTCACGCCAACAACCATGTTGTTGACCAGTTGACGCACGGTGCCGGACATTGCGTTTGCGTGACGAGTTTCGTTCGCAGGCACAAAAGACAGCTGACCGTCTTGAAGTTCAATGGTGACGTCGCCAGTCAGAGGTTGAACCAAAGTGCCCAGAGGGCCTTTGACCGTGATCTGATCAGCGGCAATGTTCGTTTCTACGCCTTTAGGCAGGGAAACGGGATACTTAGCGATACGTGACATATGATGTTCTCCTTATGCCACGTAGCACAGCACTTCGCCACCGACGCCAGCTGCACGTGCTTTGCGATCGGTCATCACGCCGCGAGACGTCGACACGATTGCAACACCCAAGCCGTTCATGACTTGAGGGATGTTTGTGCTGCCTTTGTAGATGCGCAGTCCAGGACGCGAAACGCGGTCGATGCGCTCGATGACTGGCTGGCCGGCATAGTATTTCAGGGTGACTTCCAGCTCTGGCTTGGCTTTTTCGCCAACGATGCGGAAATCTTCGATGTAGCCTTCGTCTTTCAGCACAGCAGCAATAGCTGCTTTCAGCTTCGAGGAGGGCATGCTGACCGATGTCTTGTTGACCATTTGCGCGTTACGCACGCGGGTCAACATATCGGCGATTGGATCGCTCATGCTCATGTGTATTTCTCCTACCAGCTGGCCTTGGTCATACCGGGGATCTCGCCGCGCATTGCCATTTCGCGCACTTTATGGCGAGTCAAACCGAATTTCTTGAAAACACCACGAGGGCGACCGGTGATAACGCAACGGTTGCGTTGACGGGTCGGGTTCGCGTTGCGTGGCAATTGTTGCAACTGCAAACGAGCTTCGTAGCGCTCTTCGTCAGACTTGGACTGGTCGTCAATAGTCGCTTTCAGTGCTGCACGCTTGGCGGCGAATTTCTCAGCCAGCTTGGCGCGCTTGATGTCGCGATTGATGAGGGAAAGTTTAGCCACGTTGCGCCCCTTAGTTGCGGAACGGGAAGCTGAACGCGCTAAGCAGCGCCTTGGCCTCTTCGTCCGTCTTGGCAGAAGTAGTGATGCTGATGTTCAGACCACGCACTGCGTCGATTTTGTCGTACTCGATTTCGGGGAAAATGATTTGCTCTTTAACCCCCATGTTGTAGTTGCCACGGCCGTCAAACGCACGACCCGACACACCACGGAAGTCACGAACGCGTGGCAGAGCCACAGCGACCAGACGATCCAGGAATTCGTACATGCGTTGACCGCGCAGGGTCACCATACAACCGATCGGGTAATCTTCGCGAATCTTAAAACCGGCAATAGCTTTGCGGGTTTTCGTGATAACGGGCTTTTGACCAGCAATTTTGGTCATGTCCGATACCGCGTTCTCGATAATCTTCTTGTCAGCAACCGCTTCCGAGACACCCATGTTCAGAGTGATCTTGGTGATGCGGGGTACTTCCATAATGCTCTTGTACTCGAACTGCTTTTGCAGGTCGGCAACCACTTTTTCGCGGTAGAACTCTTGTAAACGTGTCATGTTATCCGCCCCTTAAGCCTTGGCGCCAACGGCTTTGCCGCTGGAACGATAAACACGCGTCTTCTGACCGTCGATCACCTGGATACCAACGCGGTCGCCCTTGCCGGTTTCTGGGTTGAACAGTGCAACGTTCGAGATGTGGATAGGCATGGTCTTGTCGACGATACCACCCTGCGTGCCAGCCATAGGATTGGCTTTAACGTGTTTTTTGACTACGTTGATGCCTTCCACGATAACGTGGTCTGCATCGACGCGTTGCAGTACTGTGCCACGGCGTTTTTTATCACGGCCGGTCAGCACAATAACTTCGTCGCCTTTACGAATTTTTTGCATTTTTTCGCGCTCCTTACAGCACTTCGGGAGCCAAGGACACGATCTTCATGAACTTCTCGGTACGCAGTTCACGCGTAACGGGTCCGAAGATACGGGTGCCGATGGGTTCCAGCTTGGCATTGAGCAATACGGCGGCATTGCCACCGAAACGAATCAGCGAACCGTCTTTACGGCGCACGCCCTTAGCGGTACGAACCACTACAGCGTTGTAGATTTCGCCTTTTTTGACGCGTCCGCGCGGGGCCGCTTCTTTAACGGTAACTTTGATGATGTCACCAATTGCGGCATAACGGCGCTTCGAGCCGCCCAGCACCTTGATGCACATTACGGAACGCGCACCTGTGTTGTCGGCCACGTCCAGCGTGGTCTGCATTTGAATCATGATTTTTCCTGTTCCAACTTAATTGCAACGATCCAGCCAAAATGACTGGGTCACACAACCAGTTTTGGTCCCGTCAGATTCGGATCCAGCCAGTTCGATACCGTAAACCCGATCTCGATCTGGTCCGGCAAGCCGAACCCTAGGTTGAAATCTTGCGAGAGACAAAACGTTGTATTACCAACTTCAATCCGGATAGGCGACTAAGCCTCTCCGGTCAAAATAAAGAGGTAAGCCACATATACTAGCAAATAAGCCCCAGAAAAACAAGGATTTATTTGCTAAGGCCTTGGCACGACGGCGTTTTCGCGCAACAACTCGTCCAGCTGGGCACTATTGCCGGTTCGCGTTACCCGGCGCAAACCAATCCCCAATTCCTGCAGGCTTTGCAGGAAGGCCGTCAGCAAATGCCGGCCTCCTACTTCAGCCTGCAGCGTCTGGGCACGCTCATCGTCCAGGACAATATATTTGAGCGCCATCATGTGCAGCCACAGGATCGACTCGGGCTGTTCCAGAACACGACGCAAACCAAACTGCACACCCAAGGGGCGCAATTTATCCACAAAAGCCACCGTTTCCACGTCGTGTTCGCTCAGGCAATAGGCATCCAGTTCAATAATCAGACGCTGGGCCCTGTCACCGGCCTTGGCCAGAACCTGGGCTACCTGGTCCGCAAACCCCGGCTTGATCACCGAAGCCCACGACACACGAACACTTAGATAATCATCGTTATTGGCCAGCCAGTCGCTGGCCAGCTCCATTGTGCGCAAGTCGCACTGTCCCGACAGGCCCAGGCGCACCGCTACAGGAATGAACAGATACGCGGGCAAACTGGCCTGCTCGGGCTGCTCGGGTAACAAACTCAAGGTAGCGTCATGGATCTGACCTGTCTGACCCCAGACTTCGACGCCCGGCTTCACATTCAGTTCAATTCGGCCCTGCGCCAAACCCCGCTCGATACGTGAATGCCATTCCTGCTCGCCAATAGAAGAGCTGGCCTCAGCATGCGCCCCTTCAGACGGACGGTACTCCACCTCTTGATGCCCTGCCCCTTCGGCACGCATCAGGGCATTGTCCAGGCGTGTCATCACAGCGCTGAGGGAATCATGGCCTTCGTAGTTAGTCATGGCCATGGACCAGCGGCACAGACTGCCATCCTTGAGTGGCTGACGCAGCTCTTGCAAGGCCTTGCGCAGCTCCTGGGCAAACCCCATTACCTGGGGACCCGTCTGGCCCTTGAGCAACACAATAAAGTCAGAGCCATTCAAACGAGCCAGATTACCTGCATCCATGCCATTTTTCTGCAATATCTCGGTACAGCGCTGAGTAACCAGCTTCAACCAGGCATCCACGGCATCGCGTGACAAGGAGGTATTCAATGGCAGCAAGTCTCGCTGACGGAACAGCAGCACGTGGCCGCCCTCGTTTTGCTGCAGTACCTGACGGAACAGGTTCACGAAATACTTGCGATTGGCCAGCCCGGTCACCGGATCGCAGTTCAGCTCCAGCTGCAACTGCTCGATTCGGGCATTTTGCTCCTGACTGCTGACACGGATGCGCTTTTGCACCGTGCTCAAAGTATGTGTCACGGCTTCCAGCTCAGGAATCGTGCGTACTTTCCTGCGACTGGGCACAGATTCGTGTTGATCCATCTGTTGCAGCTCGAACTGTACATGCTCGCGCAGGGCCCGGCGCAACCAGGCCATGACCATCAAGACAAACACGCCCCAGGCAATCCCGGCGCCCAGCACCAGCAAGGTGACACGCACAAAACTTTTCCACAAACTGGCGCGGGCGTACTCATCGGCGGGTTTGACTTCGATTGTGCCAATCTGGTTCCAGCCATTGCTGACATGGGCCGAAGCCACAGGTACATCAATAGGCAAAGAGTTGGCGAACCACGAAGGCGAAGATCCACTGAGCTGCGATTCTTGCTGAGTACTACGCTCCACCAAGACCGTATCGGAGGTGTCAACAAAGCGGATGCGCTCAAACTGCCCGGTATCGTACAAGGCCGCGATCAGCAACTCCTGCGTCACCGGGTCCTGGTTACTGGGCTGGGACAAGGTCAAGGCCAGCGAAGTCGCAGCCGACTCACCCTGAGCCTGCAACTGACTGCTCAAGTACTGCCTTGCCGAATCAACGCTGAACCACAGCGTGCCAATCAAGATGGCAAGAATCGCGCACGAGACACTTAGCAGGAGCTGTTTAAGTAAAGACATAGCGCTTCCGTATATTCCATAAATTCTGGTCTGGCCCACCCCACAAGGGTGTCCTGGGATGTAGTTTGATCAGCACCGAGCCCAAGGGCTGGCGCATCATCAAGGAACAAACCCTTCCTTACGCATTTTTTCCAGCAAGCCACGCCAGCGGCTGATACTGTCTACCGAACCTTTCTGGGCGTTACCGACATACACCCCTTGGGAGTTGAAGCTGAACACAGGAGTCAAATCAGGGCGCTGGCTGGCGGGGCGAATCGAGCCGCTTAAATTATCCAGCAATAAAGGCTCGGACTGCGGCGTGGGGTAGTAGCCCAGCACCATGTGCGCAATACTCTGGCCACCTACCTGGGCTCGTACGTAAATCAAACGGAGCTTTTCATTGGGTACGCCCAAGTGCAACAAGGAAAAATACTTGCCGATGACAAAGTCCTCGCAGTCAGCTGCCGCTTTGCCCAACGTCTCGATAGGCGTGGCCCAGTAATCCAGCTGACCCCAAATATGAATGTCCTCGCCAGCCATCACATTCATATTCCAGAAATCGTTGACAGCATCCAGCTGGCGACGCTCACTTAAACCTCGGGCAGACTCCAGATTGGCCATCCACCGATCCACAGCAGTACCGGCACGGGCGCCAAAGCGGGAGACGGCGGTCTGGCGAATCTTGCTGACCTCGAACTGCAAGGCAGGCGCCGACAAGGGCAGCCACACCAAAACCAGCAGTGTGACCAGCACAAACAGCGCAATCCTAGAACGAAGAAAAAGGCGTAGCCAGGCAAGAGACAAGAGCACGTCAATCCCAAATAAGCAAACCCTTATAACGGCGTTATAGCTTGCCTATTTAATGAACGCTTGGCAATCGACAACGCGCCTAGTCCCTCTCTATATGGAGCAGGCGGTTAAACGGCCTCGAACCACTCCTGCGAAAAGAAACAACTGGTCTGCAAAACCGCAGGGTCAACGCTTAACCGCTCAGTCTGAGCCAACAATCCTGCTACATGCATCCTCTTTCCTGTGACACATCACGATCATAGTCACAAATGCCAAGCGCCCACTATTGGCGCTGACGACAAGCTGCAGACATAAAAAAACCCCACAAACCAAAAAGGCTTGTGGGGTTTGGGCACTACCCGCAGATAGTGCCTATCCGGTGAACAGCTTAGAAATCAGAAGACTTCAAAGTACCGTCTTTCAGCGAGTTGGCGATCTGAGCTGCCTTCTCCGCGTCAAAGTCGATGTTGTCCAGAATGATCTTCTGATCGATCTGGCCGTTACCTTGAGAGCTGATACCGATTTCCATCTTGCCACTATCCGAACGGCTTACTGTCAGGTACTGGCTCAGGTCACCGTTGTTGAGGTCATGGCCCGACAGCAGATCAGTAATATCCAAGGTGTCGGTACCCGCGTCACCAAAGTCCATCACGTAATCCACAGCAGGTTTGATGGTGGTGCCTTCATCACCCTTGTTCCATACAAAGGTGTCATCACCCTCACCACCGAACATGATGTCGTCGCCGGCACCACCGATCAGGGTATCGTTTCCGCCCTGACCGTACAGGATGTCGTTACCGTTGCCACCATCAAGGGTGTCATCGCCACCACGCTTGTCGCCATCAACATTGAAGTCGGCGTGGTTTTCCTTGATGTACTCGTACAGATCATTACCTGTTGCTGGAGTACCGCCGTTCTTCATCTGCAAGAACACTTCCAGCGCCTTCAGACCGGAGCCGTCAGGCAGGTTGTCTGGACGACCACCCACTTCATGCCATGGCAAGACCGAACCGTCGGTGTTGATCGTGTCACCAAAGATGATGTCGTTGCCGTCACCACCAATGATGTGATCATTACCAACAGGGGCGGGATCGTTCGTTATCGAACCGCCCTTCAAGGCTGCATCCAGGTCTTCCTTGGTGTTGACGATGTCGACCTTGTTAACCTCTGTCCAATCTTGAGGATTGCCAGAGGACAACAGCGTTACGTCATCAATGTAGACCTTGTAGTTACTGCTGCTGGAACGATCGTCCACCAGGAACTCGAAGCGGTATTGGCCTTCGCCCACGGGCTTGGTCGTGATGGTGCCGGAGCTACCTGGACGACCACCTTCCTGCACAACTTCCCAGTTACCTGTTTTCTCGTTGTACTTCTGCAGTTGCCACTTGAACACGTCCTGGCTATTGCGACCGCTTTCAGCATAGGTAAAGCTAAGCTTGCCATAGCTGCCAGCGGCCACTGCCATACCGGGGCCACGAACTGTCGTGGATGTATCGTTCCTATTGCTATAGGTATCCGTGATTTCCAGACGCGATCCGTACCACCAGTCGTTGTTGACGCCGACAGTGCCACCACCGTTGGCCTTCATCCAACCGTCATGACGGCCGTTTTCAAAGTCAGTCACGTCCTTGGTACCACGCACAACATCAATTACTTCAGTGCCGGTGTTGTCGTACTTGCGCAGAACATCCACGCTGACGTCATTACCAATACCCACTGCGTAAACCTTGCTGCCCGAAGAGGTAACCAGGCTGTCGTAGGCTGCCTTACCACGTGAATCAGCCGTAGCGTCGTAACCGCTACCCGCACCTTGGCCAGTACCGTACTGAGTTGGATTACCGTCAGTCAGGAAGTACGTAACGTTTTCATAAGCGTTGCCGTACTTGTCGACTGCAGGTGCGTCGCCAGTCTTGAACCATGCTTCAGCCGCTTTAAAGGCAGCCTCATAGTTGGTACCGCCCACCTGGGAGTTCCAGCTGGAGTTATAGCCATTCAAGGTATCAATCGAATTGAGCAGATTGATCAAATCGGCATGAGTCAGGTCCTTGAAGACCATAGGCGTATCGGCCCGTGTACCAAAGCCAATAATGCTCAAGTTCACCGTGCCACCTTCGTGGTTGGCCAAGCTTTCGGCCAAGGTCGTCAGCGCGGCCTTCAGCAACTGCATACGGTTCATATTGTCCGTACCAGAAGCCTCTTTCATGCTGTTGGAGCGGTCAACCAGGATGGCAATGTTGTAGCTCTGGCCGTGGACGATGTTTTCTTGCACACCACCGCGGTCACCAATAATGACGTCGTCGCCTACGCCACCATTTGGATTGCCACCACCGTTACCATCAATAATCAGCTGATCCACATCCAGCGTGTATGGACCGGAATCGTTGGCAGAAGCGCTGTTGCCAGCCGAATCTGTCGTCGTTACCTTGGCATCAACCGTATCGTTCTTCAACAGATCCTGTACAGGTACGGGGATCTTGAAGGTCAGATCATTACCAACGGTACCGGTGTATTCCTTGCCACCGATAGTCAGAGTCACGGTATCGCCAGGCTGTACATCCTTGCCAACCGTACCGGTCACGTCAACCGTGCCCTCGCCGTCACCAGCTTCGTTGTGATCCAGCACACCGTCACCGGCGATCGGATCCAGAGTGATCTCGGCTTCAGGCAGCGTGGTCTGCACACCATAGTCGCGGTCAGCTTCAGCGCTAGCGGTATTGCCGGCAGCGTCTTCCGTTTCCACCTTGGCGTGAACGTTGCTATCCAGAGCCAGTTCGGTACCAGGAACGTCCACGTTCCAGGTCTTGCCGTCAGCATTAACGGTGGTGGTGTAGTCCTTGCCGTTCACGGTCACAGTGACGGTGTCGCCAGCCTTGACGTCCTTACCAACCGTACCCGTAATGGTCACGTCGGACTCGGACTCAGCCTTGTTGATCACGTCGTCACCGGCAATGGTGTCGATCGTGATGGCG
>NZ_JAUZVM010000016.1:0-26943 GCF_031844565.1 Alcaligenes sp. AB3
GGCCCCGCCAAGACAAGCCGTCCCCGGGCCCCACAAGAAAACTATCCGCCGCTCTCACACAAAGCCCAAACGGCACGTCCAGAAGAAAGCCTCCCCCTGTCAGAACCAACCTCCTCCCAATTCAAATAAACCCTCGCACACAGCGCTCCAAAAAACACCAAGCCCCGATCAGGCAGCAATACATCAGTCCAAACTAATCCCAGCCTTAGTCACGATGTCGTGCCAGTAATCCGCCTCTGCAGGCAGCCCCTTGCGGAACTCCTCGGCCGACACCTTGGACAGCAAATACCCCTGATCCAGCAGCTTCTTGCGAATCTCGGGATCGGCCAGCACCTTCTCCAAAGCACCTTCAATCTTGGCCACAATCTCCGTATCTGTACCGGCAGGAACCGCCAAGGCCCACCAGTTGCTGATCACCACATCCTTGTAGCCCAGCTCCTCCATCGTCGGTACATCAGGCAAAGCCGGGAAACGCTCTGGCAAGGCCACTGCCAAAGCCTTCAAACGCCCCTCTGGCAAAAAAGCTGCCCCCAAGCCATAGCTGCTGACAAACATCTGCACTTCATTGCTCAACAAAGCCTGAATCCCCGGTGCCGAGCCCCGGTAATGAATACCCAGCATGTCGCCTTCCAGAGCCTCGGACAATTTCCAGGCCGACAGCTCCGGCGTGGTGCCTGCCCCCGGCGTCCCGTAATTCACTTGCCCTTTGCGCTGCTGCACGTAATCCCGGAATTCAGCCATATTCTTGACCGGCAACTCCCCATTCACATAAACAAACGCCGCCGCATCCGCCACCTTGTTGATCACATGCAAATCCTTGAATGGGTCATAGCCCATGTTCTTGTACAAGAACTGATTGATCACAAAATTATTGGTGGCTGAAAACAGCAAGGTATAGCCATCCGGCTTGGAGCGCGCCACCATCTGCGTGCCGATATTGCCGCCCGCGCCGGTCTTGTAATCCGTAATCACCGTTTGCCCCAGTTCCCGAGACAGCTCGGGCTGCAAGATACGGAAAATAATGTCACCCGCCGCTCCCGGAGGGTAAGGAATCACCACTCGCACAGGATGATCGGGATAATCCGCCCAGACCGGTCCCACTGCCCCCAGGCCAAGCGCAGCTACAAGGCCCACCATCGTCTTTTTAATTGCCAGCATCTTGTCTCCCCCGCGCGCCTTTTACAGGTCTATGCGCATCAAATCCGTTGCCAAACGCAAATCGCCTTTGTAGCTTTTGCGAATATCCCGAGCCACTTCGTCCAGGCGCTCCGGCCCCATCAAATCGACCGGCAGATGATTACCCGCCGCACGTTTAATCACCGGACTGGTGGAATCGTAATGCCCAAAATGGGTCGCCACTAAACTCTTCACATTGGCTTTGCGAGCAATCTCACCCAACTGCAAAGGGCTGGTATGTGCAAAAGTTCCTACCCCGGATTCCGCACGATGCTTCAGGAAAGACTCCGGGAACGTGCACTCGTGTATCAGCAAATCGGCATCCTGCGCCAGACGTATCATGGACTCGCAAGGAGCCGTGTCACCACTGAACGCCACCACCTTGCCTTCTGCCTCCATGCGGATACCAAAGCAATCCGTAATTTCGGTAGGAATGTGATCCACCACATCAATGTAGATCTTGACGTCCTCGTCCTCGTACATCAGGCCGGGTTCCACCTCGAAAACCTCGGGACGTACGGCTTCAATGTTTTTCTGACGAGCCGGATAGGCCGCACGGGCCTGAATATCCACACGGAAAGCACCGTTCTCGAAGGAATGATCCACAAAATCCTGCGTGCCTTTAGGACCAAAAACCTTCAGCTTGCCTTCACGATTAAAAACCCAGCTGGAGAGCACGAAAAACGGCAGGCCGCAAACGTGGTCATAGTGCAGATGGCTTAAAAACACCCAGGGCACATCAGCCGGATTGATATTGGCCTTCACCATCTGACGCGTGGACCCTTCGCCGCAATCAAACAGGTAATTCTTGCCGTTCTCCAGCGTCACCAAAATGGACGACTGAGCACGGTCGGGATCTGGCAGCGCAGCGCCGGTACCAAGCATGGTTATCTTCACGTAAAACTCCTCCAAACAGATAAAAACTTCCGGCACCAAAACAGTGCCTTTTCCATAAAGTCATAAAGTTCTATTTTTAGGACTTTATGGAAAAAGTGTACACCTCGCTATCCAGCGGAATAACTTGGTGTTTTTACCTAGGAGTGTCGCAAAGGCGCATCGCGCCTGGGATGACAGGCTTAGAAACCAGGTGTCAGCTCAGTCTGAATGCTGAGGTATTTGGCAGGATAAAAGACCTGCGCCGCATAAACCAGTTGATTCGCACGGTTCATGATCAGGCGAATCACCCGCACGACAGGCATGCCTATATCCATGCTCAAATGACGCGCCAGGTCCGCATCAGCTACCCGCACCGTCAGGGTTTGACGAACCGTATGAATCTGCTCGCGAGCCAGACGATTGAGCACCAGCAGCACAGGCTCCTGACTTAATTCAGGCTGCAAGGTCTGGGCCAAAGCTTGCAGGACATACACCGTATTCAGGCTATAAGCCACGCCATCGGCGTAATTGATGCGATTGGTCCACCAGTACTCATCCGGCAAGGACTGGCCGGTAATTTCAATGGGCAAGGCTCCCGCACCACTGCCCAGCTCCACCATGACCGAATCCAGACGCGTCAAGTGCTCGATCAAGGCATCCCAATTGGTGGGCAACATCAGCCAATGATCCTGTGCCACGTCGCCAATCACAAAAGTGCCTTTGCCACGCGTACGCTCGATCAGACCTTCATGCTCCAGCTCGTCCAGAGCCGCACGCACAGTGGCACGCGAAACCCCGTATTCCTGCATCAGCTCTTCCAGCGTGGGGATACGCGTCCCCACCGGCCATTCACCACGCTCCAGGCGCGCTCGCAAGGTATATTTCACCTTGAGCGACAGAGGCAATTTGGACTGTTTGCGCAGCGAAGAACGTGTGGGATCAACCATACGAAAAGGCAACCAAGCACAGGAAAGTGACAAGTTCACATCATAGCCTGCGATGCGATAAGCCGGAGATATCCCAAAAAGGTTTAATCTTGAACAAGCAAGGCGTTTATTTTTGCAAAAGTTGGTAAACGAAAATTAAACGGATCGGATACATTATCCCAATCATTGCTTAACTCTTGATACGAGCCCGAGCCCATGGATGTTTTACCTTCCTCTGCCTCGCACTTGGCCCAAATTTACCTGCTCGGTACCTACCGACTGCTGGTTCAAGGACAATGCCGCGCACAAATCATCAATTACGATAAAGCGCGTATTTTATTGTCCATGTTGGCTTTGGCGCAGGGTAAACCCATCAGTCGCAGCCGTCTGGCGGAAACGATCTGGCATGAAGATCCGATCAGCGTGGGCCGCGCTCGTTTGCGCCACGCGCTGCATGCCTTGCGCCGTGCCTTTGAAGGCTGCGATCAGGCCCTGCACATTACCAATGACGCCCTGGCACTGGATCCCAGCCATACCCAAGTGGACGTGCTCAGCCTGCTGCAGCACCCCAGCCAGCCGTCCCTTAGCGATCTGGAGCGTCTGAATCTGTATCAGGGCCCCTTGCTGGGGCAGGTGAAACTGCATCATGGCGAGCAGTTGCAAGACTGGTTGCAAGATACGCAGCAAAACATTCGACAAACTCTGTCGCAATGTCGTGACCGTTATATTCAGTCCGGCCTGAGCGCCCTGCCTGCGCCACAAGCAATCAGTTACCTTAAACGCTGGCTTGTGATCTGGCCCGAAGAAGAAAAACTGCACCAGGAGCTGATTCGTCGGCTGAAACAGGAAGGCCAGCACGAAGCCGCCCTGCACGCCTACGAGCAATGTTCCGTCCTGCTGGCCGATCGTCTCGGTTGCGAGCCCAGCGCGCAGACGCGCAACCTGGTGGATTTGCCGGCGCGCTCGGTCAGCCCCGCCAAATCCATGCCCACAACCGTCTCCCTGCGCCTGCGTCCCTTGGCGGCAGTGGGTTTTTGCCTGCGCTTTGAGCCCAGCCACCGCCACGCCCGCGAAAAAGGCGGGCAACTGCTGGAGCACAGCCGCAAGACTTTGCAGCACTTGATCGAACAGCATGGCGGCTGGCCCTGTGAAGCTGGCCCCAGTCAACTGATTGCCTATTTTGGTTATCCCGAACTGCTGGAAGCGCCCGTTAACCAGGCGGCCGCTTTGGCGCGCGTGGCTGCGACCTTGCGCATGGACGAGCACATCAAGCTGAGCATCGCCCTGCATGCTGATCTGGCCATGGACGATCAAAGCGCCTACCCGGACCCATGGGGCCAGTTGGCACAAGTGGTCTTGCCCTTGAGCTGGGAGGCCGCCCCCGGCGCGCCGCGCATCAGCGTGCAAGCCGCTCTGCGTCTGGACACCAAGGATATTCAAGGGCCTGTGGGCCGCCAGAACGAGGCCCTGTGGCTGAACCTGAGTCCCTCCGAAACAGAACATGCCCGGTTGACCAGCCGCGTTTATGGTCGCTCGCAAGAGTTTGATCACCTGGTGCAGGCCTGGTCGCATATAGGCTCGAATCGGGCCTTGCACCACATTGCCATTCATGGGCGCGCACATATTGGCAAAAGCCTGCTGGTGCAGTCTTTGGCGGACTATGTTCAAAAAACTGCCCATCACTGCATTGTGCTGCATTGTCGCGAGGACAAGCGACGCGTGGCCTGGCACCCGATCCGCCTCTGGCTGCACGAGCAAATCGCCAACTACATCACCGCGCAAAACAGTAAGCAACGCGACCCGTTCTCTGTTCAGACCTTGCAAGAGGCACTGGAAATCAGCCCCAAACAGGCCCAGTCCTTGCATCAGTGGCTAAACAGCGGCCCTGACGAGCAGGATCTGAACGAGCCATCCACGGCGCATATGGACCTTCTGTTCAATCTGCTTAGTGGCCCTGGCAATTCCCCGCGCCGCCGTTTGCTGATTATTGAAAATGTGCAGTGGGCCGACCCGCCTACGCAACGTCTGATCCGCTTGCTGGCGCATACCGCCCCTCGCCACCCAACCTTGCTGCTGACCACCAGCCGCAAGCCTGGTCATGGCCTGGAGCGTGCCGAGCATCTGAGCTTGCGCACACTGGATCGCTCCAGCATCAACAGTCTGCTAAGCAGCCAACGGGGTCAGCGTCTGGCGCGCGACAAACGCAGCCGCCTGGTCAAGTTAAGTGCAGGTAACCCCGGCCATGCCAATGAGCTGCTGCGCGGTCACGAGCTCAATAGCGAATGCCATGACGCCTTGTGTCTGACCGACCTGATCTGCACTCAGTATCACAGCCTCTTGCCCGCAACACGCCACATCCTGACCAGCATCGCCTTGCAGGATGAGCCCATTGCCATTGACGAACTGGCCCTGATGCTGCGTCTGGATAACACCGCCTTGAGCGGCGGACTGGATACGCTGGCTACGCTGGATTTGATTGATGTGCATGACAAGCATGTGTCCTGCCTGCCCTTGATCTCCCAAGCACTGGAGCGCGTGGCCATGCAGGAGGAGCTGCGCCAGGCTCACTACGCCATTGCCCAGCACGGTATCCGCCGTCGTCATGCGCCCGAACAGGTTGCCCTGCACTTGTGCGAGGCCGAAAGCGCAGAGGCCGCCTTCTGGTGGCAGCGCGCCGCCCGTGAAGCCTTGGCGCAAGATAATCTGCGTCAGGCCAGCCAGTATCTGCAACGCTCCCTGAACCGCAGCGACTTGATCGAAGACCTGCAAGTACGTCAAACCCTGCAGTTTGAATGCCGCATGCTGCAAGGCGCGATCGAGTCCTCCCTGTACGGTCCGGCCTCTGCCTCTACCGCCATGGCCTACGAACTGGGACATGGGCTGCATGACGAGCATGACTCGGATCAGGTCATGATCAGCTTGTGGACGGCCTGGACGGCTTTCCAGGCCCAGGGCAACTTCGAGCAGGCCTTGCAAAAAGCACGTCAGCTGCTGGCCCTGGCCAATGAAACCAGCCACGACCAGAACCGCAGCTGGGCCTTGTATGCCATAGGCCAGCACGAACTATGGAAAGGCAATGTCGGCAATGCCATCCAGACGCTGAACCTGAGCCTGGCGGTCTTTGATGACCTGAAAGAGCAGAACAGCCGGCAGGCCATTGCCGAGCATTTCCCCCAGTCCATTACCTTTGGAACCTTGAGTGTCGCCCTGGCATTGAAGGGCGATATGGACGCCGCTCAGCAGCACACGCGTCTGGCCCTGCAAAGCCTGCGCAGGGATACCGCTTTCTCCCTGCGCGCCATTACCCATTTGTTCGTCATGCAGGCCTACTACCTGATGGAGCAACTGGAAGACTGTCAGCAGGTGGCCGAACTGTCCTTGCAGGAGCTGCAAAAGTCGCATAACCCCGAGCCCTGGTCTGCACTTAGCCGCTCTTACCTGCACTACTGCCAAGTGATGCTGCAAGGTCGCGAAGCCAGCTTGCAATCCCTGCTCGATTGCGTACAGACTGCCCAGTACGGATTGCCGATTAGCGCGGATGGCCTGATGAGCCGGATCGCCCGCGCCATGATACGTCTGGGGCGCAGCAATGAAGCCATGCCCTGGCTGGACAAGGCCGCCGCTCAAGGCCTGCGCTACGACACGGACAGCCTGCGCACAGAGCTGCACTGTGTACGCGGCGATGCCTGGATGGCGCTGGGTGAAAATGCCCAGGCCTTGCAGGAATGGAACCTGGCCGAGCAGCACATGGAAAAGTACGGCCTGCATCGCTATGCAGACTGGATTCAGACACGCCGGCAGGCCGTGCAAAAGCTCAAGGTCTAGCCAGCGGAAAAACGCGGCCAGATGAACATGCCCCCAAGAATGCAAACATCATCCTTGGGGGCATTTCACATCCCTAGCAGGGAGCCGGGTGTGCTTTAAAGCAGCCACTCGATAGGCAAGATAGACAGCACACCGACTCCGGCCCTGCGCCAGATGCTGGCATTGGGCTCGGACGTGAAAAAGCGCTCGGTGCCGTCTTCGTTCAGCTGAATCCATACCAGGTCGCCATTCTCATCCAGTTCGACACGATAGCTGCGGTAAGGCAGGACTTCGTCGAAACTCTTGGACAAGGCTTGTGCCATTTCCGGGCTTTCAATAATAAAGCCCAGTTCCGTATTCAAATTGACCGAGCGCGGATCGAAGTTGAAAGAGCCCACAAACAGGCGTTTGCCATCCACGGCAAAGGTCTTGGCGTGCAGGGCCGAGCCCGAACTGCCAAAAGGCCCCGAACCGTGGCGCGTAGGCTTGTCCATGGTGGGCCGCAGCTCCAGCAGCTGCACGCCAGCTTCCAGCAAGGCTTTGCGTCGTTTCGCATAGCCGGCATGCACAGCGGTTACGTCCGTGGCAGCCAGGGAATTGGTCAGAATGCGCACCTTCATGCCAGGCCGTTGCATCATCGCTTCAAAAGCGCGTACGCCAGCAGCGGTGGGCACAAAATAAGAGGACACCAGGTCCACCTGACTGGTGGGTTTGCCCAGCACATGGTCCATTTGCCAGACCATCAACTGCTCTGGATTGACCGGGCCCAAAGCCTTGGCCGGGTCGTCACTGATCATGGTGGTACGGGCCCACTGGAAATCCAGCTCGCCACGCACCAAATGGCTGACCAGATCCGATTCACGCAGCACCTGCTGATAATCCTTGGCACGTGGCTGGGCTTCGGCCTCTTGCAACTTCGCCTGAAACTTCACCAACGCTTCCGGACCGCCCGGCTTGATCAGGCTGTCTACCGGATAGGCGGATTGGCTGGCCCAGTAGCGGTCAAAATCATGGGAGACATCTTGCACCACGGCACCAATTGCCATGACGTCCAGGTCCGCAAACAAGACGTCCTGGGTCGCACCGAAGTACTCATCCCCTACATTGCGTCCGCCAATAATGGTGACCTGGTTATCCACGGTGAAAGACTTGTTGTGCATGCGCCGGTTCAGGCGGGAGAAGTCCGTCAGGAAACCCAAAGGTTTAGGCCAGCGCAATACAAAGGGATTGAACAGCCGCACCTCGATATTGGGGTGAGCGTCCAAGGCAGACAAGGTAGCATCCAGACCCGTGATGCCATTGTCGTCAATCAGCAAGCGCACGCGCACGCCACGTTCTGCCGCTTGCAGCAAGGTACCCAGCATCAGGGTGCCGGTGGTGTCGCCCCGCCAGATGTAATACTGCACATCCAGCGTTTTCTGGGCCGCAAAGGCCAGCAGGGCACGGGCGGCATACGCGTCGTGCGGATCGAACAAGGGATAAATGCCCGACAAGCCAGGATGCTGCTGAACCATGGGAGCCACTGCCTGGCCAATCATGGTGTCCCGGGCCTGCTCCAGGGGCAAGGCCTCGCTGTGGCTACGTCCGTCCAGCGACGGCAGGGCACAGCCTGTCAGGCCGGCCAGCAAGGCTCCACCCGCAATTAAGCTGCGCCAGAAGAAGGACGGCGCTTGCCCCGTGGAACGGGGTATCGTCGGCTTCTTGGCGGGATCGATTTTCATGGAGTCATCTCTGTGGTCATGGACATCGCTCCACATAGTAGCACCGCCAACCCTAGGGATATGGACCTCGATTTGCAATCAACACTTGCAGCAAGTGACAGGGCGGACAACAATAAAGCAACCACCCATACTTTAAACCTGAAACAAGTAGCATGCCCCCCGCCACGTCCTCTGCCTTACTGCCCCGCCACCTTGCCATTATTTTACTGTTGATGCTGGGCAGCTCTTTTGCCGCCAACCACATTGCGGCCAAAGTGGCACTGGACCATGGCACCGGGCTGATCATCTCGGTTATTTTCCGCTCGGCCGCCGCCACGCTGGCCTTGAGCATGCTGCTGATCTGGCGCAAGCAAGCCCTGTACGTGCCCCGTCAGTACCTGGGCTGGCAGTTGATGCTGGGCGGGCTGATCACCATGCAATGCATGCTGATTTACTCCTCCATCGCCCGCATCCCTGTCGCCCTGGCCTTGCTGGTGGCCAATATGTACCCGATTCTGCTGGCCCTGCTGACCTGGATACTGGGCGGGCACAAACCCACGCGCAAGACCTCCATCATCATGGTGGCGATTCTGGTCGGCCTCTTGCTGGCGCTGGACGCCCCCAGTCTGATCCAGGGCGCAACGCTGGATGGGCAATGGGTGCTGGGCGTAGTGTGCAGCCTGCTGACCGCTCTGGCCTTTGCGATTGGGCTGTGGATTACAGAAAATAAACTGGCGCCACTGCCCGGCCTGGTACGCAGCTTCTGTACCATCAGCCAAACCCTGGTCTGCCTAATTGCGCTTAGCCCCTTGGGACTGCTGCCCGGCGGCTCTTCCCTGCCCCACGATGCCACAGGCTGGATTGCCCTTTCACTGGTCTGTGCGCTGTACACCACGGGCTTCGTGACCCTGTTTGTGCTGGCTCCCCGCCTGGACATGACACGCAATGCGCCCTTCATGAACATGGAGCCGGTGGCCTCGCTGATTCTGGGCTGGCTGATTCTGAAACAGACCTTGAACTCCACCCAATTGCTGGGTGGAGCGGTAGTGCTTAGCGGGATTGTGGCGCTGGCTTACCAGCGCGCCCCACGCAAGTAAGTGTCAGGCCCTGGACAGAAGGCGCTGCCAAACACGGGGCAGCACCTCTATCAAATCCTCCGGGATCAATCCGGGACCAAACTCCAGGGCGGCCTGTGAATGCAGCCAGACAGCCGCCCCCGCCGCTTCAAAGGCAGGCATGCCTTGGGTCAGCAAGCCGCAGACCAGACCCGCCAACACATCCCCGCTGCCCCCGGTGGCCAACCACGGCGGTGCGCAGGCATTGATCAAGGCCCGCCCATCGGGCGCGGCAATAACAGTATCTGCTCCCTTCAACACCAGCACGGCACCACATTGCGTAGCAGCCAGTCGCGCTGCCTCCAGACGATCCGGCGCTTCCTCAAAAACGCGGGCAAACTCGCCCGCGTGAGGGGTCAACACGCACTGCTCATGTAAGGCATCCCATAACTCCTGGGGCTGTGCTGCAAAGCTGCTGATGGCGTCCGCATCCAGAACACAAGGTCGCCCCGTTGCCAGCAAAGCCAAAGTCAGGCGACGGGTTTGCTCACCCAGTCCCGCACCCGGCCCCACCAGCCAGGCGCGAATGCGCTCGTCCGTGGTCAAAGTGTCATCCAAGGGGGCCACCATGATGCTGTCCAGTGCACCGGCGTACACCGACCAGACCGAGGGCGGCACAGCCATGCTGACCAGTCCGGCTCCTGCGCGTTGTGCTGCACGAGCCGCCAGACGGCTGGCTCCGGTCATCCGTTCGCCCCCAACCACCAAAGCATGCCCACGCGTGTATTTATGGCTCTGGGCGCCCAACTGCGGCAGATGAGCCTGCCACAAGGCAGGTTCATTCAACCAGGTATTGGCCTCTTGCAAGGCCGGCGCTGGCATACCGATTTCGGCCAGCTCAAGCTTGCCGCACAAGGCACGGCCCGGATACAGCACATGGCCCGGCTTGTAGCGCACAAAACTGACTGTCACCGTGGCAGGGGCGACCACACCGCGCACCTGCCCGCTGGCCCCATCCAGACCCGATGGCACGTCAATGGCACATACAGGAACCTTGGAAGCTGCCAAAGCCTGAATCAAGGCAGCTGTCTCGCCCTCTACATCACGATCCAGGCCTGCACCCAGCAAGCCATCCACCACCACGGAAAAACGTCGAAAGTCCGGGCATTGGCTTTCCCAGCGCCCCTGCCATTGTGTTTGAGCCCAGGCAGCCGTTCCTTGTCGCTGGGACGGGTCCACCAGACTGAACACGGACACCACCCGCCCCTGCTCACGCAGAATCTGCGCCGCCACCAAGGCATCGCCACCGTTATTGCCCGGCCCACACAAGAACAGCACGGCCCCTTGCGGCCAGTGTCGCTGCACCGCACGCGCCACTGCACGGGCAGCGGCCTGCATCAATTGCTCGATAGACACCCCGAAACCCGGAGCCGCCGCATCCATGCTGGCGCACTGTGCCGGGCTGTACAGGGCCTGTTTTCCAGGGGCGGCACTCAGGGGAAAAAAACCATATTGAGACACAAAGGGCATGACAGGCTCACGAAGGCAGAAATCAAAATGTCCCTGTGCTGCACGGGCTTGTCACCCGCTGGCGGCCTGCTGAGAGCAGCAAGCGTCAGGTCCTGGGCGGCCCGGAGACAAAAAAAGAACGGGTCGCCGCCCGTTCTCTTATCTTAGTGCGAATTGTCTGAATGCAGAACTGTCGCAGCAGCCACCCTCTAGGCCGACTGCTGTTCTTGTCTATCCTTGACAGAGCCAACGGACAGCTCACGCGGCACATCCACACCGTTCTTGATCGCAATGATCTCGGCCATGATACTGACAGCAATCTCTGCCGGGGTCTTGCTGCCTATATACAAGCCAATCGGACCTTTGAGCTTGTCAATTTCTTCGGCCGTCAGGTCAAAGTATTCGGCCAGGCGTTCACGACGGCTCTGATTATTACGTCGCGAACCAATCGCCCCCACATAAAAGGCACTGCTCTTGAGCGCCTCCAGCAAGGCCATATCGTCCAGCTTGGGGTCGTGCGTCAGAGCCACAATGGCCGTACGGCGATCCGGTACGCAGGCAATGACTTCATCGTCCGGCATGCCGCTGACCACACGTGCACCCGCCACGCTCCAGCCCTGAATATGCTCGCTGCGCGGATCGCAGACTGTCACATCAAAGCCATTGAACAAGGCAATGGTCGCCACGTACTCGGACAGTTGCCCGCCCCCGATCAGCAAGAGCCGATAAGACGGGCCAAAAGTGACCGACAGGCAGTCCTGGCTTAAATGCAAGGCAGCCGGAACGCGGGTGGCGCTGCTCCAGGCACGGCCGGTTTGCAGATCCACGTGTCGTTGCACCAGACGACGCTGTTCCAGCAGGCCCAACACGTCTGACAAGGCTTGCGGGCAGGGGTTGAACTCCACCAGCAAACGGATCGTGCCACCACAAGGCAGGCCAAAGCGATGCGCCTCATCCGCGCTGATGCCATACGTCAACAACTGGGGACGGCCATCGCCATGCAGGCGCTTATCCGCCCCTTCGGGGTCGTGATAGGCACGGATCAGATCGTCCTCGATACAACCGCCCGAGACCGACCCGACCACTGCCCCGCCCTTTTCCAGAGCCATGATGGAGCCCTCTGGACGCGGGGACGAACCCCAGGTCTGCACAACCGTGACCAGAATGGCGTCACGTCCTTGTGCGCGCCACTCTTGCAGCTGGCGCAATACCCTGACATCCAGGCTCTCCATCTCTGTCTCCTGTCTTTCCTGTGTTTACTTGAATACCGGCATCCCGCCGCCATCACCCGAATCATCAAACGGATTCAAGTCAGCACCGTATTCATCCTGCATTTCGATCGTGACCGTACTGGGATCAACTTTCGCCCCCGTCCCCTTGTAGTGCGTCACCATGCCTGGGAACAGCAGCACCACGGCAATCATGACAATCTGGATACAGATAAAGGGTACGGAGCCCCAGTAAATGTCGCCTGTAGCCACACCCGGGATCTTCTTCTTGGTCACTTTGTCGATGTAATCATCCTTGGGCGCCACCGAGCGCAAATAAAATAGTGAGAAGCCAAATGGTGGATGCATAAAGGATGTTTGCATATTAACGGCTAAGAGCACGCCAAACCAGATTAAATCGATGCCCATCTTGTCAGCCACCGGCCCCAGCAAAGGCACGATGATGAACGCCAGCTCGAAGAAATCCAGGAAAAAGGCCAGTACAAACACCAGCACACTGACCAGAATCAGGAAGCCATATTCGCCGCCAGGCAGGTCAATCAGCAGGTGCTCCACCCACAGGTCGCCATCCACGCCACGGAAGGTCAGCGAGAAGATGGTGGAACCGATCAGAATGAACATCACAAAGCAGGACAGCTTGGCAGTGGTATCCATGGCTTGCTTGAGCAGGTCGATGCTCAGGCGGCGACGGCTGACTGCCATCAGAATTGCGCCCACGGCGCCCATGGCCCCGCCTTCGGTCGGTGTCGCAATACCCAGAAAGATCGTCCCCAACACCAGGAAAATCAGGCCCAAGGGCGGAATCATGACGAACACCACGCGTTCGGCCAGAACCGACAGCAAGCCCAGCTTCAGCCATTTGTTGATCAGGGCCAGCACGAAAGCCACACCACCAACCAGCAAGATACAAATAATGACCTTCTCGTCTACCGGACCGTTGGGATCAACCCAAAACTCGTCCAATACATAGCCGGCCACCAGCGAGATCAGCAGCAACACGCACAAGGAACGTGAACCCGAGCGGCCATTGGCCTCCGCGTAAGTGCGATGCTCAACCGGAATGGGGGGCACATCCTTGGGACGCAGTACGGCCAGAATCAGGATGTAGAGCAGATAAGAGCCTGTCAGCACCAGACCGGGCACCATGGCGCCACGGTACATATCGCCTACCGAACGACCGAGCTGGTCAGCCAGTACGATCAGCACCAGAGATGGCGGAATAATTTGCGACAAGGTGCCCGAAGCGGCGATCACACCCGTTGCCAGTCGACGGCTGTAGCCATAGCGCAGCATGATGGGCAAGGAGATCAGGCCCATGGAAATCACCGAGGCCGACACCACACCCGTGGTGGCTGCCAGCATGGCTCCCACAAACACCACGGCAATGGCCAGGCCGCCGGGCATGGAGCCAAACAACTGACCAATCGTATCGAGCAGGTCTTCTGCCATGCCCGACCGCTCCAGAATCAGCCCCATGAAGGTAAAGAAGGGAATCGCCAGCAAGGTATCGTTGGCCATGATCCCAAATACACGCAGCGGCAACGCCTGGAACAGAGACCAGTTGAACAGGCCCATTTCCACACCAATCAGACCGAACACCATACCGTTGGCGGCCAGCGCAAAGGCAACCGGAAAGCCCAGCAGCAAGAAAACAATCAGTGATGCAAACATCACTGGCGCCATATTGGCGACAAATAAATCCATCATGATCTGGTTCAGCCTTTGTGTTGATGCGCTAACTTGGCCTCGGCTTGCCGTGCAATTTCTTCGGCCAGCAATTCTTCGGGCGTTTTGTCCTGCAACTTCTTGTTGGGGTTGGGGCAAGCGCCACGCAGGAAACCGATGCACTTGATCAGGTGCGAAATTCCCTGCAGGGAAATCAGGGCAAAACCAATCGGGATAATCAATTTGGCAGGCCAGCGAATCAGGCCACCGGAATTAGATGACACTTCCTGGGTCAGGTAGGAGTCCATGAACACCGGCCAGGACAAGGCCATGATGGCAACACAGGCCGGCAACATGAACAGCACCACACACGCGGCTTCGATCACAATTTGCTTGCGCTCGGACAGGCGCGAGGCCAATACGTCCACACGCACATGCTCATTGCGCAAGAAGGTGTAGCCGCCCGTCAGCAGGAACAAGGCACCAAACAAATACCACTGCACCTCCAGCCAGGCATTGGAGCTGGAATCGAAGAACTTGCGCGCGATGGCGTTATAGGAACTGATTACGACAACCAGCAGAACCACCCACATGACCACCCGGCCACATAACTGATTCAGGCTGTCAATCGCCTTTGATAGTTTGAGTAAAGATTGCATCAATCCCCCAGATTTTCTGCGTTGAAGTTAGTGGAAATCTAATGAGACCGAAAACGGGTGGCGCGCTTTTCAACTGCATCCAGCAGGAAATACAACACCAGCCCCATGACGGCCAGAATGAACAGGGCGGAGAACACGCGCACCGTGTCGAACACCCCTTGGGCGCTCATGATCACAAAGCCCAGCCCGCGCTGGGAGGACACAAACTCGCCCACAATGGCCCCCACCAAAGCCAGGGACAGGGCCACTTTCAGGCCCGCCATGATCGAGGGCAGCGCAGAGGGCAAGCGCACTTTGAAAAACAAGGCAACCGGCCCGCCTTTCAGGACCCGGCCCAGGTCCAGAATGTCGGGCGAGACCGAGCGCAAGCCTTGTACCGTATCCACAATCACGGCAAAGACGGCAATCAGAAAAGCAATGGCCACCTTGGGCTCGTAGCCGGTACCCATCCAGACCACGAACAGTGGTGCCAGAGCCACTTTGGGAATGCTGTTGAACCCCACAATCAGGGGATAACAAAAACGCTCGAAGAGCGGTGAACCCACCAATGCGACGGCGATCAGCACGCCGCCTACGGCGGCCAATACAAATCCAGCCAGCGTGATGCCGAGCGTGTATAACGCTTGGCCCATGTACCAACCCAGTTCGCCATACAAATCCTCCAGAATCAGCGAGGGGCGCGGCAAAATCACTTCCCGCACCTGACCCAACCAACAAATTAATTCCCATGCCAACAGCACCACGACGGTAGAGACCACGCCCGCCAACCAGCTGGGCATGGAACGCAAGGCTTTATTCATGGCTGTCTCCCGCGCCATCGGCAATACCAAACAATTGACGGATATGCGCCACATGCCGACCGAACTCCGGGGTCTCGCGCAAGGACAGCGGGCGCGGACGGGGAAAGTCGATCTTGACCTGCTCCAGAATGCGGCCCGGACGAGACGAGAACACCAGCACGGTATCGCCCAGGAAAACGGCTTCGGCAATGCCGTGCGTCACAAACAAGGTGGTGTTCCCCGTTTTCATCCAGATGCGTTGCAACTCGGCGTTCATGTTGTCGCGTGTCAGCGCATCCAGCGCACCGAAAGGCTCATCCATCAGCAACAGGCGCGGATCATCCACCAGGGCACGGCAGATGGACGCCCGCTGTCGCATGCCGCCGGACAACTGGCGTGGATAGCTGTCGGCAAACTGGGACAGGCCGGTCAAGGCCAGCAACTGGTCCACCTTGTCCAGATAATCGGCCGTGCGCTTGCCGGCAAACTCCAAAGGCAAAAGAATGTTGTCGCGTATGGTGCGCCACTCCAGCAAGGCATCGCGCTGGAACACCATACCTACCTGATCGGGAGGTCCGCTGACGGGTTGCTGATCTACCGTCAAGGAGCCGCTGCTGATGTTTTCCAGTCCGGCCACGCAACGCAGGAAAGTGCTTTTCCCGCAGCCGCTGGGGCCCAGGATGCTGATGAACTGGCCGGGTTGAATATCGACATTGATGCCATCGAGCGCCAGCACATCGCGCGCACCCTCAAAGCGCTTGCGCACATCTTGAGAAAGAACCCGCGCCGCCATTACTTCAGCTCCAGACTGCTCAGGGATTGCGGAGTAACAACATCAGACTGGTAGTAGTCCGTGGTTTTCTGTCCAGCCGGGATCAGCTCTACCCGTTCCAGCGTGGCAATGGTCTTGTCCCAATCCGCAGGCTGGTTCACGCCAATGCTGCCTTGCTCGACAGCCGGGCCGAAGTAGTTTTTAAGAATGTTCAGCTGGTCCAGCAAAATGACTTTGTCCAGACGTGCATTGGGGCGTTGCGCCACAATCGCATCCACCGCCTCTTGCTCGTGGCCGTTGTAAATGTAGTTCCAGGACTTGGCCACCACATTGGAAAACGTCGTCAATTCCTGGCTTCGGCTGGCCAGTTTGGCTTCGCTGGTGAACAGACCAAAGCTGACCATATCCAGACCATGCTGAGCGAAAGGAATCGCAGTGGAAGCGCGCTGACGCGACACCGAAGCCAGTACAAAAGGAATGGTCGAGATCACGGCATCCGCCCGGCCCACCGCGTAGGTGGCGGCCTTGCCTGCGGCATCCACGCTCAGCAGATCCACATCGCTGCGGCGCAATCCGCCCGCCGCCAGAAACGCATCGACAAAAGGCGCTTCCAGAGAACCGGCGGTATAGGCGATCTTGCGTCCCTTCAAGCCCTCCGGGCCACTAATGCCCGAATCCTTGGGCACCAGCACGCCAATATCGCTGGACGTGGCAAAGGTGGCCAGCCCTTTGACTGGCAAGCCCTTGCTGCGTGCAATCACCATGGAAGCCAGTGCCGCCTGTCCCACATCGAAGCGGTCGCTGCCGCCTACGATCTGCACCGCCGTGACAGAACCGTTGCCATCTTCCAGCCGTACATCCAGGCCAGCCTGCTTGAACCAGCCCTTTTCCACGGCCAGATGAAACGGTGCATGGACGGCCCAAGGGGTCCAGTCCAGCTTTACATTCAAGGGCTCTGCTACCGCCCCCCAGGTGCTCAACAAGAAGGTGGCCCCGATTGCGAGGCGCACACGTCCTCCCAAAGCTTTACGCTCCGTCATCTCCTTACCCCCGTTATATTTATCGTCTTGCGTCGTCTATGCGCTTATGAGCGCCGGAAAAGTCCCTTGAAGCGGTCCCACAAAATGCTGCAAAACATCTTGACCGGATTGAATTCGGCCACCACCGGCTCTTCGCCTTCGGCCAGCGGTTTTTCCAGGCGCAGGTTCACGTTCTTGCCGAACTCCGCAATCATGCGGCGCACGAAATCCTGAACCAGCCCGGAGCGCGAAAACTGCGCCAGTGGCCCTTGCAGCGAATACACCAGTTCCACTTCCACGCGGCTGCGCGCTTCGCCATCCGGATTGACCTGAAAGCTGACGTCGCCACGCGCACGCGATTGGCTCAAGGAGTCCACACCCTCGCCACGCAGCACGGCGGCACGGCGTTCGTTGTCCTCTTCCAGCGTGGCATTACCTTTGAAGGCAGCCGACATAGGGCCAAACTTGATGGCAATCTTGCCCTGTACCGTGGCCCCTTCCTGAGACTCGATAATCGCGCCGGGCAGACAGCCCGCCACTTTGGGCAAATCCTTCATGAAAGCCCAAACCTGATCGGCCGGGAAACGGGCATCAAAACCACCTTGAATGGCCTGCCCCTTGCCCTTGTCGGCACTACCGGACGCGGTGGGCGCAGCAGCCGCCACCGGAGCGGGAGCCTGTACTTCTTCCTGTACCGCTTCAAAAGTCGTAAAGCCGTTCTGATTCCAGTCCTGCTGCACGTTTTGCACCACAGCGGCGCGCAAGGCTTCTACCTGGGCATCGGGCTGATCGCGCAGGGCTTGCAGCACGGACAAGATGGCAGCCGTAATGCCTTGATAGCCGGTGCAGCGGCAAATATTGCCGGACAGTTCAATGCGCACACGGGCCTCGTCCGCATCGGGCAAACGCAGCACGATATCGCGACCGGTGGCCAACATGCCGGGCGTACAGAAGCCGCATTGCAAAGCATGTTTTTCCGAAAAAGCGGTACGCAGACGGCTCATGATCGGGTCGTCGTCGTAACCCTCTACGGTGGTGACTTCGTGACCATCGCAAGCACCGGCAAAGGTAATGCAGGAGCGCACCGGACGACCATCCACCAGCACCGTACATGCGCCGCACACACCGTGTTCACAGCTCAGGTTGGTGCCGGTCAAACGGCTTTTCTCGCGGATGAAATCACCCAGGTGGGTGCGCGGTTCGGCCTCGTGTTTTTGCTGACGGCCGTTAACTTGAATCGAGATTTCTGCCATGTCTTAACCTTTCACGCCCAGCGCTTGCTTCAGGCTGCGCTCTACTACCGTACGGAACAGCACCTGATGGGCCTCGTCCCGTTGTGCCAGATACGGCTGCAGGGCCGCTTCAATCGTGTCCCCTTCCAGGACGGCGGCCCCTTGTGCGGCCACTTTCACGGCCAGTTCGGACAAGGAGCGCGGGGCGCCTTCCATGGCACCGATCACTACGCGGGCCGTGCGCGTGGCCGGGTCGAAATAACAGGCACAACTGGCATCAGCAAACTCGCCCACTTTGCGGGTGAATTTGTAGTAACCCCAACGGGCTGAGCCGGACACTTCAGGCACATCCACAGACTCGATGAACTCACCGGCTTCCAGCACCGTGGTGTAGGCGGCCAGCATGAATTCGCTCATGGGAACGCTGCGGCTACCCTGGGTTCCACGCATATTGACGTTTGCACCCAAAGCAGCACAAGTCAGCACCCAGTCCGCCGCCGGATCTGCATGAGCCAGGCTGCCACCCAAAGTGCCGCGATTGCGCACACCCCGGTAAGCAATGCGGCCTGCCACTTTCTGCATCATGTGGCCGCGCAGCAGTTCGTGAATGCCGTCTTCAATCTGGGCGTGTGTCACGGCAGCGCCGATCCGCACCTGCCCTTTATGAGCTGATACCTGACGCAGCTCGGGCACTGCCGACACGTCCAGCACACGGCCAGGGCGTACCAGACGCAAATTCAACATGGGGCCCAGGGACTGGCTACCACCCATCAAGCGCACGGCGGAAGGGTCGCTGCCATAGGCATCCTGAATCTGTTTCAGGCTCTGGGCCTGTTCGTACTCAAACTTGGCGGCCTTCATGCCTGAACCTCCGACACGGGCTGTTTATCTTGCTGATTGGCGGGCTGTGCTGCAGCGCGAATTGCGCTTAGCAGTCGGTGCGGTGTCACGGGCGTGTGCGAGACCTGTGCGCCGGTAGAGCGCAGGGCATTATTGATGGCGGACATGATGGCAGCGGGAGGGGCAATCGCTCCGCCCTCGCCCATGCCTTTGGCACCAAATTCGGTATTGGGCGACGGGCTTTCCATGTGTTCGATATGAATATTGGGCACTTCGCAGGCACCGGGCATGACGTAGTCTGCCAAGGTCGATGCGAGCGGCTGAGCAAACTCGTCGTAAGGCATCTCTTCGTACAAGGCGGTGCCAATCCCTTGGGCAATCCCGCCGATCGTCTGGCCTTCCACAATCATGGGGTTGATCATGACGCCGCAGTCTTCCACCACCACGTACTTGAGCACTTCCACGCCGCCGGTACTTGGATCGACGGCCACCACCACGGCATTGCTGGCATAAGTAAAGCTGCCAGTATCGACTTTGGGTTTGTAGCCTACCGACAGTTCCAGACCTTGCGGGTCCACGTCCTCGGGCAAATGCTGCGGATTGATGTACCAGGCATCAGCCACTTGGGCGATGCTGACCTGGCGCCCCTCGGCGCTGAACATATCGCCTTGATGCTGCATGCTGTCCACATCGGCTTTCAGCATATGCGCGGCAATCTTGCGCACGCGTGGCAGCAACTCTTTACAGGCCTTGGACACCGCACCGCCGGACATCACCAGGGAGCGCGAGGCGTACGTGCCGGTGGAGAATGGCGTGCGGCCGGTATCACCGTGCACCACTTTGATCTTGGCTACGGGGATGCCCAGAATTTCGCTGGCGATCTGGGCAAAAGACGTTTCCATACCCTGACCATGCGAGTGCACACCCACGCGCACTTCCAGACCGCCATCCGGGGTCATGCGTACAAAAGCCTGATCAAAACCGGGGATCACTGCCGTGCCCCAGCTGGCGAACACGGACGTGCCATGTGCAGACTGCTCGGTATAGGACGCCACACCCAAACCGATCAGGCGGCCATCAGCCTCACCCTTGGCCTGACGAGCCAGCACAGCATCCACATCCACCGCGGCCAGAGCGCGGCGCAGGCTTTCTGGATAATCTCCCGAGTCGTAATGCTTGTTGGCCACGTTGACGTAAGGCATTTGCTCGCCTTTCACCAGATTCATCAGGCGGATTTCCCAGGAGGGCTTGCCCACCGCCAAAGCGATCTGATCCATCATCTGTTCAATGGCCAGACAGACACCCGTACGGGCCACGCCACGGTATGGCATGAAACCAGGTTTGTTGGTGCCCACACCGCGCGTGCGGCAGCGGTAACCACGGAAATCGTAAGGACCGGGCAAGTTGCCCAAGGCCTGGCCTACTTCCAGCCCCACGGTAAAGGGCCAGACGGAGTACGCGCCGCCATCAATATCAATTTCAGCGTCCAGCGCCAGCAGGCGGCCTTCATTGCTGATGTGTGCTTTCAGTCGGTACTGGTGTTCACGGGTATTAGCGCCCGCAATCAAGTGCTCGCGACGGTCTTCCATGAAACGGAACGGTTTGCGGAAGGTCTTGGCCAACCAGGCCACGCACAGCTCTTCCTGATGCAGCACGCATTTATAACCAAAGGCGCCACCGACATCGGGGGAAATCACACGCACCTGCGCCTGATCCATCCCCAGGAACTGGGCAATGCCCGTGCGGTGCATGTGCGGAATTTGACTACCGCAATACACCACCAACTGATCGGCCTGGAAATCCCAATAGGCCAGAACAGCCTTGCCTTCCATCGGCAACATGCACTGACGCGACAGGCTGACAGAGTGCTCGATCACGCGGTCGGCACGGGCGGCGTGCTCCTCAAAGGCCACGTCCGAGCGCAATGTCACAAACACGTTATCCTGCCAGCCCTCATGCAGCAGATCACCCTGCGCGGCCAGCGAGGCCGGCACGCTGCCGTAAACCGGCAGCTCATCGTACAGGGCTTCAATCTCCTCCAGAACGTCCTCGGCCACGGCGCGACTGTCACCAAAGGCCATGGCAACCGGCTCGCCCACATAACGCACACTGCCCGAGGCCAGCGGCGGCATGCTGGAGGCCTGGTAACTGGGCAAAGTGGAAGCGGCGTAAATATCCAGACAGTCCGGCATATCGGCGCGGGTAATAACCTGCGCGCGTGCGCTGTCTTCAATATTGATCTGACGGATTCGGGCATGCGCCATCGGGCTGCGCAGGAAGGCGACTTCCTGCAAGCCCGGCATGGTCATGTTGCCGATGAAGTTGCCCCGGCCATTGAGATGGCGCGCATCCTCCTTGCGGAGAATACGCGCACCCACTCCTTGGCCAGCCAGGCTTGACGGGTGACTGTGCTGACTCATTTCACTACCTTAAGAATGTGCTGCTTAACTGCGCTTGCCCAACTCGCTGAAGGTGAAGTTGTCCAGGGCGCTTTCGGCCACCCGGAACCAACTGGCTTCCTGCTCCTGGAAGGCCTTCCAGCTTGGATAGATCTTGGCAAAATCGGCATTGCTGTCCGACAGTTCTTTCCACAATTCCTGGGACTTGTCGTAGGCGGCCTTCATGACGTCCTTGGGGAAGTAGCGCAACTTGGCACCTTCAGCCACTAGCTTGCGCAGGGCACCGGGATTCAAGGCATCGTATTTGGCCAGACTGAGCATGGTCTGCTCGTTACAGGCCGTCTCGAATGCAGCCTTGAAGTTGGCAGGCAAGGCTTCCCAGGCATCTTTATTGACCATGGTGGTCAAGGACGCACTGCCCTCGAACCAGCCGGGGGAGTAGTAAAAGGGAGCAACTTTGTTCAAACCCAGCTTTTCGTCGTCGTAAGGGCCAATCCACTCGGCCGCGTCAATCGTGCCTTTTTCCAGCGAGGAGTAAATATCGCTAGGAGGAATCTGCTGAGGCACCGCGCCCAGTTTGGACAGCACCATGCCGCCGATGCCCCCGATACGCATTTTCAGGCCTTGCAGACTGTCCAGATCCTTGATTTCCTTGCGGAACCAGCCGCCCATTTGCACGCCCACATTACCGGCTACAAAGTTCACGATGTTGTACTGGCTGTACATTTCGCGCAGCAATTTCAGGCCGCCACCGAAGTGCACCCAGGAGTTATGCTGGCGGGCGTTCATGCCAAAGGACAAGCCGGTATCAAAGGTTACGGCGGTGTTCTTGCCCACAAAAGCTGTACTGAGCACGTGGTTGCACTCGACCGTGCCGTTGCTGATGGCATCCATGTTCTGGGCATAAGGCACCAGCTCGCCACCGGGGAAAGCGCGGATTTCGAACTTGCCTTCGGTCAGTTCGCTGACACGTTTGCACAGCGCCTCAGCCGAACCGTAAATGGTGTCCAGGCTTTTGGGCCAGCCGGTCGACATGCGCCAGCGTACGGTGGGGCTGTTTTGTGCCATTGCAGGGGCGGCTACTGCTGCCAAACCTGCACCAGCGACCGTTGCCGATTTCAGCAGAAAACTACGACGCTCCATCACTCACCTCTTTGTATTTTTTAATGTATTTACACCCCTTGCTCGATAGGGGTCTGGGTAGTTTGCCCGCCAGTCTGGCTTGCAGCCCCGACAGCAACTGCCCGAACCTTGCCAAACCGTCCCCCCGAGGGGCCAGACGGACGTTCCAAGCAGTGTCAGCACACTATGAAATTGACATTCACCGCTTCGATAATAGTAAGTGTGCTGATTAATTAATTTTTGGTCAAGCAGGGAAACTACTGACGCATGTCCTTGATGAGATAAAGGAAAGCATCATCAATAGCTTAAGCCTCAACTAGCGCAATCCCTTATAAAAACGATATTTGATTTTATAATTTATACAGTATACTGACTAATTGAAAGCACAACCCGGAGACAACTTTGAACTGGATAAAAATTTCCGAAACTGATGCCATCGACAACGAAGAGTCCCTGGCAATCGAGTGGGAAGGCAAGAAACTGGCCCTGCACAAACTGGATGACGAGTTCCACCTGACCGACAACGTCTGTACCCACCAATATGCCCTGCTGTCCGACGGCTATCTGGAAGACGGTTGCGTGGAATGCCCTTTGCATCAGGCCAAGTTCTGTTTGCGCACTGGCAAGGCGATGAACGCCCCTGCCACGGTGGACATCAAGGTCTACCCGCTGCGCATTGAAGGCAACGATATTCTGGCCGACTTCAGTCAGGCCTGAGCTTTTTTCTGCTGACGAGACCTGCAACATCATGGCACACCACACTTCCGTACTGATCATCGGCGCTGGCCAAGCGGCTTCGGTGCTGGCGCGCGAACTGCGCAGCCTGGGCTTTAGCGGCAGCATCACCTTGGTAGGGGATGAAACTCACCTTCCCTACGAACGCCCGCCCCTGTCCAAAGACGTGCTCAAGTCCAGCGCGACCACTGACAGCGTGTTTTTGCAAAAAGCCGAGTTCTATCAAGAACAGAATATTGAACTCTTGTTGGGCACCAGCGTGCAGTCTCTGGATTGCGCCACGCGTCAGGCCAGCCTGAGCAATGGCCAGACCTGGAGCTTTGACCACGCGGTGCTGGCCACAGGCGGCGCGGCCCGCGAACTGGCTCTGCTGCCCGCCAGCCAGGCCAACGCCCTGTATCTGCGCACGCTGGACGATGCCCTGAGCCTGCAAGCTCGTCTGCAACCCGGTTTGCGCGCCCTGGTGATTGGTGGCGGTTTCATGGGTCTGGAACTGGCTTCAACTGCCAGTGAAACTGGCGCACAGGTCACTGTCATTGAAGCGAATGAACGTCTGCTGGCCCGCAACGCCCCTGCGCTGCTGTCGCAATGGTTGCTGGAGCGCTTCGAGTCGCAAGGCATCACCGTGCGCTTGGGTCAGGGTGTGCGTCAGGCCCACTTTGCGGCAGAAAACGAGCACCCCGTTCAGCTGGAACTAAATGATGGCCAGATCCTGAATGGCGATCTGGCCATTGTGGCCGCCGGTCTGCGCGCGAACTCCGCCTTGGCGCGGGCCAGTGGTATCGCGGTAGACGATATGACGGCCGGGATTATTGTGGATCGCCAGGGACGCACCAGTGTGGCAGGCATTTATGCCGCCGGCGATTGCGCCACACAGATTTGCCCTGACACCTCCGTGCGCACCCGTAGCGAATCCTGGCAGAACGCCAATGAACAAGCTCGTCAGGTGGCCCACGCCATTGCCGGGCAGGATGCCCCTGCGGCGCCTGTCAGCTGGTTCTGGACGGATGTGCTCGGTTGCAACATTCAGATGTTGGGCCAAGGCAGCCCGGATCTGAACTATCAGGTACGCGGCGTCATGGACAGCCAGGGCGACGCCATCAGCTTCATGTTGCTGGCTTTCGAGGGCCAACATCTGCGACACGCGATTGGCGTCAATGCCGGTGCGGATCTACGCGCCTTGCGTAGCGTCATGGAGCAGAACTTGCCTGTGGACCCAGCCATCGTATTGGACCCGGCGACCAAGCTGCGCCAGTACGTGAAAGAAGCGGCCCGTACGGCCCAAGTCTAAGAAAGAGAAGCGGCCTGCGCCGCCTCGTCATCACGAATCATTAAAGAGTTATCAGAGGAGAACCCCATGTATCAGACGCAAACGGTGATAGGCCAGACGGTCGGGTCCAAAGACCGCCCTGTCGAGGAATGCACCTGGCCCGAGGACGTGCTCAACACCATTCCGGATTGGGTCTACACCAGCAACGACATTTACAACCGCGAGATGGAACGCATTTTCCACGGTGACACCTGGAACTTTGTGGCCCTGGAAGCAGAAATCCCCGATTCGGGCGACTACAAGCGCTCGTATGTGGGTTCCACGCCTGTGGTCGTCGCTCGTGCGGAAGATGGCAGCATCAACGTATTTGAAAACCGCTGTGCACACCGCGGCGCGGAGTTTTGCCGTCACAACCAGGGCAATACCAATGAGTTTGTGTGCCCTTATCACCAGTGGTCTTACAGCCTGAAGGGTGATCTGCAAGGGATTCCTTTCAAGCGCGGTGCGAATAAAGAAGGCGGCATGCCACGCAGCTTCAAGAACTCCGAGCATGGTCTGAAAAAGCTGCATGTGACTACGCACAATGGCGTGATTTTTGCGTCCTACAGCGACAAGGTCGAGCCGATTACGGAATACCTGACACCTGAAATCCTGAAGGATTTCGAGGCGGTGTTTCCCGGCAAGAAGCTGAAGATTCTGGGTTACTACCGTAACGAGTTGCCTTGCAACTGGAAGATGTACCACGAAAACCTGAAGGATCCGTACCACGCGACCTTGCTGCACTCTTTCCTGGTGGTATTTGGTCTGCTGGTGGCGGGCAACAAGTCGCAGATGTATGTGGACCCTGTGCATGGTCGTCATGGCTATATGGCATCGGCCAAGTCCGAGGACAAGTACGCCGAGGTCAGCGAGGACAACAAGAAGGAAATGCGTTCCTTTGTGGACGATATGCGTTTGCGCGATGAGCGTTTCCTGGACTACGTCAAGGAGTTTGATTCGCCGTGGTCGGTGACCATGCAGACGATCTGGCCCAACCTGATTGTTCAGCGCGAGATGAATACCTTGGGTGTGCGTCAGATTGTGCCCAATGGCCCCAACAGCCTGATCATGCAATGGACCATGTTTGGCTATGAGGACGATACCGAGGAGATGACTCGTCACCGTCTGCGTCAGGGCAACCTGATGGGCCCTGCCGGTTTCCTGGGTCTGGAAGACAACGAGGCCATGAAGTTTGTGCAAGAAGGGGTACGTCGTTCCAGCAGCGAGGTGAACATCATCAAGCTGGATGAAAGCAAGCTGGGTACGTCCAATACGCTGATCTCGGAAGCGGCTATTCGCTCCATGTACCAGTACTACCGCCAAGTGATGGATCTGTAAGACGAGCTGACTTATGAAAATGGATTTTTCTTTCAAACCCGCCAAGATTGCTGTTGAGCGTGCTTTGGTGTTGAAGGCGGAAATTGAGCTTTTCAATGCCGAGTACTGTGCCACTTTGGATCGTGGCAATGTTGAGGACTGGCCCATGTTTTTTGTGGAGGACGCGGTTTACCGGGTCACTTCACGCGAGAACGCGGATCTGAATTTGCCGGTAGGGTTGGTCTACGCCGAAGGGCGCGACATGATGCACGATCGTGCGGTGGCTATTGCCCGCACGCAGATGTATGCCCCGCGCTACATGCTGCATCTGGTCACGGATGTTCGTGTGATCAGCGAGGAGGATAATGGCGACATTGAGGCCGAGGGTAATTTCATGCTGATGCAGACCTTGGTGGAAGGGCCTTCCACGGTGCATCTGGTGGGTAATTATTTTGATACGTTCACGCGTGTGGAGGGTCGGTTGATGCTCAAGGAGCGTCAGGTGATTTTTGATACGTCCATCCTGGCGAACGATCTGGTGTTTCCGGTGTAAGTGTTCTTTCTTACGTCTGGTTTTTTTATAGCTGTTTCCGAGCCACTTGAGTCAGAGGGTCTTCTGATTCCTTTAAGCACCTTTCTTTCTTGAAGGGTGCTTTTTTTTTGCTTATTTTTTGGAAAATGGAATGAGGCTTTGGAGCTGTTAGGGCAGGTTGAGGGGGAAGATTGATAGACCTGAAGGGGGTTGGGTCTATAGAGGATTGATTCTGGAGGTGAAAGAAGTCTCTGTGAAGACGCCGTTCAGTCAGCCTGCTGGGGTGTT
>NZ_JAUZVM010000017.1:0-23005 GCF_031844565.1 Alcaligenes sp. AB3
TAGTACTTTGCCATCACGCACTACGGCGCGGCCATCCAGGCTGACCGTGCAATTGCGCAAAGGAATATCAATGTGGCATGCCGTTGTACGCTTGCCACCAGCTTCATTGTTCGGGCCCAGGGAGAACAGGAAGTTACCCTCGAACGCACGAGCATCCATACCAATGGTGTTCTCACGCGAGTACAGCCCCAGCGTGGACCAGTGAGCACGTGGCTGCAAACCCCAACCAATGTGGGAAATTGCATAACCTTCGGGATCGTTGAAGGTCTTCATGTATTCATCCAGCAGCTCGGCTTCGATACCACCTTCAATCTTGGTGGCGTAGCCGTTTTCCACGGTCAAAATGATCTGCTCGGTCGAGTATTTCTTCTGTGGCAACAGGATGTCGCCCTTGTCGATCACAATGGTGCCGTTGGTACCCAATTCATTAGGCCAGGTCAGCACGAAACCGCTGGGCCAGTGGTCCCAACGACCGGGTTCATCCACAAAACCGTATTCACGAATCGCAGGGAATTCACCCAGCGGGCAACGCAGATTAGTGCCGGCAGGAGAGGTGATGCTCATTTCCTTGGCGGCCTTGATCAAAGCGGCGGCTGCGGTCACGCGTGCACGATCTGCTTCGGTTGGCACAGTGCGAACCAGAATTTCGGGTGGCTCCACCGCCAAGAGGATCTTGGTGCCCGACTTCAGAATGTCGATCTGCTCGGGCGAGAACAGCAGGGTCATCAGGTCCAGAACCAGATCACTGGCCTTCAAGGCTGCGATCGCCGCTTCGTTACCCGTCAGCGGGGTCGTACCCAAGTACGCCAGCGAGTCACGGCTCAAGGCTTTCTCCGCGTTGACCGGCAACAAGTCCAGGCGATTCACAATCGCGCCCATGGACTGAGCGGCAATCTGCGCGCACTGCATGGTCTGCGGGTGAGTGGTCGAGCTGGTCAGCAAGGTCACGGTTTGACCCGCTTGCAGCTTGGACAGGCGCAGCACTTCTTGCCATGCCTCGATAAGTTGATAATCACTAACTGCCATCTTGTCTCTCCTTGTGAGAGGCTCCGGCACTGACGCGGAACCTCTGCATCACGACGGGCCGCCCATGCGACCCTTTCAACATCACACCAGGCGTTGGCCCAGGAAATCACCGAAAGCTTCGTAGAAGCCTGCTTCGTTATCCCAAGGAATCATGTGACCTGCGTTCGGTACACGAACGTGCTGAACGCCGGAGGCCAGTTGCTGAATCTCGGCCACATCCTCATCACGCACCACGTCACCGCGCTCAGCCGTCATCAGCAAGGCAGGCACTTTCAGATGCGGGAAGTCGACATGGATATCGTCGGTGTGGAAACCTTCAAAGCTGGCCAGAATCGCAGGCTCGTGGCAGGTGTGCAGCCACTGAGCACGCAACTGCAATTGCTCTTCCGTCCAGGTCGGGCAAAAGGCACGCATGTCCTCTGCCGTGCAGCCTTTACGTGCCATGGCCATGGAGTCCACATACCAGGGCAACTTGGAGGGATAAGCACGGCGACCTGGGCCGGAGACGGGAGGATCAACCATCACCAAACGGTTCAATCCATCGCTGTTCTTGTGAGCCGCACGCAAACCAATGCGGGCACCCATGGAGTGGCCAACCACGATGTAGTCTTTCAGACCCAAGGCTTGAGCCAAGGCGATCAAGTCATCGGCTTGCGCATCCAGGCTGTAATCCATGCCTTCAGCCGCCTCGCTCAAACCGCGACCACGCACGTCCTGAATGTAGGTGTCAAAGTGCTTGCCGAACTGCTCGCCCACAAAACCCCAGGTCACCGCCGGGCTGGTAATGCCGGGAACGATGATGACCGCTGGGCGCTGATCGCGCCCCTCGCTGGAACCGCCGTAGCGCAAGTAATGCTGACGAATGCCATTGGCGTGAACATGGCCGCCGTAAAGAAAGGTACTCATTAATCTGTCCTTGGATTGAAACCGTCAGGCCTGGGCCCGACCCATGAAAATTGCTGCTGCCTACGCCATTTGGGGCGTAGCAGCCAGCGCGGCCCGGACCACATCCGGTGTAAAAGGCACCTGCCGAAAACGTCGGCCAGTTGCATCAAACAAAGCATTGGCAATGGCCGAGGCACAGGGCACAGAGGCAGATTCACCCGACCCCATCGGCGGCTCGGATTGCCTGTCCATCAAAATCACCTCAATGGGCGGGATGCGCGGGAAATCCACAATCGGATAGGCGCCCCACTCTGCGCTGACCACACCCTGTGCGTTAAAGCGCACCTGTTCATATAAAGTGCGGCTCAAGGACTGGATCACATTGCCGTGAATCTGGTGGCGCACTCCCGCCGGGTTCACCATCTGCCCGGTGTCCTGGCCCACATAAATCTGCTTAACCTCAATCACGCCCGTCTCCGCATGGACCCGCAGATCCAGCAGCCAGGCTGACCATGCCGCCCCGAAACCAGGGAACTTGCTGTGGATATAACGGGCGTACGACAAGCCACGACCGTAGAGATAGCCTTGCTCGTCCGGCTGCCCGCGAGAACCTCGATGCCCAATCTGCCATTGCCCCTTGTCCGCTACCGCCTGCAGCAGTTCCTGGGCGCGTTCATCCTGATCCAGATAACGCAGGCGATAGCTCAAGGGGTCTACACCTGCTTCCACCGCCAGCTCGTCCAGAAAGCAGTCATGCGCAAAAGAATTGGGCATGGCCGACACGCCGCGCAACCAGGAGGCACGCACAATCGCAGGCATGTCCTGGCACACAATGCGCTGCTTGGGATAGCTGTAAGGCGGTACTGCCGTGCGATCCCCCATTTCCAATTGACGTGGAGCCGCCGACTCCCGCCCCGTCAGCAAGAGCGCCAGGTTCGGCGCATCGTTGGAGGGGTAATGGGTCACAAAATCGTAATGACGCAGCTGCCCTTCGGCATCAATGGAGCCTTCCACATCCATCAGCTGAGCAGCGCCTTTAGGCTCCCAGCCGTGTTCTTGCTCACGCGTCAGTTGCACACGTACCGGCGCACCGACGGCCCGGGACAAGAGCAAGGCGTCCGCACATACATCGTCAGCACAATTACGGCCATAGCAACCGGCTGCTTCATGGCGGATGATCTCCAGGCCGGCTTCGTCCTCGTCCAGCAACTGACTCAAGTGGACGCGCAACATATGCGGATTCTGCGAGCCTGACCAGATTCGGCTATGGCCGGGCTGGTAGTCCGCCACGGCGCAAGACGGGCCAATGGAGGCATGCAGCTGAAAAGGCCAGACATAGGTACGCTTCAAACGTTTGCCCTCTGGCGGCAGTTCATCAAAATCCGGCCCTTTATCCGCCAGCAAGCGCTCCGTCATGGGCTGACGACGAATCAGCTGTTCCAGATTACTCATATCCTCCAAAGGAGGAATCGCTTTCCAGCGCACTTTCAATTCACGGGCGGCGCGCATGGCGTGTTCTTCACGACGCGCGACCACACCAATAAAGTCACCAATCACCACGACACGCACATCGTCGGCAATATGACGGATGGACTGCTCGTCCACGGATTCCAGGCTGCGACCAATGAAGTCGCCGCTATCGCGCCCTATATAAGGAGGACGCACGACACGACCATGCAACATGCCGGGCACGCGCACATCGTGTACATACACCCACTGCCCCGCGACCTTGCCCGGAATATCGACACGCGCCTGGGCTGTCCCTACAATGCGCAATTGCTCGGCCGGTTTGGTGGGGGTTTCCTTATCCAGATAGGCCCGCAACTCCAGACCTTCCAGCAATTGCCAGTACGTCAGGCTGCGCCCGTCCGGGGCAATGATTGTGCCGTCTTCCACGCGTAATTGATCGGCAGGCACCGTCCAGCGCTCTGCAGCTTGTGCCAGCAGTAATTGACGTGCCTGAGCCGCCGCCTTGCGCAGCGGTACTGCATGGATCTGAATGGACGCACTGGCGATGGTAGGACCTTGATTGGGCACAGCATCGGTATGGCCCAGCACCATTTGCACGCGCGCCATGGGTACATCCAGCTCGTCGGCCACGATCTGACTTAGCGCAGTTTGAATACCGGTGCCCAGGTCCACGTGCCCATTAAAAGCGCGCACCCAGCCCTGTGCGGACACGGCGACAAAGACATCGTCGTGCGCCTGCAAGTACTCGGACACCACGCCGGGCTGGCCGGGCGAAGGCTTGGGAGGCCGTGCCGGTGCCGCTAAAATCAGCAAGGTGCCGGACGCCCTGAGCAAGTCCTGCTGCTGGTGGCGCGGCGCATCGTAAGACATCACACTCTCCTGGCTGGGCTTTCTATAAGGGTCTGGAAACCGGCAAACAGGGAGCCCTCCCTGAAAACCTGCCTGAGGCGTACCCTGGCAAAACATCGATTACTAGCGTACACGCCCTAATAAAATCAAATACAGTGCGCTGAAACCCATTTATCGCAACTACTATAAAGAGAAAATCAAGGGCTTAATAATCAGTGTAAACCCTATATTAAATAAGATTAGACCGAATTTCGAACGTCTTCCCCAGAGAGCTTTGATTGATACCTCAAGAGAGTAGTAGAATCTATTTACTCGATAAATTAAAGTGTATACACTTAATTTAAGCATATCAATACCGAGCTGATAAAAGCACCGCACACGCTGTTCGACAACAAGGTGCGATCTCCCAAAGGTGAAACCCATGAACCCTTGTACTCGCCCGCATACTTTGCGGGTCAATCAAGAGACCCACATCATCGAGGTGGAGCCCGATACGCCGCTGCTTTATGTATTGCGTAACGACCTGGAACTGAATGGCCCCAAGTTTGGCTGCGGCCTGGGTGAATGTGGCGCCTGTACGGTGCTGGTCGATGGTGTGGCCGCCCGCTCCTGCGTCGTGCCGGTCAGCCTGGTAGAAAACCGCCAGATCACTACGTTAGAAGGCCTGGCCCGAAATGGCCAGCCTAATGATGTTCAGCAGGCATTTATAGATTGCCAGGCTGCGCAATGCGGCTACTGCCTCAATGGCATGGTCATGACCGTGCAGGCCCTGCTGGAACGCAATCCGCAAGCCACCGAAGAGCAAATTCGGGACGAACTGCGCTATAACCTGTGCCGTTGCGGCACGCACGTAGAAATCATGCAAGCCGCCGTACGCGTCGCAAAGGCTCGGCAATGAGTCATTCAGTACAAGACCTTTCCCGCGCGCTGTGGCCGGAACTGCCTGCGGGCACCAGCTTGCTGCATGGCGCTGTGGTGCGCCCCCCTTACTGGTCCTATGAAAACGGGCAGTATCTGGGCGCTGAATTACAAATGGTAAACCAACAAGCTGCCCTGCAAGTACCCGGCGTTGTAGCCTGTGTGCATATGGGCAATTTCCTGGGTGTGCTGGCGGTACAAGCCGAGCAGGCTCAACAAGGCGCCGCCTTGCTGGATGCGCGCTGGGCCACGCCTGTCGCTGCAAACCAGGCTGCCCTGCCAGCCGATGAGACTGTTGCCGCGACACTGGGCTCCCCCGATCAAAGCTATGAGTGGCACTCTGCCGCCGAGCCTCAGGAAACCGCTTGGGCCCGTGCTTGTTATCACGACAAGCAACTTTATGTCTGGGCGCATACGCAGCGCCCCGCTGCCCTGCTGATTGAGCTGCAAGCCTTGAGCGGCCTGCCCAGCGAACAGATCCATTTGCAGGATATTGCCGGCAATCAGGCCGATGCCTACGACTGCGCCATGGATGCAGCCGTCATGGCCTTTGGCCGCCCCCAGGCCGTGCAAGTTCGCGCCAGCCACAGAGAAGCCACCATTCGCCTGAGCGTCTATAAAGGCACCGCAGAGCGAAACGACTTGAATGCCCATTTGCGGGCGACCCGCTGGCAACTGAACACCTTGTCCGGTGCACGTCCTTCGCTGGCAGCCATTCTTTGCGGCCAGCCAGGTTTGCCCAGCAGCGGTCCGGACGTAAAGAGCGATTACTTTTCTGCACCCACGCCTAACTATGATGGCGCGGCCGCCAGCAGTGACCCCGACAGTCTGGCCCAGGCCACAGTCTTTGCCCAGGAGTCGCAGTTCGATCAGGACTGCCACAGCCTGGGTCTGGACCCTTTGGAGGCACGACTGGAACAAGTCAGCAGCCCCCAAGGTCGAGAACTGCTGCAACGGGTTGCCGAGCAATCGGACTGGTCCGAGCCCTTGCCCGCCCATCAAGGCCCTTTGCGCAAGGGTCGCGGGCTGGCCTACAGCCATATTGTCGAGAACGTCCCCGGACAGGCTGCACGAGAACAGTGGTCCGCCTGGGCCGTGGATGTCAGCGTCGATACCCGTCAAGGCACGCTCAGCATAGACAAGCTGACCATTGGCCACGACAGCACCGAACTGAGCAATCCCGAGCAGCCCCCGGAGTCTGCGCCCGCCCTGGCCGACCGACTGGGCCGTTGGGCTCAACAACTGCTGAACAATGGCGTGGGCAAAGGCAGCGAAGGTAGCAACGACAGCCCTGTCAAAGAAACCGCCGACAAGCCCGCCGTCCAACTGGTCAAACGAGAGTCTGCCGTAGGCCAGCCTTTGGCCTGGAACCAGGGCGTGGAACTGCCTGCCGCGGCCGCTATTGCCAATGCAATTTTCAATGCCAGTGGCATACGCCTGACCAGTGCGCCTTTTAGCGAACAGTCTCTGGCACTGGGCTATCAGTCCGATAAAACAGGCAGCAGCAAAAAACGCAAAGCCTGGTGGGGGGCCTTGGCCGCGGTCGCCACCGGCACAGTCTTGAGTGCCCTGCCCTGGCGGCCCGCCATCGCGCCCGTCGGCCAAGTGGACACATCCATCTTTTCAGAGCTGGCGATTGAGCGTGGCCGCCTGGTTGCCATTGCAGGCGATTGCATGGTCTGTCACACCGCTGAGGGCGGCACACCCAATGCGGGCGGTCTGGGCCTGGATACACCGTTTGGCACTATCTACACCACCAACATCACACCGGACAAAGAAACCGGCATCGGTAGCTGGAGCTACAAAGCCTTTGAGCGCGCCATGCGCGAGGGCATCCATCAGGACGGACGCCACCTGTACCCGGCCTTCCCTTACACGGCCTTTGCCAAGATCAGCGATGAGGACATGCAGTCCCTGTACGCCTACTTGATGACACAAGAGCCAGTGAAGTCCGAAGTGCCTGAAACCAAGCTGCCCTTCCCCATGAATATGCGGCCTTTGGTGGCGGGCTGGAACCTGCTGTTTCACCGTGATCCGAATGCATACGTGCCGGACCCGACGCAAACCGTGCAATGGAACCGGGGGGCCTATCTGGTCAATAGCAGCGGTCACTGTGCGGCGTGCCATAGCCCACGCAATATGCTGGGCGCGGAAAAAGGCGGTAAAGCGAATTTCCTGGCGGGTGGTTTTGCGGACAACTGGGAAGCGCCTGCGCTCAATAGCCTGTCCAAAGCCCCCATTCCCTGGACAGAACAGGAGCTGTACCAATACCTGCGTACCGGCTACTCGCCCCGTCATGGCGTGGCGGCGGGACCGATGGGGCCGGTCGTCGCAGGCTTGGCAGAACTGCCGGAGTCCGACGTCCGTGCCATGGCGCACTACCTAAGCAGTTTGAACCCGGTCGAGAGTGAACAAGAACAAACACACGCCGCCCAGGCCGCGCTGCTGGAGCAAGATAGCCGCAGCAATAAGGACGTGATGGTGATGCCAGGCGAAAACCTGTTCAACGGCGCTTGTGCTGTTTGCCATGACCCACGTGGTGGGCCGGTGCTCTTTGGGGCTCGCCCGTCCCTGGCCTTGAACAGCAATCTGCACAGTGAACACCCGGACAATACGATTCAGGTGTTGATGCACGGCATTACCCGTCCGGCACAGCCCACCCTGGGTTCCATGCCCGGTTTCAAGAACAGCATGAATGACGAGCAGATGGAAGATCTGCTGAACTATATGCGGGCGCGTTTTGCACCGGACAAACCCGCCTGGACAGGCCTGAAAGACAAGATTGCGACCATACGGGAGCAGAAGGGGCATCTGTAGACGGGGCTTGCCCGCAGATTGTGTTTAGATACGCGGTCAACGAAACAAAGGCGGCTTCAAGTTTTCACTTGGCCGCCTTTGTTTTATCTTGCATTGCACTCTGACACGGTTAAACCCGAGCCTGGGCCAGACTCAAAATCCATCAACCGGAAAAACCACCGGCCTCCAGAAACTTCTGTTCTTCCGCAGTGGTAGTACGCCCCAGAATCGAGTTGCGATGCGGGAAGCGGCCAAAGCGCTCCACCACATCCAGATGCTCTTCGGCGTGGTCCAGCCAGGGACGGCCAATTTCCTGGTTCAGGCGCACGGCTTCTTGCTGATCCACCAAGTTCTCCGCATGGGAGTACGGCAAGTAGCAAAACACACGACGCTCCACCGGAATCTGTTTATCCAGGCCCTTGGCCACCATTTCCTTGGCAATCGCCAAACCTTTTTCATCGGTCGCATACATGCGAGTGGTATTGCGAAAGGAGTTGCGTGGGAACTGATCCAGCAAAATCAGCAAGGCGTAAGCCCCTTCTGCGGTCTGCGCCCAATCATCCAGCTCCCCCTTGGCCGCACGTTCGTGCCAGTCCAAAAACCGTTCGCGAAATTCCCGGTCAAAGTCATCGGACTTGCGAAACCACTTCTCTGGCCCTGATTCAACCCAGAAATCAATCACTGCCTGAGGGTTGGGACGTGCATCTGCCATGGTGTTCTCCTGGAGCCGGTCCGGCCTCCACTGTCTGGAGGCCCAAAGTTAAACGGACAGGTAAGTGCGCCGCACTTGTTCGTTGGCACTTAATTCCTGCATGGCGCCACTGTACCGTATTTGCCCCTTCTCCAGCACATACGCCCGATCCGACACCAGCTCGGCAAAATGCAGATTCTGCTCGGACAGCAAGATGCTGACACCCGCCTGCTTCAGCTCCAGAATCATGTGCACCATCTGCTCCACAATCACAGGTGCCACACCCTCGGACGGCTCGTCCAGCAAGACCAGATAGGGATTGCCCATCAAGGTGCGCGCGACGGTCAGCATTTGCTGTTCGCCCCCGCTCATCTGCCCGCCGGGCCTGTCCTGCATCTGACCCAGATTGGGAAACAGGCTGTACAAGCGTTCAGGCTGCCAGTGCGGAGCTGTTGTGCCATCTGGCCAGCGTCGTGCAGGCTGACGGCCCACTTCCAGATTTTCCGTGACGCTTAAATCAGTAAAGATGCGTCGGTCTTCGGGTACAAATCCCAAACCGGCCCGAGCAATTTCAAAAGGCTGCTTGTCGTGAATGGCTTGGCCCATGAATTCGATATGGCCGTTGGAGCGCTCCATCAAACCCATGATGGATTTCAAGGTGGTGGACTTGCCTGCACCGTTGCGCCCCATCAAGGCGACCACCTCACCGCGTTGCACAGTCAGGGACAAATCAAACAAGATATGCGCCGCCCCGTACCAGGCATTCAAGCCATCTACGCTCAGCAAAGGCTGCTCGTCCGCCCCGCCTGCGGCGATCCGCTCAGAACCGGCTAATAAGTCCTGCGTCATGCTGGCTCCTTGTTCTCAAATGTTTTGCCTGTTCCAAAGTACACCTCCTGCACCTTGGGATGCTGACGGATATAGTCCGCATCCCCTTCTGCCACCAGCCGGCCACGGGCCAACACAAGCATGCGATCCGAGTGCTCGAACACCACATCCATGCTGTGCTCGGTAAACAGCACACCCATATTGCGTTCGATCACCAGTTTTTTGGTCAGGCGCATCAGCTCATTGCGCTCCTTGGGGGCCATGCCTGCTGTGGGCTCATCCATCAGCAAAAGACGCGGATCGTTGGCCAGTGCAATTGCCAGTTCTACCCGCTTCACATCGCCGTAAGCCAGCTCGCTACAAGGCCGTTCAGCCTGCGCCAGCATGCCAACCTGATCCAGCAGATCCAGCGCACGCGCACGCTCGAACTGAGCCGCCCGACGCCAAAAGGAAAACAGCTTTTTCTGATGCGCCAGTAAGGCCATCTGCACGTTCTCCACCACTGTCAGGGATGCAAAAGTCGCGGCAATCTGAAAGGTACGGCCCACGCCCAAAGCGGCAATCTTGCGCGGGGCCAGCCCCACCAGTTCCTGATCGCCCAAACGCACCGAACCAGCAGTGGGCGTCAATTGCCCGCCCACCATATTGAAGGTGGTGGTTTTACCTGCACCATTGGGGCCGATCAAGGCCAGGAATTCCCCGGCCTGCACATCAAACTCGATACCGTCTACGGCCAGGTTGCCGCCAAACGCCTTTTTAAGACCTCGTACTTGCAGCAAACTCATGACGATGCCTCCGGTGCTACGCGGCGATGCGCCCAGCGTTTGAAAAAGCCGGCAATACCCTGCGGGAAAGCCAGAACCAGCAGCAGAATCACGCCGCCAAACAAGGCGCGCCAATACTGCGTGATGCCCAGGAAGAAGTCCTGCAACAAGGTGAACACCGCTGCACCGACCACCGGACCGACCAAGGTTTGCAAACCACCCAGCAAGACCATGACCAGACCATCCACGGACTTGTTCACCGCAATCACTTCAGGCGACACACTACCCTTGGAAAACACGAACAAGGCACCGGCCAGACCGGCAAACGTGCCCGCCAAAATAAAGGTCAGCCACTGTACGCGCTTGACGGGGATACCAATGGCCTCGGCCCGCAAAGCAGAGTCCCGGCTGGCACGCATGGCATAGCCAAAGGGCGAGAATAAGATGCGACGCAAGAGGAAAGCCGCTGCCACCACCAGCAGCAAGGCAAAGTAATAGTAGCGATCACCCGACAGCCATTCCGCAGGCCAGATACCGACCACGCCATTGGAGCCGCCTGTAAAGCTGTCCCACTGATAGACAATCGACCAGATAATCTGCGCGAATGCCAAGGTCAGCATGGCCAGGTAAACACCGGACAGGCGCACGCAGAACCAGCCAAAGATCAGCGCCCCCAAGCCTGCAACAGCCGGAGCCAAAATCAGGGACCAGCCCATGGACAAGGCCGCCGCTTTAAACAGCAGAGCCGCCGCGTACGCCCCCAGACCAAAGTAAGCGGCATGACCAAAGGAGTTCATGCCCCCAGGTCCCATCATGAAATGCAGGCTCAAGGAGAACAGGGACAAAACCAGAATATCCAGAGCCAGCACGGGCGCGTACGGGAACCAGTCGCTCATCAAGGGCAAGGCAGCCATCACACCCAGAACTACCAGCACCATGACCTGGAAAGCCCTACTACCAGCACGCAAGGGCGCTTCGATCGGAGCCGAGTTACGGCTGACGGCTTGAGCTTTTCCGAACAGGCCCCAGGGCCGGAACACCAGCACCACAGCCATGAAGATGAACTCCACCACCAGCGTCAATTTCGGAAAGGCAAAGTCCACACCAAAGAAGTTAACCGTGCCCAGAGCGATACACAGGGCCTTCAATTCCGCGACGATCAAGGCAGCCACGTAAGCACCGGGGATGGAACCCATGCCACCGACCACCACAATCACAAAGGCATCCCCGATCACGCTCAAGTCCAGCAGCAGATTGGCGGGTTGACGCGGTAACTGCACGGCACCACCCAAACCAGCCAGGAAGGCCCCCAGGGCAAACACACCCGTAAACAGCCAGGCCTGATTCACGCCCAGCGCACCCAGCATTTGTCGGTCATGGGTCGCGGCGCGCACCAGCACCCCCCATCGGGTACGGGTCAGCAGGAGCCACAGCAAACCCAGCACCACCGGGCCGATCACGATCAGCACCAGGTCATACACCGGGAAGAAGCGCCCTGCAATGGAAACGGAGCCGTTCAAACCCGGAGCCAATGGTCCCAACAGATCTTCCGGCCCCCACACGGCCAGGGCCCCGTCGTTGATCACCAGCACCAGGGCAAAGGTGGCCAATAACTGAAACAGCTCGGGCGCTTTATAGATACGCCGCAGGAGCACGATCTCCAGCAAGGCCCCCAATGCGCCGACCAGCAAGGCGGCCACAATCAGGCCTGCCCAGAATCCCAGCGCCGAGCCCCCCATGAATTGCACGGTGGAATACGCCATGTAGATGCCCAGCATGTACAGGGAGCCGTGTGCAAAGTTGACGATGCGTGTCACCCCAAAGATCAGGGACAAACCCGCCGCCACCAGGAACAAAGACGATGCCTCGGCCAGTCCGTTAAGGAACTGAACCCATAAACCCGATAAGGCCATTACTGCCTCGCGTCAGAAGTGGCGCGCCAGATGGCGCGCCGATCTACGAAATAATGCGTTCTTGGAATTATTGATTGGCCGCGGCAGGACGCCACTGGCTGACTTGCTCATCCGTAGGCTGTACATCCTTGCCATCGGCATAACGGATATTGGTCATGATGCCCTTGCCGTCCTGCTTGGCCAGCACACCCACATAAGCCCCCTGTGTGGACTGCTGATCTTGCGTGCGGTAAGTGATGGGGCCGAAAGGCGTGACCACATCCAGACCCCGGAAAGCTTTGATCATGGCTTCCGTGTCGGTAGAGCCGGCTTTTTCAATACCGGCGGCAATCGACACAATGGTGCTGTAGCCAATAATCGTACCCAGGCGTGGGTGCTCTTTGTACTTGTCCTGATAGGCTTTCAGGAAGGCATTGTGCTCGGGCGTGTCGATGGCGTACCAGGGGTAGCCGGTGACGATCCAGCCTTCCGGCGTTTCTTCACCCAAGGGGTCCAGGTACTCCGGCTCGCCGGTCAACATGCTGACTACCGGCAAGGCGGGACTGAAGAACTGGCGCTGATTACCGGCACGAACCAGACGAGCCAGGTCGGACGCAAACAGTACGTTAAAGACCGCATCAGGCTTGGCTTCGGACAAAGCCTGCACCACGGCACCAGCATCGACCTTGCCCAGAGGAGTAGCCTGTTCAGCCACGAACTCGATATCGGGCTGGGCTTCCTTCATCAAGGTCTTGAAGGTGGCAACAGCGGACTGACCGTACTCGTAGTTGGGGTACACAATCGCCCAACGCTTCTTGTTCAGCTTGACGGCTTCCGGCACCAGCATGGCCACCTGCATATAGGTGGAGTTGCGCAGACGGAAGGTGTAGCGGTTGCCATCGGCCCAGACGATCTTGTCGGTCAACGGCTCGCTGGCCAGAAAGAAAACTTTTTTATGCTTGGCGAAGTCGGTAATGGCCAGACCGATATTGGACAAGAAGGTCCCGGTCAGCACATCCACTTTTTCACGCGAGATCAATTCCTCGGCAGCGCGTACCGCATCGCCGGGGTTGGAGTTGTCGTCCTTGATGATCAATTGCAGCTGCTTGCCGTGAATCCCCCCGGCCTGGTTGATCTGCTCAACCGCCAGCTCCATCCCGTTTCGATAAGGCCCCAAAAAAGCGGGCTGGGATTTATAGCTGTTCAGCTCCCCAATCTTGATCACCCCCTCGGCGGCAGCGGTAGCCCCCAAGGTTTGCAACATCATCGTTCCTGCCAGTGCTACCCCTGCAAATGTCTTGTTCATTGTCTTCTCCGTGGGCTTGTGAGGCGAAACACGACTCAGCAACTTGTCTTGTTTTAGTGATTTAAAGTGTACACATGGTATTTTTGCGAGTAAATCGGCCAAGACCTAGGGATATACCCTTGAACACTTTAAACATAAAACACAGCAAGCCACGCAGAAAGCCGTTAAAGCAAGGAGACCAAGAAGAAATGAGCAGAAAAAGTAGATAGCCTGAGAAGAAGAGAACTACCGATATACAGTGACTACACTTAATAAGCCCAGAGATTAAAACGCAACCACCCCGCCTGGTTCCTGCGCGCGCCGAATCATGGATTTCATAAACTGCTCCATCATATCCGGCAAAGAGGAATCAAACGGCTAAAAACGCTAGAAAGGCGGATGAACTAATGCTCTGGATTTACAGTCTCAGGGTAGCAATCAGCCACTGCGAGTCTCGTGAACTCTCTGCCCCGATGAGGGTAAATCGTATAACTGGGGCGTGCGCGTTGGGTTGAAGTCCTGCCATTGACCATCACTCCAATTACCGTTGGCCCATTCGATGGCGTATCCCCCATTGCGCTGCAATTCACGCACCAGCACAGCTTCCTCGGCCTGCCCCAGACGCGCCGCCAGCATGACGCCCGACACCCGATTCAAGGTCTCTTTTTCAGGTCTACGGCCGCCCAGTTTCACAATACCGCCCACCATGGCGCCCACGTAGGCCCCCAAGGCAGCAAACGCAATCAACACAAACTGGGGCCAGCTTGTCATGCTCAGCAACCACCAACCCAACGCGACCCCTAGGGCGGCCCCCAGGACTACACCCAGGATGGCACCCAAACCGCCCCCTCGGGCAGCCTTATCCAAGGTTCTGTCACCTCCGATTGGATACTGCCCGTGCTGACCTCCTGGCTTAAGGTAGAAAACCTGTAGATCCTGGCTGTCCAAACCCTGCCCCTGCAGGACTCGCGCTGCTTGTTGGGCTTGATCAAACGTATCAAATTCCGCCGCAATAATGCGTTCCATAACAAGGCTCCCATATAGATGTGTTCAACAAAGAGCCAGCAAGTTTCATTCCCAGGCTGCCCTCTTCTACTGGGGAAATCCTCTATAAAGTTTCACCTGGAAATATCAATACCTAAAGAATTTTGACGTTATATTCTCAAGAGATAAAAAAACAGTAGCCCCCACGGCTACTCTTGAGGAGACCAGATTTTGACTTCCCCCCGTCGCGTCCCATCCCGGCTGACCCTTGGCGTGTTGACCACCAGCGTCTTGCTGGCCGCCTGTGCCAGCGCACCTGTAAGTGAGCGCAGCGTCACCATCAAGCGCGACAGCTACGGCACGCCGCATATCTATGCTGACAGCACCTATGGCCTGTTCTATGGCTATGCCTATGCTGTGGCCACAGACCGTCTATATCAGATGGAAATTGCCAAGCGCTCCGGCTGGGGAACGGTAGCGGAGGTTCTGGGAGCGGACTTCCTGGAACTGGACAAAGTCACCCACAACAATATCGACCCGGACTCCATACGCAAGCAATTGGCCGCCCTGTCCAAAGAAGACCGCGCCATGTTTGAAGGCTATGCCGCTGGCTTTACCCAGCGTGTGCGCGAGGTAAAAGCCCAGCGCGACACCTTGATGCCCAAGGAGTTTCTGGACAAGGGCTTCGAGCCTTCTGAATGGCAGCCTGAAGACATTGCCATGGTCTGGGTGGGCCTGATTCTGAACCGCTTCTTTGCCGGTACGGCAGAAGTAGCCAACCTGAATCTGCTGGAAACCCTGAAGGCCGACCAGGGCGCGGAACGTGGCGAACAGCTCTACAAGCAATTGCGCTGGCTGAACGACCCCACCGCCCCCACCATCATTGCGCAGCCTGAAGCCAAGACCGCTCTGGCTGATTTGCCCACACAGTTGCAGGCCCTGTCCTCGCAAGCAGCGCAAGACTATCTGCACAAGCAAGCCGTGGCCCTGGGCCCCACCGTGGCCGCCGGCACACCTACGGCCAGTAATGCCTGGCTGCTGGGCCCTGGAAAGACGACTCACGGCCATGCCGTGCTGTACAACGGCCCGCAACAAGGCTGGTACACCCCGTCCATTACCTATAGCGTCGGCCTGCATGGTGCGGGCTACGACCTGACCGGCAGCACTGCCGTGGCCCTGCCTGCCATCCTCTTTGGCACCAACGGCCAGATTGCCTGGGGCTCCACCGTGGGTTCGCTGGATACCAACGACGTTTACCAGTTGCGCTTGAAAGACGGTGATCCACACAGCTACTGGTACAACAATGCCTGGCGTCCCATGGAGCACAAGCAGGTACGCATCAAAGTGCGTGACCAGGACGACGTGACGCTGGACGTCTACCGTGCGGCCCAAGGTTATGTCAGCAGCTGGGACAAGAAGAACAACACGGCCTACGCCAACCGTCGTACCTGGGAAGGCCGGGAAATTGAAACCCTTTTGGGCTGGGCACATGCGGCCAAGGCCAAGAACTGGGATCAATTCATGGCCCAGGCAGCCCGCGTCAGCGCCTCCATTACCTGGTTCTATGCCGATACCAAAAACAATATCGGTGCCGCTGCCTTGGGCCTCTTGCCCCAGCGCCCGGCCAGTCAGGCCATCCAGTTTCCGGCAGCAGGCGACGGCAGCATGGAATGGCAAGGCTTTCTGAGCTTTGAGCACAACCCGAAAGTCTTGAACCCGCAGCAAGGCTATATCGCCAGCTGGAACAACAAGGCTTATGGCGCCTTGCTGGCTGACAACTCCAACTTCTCCTATGTGGACCGCGTGCAGGAATTGCTGGCACCGCTGCAAGCCAAGCAACGCCTGAGCGATGCAGAAATCTGGGGCATTGATTCCCTGGGCGCACGCTCTGACCTGAATGCGCGCTACTTCGTCCCCCTCATCCAGGAAGCCGCCAAGCTGCCACGTGCCAGTGCCCTGGCCCGTCAGGCAGCCGAGCAGTTGAAAGGCTGGGACTACAAGCTGCACGTAGCCAGCAACGGCAAGCAATACGAAGGCAGCGCCCCGGCTGTGATGCAGGCCTGGATGCAAGCCGCGGTGCCGGTATTCCTGAAAGGTCGTTTGCCGGACAGCGTCTACAACACCTACACGCAAAGCCTGTACCCGACTATGGATGATCCACGCAGCGCCCAGCCAGCCGCTGCGGCCAAGCTGATCTGGAACGCCATCCAGGGTCCATCGGCCGGAGTGCCACAAACGATTGATTTCCTGCAAGGCCGTCCGGCCCAGGAACTGGTGCTGGACGCACTGGAACTAGCAGCCGCCTCCTTGCAGAAGTCACAAGGCGCACAAGCCCAGCAATGGCGTGCTCCCTCTGTTTCCATGCTGTTTGCGGCACGCAATGCGATTGGGGTGCCTTGGTCTGACCCTGCGCACGAACGCCGCATCATGCCGTATCTGAACACTGGCAGCGCCCGTTTCCAGTATGTAATGGACCCTGCTGGCGTACGTATGTGCTCGGTGATGGCTCCCGGTCAAAGCGGTTTCATCAACCCCAAAGGCGAAGCCGATACGCATCACTCGGATCAGCTGGAGATGTATGCCGCCTTCAAGTGCAAGAGCGATGCCATCAGCGCTCAGGACATAGACAAGTCCAGCCAGGGCAGCCAGACCCTGCGCTACTAAGTAGCCAATGAAAACGGGGCCTGGAGCATTTGCTGCTCCAGGCCCCGTTTCTTTTTGCATCGCCAGACAGGCTTAGCCCTTCGCCACCACCTGATTGCGACCGGCGCGCTTGGCATCGTACAAGCGCTGGTCAGCCTGCATCAGCACATCCTCAATCACCTGACCGGGCTGGCACACCGCCAAACCCATACTGGCCGTAATCTGGAAAGGCTCGCGGTCGTGGTTATAAAAGGTTTGTGCCTGCACCTGACGCAAGAGCAAATCAGCAAAGCTCAAAGCCTGCGCATCGCTGCGCCCGGCCAGAATCAGCACGAACTCTTCGCCGCCATAACGGGCCGCCAGATCATCCGGCCCCAGATGCGCCTTGAATAAAGAGGCGGTACGCGTCAATACATCATCCCCTACCGAATGCCCGTGGGTATCGTTGATCTGCTTGAAATGATCCAGATCCACCATCAGCACATGCAGTTTTTCCTGGACTGGCCCCTGTCCCAATTGACGGCTGACCGCGCCCCGATTCAATAGCCCGGTCAGGGTATCGTGCGTGGCTTGCCGGTATAAACGCAGCAATAGCCCAAGATGAAAATAATTGGCGGTCAGGGCAACAACCAGCAAGGCACTCAAGAGCCAAAGGTCTTGCAAACCTTTCATGGTCATCCAGGTTCCTGAACTGACACTGGCCAGGACCTGCAAGGCAATTAATGCGCCCCCTACCAAAGCAGATTCCAGCAAGGTGAAGGGAAAAATGCTTAAGGTTGCCACCAGCAGGAAAGGAATAAAGCCGTAACCCAGCACCACGTAATGCCCTGCCCCCGAGAGCGTCAGCAGCATATACGCGTAAAAAGAGGCCGGCAAAATAAAAACCAGCCCACTTAGAACGTAAATGCGGGTGATGCGCTGGTGGCCATTGAACGCCAGCCATACACACAAGATCAGTCCCCCCAGGCTTAAAACCCGTATCGCCATCAAATGCGCGGGCCAGCCAGGTAAAACCAGCCAGTCCATCAAGGTCCAAAGGGGGGTCAACAAAGCAAATAACAAGCCGACCAGGATGACACGGCTGCGCAAATACTCCATCCGGGCATGAATGAAGTCACGAGAATGATATTTCCCGCTCAGTGTGTCGCGCACCGAGCTGATACTGATCGCTTGCAAGTTTTTCCAGCCTTCCAGAACTGTTCCCATCAATCAATTCGCCAAGAAGAAACAAAGTAACATAATCGCAATTTTTAGTTACATGAGTTCAAAAAACAAGCTGTCAGTTGTTTCAGGGTCAGCCACGCCAACCCTGACTTACCATCACATCACTTGAGATTGCTTGCTCATCCAGCTAATTACCTCTTCCAACATCGGTTCGCCCGAATCCTGCGGGCGCCACAACAGACCGAGCTGACCATGCAAGCGCGGGTCGCTCCAGTCCAGTTCCAAGATACACAGCTCCGGGTAGACCGGCACCATGCTGCGCGTCATGGGTACTAAAAAATCACTGCCGACCGCGACACGGGCATTAGTATGCGCGTAAGCGGATTCAATGGCGCAGGTGGGATACGGCAGGCCCTTGGCATCCAGGCTCAACTCGAAACTGCGTCGCATCGGGCTGTTCCGGGGTGGCAATATCCAGGGATATTCCAGCGTCTGCTCCCAGGTCACCTCATCTTGCTGCGCCAACGGATGCTTGCGGCAAGCGGCCACGCCCAAGGGCACCATGCCCAGCGGCAGATACGCCATCGCCGGATTGCGGCCCGCTTCATCCACACGGCCAATAACCAGATCCAGCTCGCCCTGCTCCAGATTGCGACTCAAAATATCCAGCGTGCCTTCCTGAATACGGATATGGCATTGCGGATCGCGCTCGTGCAAATACACCAGCAGCTGCGGCAAATAAACCGCCGCCACCATAGGCGAAATACCCAAGGTAAATTGCTGGCGAAAACCCTGCCGGTATTGCTCCAGAGTGGCACTCATGCGATCAAGGCGATTCAACACCCCCTGCGCCTGGGAAACCAGCGCCAGGGCAGCAGGCAAAGGCTCAATGCCACGAGCATGGCGCTCAAATAAGGGCATGCCTATATTGTCTTCAAAATCCTTGAGCCATTTTGACAAGGCAGGCTGAGTCATATTGGACTGCCGGGCCACATCGCTCATGCTTTTTTCTTCGCACAGACGAATTAAAACCTGCAGATGCTTTAAGCGAATGCGTTCACTCCAGCTCATGACTTACCTATATGAAAGAGGTATATATACCTGCAAGTTATTCAATTTAACATTATGGCTACAGCTTCCATAATGGGTATACCCAAAGCTACAAAATAGGCACTTCATGTCTCAATCAGTACCCAATTTTTTATTGATTATTGCGGATCAACTCCGCGCTGACCATTTAGCCTGTTACGGCAATAAAGAAATAAAAACGCCCAATCTGGATGCTTTAGCAGCTCGCGGTTGGAGTGCTGATCGATTTTACGTCGCTACCCCCATCTGCATGCCCAACCGTGCTTCCCTGATGACCGGTCGCATGCCCTCGTTGCACGGTGCTCGTCACAACGGGGTTCCTCTGCCACTGGACTCCAGCACTTTTGTCGATGTACTGCGTCAAGCGGGCTGGAGCACGGCATTGGTAGGCAAGGCGCACCTGCAAAATATAACGGATACGCCACCACTGTACCCGCGTCCGGATGATCCGCCGACCAAGGGTGAAGCGCGTCCTCCCCTGCCCACTAACGATTACGGCCAGGAATGTGGCCAATGGTGGCGCGACCGCCCCGATCACGGCGTGCAACTGCCTTTTTACGGCTACGAACACGTGGACCTGGCCATTGATCACGGCGATCAGGTGTGGGGTGACTATGGTCGCTGGCTGCAGGATGAACACCCTGAAATCGCCGCCTTGTCCGGCCCTGAAAACGCCATCCCGACCCCCGACTACGAGTTAAGCCGCATTGGCCAAGCCTGGCGTACCCGTGTGCCAGAAGAGTACAGCACCACGGCCTGGATTGGTGAACGCACCCGCGCTGTGCTGGACAAATATGCCCAGGAACAACAGCCCTTCTTTATTCAGTGCTCTTTTCCGGACCCCCATCACCCTTACACGCCCCACGGTCAGTACTGGGACATGTACAAGCCGGAGGAGGTCAGCCTGCCCGACTCCTTTCACCTGGGGCCGCATCCCCTGCCTGAGCATCTGCAATTGCTGCATCAGCTGCGTGATGAGGGCAAAGCCATCAAGCACACGCCCACGCTGTTTGCCTGCTCCGAGCGCGAAGCCCGCGAGGCGATTGCGCTGAACTACGGCTCCATCACCCATATTGATGCCGAGATCGGACGCATTCTGGATCATCTGGAGCGCACTGGCCAGGCGGAAAACACCATCGTCATGTTCATGAGTGATCATGGCGACTTCATGGGCGACCATCAGTTGATGCTGAAAGGTCCTGTGCATTACCAGAGCATCATTCGCAGCCCCTTTATCTGGTTTGACCCCAGAAATGCGAAAGCGCAAGGCACAAGTGGAGCGGTCTGTTCTACCATTGACGTCGCGCCTACGGTGCTGGAACGTGCCGGCCAGTTGCCCTATAACGGCATTCAGGGTCGCTCCTTGCTGCAATTGATGCAAAACGAAGCAGTGGATTGGCGCAAAGGTGTGCTGATCGAGGAAGAAAACCAGCGCAAGCTGTTCAATACGCCTATTCGCACCAAGCTGCGTTCGCTGGTCACGCAGCAGCATCGTTTAAGCCTGTACGAAGGCGGTCAAATCGGAGAGCTGTACGATCTGCAAGCCGATCCGCTGGAACAACATAATTTGTGGAATGAACCGGACGCGCAAGCGTTAAAAACAACGCTTTTGTGCCAATTGATCGATACCATGATGGCTCACAGCGAAACCAGTCCCCTGCCTTTGGCGATAGCGTGAGCTGTAGACCTTTAACTACCCCTATCTGGAGACATCTATGCCCACCCTTTCCTTGCTGCGCAAAGTAAGCATTTGTGCGCTGATCTTACCTTTGGCTACGCCAGTCCAGAGTGCCGAGGTGGCCACAATTGTGGTCAGTTCCGTGGCAGGCGGCCCGCTGGACGTCCTGGGTCGCATGTTGGCCCGCGAGGCCACTGAAACCACCGGTCAGACGATTGTGGTAGAGAACCGCGCGGGTGCGGCAGGCACAATTGCTGCCGAAGCGGTGGGCCGAGCCAAGCCGGATGGCAATACCTTGCTGCTGACACTGGATACGGTTGCTACGGCCAATCCGCATATTTACGTCAACAGCAAGTTCAAGATCGGGGAGTCCCTGGAGCTGGTGTCCTTGCTGGGTACTTTTGACCAGGTTCTGGTGGTTCCCAGCAAGACCGGCATCACAACACCTGCCGAGTTTCTGGAGCGTGCTCGCGCCAAGCCCATGAATTACGGTTCGGCTGGTATGGGTTCGCCTGGGCATTTGATGATGTCGGCTTTGACGCAAGATAGTGGTATCAAGCTGGATCACATTCCGTATCGCAGCAATAGTGCTGTGGTCAACGATATGTATGGCGAACGTCTGGACAGCGGCTTTCTGACGATTGCCGGTGTTTTGGGTCCGATCAAGGAAGGTTTGCTGACGCCATTGGCAACGTCCGGTGGCAAGCGCAATCCATTGCTGCCTGAAGTCCCTACTTTGGCCGAAGCGAAGTTGCCAGGCCTGGAGAACTTCAACGAGAGCTTCTCGTACTTGGTGTTCACCACCAAGGGTTCACCTCCAGAGAAAATCAAGGCTTGGAACGACTTGCTGAGCGATATCGTGAAACGTCCTTCTACCGCCGAGACTTTGCGGATGCTGGATATTCAAGCCTACGATTCGTCCAAGGTTTCTCCAGCGCAATGGGTGCAGCAGCGCAGTGCTCGCTGGGAGCAGATTGTGCGGGATAACAATATTCGCTCTGATCAGTAATTGCTGGAATGACAGCCCCTGAAAACTGAACTGCATCCCAAAGGTTGGATCAATGCCCTGCCTTATGAGGTCAGTTCAGAACCAGGGGCTGTTTTTTTGGGACTACGTAGGCGCGTAGGTATTACTGAGAGGAGGCTTTCTTCGTGGAGTTGCTTCGGGGAGGCTTAAGGCCTGAAGGCGATGCAGCTCGTTAAAGAAGGGAGCAGGAGCAGGGAGCCGGTTAGTGCAGGTGTAGCAGTGGTCGGGCTGAGCACTTGCCGGTGCTGAGCACCCGTACCCTTGTCAGGAGATAGCTACGGGCGCACCCTGAACTCCCGGGGTGGTTCGTCCCCCGGACGAACCACAAGCGCCCCGGTCAAACAACAGGGTGCTTGCATCCCTACGCTATCTCCTGCCCGCGGCAAGTACTCTGATCCGCCCGACCACTGCTACACCTGCACCAACCGGCAGACTCACACTACTCTGCTCCCTTCTTTTTAGAGTGGAACTGAATGGCTCAATACGACGTGAGGTTTACTGTTTTTACGCCCTGTTGATACTGCGAAAGCAATGGCGCCAGAAGTGGCCACCACCACCACCACCACCACCACCACCACCACCACCACCACCACCACCACCACCACCACCACCACCACCACCACCACCACCACCAACAACAACAACAACAACAACAACAACAACAACAACAACAACAACAACAACAACAACAACAACAACAACAACAACAACAACAACAACCAAAGCCAAAGCCAAAGCCAAAGCCAAAGCCAAAGCCAAAGCCAAAGCCAAAAGAGTAGCGCCCAAAAACCTTACATCCTCCTACAGCATCATAAAAAAGCTACTTAATTCCCACCCACTTTTTTCCTCAACTCCAGTCACCCCGCCTATCACCCACGTACTCAAAACAAGCTCAAAACCTGTCTGAAGCGTCCCAAGAAAAACGAAACCACCTTTCAACAAGTCCAAACCATTTCTACTCTCCAGTGCTGTTTGGGCTTTAAACAGTGTTGCTTGTTTTCTTGTGGGGCCCGGGG
>NZ_JAUZVM010000018.1:0-12722 GCF_031844565.1 Alcaligenes sp. AB3
GCTCACACAGCAGGCCGCTTGCACCCCCGATCGCCACTCCGCCTGCGGCAAGTCGTCTGACTCGCCCCGCGCCCCTTGTCCCAGCACCCCGAGCAGCTCTCAACGGTTTGAAGAGTCATGCCTGGAATCCTTGTTCCTGTGGATTGTCGTTCGAGTCGTAAGGGGCCGGGCTTATCGCTCGGGATGACTTTAAAAACCATCCGGAAGGAGGGTTTTTAAAGTCAGCACGTCAGCACGTCAGCACGTCAGCACGTCAGCACGTCAGCACGTCAGCACGTCAGCACGTCAGCACGTCAGCACGTCAGCACGTCAGCACGTCAGCACGTCAGCACGTCAATACGGACGCGGGTGTGATCGAAGGTGGCGAAAGAGGGTGCCGAAACTGGGCAGCAGGAGGGAGAGGTCAATCAGATAGAGCAGCCGATTCAAGCTGCTCTTATGGGACACATAGGGGAATTAAGGACGGCCGGTTTTACAGCGTGTTCAGCGCTTGCGTCGGGAATGCCAGCATGGTGGGTTCCGCCAGTCCTGTCAGTGCTTGGATGACTTTTTGGGCTTGATCCATGGGGGCGCTGCTGATGAAGGCGCTGTTGCCTGCTTGGGTTTGGGTATTCAGGCAGTTGGCTTGGTCCAGGCGGCGGTGGACTTGGGCGGCCACGGCGAAGGAGGGTTCCAGGATATGGAAGCGCGAGCCGCTGATGGCTTCGATGGTGGCGCGCAGGAAGGGGTAGTGGGTACAGCCCAGTACAAGTGTGTCGGCCTGGCTTTGCAGGGCCGGGGCCAGGCGGTGGCGTAGTTCTGCTTCGATTTCCGGGCCGCTCAGTTGCAGGGCTTCGACGCGGTCGGCCAGGCCGGGGCAGGGGATGCGGATGATTTCTACGTCGCTGGCATAGCGGTCGATCAGGCTTTGCAGGCCGCTGCTATCCAGGGTGCGGCTGGTGGCCATCAGGGCGACGCTACGGCTGCGGCTCAGTGCAGCGGCGGGTTTGATGGCCGGTTCGATGGCGATGATGGGAATGCTCAGCGTGGAGCGCAGGGCCTGGGCCGCTACCAGGGTGGCGGTGTTGCAGGCGATAACCAGTGCTTTGCAGCCTTGGTCGACCAGCAGTTGTGTCATGCGCTGGGTGCGCTCGACGATCCATTCTGGAGAGCGGTCCCCGTAAGGGGCGCATTGTGAGTCCGCCAGATAGAGCAGGTTTTCATTAGGCAAGGACTGACGCAAGGCACGCCAGATGGACAGGCCGCCCACGCCCGAGTCAAACAGGCCGATGGGAGCCTGAGCAAAAGGGGGCGGTGTGGGTGAACTCATGGCGCTGAACGTTTCTTGTGGAGCAAAGCTCGTATTATGGCGCGTTTGTGTGCGTTGGAGCAGGCTGCAGGAGAGGCTTGGGTGGAAAGTTAAGGTTTCCAGTTGCAACGACTGGGGGACGATTTTGGGGCGGCCCGCAGCAGGCCGCCCTTTGGCTCGTTAAGCCAGTTGCTTCAGGACGCCACCGACGGCGTCGAACAGCGAGTCCAGCTGGTCAGGTGTGCTGGTGAAGGTGGGACCAAATTGCAGGGTGTCGCCACCAAAGCGTACGTAAAAGCCTTGTTTCCACAGTTGTAGACCGGCTTCAAAGGGGCGGATGGCAGGGTCGCCATTACGAGGGGCCAGTTGGATGGCACCTGCCAGGCCGCAGTTGCGGATGTCGATGACATTCGGGCTGTCGCGCAACTGGTGCAGGGCCTGCTCAAAATGCGGGGCCAGTTCGGCGGAGCGTTGCAGCAGATTGTCTTGCTCCAGCAACTCCAGGGCAGCCAGTCCGGCGGCGCAGGCGACGGGGTGGGCGGAATAGGTGTGGCCGTGGCTGAATTCCACGGCGTGCAGTGGCAGGTCCTGGCCCATGAAGGTTTGGTAGATTTCTTTGCTGGCAACGACTGCGCCCATGGGGATGGCGCCGTTGGTCAGCTGCTTGGCCATGGTCATGATGTCGGGGGTGACGCCAAAGTACTCAGCCCCGGTATAAGTGCCCAGGCGGCCCAGGCCGGTGATGACTTCATCAAAGACCAGCAGGATGTTGTGTTGATCGCAAATCTGGCGCAGGCGCTGCAGGTAGCCAGTAGGTGGCACCAGTACGCCTGCCGAGCCCGAGACGGGTTCGACAAAAACGGCGGCGATGGTGCTGGCATCGTGCAATTCGATCAGTTTCAGCAGTTCGTCGGCCAGGGTAAGGCCACCTGTCTCGGGCTGGCCGCGCGTGAAGGCGCAGTCTGCTTGCAGTACATGGGGCAGGTGGTCGGCATCCATCAGCTGGCCGAACATTTTGCGATTGCCGCCTATGCCGCCCAGGCTGGTGCCGGCCACGTTCACGCCATGGTATCCACGAGCACGGCCAATCAGACGGGTTTTGGTGGCCTGGCCTTTGATGCGCCAATACGCCCGCACCATCTTCACGACGGTGTCGGTACATTCAGAACCGGAGTTCGTGAAGAAAACATGATCCAGACCGTCAGGGGTGTGCTGGGTCAGCTTGTCGGCCAGTTGAAACGCGGCGGGATGTCCAAACTGAAAGGCAGGGGAGTAGTCCAGTTGACCAAGTTGACGGTGCACGGCGGCCTGGATTTCATGGCGGGCGTGCCCGGCACCGCAAGTCCAAAGCCCGGACAGGCTGTCAAAAATCTGGCGGCCATCCTGGTCGTACAGCCAGTTGCCTTCGGCTTTGACGACCAGGCGCGGGTCCTGCTGGAAGTGCCGGTTCGCGGTAAAGGGCATCCAGTGGGACTGGAGATTGAGTTCACTGGCAATCTGCTGTGGCGCAAAGTAGGGTGAGTTCACATTGGTCTCCTCAAGGCGGTGAATACCCCCAGTGTAGGCAGCTAAGTTGTTGAGTAAAATACGTTTTTATTTAACTTCACTTATTGTTTTACTCACCTATATGCAATTCAAGGGACTTTTGCAGGTTTCCGATTTTGATTTGCGTCTGCTGCGTGTGTTCAGAACGGTGGCGCAAGTGGGCAGCTTTTCGGCCGCGGAAGGCGTGTTGGGCATTACGCGCTCGGCCATCAGCCTGCATATGAGCGATCTGGAAAAACGCCTGGGTGGAATCCGGCTGTGCCAGCGTGGCCGGGCTGGCTTTGCCTTGACCGAGGAAGGGCGGCAGGTGTTACGGGCCAGTGAAACCTTGATGGCCGCGGTGGAGAATTTTCGCAGTGAAGTGAACCAGCTGCATTCCAGCTTGCGAGGGGACTTGAATATAGGCTTGATGAATAGCCTGATCTCGCAGCCTCATATGCATATCACGTCGGCCCTGCGTGCCTTGCGGCAAAACAGCGAGGCGGTGCGGGTGCATATCAGCATGAGTACGCCCGGCGAAATTGAGCGTGGTTTATTGGACGGCCGCTTGCACATGGGCGTGCTGCCTGAAACCAATTCGCTTAGCGGGCTGGAGTATCGCACGCTCTACGCGGAGCCTTATTTTTTATATTGCTCCTGGGAGCATCCTTTGTTTGAAGCGGCGCAAACAGGCACGGTGTCTCAGGACACCTTGTGCCGGGCTGCGGCCATTGCACCTGCCTATCGCATGAGCCCCGAGGCGATTGGCCAGCACCAGGATTTGAATTGCGTTGCTACCGCCAGTGATCGGGAAGGGATCGCCTTTTTGATTTTGACGGGGGAGTACATCGGCTTTTTGCCCGAGCACGTGGCGGCTCGTTGGGTGGAAAAGGGCCAGATGATTGCGGTGGACCCGCAGCAACGCCAGTTCACGATTCCTCTGTCCTTGGCCATGCGCAAGGACAGGCGCGCTCATGCGATTGTGGATTATTTTCTGGGCCTGCTCGATAGCGCGGCTCAGAATTGAAACGACCAGCAAAGGCTGGCCGTTCGTGATGCCCTTGGGCGGGCCTGCTTAGACGGGCTCGGCGCGGTGCCACAACAAGGTGCCCACGCCCAGCTTGCCAGCCACCACGACGGGATCACGGGTAGACAGTTCCAGCGCGTCTTGGATAAAGCGTGCCAGGCGTAGTTGGGGAACGCCCACCCAATCGGGGTACAGAGACATATCAACAAAGTGGGTGACGCATTGGGTCGCCTCGTTTACTTCAAACGTACCTGCATAGGCCAGATACGTATCCAGTAGGGACTGACAGCTGTCCTGTACCGTTCTGGTGCTGCTGCCCAGTTGTGCTCCCATATAACCTGTTTCTGTGTATATCAGCTGACCAATGGGGTTGGGCCCCAGCCCCGGATAGCTGGGTGAACCATCCTCCGGGACAAATTCAAAGGACTTCAGTTGCCAGACACCGATCAGCTTGCTACGTAAGGTATGGGCCATCAAAAACTCCTGAGCAGACAGTATTGTTGCGTGGTGTAACTGCGCCATCATGCTGTCTTTTCTTTTGTCATTCAATGACTTGCCGATTCTTATTTTCTATCGTCCGATTCTACGTGTCGTTACTTTTTAAGCAGCAATGGTCGGCATAAATTGCCCAGAATTTCCAGGGCCTGCTCACTGTGTTCCGTCCAGGGATGACCAAAGTTAAGGCGCAGACAATGGCTGTAGTTCTGGGTGGTTGAGAAGATGGAACCGGGCGCCAGACTGATGCCTTGAGACAGGGCCTGGCGATGCAATTCCAGGGTTTGCACGCTTTTTTCCAGCTCCACCCACAAGAAGTAGCCACCTTCGGGGCGGGTCGCCCGTGTGCCTGCGGGGAAGTGGCGTCCCAGGGCTTTGGAGAATTGTCCATACTGGTTTTTTAACTGGGTACGCAAACGGCGCAGGTGCTGGTCATACGCGCCTTTTTCCAGGTAGCTGGCCAGGGCTAGTTGGGTAGGGACGGGGGAAGTCAGGGTGGTGGTCAGTTTGGCCTGGGCGACTTCGCGTAAATAGCGTCCCGGCACAGCCCAGCCGATGCGATAGCCGGGTGCCAGGGTTTTGGAGAAAGAAGAGCAGTGCATCACCAGACCCTGGCGGTCAAAGGCCTTGGCGGGGCGGGGGCGTTCTGTGTCGAAATACAGCTCGCCGTAAACATCGTCCTCGATCAAGGGGATTTCATAGCGGGCCAGCAACTCGACCAATTGGGATTTTTTTGCGTCGGGCATCAGGCTGCCCAGTGGATTCTGGAAATTGGTCATCAGCCAGCAGGCTTTGGGGGCGTGCTGCTTGATGGCTTGCTCCAGCGCTTCCAGATCAATGCCTTCGCGCGGGTGGGTGGGCACTTCCAGAGCCTGCAGCTTCATGCGCTCCAGTGACTGCAGGGCGGCATAAAAGGTGGGCGACTCCACCAGCACAATGTCACCTGGCTGAGTGACCGCGGCAAGACATAGGTTCAGTGCTTCCAGAGCTCCGTTGGTAATCACAATATCGTTGGCATTGATCGCCATGCCCTGAGCCAGATAACGCAAGGCAATCTGGCGGCGCAAGGGGGCGTGGCCTTGGGTCAGGTCATCCACGCTGGCCCAAGGATCTTGTTGTTTCAGACTGGCTGATAAAAATCGGCCCAGCCGCTCCAGAGGAAAGAGCAGTGGGCTGGGAAAGGCCGATCCCAGCGGTGCAACGGAACGCTCGGAGCTGGACTGCAGGATCGCCATGATCAGGTCGCTGTTGTTGACGCTGGTGGCTTGCAGAGGTGGTTGGGAGGCTGTGTCTGCTTCCAGCGTATGAGGAGCCAGACTGGAACACACGTAATAGCCTGAACGCGGTCGAGCCTTGATCAGGCCTTGTGCTTCCAGTCGGTAATACGCCTGGAAAATTGTCGAGGCACTGATCTTGTGCTTATCCATCAATTGGCGCACGGAGGGCATGCGCTCGCCCGCAGCGACGGTGCCATCCAGAATGGCCTGGGCCAGTTCCTTGGCCAGAGTCTCGTACAGTTTCATGCCGCTCTGTGCTCCATCTGATACGGTGATTTTAATAAATGTGGTTTTTTTATTATCTGATGGGTATGTCTTCAAGCACAAGCAAGTCGCGATTTACGCGGCTTTCAAGCCAACTGATAGGGTTTTTTAAGCTTTAACTGATTCTTGGAATGCTCTGTACCGACAGGTAGCCTTGCCGGGTGTTTTCGTCCGTGCCCCTGTGGGCTGCGGGCCTATCTAATCAGAGGAATACCATGAACCCGACGGCGCTTTTGCTTGCCGCATTCATCCTGTCGATTGCCGGGCTTTTTGCCTTTATCTGGTCCTTGCGCAAGGGCCTGTTCGATGCTGACGTCAGTGGTGCACGCACTATTTTTCACAAGGGCGAAATCGGCCAGCCCGAAGAACCTTCTGCCGGTGATGCCCAACGGCAAGCTCTGAGTCTGGCTGCTGCCGGTCACGTGGCAGAAAACCATGGTCAGCAGACCAGTGCCGTAGAAATGGAGGCGCGCGAGCAGGCTGACCGTTCCAGCTCCATGCCTGCTTTTTTGTTGATTGTCTGTGCGGTGGTCTGGCTGGTTGTAGCCTCGTTTGCAGGCTTGATCAGCTCCTTGAAATTGCACTGGCCCGAGTTTCTGGGGGATGTGTCCTGGTTGAGCTTCGGCCGTCTGCGCACGATTCACCTGAACGGTGTGGCGTATGGCTGGGCCCCTATGGGCTTGTTGGGTCTGACGATCTGGATGCTGCCGCGCTTGTTGCAAACCCCTTTGTTGGGTGGCCGTTTGGTGATGGTGGGCGGTCTGGTCTGGAACGCAGCGCTGGTTGCGGGGATCGGTGCTTTGGCCATCGGCTTGAACGCCGGTCTGGAGTGGCTGGAAATCCCCTGGCAAATCGGTGTACTGTTCGCCTTTGGCGGCATGATGATCGGCATGCCGCTGGCTTTGATGCTCTCGCAACGCAAGGTCAAGCACTTGTATGTGTCGGTTTGGTACATCGGCGCGGCGCTGTTCTGGTTCCCGATTCTGTATCTGGTAGCCAAGGTTCCTGGCGTGCATTTCGGGGTGGAGCAAGCCACCATGAACTGGTGGTTCGGGCATAACGTACTGGGCCTGTTCTACACCCCCATGTCGATTGCCGCCATTTACTACTTCTTGCCCAAAGTCATCGGGCGGCCCGTGCGCTCCTACAACTTGTCGCTGCTGGGTTTCTGGACCTTGGCCTTCTTCTACGGACAGGTCGGTGCGCACCATTTGATTGGTGGTCCTATTCCCGAATGGCTGATTACCTTGTCCATCGTGCAAAGCGTGATGATGGTGATTCCGGTGCTGGCCTTCTCGGCCAACCAGCACTTGACCTTGAAAGGTCATTTCAGTGCGCTGCGTCACTCGCCGGTTCTGCGTTTCATTGTCTTTGGCGCCATGATGTACACCGTCGCGTCCCTGCAAGGCTCTGCTGAAGCGCTGCGTTCGCTGAACTCCATTACTCACTTCACGCATTTCACGGTGGCTCACGCTCATCTGGGCATGTACGGCTTTGTGACCATGGTGATCTTTGGTGGTGTGTACTTTGCCTTGCCACGCATTCTGAACACTGCCTGGCCTCGTCCCGCCTTGATCTCCTGGCATTTCTGGTTGGTGGTGGCTGGCTTTGCTGTCTACATGATCACGCTCAGCATTGGTGGCGTGCTGCAAGGTTTGGCCCTGCTGGATCCTGCTCGTGGCTTTATGGAGTCGGTGGTGGTCACCATGCCGTGGCTGCAAGGTCGTTCCATTGGTGGCGCCATGATGACGCTGGGCCATCTGGTTTTTGCCCTGCACGTGTTGCTGATGATTGTGAAGTCGGGTGCGTTTGCCTTGACCGAGTCCCGCTCGGCTGCTGTGCGCCGTACCGCTGAGTTGGAGGTTTAAGGACATGGAAAACGAACTGAAGTTGATTATCGGGTCCATGGTGACCTTGTCCCTGGCAACGGCGGCCATGATTGTGGTGCCGTTTCTGCAGCTGAAAGACGAGCCTGCCCCGGAAGGTCTGTCGCCTTATACCAGTCAGGAAATACGGGGTAGGGCGGTGTATCGGGGCAATGGCTGCATTACTTGTCACACGCAGCAGCCCAGCACGACGGGCGCGGGTGTGGCCGATGCCAGCCGTGGTTGGGGGCGTGCTTCGGTTGCGGGGGATTATCACTATGACGATCCGCCTTTGCTGGGCACCATGCGCACGGGGCCGGATCTGTTCAATATTGGTGTGCGTCAGCCTAGTCAGGATTGGCATTTGGGGCACTTGTACGATCCGCGCGCTTACTCGCCGGGCAGCAATATGCCTCCCTATCGTTTCTTGTTTGAAGCCAAGAACCCGGATCAGGTGCAGCCTGACGAGCGCGTCGTGAGTCTGCCGCCGGGTGTGGCACCGGAGGGCAAGGTGGTGGTAGCCCGTCCGGAGGCCTTGGATCTGGTGGTGTATTTGCAGTCACTCAAGCATGTGTATCCGATCTTGAGTGCTGATGTGGTGGGGAGTGAGGAATGAACCGGCCTGTTCAAAGTCGTCAAAGCGAGAATGCCGATCCTCACGAGCAGTACAACCCGGTTCCGCGCGTGGTGATTCTGGTGATTTTGGCCTTGCTGGCCTGGGCGGTGTATTACATCGTCTCGGCTCAGCCTAATAGCTCTCCGCGTTTGGGGGATCAGCGACCTTTGGCTGTGCTAGCTCCTGCGCCTGGCAGTGCATCTGCGGATGGCAAGCAGCTATATGCCAATGCCTGTGTGGCGTGTCATCAGGCGACGGGGCAAGGTTTGCCGGGGGTGTTTCCGCCTTTGGCTGACTCTGAATGGGTGAAGGGTGAGCCCAAGGTACTGGCGCAATTGGTGCTGCACGGGGTTACGGGAGCGATCACGGTGAAAGGTCAGGAATATCAGGGGGCGATGCCTGCGTTTGCAGAGCAGTTCAGTGATGCGGAGCTGGCGGCTGTGTTGAGCTTTATTCGCCATGAGTGGGGGAATGAGGAGGATGCCATTACCCCCGAGTTTGTTGCCGAGGCGCGGGCTGCCAGTGGGGATCGTAGTCAGCCTTGGCAAGGGGAGAAGGAACTGTTGGAGTGGATTGCGGCGCATTGAGGTGGCTGCGATGAGTTCTTCTGGAATTAATAATTAGAAGCACGTTTTGAAACGGTAGCACGCCGGGAACAGGCCCCCGGCTTTTGAACCGATATCTCGCCCGACCCCAGGGTTGGAGATGTCGGTTTTTTTTGTTTGGTGTCTCTGTGGGGACGCCGCTTGGGGGCCGGGTCCAGGGGGGCGGGCTTGACTACTTGCCGATGCTGCGCATCGGTACCCTTGTCGGTTCTGATATCCGGGCGCCCTGTGAATTCGCCAGGTGATTGGTCCCCCGGACCAATCACAAGCGTCGGGTTCAAACTGCCGAACCGCACGCAAGCGCAAGCGCGCAGGCCCGAAGCTGGAAGCCGGGCCGTAGGCGTCAGGGATGAGCGAATAGCGAACCTGGAGCAGCGTGGTCCGCGAAGCGGAGACGCAAGCGAGATCTTCGTTTATTATTTGCTTTGCAAGCAAATGTTGCTGAGGAAAAAACACGGAGGTCTTAATAATGATCGTCAGTATCAGCCGCCTTAAGCAGTTCGGTATCTTCAGCGACTTCAATGGAACGAAGATTCAGAAGTTCGGCCGGTATAACCTCGTCTACGGTTGGAACGGAACAGGTAAGTCAACTCTATCGAATCTATTCTCTTGTTTTGAGCTCCGCTCGATGGTTCCGCGCTTCAGTGCGGGCCAGTTCTCGGTCGTTTTGGAGGACGGTTCAACAATTACGGAAACAACTCTCCCTACATCCCAATTGAATATCCAGGTGTTTAATCAGCGTTTTGTGCACGAGAACATTGATTGGGATAAGTCAGTAAAGAGCATCCTTCTTATTGCGAAAGAGAAGATTGATGACTTGCAGAAACTGGAGAAGTTAAAAGGCGATCTTCAGAAAGCAAAGACGGCTTACGACGAAAAGCAAAGCGATATCAGGAAGCAGCGTGATGCCCTGGATAAGTTTTTAACTAACGCTGCGAAGAAGATGAAGCTGGGGCTTCAGGCAATTGACACGAGCGACAGCTACTACTTGAATTACGATCGCCGTAAGCTCTCTAGTTTTATTCAGAGCAACGGTGAAGCCGTTACCAAGGCTGAGTCGGTTCTTCCAGATGATAAGGTTATTGACCTTACGAACGCCGCAAAGCCAGATCAGTTGCCAAGCATTACGTTCGCCTCAACAGTTATTGAGCCGGACTATTTCAAGAAGGCGGCAACTCGCATAAGGGATTTGATTGGGACTACAGCAGTAAATCAAGCTATCCAGCGGCTGACTGAAAACCCGGACATCCGTGACTGGGTTCAAACTGGCTTGGAAATCCATAAGACTCACGACTCAGAATCCTGCGAGTTCTGCGGCTCTCCTTTCACCCAGCTTCGTGCCGAGGCCCTCTCCGCCCACTTCAGCAAGGAGTTCACGGATTTTCAAAATCGGCTTCAGAACGCCGCAACTTGGATTGAATCTCAAGGCGCTCCAGCCAATCACTTGCCCGCAGCGACAGAGTTTTATAAAGAACTGTCGGCTGAAGCAGAGAGGCTTCAAAAGGACTACGCAACTGCTGCTGAAAAGATCGACCAGCAAATGGACGGATGGCGGGAAGCCCTGAAAGCTAAGATCACAGACCCATCGAAGACAGACATTCAGATCTCGGATGTGGTTGAAGGCGATGTCGCCAATTTCAATGGCATCCTGAAGTCGATTGTTGGGCTCGTCGGAAAGCACAACAATAAGACGTCAAACTTCAAAGCTGAGACCTCAAAAAGCAAGGTGACACTGGAACTTCATTTTGCTGCGGCTGAGGTGCAAGAATTTGACTACGCTGGAAGTGAAAAGAAATGCAATGACCTTGAGGCGGAGGCAAAGAACGACCACAAGGAAATCGAAAAGATTAGTCAAGAGGTTGGAGCCATAGAGGCGCTGCTCTCGAATGAAACGGTCGGGGCGAAGGAGTTCAATGACATCTTGCATCGCTTCATTGGCCGCTCTGAACTTTGCCTAAGCTTCAATCAAAAGAAGAAGGGCTATGAGATCATCAGAAACGGGGTTGGTGAGCATGACGGCAATTTGAGCGAAGGTGAAAAAACTGCGATTGCGTTTGTCTACTTTATCACTAAGCTCAAGGAAAACGGGAATAACATCAAGGACACGATCGTCGTCGTTGATGATCCGGTGTCAAGCTTTGACTCAAATCACTTGTTTCATGCCTATTCATTCTTGAGGACGCAATGCACTGATGCCAAGCAGCTTTTTGTGCTGACCCACAACTTCACCTACTTCAAGCTGGTGAGAGACTGGTTCACTGGAACCAACAGGAACAGGGTTGCAAAAGGAAAGTCTGAGAGTTGCTTCTTCTATCGACTGGATGCGCCACCTGGCTCACCCCGCCATTCTTTGCTTGTTGACGCCGATGACTCTCTGAAAAATTACGGTTCCGAGTATCACTACATTTTCAAAAAGCTATATGAGTATAGGGCGCATACGACTCTTAACAGAGATGAAGCCTTTTTGACTGCAAACCTCTCTCGCAAGCTTGTCGAATCGTTCTTTACTTTTAAATATCCAAAGCGGAGAAGCGGTATAAGTCAATTGATGGAGGTTGGACTGAAAGACTGCACCATCACAACACCGGAAATCAAGGAAAAAATCTATCGCTTTATAAACAAGTATTCACATAGCGACGTGATTGAAATAACTGAAGAATCAGCAGAAAACCTAGCTGGCGAAAGCCATAGCGTCATCGGGCACATCTTTCAGTGGCTGGAAGAAGTGGACAAGAAACATTACGATGAGATGGTTCTAGTTGCGACCACATGAGCTGGTTCGTGAGGGCCGAGACTGTGTCAGACGGCGCAGCATAAAGTACGCGAAGCCCCTCGGACTGGCAAGCGCCACTCCCGTCAGGGATGAGCAGATAGCAAATCTGGAACAGCACGATCGGCGGAGGTGGAGACACACAGAACTCATCTCGCTCCTATCCATTTTCCAATAAACTGCTTTTACCTTATTGGAAATATGTTATTTAGCCATCGCACTAGGCTGTAAATCACATTTCCATAATTTAGCAGAGGCTTACTAGAACATCTTATGCCGTCATCCATCGATTTAGCCGCCCTCGTATCCGCTAATCGGGTCAACCTTTACATTGAGGTGCATCGGGGCCATCCTCTGGTGTCTCACTACGACCACATAAGAAGGCGACGCAGCGAAAGAGCCGCACGCGCGAGTTCACTCAAATTGATTTATCTCGATACGAACGCATGGAAGTGTGTGTCAGACTTTCGGCGGAACAAAACAAGTCTCACGCCAGCAATGAAGGCTAAACCTGTTGTATCAGGCTGCGGCGTAGTCCAGTGAAGTTCGGTGTTGGAGTCATGGTGAAATAAAAAAACGATTTGGAACGGGAGAAAGTATTGGTTGTAGCGCGGACGGGGGCTGTCCAGTGTTTTACGTTTGGCGCTTGGTGGGGCTAGAGTTTGTGGTCAGCGGAGTTGTTGTGATGGGTTGAAGGGCTACTGCGATTGGGCGGAGTGAGGCCAGTTGAAAAAGCCCAATAGTATTCGTCAATGATGATCAGCATGCTTGCGGTATTCACACGCTGATGACAGGCATCTATTGGTAGCGAGAACTCGTAAAGCAGAGGCTTTTAGAGGGGCGCTGCTAAAAAATAGAGCTCTGGGCATTGGGATCTGTTTATGAGCATCTGACTATTGGAAGCAAACCGGCTTGAATCGTGGATAACCATCACTGTGAACCACTTGGGTCTCTCTGCCGGGATTGGGCGGATCAGAGTACTTGCCGCGGG
>NZ_JAUZVM010000019.1:0-6068 GCF_031844565.1 Alcaligenes sp. AB3
GAAAATCATCGTGCTATAGTTCTTTTCTCGCTGCAGCACACACAGGGTTTTCCCTCAAAGCGCTACAGAGAGCAGTTAGACAAGATTCACCGCCTTGGCCAAGAGGCCCGCACCGAAGCTTGAATGACTGAGTCAGGTAACTGACACGGTGTAAAACCCGGAGCTTGACAAATCAGAAAATTCTGTGTTAAAGTTCTAGGTTCTGCTCCAGAGAACGCAATGTTAAGTTTTTAAGCGGTTTCGAAGGTTGAAACGGATTTGAAGATTTACCCTTGTTTGTGAAGTGGGATGGTTAGCCTTTTGGGTTGATTGTTCGCCAGGTAGGACGGAACGAAAGTTCTGGTTTAAGCGGGATGAGTTGGACGGTTTTAAAACTTTCTAGCTTCTTCAAAAAAACGCTTGACACACTGCCTGATCTGCTTCATAATCTCGTTTCTCTGCTGCTAACACAGCAAGGCACGAAGCGCTAAACGCGACGAGCCAGCCGGGTTGGTCAGTGGAATGACAGGCAACTGTCACTGCTCTTTAACAATTAACAGCCGATAAGTGTGGGCGCTTGGAATGAGCGAGTCGAACCCTTCGGGGATCGCCACAAGTTTGTATCAAGTGCTCACAAACGAAAGATGAAGAATTACCTTGTGTAACTCTGAATTTTTCTTTGAGACACAATCGGTCTCGTCGCAAGACGGGACAACCACAGAGATTAAACTGAAGAGTTTGATCCTGGCTCAGATTGAACGCTAGCGGGATGCTTTACACATGCAAGTCGAACGGCAGCGCGAGAGAGCTTGCTCTCTTGGCGGCGAGTGGCGGACGGGTGAGTAATATATCGGAACGTGCCCAGTAGCGGGGGATAACTACTCGAAAGAGTGGCTAATACCGCATACGCCCTACGGGGGAAAGGGGGGGATCGCAAGACCTCTCACTATTGGAGCGGCCGATATCGGATTAGCTAGTTGGTGGGGTAAAGGCTCACCAAGGCAACGATCCGTAGCTGGTTTGAGAGGACGACCAGCCACACTGGGACTGAGACACGGCCCAGACTCCTACGGGAGGCAGCAGTGGGGAATTTTGGACAATGGGGGAAACCCTGATCCAGCCATCCCGCGTGTATGATGAAGGCCTTCGGGTTGTAAAGTACTTTTGGCAGAGAAGAAAAGGTACCTCCTAATACGAGGTACTGCTGACGGTATCTGCAGAATAAGCACCGGCTAACTACGTGCCAGCAGCCGCGGTAATACGTAGGGTGCAAGCGTTAATCGGAATTACTGGGCGTAAAGCGTGTGTAGGCGGTTCGGAAAGAAAGATGTGAAATCCCAGGGCTCAACCTTGGAACTGCATTTTTAACTGCCGAGCTAGAGTATGTCAGAGGGGGGTAGAATTCCACGTGTAGCAGTGAAATGCGTAGATATGTGGAGGAATACCGATGGCGAAGGCAGCCCCCTGGGATAATACTGACGCTCAGACACGAAAGCGTGGGGAGCAAACAGGATTAGATACCCTGGTAGTCCACGCCCTAAACGATGTCAACTAGCTGTTGGGGCCGTTAGGCCTTAGTAGCGCAGCTAACGCGTGAAGTTGACCGCCTGGGGAGTACGGTCGCAAGATTAAAACTCAAAGGAATTGACGGGGACCCGCACAAGCGGTGGATGATGTGGATTAATTCGATGCAACGCGAAAAACCTTACCTACCCTTGACATGTCTGGAAAGCCGAAGAGATTTGGCCGTGCTCGCAAGAGAACCGGAACACAGGTGCTGCATGGCTGTCGTCAGCTCGTGTCGTGAGATGTTGGGTTAAGTCCCGCAACGAGCGCAACCCTTGTCATTAGTTGCTACGCAAGAGCACTCTAATGAGACTGCCGGTGACAAACCGGAGGAAGGTGGGGATGACGTCAAGTCCTCATGGCCCTTATGGGTAGGGCTTCACACGTCATACAATGGTCGGGACAGAGGGTCGCCAACCCGCGAGGGGGAGCCAATCTCAGAAACCCGATCGTAGTCCGGATCGCAGTCTGCAACTCGACTGCGTGAAGTCGGAATCGCTAGTAATCGCGGATCAGAATGTCGCGGTGAATACGTTCCCGGGTCTTGTACACACCGCCCGTCACACCATGGGAGTGGGTTTCACCAGAAGTAGGTAGCCTAACCGTAAGGAGGGCGCTTACCACGGTGGGATTCATGACTGGGGTGAAGTCGTAACAAGGTAGCCGTATCGGAAGGTGCGGCTGGATCACCTCCTTTTAGAGCGAATGGCTCGCAAAGCGAAAGCGTCCACACTTATTGGCTGTTAGTTAATGTCATGACCATTGAAGGTATCGCCCACTGGTGATAGATGGGTCAGTAGCTCAGTCGGTTAGAGCACCGTCTTGATAAGGCGGGGGTCGTTGGTTCGATTCCAACTTGACCCACCAACGATTACCTCGGGGGATTAGCTCAGCTGGGAGAGCACCTGCTTTGCAAGCAGGGGGTCGTCGGTTCGATCCCGTCATCCTCCACCACCGCTTTTGTGGTTGGTTGTCGATACAGCAAGGTTCATGACAGAGTATAGGGCACAGGACAACAACGGTTGACCTGGCGCGAGATTCAACGAAGAGTGTTCTTTTTAAAGAATACTGCTCGTTGGGTTATGCAACCCACGAATTGCTCTTTAACAATTAGGAAGAAGCACAACGAAGGTGTGTTGTCTAATAAACGCAAGACGATTAGTCGACTTGTGATGACAATACACGGGTTGTGATTGCAACAGAACAAATTATGTTCAACGAAAGTTCTCAAAAATATAGACGTTGTCTGATCTTCGGATTGGATAACAGCTAAGGATTGATGAACGGCAACAACGTATACTCATATTCCTATAACAGCATCAAGCGTTATAGGATCAAGCGAATAAGTGCATATGATGGATGCCTTGGCGATCACAGGCGATGAAGGACGCGGTAGCCTGCGAAAAGCTACGGGGAGCTGGCAAACAAGCTTTGATCCGTAGATGTCCGAATGGGGAAACCCACCGTAGTAATACGGTATCCCATGCTCAATACATAGGCATGTGGAGGCGAACCGAGTGAACTGAACCATCTCAGTAACTCGAGGAAAAGAAATCAACCGAGATTCCGGAAGTAGTGGCGAGCGAAACCGGACCAGCCTGGATGTTTTAGCGTAGTGAATAGTCGAATGGAATGGAAAGTCCAGCCGTAGCAGGTGATAGCCCTGTAGGCGAAATTCAGTACGTGGAACTAAGCATCGAACAAGTAGGGCGGGACACGTGAAATCCTGTCTGAATATGGGGGGACCATCCTCCAAGGCTAAATACTCGTGATCGACCGATAGTGAACCAGTACCGTGAGGGAAAGGCGAAAAGAACCCCGGAAGGGGAGTGAAATAGATCCTGAAATCGTATGCATACAAACAGTAGGAGCACCCTCGTGGTGTGACTGCGTACCTTTTGTATAATGGGTCAGCGACTTACATTCAGTGGCAAGCTTAACCGAATAGGGGAGGCGTAGCGAAAGCGAGTCCGAATAGGGCGATTCAGTCGCTGGGTGTAGACCCGAAACCAGGCGATCTATCCATGGCCAGGTTGAAGGCACGGTAACACGTGCTGGAGGACCGAACCCACTAATGTTGAAAAATTAGGGGATGAGCTGTGGATCGGAGTGAAAGGCTAAACAAGCCTGGAGATAGCTGGTTCTCTCCGAAAACTATTTAGGTAGTGCCTCGTATATTACTGCCGGGGGTAGAGCACTGTTATGGCTAGGGGGTCACAGCGACTTACCAACCCATGGCAAACTCCGAATACCGGCAAGTACAGTACGGGAGACAGAGCACCGGGTGCTAACGTCCGGACTCAAGAGGGAAACAACCCAGACCGCCAGCTAAGGTCCCTAACTATGGCTAAGTGGGAAACGAAGTGGGAAGGCATAGACAGTCAGGAGGTTGGCTTAGAAGCAGCCATCCTTTAAAGAAAGCGTAATAGCTCACTGATCGAGTCGTCCTGCGCGGAAGATGTAACGGGGCTAAGCCATAGACCGAAGCTGCGGATGTGTACTATGTACACATGGTAGGAGAGCGTTCCGTAAGCCTGTGAAGGTGTTCCGTGAGGAATGCTGGAGGTATCGGAAGTGAGAATGCTGACATGAGTAGCGATAAAGGGGGTGAAAAGCCCCCTCGCCGTAAGTCCAAGGTTTCCTGCGCAACGTTCATCGGCGCAGGGTGAGTCGGCCCCTAAGGCGAGGCAGAGATGCGTAGCTGATGGGAAGCGGGTTAATATTCCCGCACCGTCGTAGAGTGCGATGGGGGGACGGATTGCAGAATGTTATCGGGGTGTTGGATGTCCCCGTTGGCGCATCATAGAAGGCACTTAGGCAAATCCGGGTGCGTAATTCAAGGGTGTGACTGGATAGAGCTTCGGCTCTAAACTAACTGGAAGCAGTTCCAAGAAAAGCCTCTAAGCTTCAGCTCTACGAGACCGTACCGCAAACCGACACAGGTGGACGGGATGAATATTCCAAGGCGCTTGAGAGAACTCAGGAGAAGGAACTCGGCAAATTAATACCGTAACTTCGGGAGAAGGTATGCCTCATTAGTGTGATGTGCCTGCGCACAAAGCATGAAGAGGCCGCAGTGAATCGGTGGCTGCGACTGTTTACTAAAAACACAGCACTCTGCAAACACGAAAGTGGACGTATAGGGTGTGACGCCTGCCCGGTGCCGGAAGGTTAAGTGATGGGGTGCAAGCTCTTGATCGAAGCCCCGGTAAACGGCGGCCGTAACTATAACGGTCCTAAGGTAGCGAAATTCCTTGTCGGGTAAGTTCCGACCTGCACGAATGGCGTAACGATGGCCACACTGTCTCCTCCTGAGACTCAGCGAAGTTGACATGGTTGTGATGATGCAATCTCCCCGCGGCTAGACGGAAAGACCCCATGAACCTTTACTGTAGCTTTGCATTGGATTGTGAACCGGCCTGTGTAGGATAGGTGGGAGACGTTGAAGCGTGGTCGCCAGATCGCGTGGAGTCATCCTTGAAATACCACCCTGGTCTGTTTGCGGTTCTAACCTAGGTCCCTTATCGGGATCGGGGACCGTGCATGGTGGGCAGTTTGACTGGGGCGGTCTCCTCCTAAAGTGTAACGGAGGAGTTCGAAGGTACGCTAGAGACGGTCGGAAATCGTCTTGATAGTGCAATGGCATAAGCGTGCTTGACTGTGAGACTGACAAGTCGAACAGGTACGAAAGTAGGACATAGTGATCCGGTGGTTCTGTATGGAAGGGCCATCGCTCAACGGATAAAAGGTACTCTGGGGATAACAGGCTGATACCGCCCAAGAGTTCATATCGACGGCGGTGTTTGGCACCTCGATGTCGGCTCATCTCATCCTGGGGCTGTAGCCGGTCCCAAGGGTATGGCTGTTCGCCATTTAAAGAGGTACGTGAGCTGGGTTTAAAACGTCGTGAGACAGTTTGGTCCCTATCTGCCGTGGGCGTTGGATATTTGACGGAGCCTGCTCCTAGTACGAGAGGACCGGAGTGGACGTACCACTGGTGTATCGGTTGTCATGCCAATGGCATTGCCGAGTAGCTACGTACGGAAGAGATAACCGCTGAAGGCATCTAAGCGGGAAACTCGTCTGAAGATTAGATATCCCGGAGGCTTGACCTCCCTGTAGGGTCGTCCGAGACCAGGACGTTGATAGGCTGGGTGTGGAAGTGCAGTAATGCATGTAGCTAACCAGTACTAATTGCCCGTGTGGCTTGATCCTATAACCCTTGAGGTTGTAGTGAGTTAAGTTGTTGACCACAGAACGTAATATTGAAGTGCAGCGCAACCCGCGCTCGACACCTTCGTAACCGCTGCTAGCTGATCCGTACTGATCGCTAGCGGTGTGCTTCTTCCAATTGGCTGGGGCGTCCCTTAAAAAGACGACTCGGCAACCAGTTACGCTTGACGACCATAGCGAGGTGGTCCCACACCTTCCCATCCCGAACAGGATTGTGAAACGCCTTTGCGCCGATGATAGTGGACGGACGTCTGTGAAAGTAGGTCATCGTCAAGCTCTTATTCCTCAAA
>NZ_JAUZVM010000020.1:0-4242 GCF_031844565.1 Alcaligenes sp. AB3
GCCGCCCTCACGCGAAGCCCAAACGGCACGTCCAGAAGAAAGCCGCGCCAAAACAAGCACTCTACTACCCCAATCCCTAAGCCCTAAGCCCTAAGCCCTAAGCCCAAAATTCGAAATTCGAAATTCGCAAAAAGCAAATACCCCCGCGTTTAAAAAAGAGGGACAAAGGTTTAAAACCAACACTATCAATTTGACACTATCTGCTATATTTTCCCGACGCTGAGCAAAGGAGCCTCCCCTGCGTCAGCCCCTCACGATGCAGCAACAATGAACGCCCCACTCTAATCAAACTGTTTCCTCTACCTCAGGGGCCATTCAGTGCAAACAATATCTCGCGCATTCAACACCTGCTCAACAATGAAACTAACAAAACTGTATGCCGCCCTGGCGCTGACCATTGCCCCACTGTCTGCTCAAGCCCTGGAAGACAGAACAATAGAAAACTCCTCGGGACGCCCCGTCTTTATCGCGCGATTTTTCGAAATTGGCGATGGAGTATTCGACGACAGCGAAACGTCCTTCTGGAGCTGGCAAGGCCATGAAGCCTATAAAAACGAGATCGTTGAGGGCCTGCGCTACTGGGCAGAAATACTCCAACCGCAAGGCGATAACCCGGCGACCATCGTCAATATCGGCACTGTTGACATGCCAGGCAATGCCTACGGCGGCTCACTCGAGGCAAACGGCGGCAAGAGCGCACTAACACAAATGCAGCAAAACATCCTGGGCCTCTCACCCGCAGCAGGCACGCTACCTTTAGGCGGGCACGGCTTTTTTGGCCTGGGCCAGGACGACTACGCACTGAACCCGGCTTTGACGCAAACACCGCTTAGCGGAAAAGACAGCGTACTTCTGACAGCCATTCACGAAATTGCCCATGGGCTGGGTATTTCCAGCACCGTAGAAAACTGGGGCGATGACAAAGACATACGGCCGTATTTCAAAAACCAGCTCAATAGCTGGACTCAACTGCTAAGAGACGACAACGGCAATCCAGCACGCGCGGGCCAGAGCATTCTGTGTACCGGCTGTAACATCCCCTACGATGCTAATGCCTTCGATCTGCGCCAGGACAAGGGTTTCCTGATCGGTGCCAATATCGAGCAAGTCCTGGCTGGAGGCCTGCGTGGTGTACCCATCAAGATTCTGGGTGACGGCGGCAGCGTAGATGACGACTTCATGAGCCATATCGAACTTCGAAACAGCGTCATGAGCCACCAGAACTACCGCAACTATTCAGGCTTCATGGAAGCTGAACTGGCGGTACTGCAAGACCTGGGCTACACCATAGACCGGGCAAACTTCTTCGGACGCTCGATCTACGGCGATGGCCTTGAACTGGTGAATACACAAGGCTTCTTTGCCCGCAATGCCGAAGGCACGCACTACCTCCCTGGCCAATACAACCAATCCACACTGGGTCTGGGCCTGCATATCTATGGCAGCAACAATCAGGTTCGACAAGCCGCTGACCTGCTGGCTGCAGGATCAGGCGGCGCAGGGATACGGGTGGATGGCGAGAACAACACCCTTGTCATCGATCCAGGCGTCAGAATCTACGCAGATGGCTTGAACGGACAAGGCGTGCAATTTGCCTACGGACGCGGACACACACTGGTTCATCGCGGCGACATCCAGGCCACCGGCCCTCAGGGTGTAGGTCTGCGTTTTGATTTTGGCACCAACTCACTGAGCAACGAAGTCGAACGCCGTGGCTCCTACATACGCAGCATCAATGGCACCAATGAAGCCCTGCTCCCCGAACTGAACGGCCCGCTGGTTGAACAAGCCGACATTAGCGGACGGGTTGCAGGCCGGCAAGCAGCCATCCTGATTTCCGACAATGCCTACGTCAAGCGCATCAATCTGATGCAAGGCGCCCAAATTGAAGGCGATATCGTTTCGCATTATGCAGAGCGTGACGACAACAATCAGCTGCGCCTGACCACACTGTCCTTTGGTCAGGCTGCCGACAATATGGGCCGCAGCATTGATCAGCCCGATGCCACCTTCCACTTGAGCTACGCCGGTAACATCACAGGCAAAGACAATCTGGCTCTATCCTTTGACGGCGGCACAACACAACTGAACGGCACCTTGCAGGTCCACAACGCCACCATCAAGGAAGCGGCAACATTAGGCGGCAATGCCAGCTTCGATCTGGCCAGCGGCCAGACCCTGATTAACGCCGGCACCCTGACACCAGGCAACTCAGTCGGACGCATCAAGGTAAATGGCGACTTCCAGCAAACCGCAACGGGCCAACTGGTGGCCGAGTTTGATGGCAAAGGCGACCATGACGCGCTTGCCATCAGTGGCAATGCGGACCTGGCCGGCACGCTGAAACTGACGCCAGTGGCCGATTGGTACCAAAACGCCTGGGCGGTCGACACTGGCTCGTTTGTGGAGGCAGCCAGCTACAACGGCAGCTTTGACGCCACACAGATCACCGCCGTATCGCCCACCTTGCAGTTTGACGCGACACCCTTGGGTAACGAGCGCTACCGCTTGTCTGCCACCCGAGCCGACAATGCCTACAGCCAGTATGGCCGCAACGAAAACCAGCAAGAGGCCGGCAAGGCTTTATTCAAACTGGCCGCCGCCGGAACGGCACCCGCACAAGCTCTGTTCCAGACGCTCGACTTCTCGGCCACGGACGGTTCACAAATACCCGCTGCTCTGGACCAGATATCACCCGCTGGCTACAGCACTGCATTGGCCGCCTCCCTGATGCACGAGCGTTCGATCATGCAAACCGCCCGCCAAGGCCTGAGCCAAAGCATGTTGCGGCCCGGCACCGACTGGCAAGGCTACGCCTTGGTATTTGGTGCCAGTGGCGATCAAAACACACGCGGGTCCATGCTTGGCTACGATGCCAACAGCTACGGCCTGATCGTTGGAGCCGGGCGCGCCCTGGAGTCGGCCCCCGACTTCGCCGTGGGAGCCCAGCTTGATATTTCCGATCTGTCGGTCAAACCGGATGCCCCTTACTCCGGCAAGAGCAAAGCCACCGCGTTCGGCCTTGCCGCCCATCTGCAATACCGCCCCGGTGCACGGGAAGGTCTTTTTGCATTCAGCGGGCTGCGCCTGGGTCTGGAACAAGCCGATATGCGCAGGCAAATTGCCATTGGAGACTACCAGGCCACGCACTCGTCCGACTGGACGGGACGCAATCTGTCGATTGACGCAGGCACAGGCTACCTTTGGGAGCTGAACCCCTCGTTTTCGGTAGGCCCCTTTGCCAGCATGAACTACGCCTTGGTGTCCCGCCCATCGGTCGACGAATCGGGCAACGCCGCCACGCGCCTTCACCTGGACAGCAAACGCGTAGACGCCTTGCGCTCCAGCCTGGGGCTGACGGCGGAATGGAATCGCGACCTGACTGATGGCAGCAAGCTGGCCGTGAACGTTGACGTGGGCTGGAATCACGAATGGCTGGATCGCGACCTGACTCAAGCAGCCCGTTTCGCCATTGCGTCCACGGATACAGCGTTCAATACCCGTAATAGCGTGCTGCCCCGCGACACGATGAGCCTGCGTGCAGGCCTGACCTGGCAACGCAGTGAGCGTCTGTCGATTGGCACCGGCATCAGCTCACAGTTCGGAGGCGGATATTCGTCGCTGCAAGGGCAGGTGAATCTGCGCTGGGCGTTCTAACAATCCACGCCCTCACACGGACCTGAACAGAAACTATAAAAAAGCCCCCGAGAGTCGTTCGACTCTCAGGGGCACAGGTCCGATAGCCTGCCCCCAAGCGGCAGACCACCGATACTCGATCACCAATCTGTAGAAACAGACCAGTTAAAAGACGACACAGGCTCCGTCAATCAAACTGCTAAAAAATGACGAAGCACATCGTTCTTCTCAAAGACTCAAAAGTTTAAAAACCCCGAGTCTTAAACTCCAATCAACTTCATCGCCTCTTCACGCGTTGCCACGGTGGCGTACTTCTGTCGCATGTCGAACAGGTTAGCCTCGTGTGGGCCAATCGCACGGTCACCCACGCAATCAGAGACGACCAGGGGGCGAAAGCCCAGTTGCATCGCATCGACCACGCTGGAACGCACGCAACCACTGGTAACCGCACCGGCAACCAGCAGTGTTTGCACACCACGCTGGGTCAGCCACGCCGCCAAGGGCGTGCCAAAGAAGGCCGACGGCACATTCTTGCGAACAACGAACTCCCCGGGAGCAGGAGCCAACTCCGGCACGATGTGGCTGTTGTGCGCGTCTTCGGTCAGG
>NZ_JAUZVM010000021.1:0-1750 GCF_031844565.1 Alcaligenes sp. AB3
GTCGTCACCCGCGATGGTGTCGATCGTGATGGCGGCTTCGGGCAGGTCGGTATCGACACCGTAGCCACGGTCGGCTTCAGCGCTGGCTGGGTTACCGGCCGCATCTTCCGTCTCAACCTTGGCGTGAACATTGCTGTCCTGAGCCAGTTCGGTACCAGAAACATCCACGTTCCAGGTCTTGCCATCAGCATTAACGGTCGTGGTGTAGTCCTTGCCGTTCACGGTCACGGTGACGGTGTCGCCAGCCTTGACGTCTTTACCCACGGTACCGGTAATGGTCACGTCGGACTCGGACTCAGCCTGGTTGATCACGTCATCTTCAGCGATCACATTAATAGCGATCTCAGCTTCAGGCAGATCGGTATCGACACCGTAGCCGCGGTCAGCCTCAGCACTGGCGGGGTTACCAGCCGCGTCTTCAGTCTCAACCTTGGCGTGTACGTTCGAATCAGCAGCCAGCTCAGCACCAGGAACATCCACGTTCCAAGTCTTGCCGTCAGCGTTAACAGTGGTCGTGTAGTCCTTGCCGTTCACGGTCACGGTGACAGTGTCGCCGGCCTTGACGTCTTTACCCACGGTACCGGTAATGGTCACGTCGGATTCGGACTCAGCCTTGTTGATCACATCATCACCGGCAATGGTGTCAATCGTGATGGCGGCTTCAGGCAGATCAGTATCCACACCGTAGCCACGGTCGGCTTCAGCGCTGGCTGGATTACCAGCAGCATCTTCGGTCTCGACCTTGGCGTGAACATTGCTGTCCTGGGCCAGTTCGATACCAGGAACGTCCACGTTCCAGGTCTTGCCATCAGCATTAACGGTCGTGGTGTAGTCCTTACCGTTCACGGTCACCGTCACCGTGTCGCCAGCCTTGACGTCTTTACCCACGGTACCGGTAATGGTCACGTCAGACTCGGACTCAGCCTTGTTGATCACATCGTCACCGGCAATGGTGTCGATCGTGATGGCGGCTTCAGGCAGGTCGGTGTCTACACCATAGCCACGGTCGGCTTCAGCGCTGGCGGGGTTACCGGCGGCGTCTTCGGTCTCAACCTTGGCGTGAACATTGCTGTCCTGGGCCAGTTCGGTACCAGGAACGTCTACGTTCCAGGTCTTACCGTCAGCGTTAACGGTGGTCGTGTAATCCTTGCCGTTCACGGTCACAGTGACGGTATCGCCGGCCTTGACGTCTTTACCCACGGTACCGGTGATGGTCACGTCGGATTCGGACTCGGCCTTGTTGATCACATCGTCACCGGCAATGGTGTCGATCGTGATGGCGGCTTCAGGCAGATCGGTGTCTACACCGTAGCCGCGGTCGGCTTCAGCACTGGCTGGGTTACCCGCTGCGTCTTCCGTTTCAACCTTGGCGTGTACATTCGAATCAGCAGCCAGCTCAGCACCAGGAACATCCACGTTCCAGGTCTTGCCATCAGCATTAACGGTGGTCGTGTAGTCCTTGCCGTTCACGGTCACCGTCACCGTGTCACCAGCCTTCACATCCTTGCCAACCGTACCGGTGATGGTCACATCCCCTTCCGACTCAGCCTGGTTGATCACATCGTCACCCGCGATGGTGTCGATCGTGATGGCGGCTTCAGGCAGGTCGGTGTCGACACCGTAACCACGGTCAGCTTCAGCCGAAGCGGGGTTGCCCGCTGCGTCTTCCGTTTCAACCTTGGCGTGAACATTGCTGTCCTGGGCCAGTTCGGTACCAGGAACATCCACGTTCCAGGTCTTGCCATCAGCG
>NZ_JAUZVM010000022.1:0-1639 GCF_031844565.1 Alcaligenes sp. AB3
ATCGTCACCGGCAATGGTGTCGATCGTGATGGCGGCTTCGGGCAGATCAGTATCGACACCATAACCACGGTCAGCTTCAGCCGAAGCGGGGTTGCCCGCTGCGTCTTCCGTTTCAACCTTGGCGTGAACATTGCTGTCCTGGGCCAACTCGGTACCAGGAACGTCCACGTTCCAGGTCTTGCCGTCAGCGTTAACGGTGGTCGTGTAGCCCTTGCCGTTCACGGTCACAGTGACGGTATCGCCGGCCTTCACATCCTTACCTACGGTGCCGGTGATGGTCACGTCGGACTCGGACTCAGCCTTGTTGATCACGTCATCTTCAGCGATCACATTAATAGCGATCTCAGCTTCAGGCAGGTCGGTATCGACACCGTAGCCGCGGTCAGCCTCAGCGCTGGCTGGGTTACCAGCCGCGTCTTCCGTTTCCACCTTGGCGTGTACGTTCGAATCAGCAGCCAGCTCAGCACCAGGAACGTCCACGTTCCAGGTCTTGCCATCAGCATTAACGGTCGTGGTGTAGTCCTTGCCGTTCACGGTCACAGTGACAGTGTCGCCAGCCTTGACGTCCTTACCCACGGTACCGGTAATGGTCACGTCGGACTCGGACTCAGCCTTATTGATCACGTCATCACCGGCAATGGTGTCGATCGTGATGGCGGCTTCTGGCAGGTCGGTATCGACACCGTAGCCACGGTCAGCCTCAGCACTGGCTGGGTTACCCGCTGCGTCTTCGGTCTCAACCTTGGCGTGTACGTTCGAATCAGCAGCCAGCTCAGCACCAGGAACATCCACGTTCCAGGTCTTGCCGTCAGCGTTAACAGTGGTCGTGTAGTCCTTGCCATTGACCGTCACGGTGACAGTGTCGCCAGCCTTGACGTCCTTACCAACCGTACCCGTAATGGTCACGTCGGACTCGGACTCGGCCTTGTTGATCACGTCGTCACCGGCAATGGTGTCGATCGTGATGGCAGCTTCAGGCAGGTCGGTATCGACACCGTAGCCACGGTCAGCTTCAGCACTGGCGGGGTTACCGGCCGCGTCTTCCGTCTCAACCTTGGCGTGTACGTTCGAATCAGCAGCCAGCTCAGCACCAGGAACGTCCACGTTCCAGGTCTTGCCATCAGCATTAACGGTCGTGGTGTAATCCTTGCCGTTCACGGTCACAGTGACAGTGTCGCCAGCCTTGACGTCTTTACCCACGGTACCGGTGATGGTCACGTCGGATTCGGACTCAGCCTTGTTGATCACGTCGTCACCGGCAATGGTGTCGATCGTGATGGCGGCTTCGGGCAGATCGGTATCAACGTCGTATGGACGCTCTGCGTTAGCGGAAGCGGAGTTGCCTGCTTCGTCTTCAGTTGTAACCTTGGCTTCAACTTTAGCGTTACCAAGCAGGTCTACGCCTGGAACATTCAAGTTCCAAGTTTTGCCGTCGGTATTAACCGTCGTGGTGAACTCTTTGCCGCCAATAGTGATGGTGACGGTGTCACCTGCTTTAACGTCTTTACCAACCGTACCGGAGATGGCCACGTCGGCTTCAGATTCAGCCTTGTTGACGATGTCATCTTCAGCAATCACGTTAATAGTGATGTCGGCCTCGGGAGGCGTTACGTCTACGTCGTACGGCTTCTCGTCGGTA
>NZ_JAUZVM010000023.1:0-1402 GCF_031844565.1 Alcaligenes sp. AB3
CCCCGTACATGGACGCCCCTGTTTTGCCAAGCACTCACTTCATGTTGGACAGTGGGTCGAGATTGCACCCGTACATCCGGACTTGATTGCCGCGTCAGCGGCGGTCCCTGATGGGTTCTGCTGGTTGGTGCCTCAATCGGACAAGCGCACTGCTTAGTGCCTGGGGGACATCGGGTTTAACCAACCACGGTCTGACCTATCTTGCCATCATGTCGTGTTTGCCTGAGCAATCGGGAGAAGGGTTAATAGTGGCTTTTAAGGGGAAGCTCAGTCCAGCCTGACTATGAGCCGTCAGGCGTGTAGTCAGGCTGGAAGGTTCGTTGATTGGCCAGTAACGCCCAGACGATACGGGCATTTTTGTTGGCTAATGCAACAGCCGCTACGTTAGCGTGAGATCGCTGCAAGAGTCGTTGTAGCCAACCGGTGGGCTCTGCGGCTTGCCGTGCACGATAGATCACCGCTCGAGCGCCATGAATTAACAAGGTACGTAGATATTGATCTCCTCGTTTGCTGATTCCCAGGAGCACGGACTTGCCACCACTGGAGTGCTGCTTGGGCACTAAGCCTAGCCACGCCGCTAACTGTCGGCCATTGGTAAAGTTTTTGGCATCGCCGATCGTGGCAACCAAGGCACTGGCGGTGATCGGGCCAATGCCCGCAACTTTCTCAAGTCGGCAGCTCGCTTCATTGGCCTTATGCCAGGCTTTAATCTGCCGCTCCAACTCATGGACCTGTTTATCCAGCTCTTTTAAGTGATCCAGGAGCCGGAGTATGAGTAATCGAAATGAGCCCGTCAGCTCCTGATTCGCCTGCTCGAGTAGCGCAGGGACACGTGTATGCAGGTGAGAGATTCCCTGTGGGACGATCAGCCCGAACTCAGCCAGTAATCCGCGGATCTGATTGGCCTGTGCGGTCCGTGCCCGTACGAACCCTTGTCGAGCCCGGTGCAAGGCCAAGACGGACTGTTGTTCGATATTTTTGATCGGTACAAACCGCATGTTAGGCCGAGCCACTGCCTCGCAGATGGCTTCGGCATCAGCAGCATCGTTCTTGTTGGTTTTAACGTAGGGTTTAACAAACTGAGGGGCAATCAAGCGTACGGTATGCCCGAACGATTCTAATTTACGGGCCCAATGATGCGCACTTCCACATGCTTCCATGCCAATCAGGCAGACCGGTAAGGTGGCGAAGAACGTGGCCATCTGGTCGCGTTTGAGCTGTTTTCTTAACACGGTTTTGCCTTGTTCATCGACGCCGTGCAGTTGAAAGACTTGCTTTGCCAGATCGATACCTAGTGTCGTAATCTTCATGATGGACGCCTCGCTCGGTTCAAGTGGTTGGTGATACGCCCACTTTGGCACATAGGATGCCGGTGCGGGTAGGGGCGTCCATCCCATTGGAC
>NZ_JAUZVM010000024.1:0-1189 GCF_031844565.1 Alcaligenes sp. AB3
TGAACTTGTATGGTTAAGTTGTCGGGGTGGAGGGACATCCTGAACGATCGGCCAATGCCGGACCGACACCGCGAGAACTCTCCCGCCCCACCCATCACCGTCGATAAGGAACTGAGCGGCGCCGTTCATCGAACCGCGACCGCCGATCTGAACGCAAGTCAACGAGCCGGATGGCGTACACCCCGACGTTACTCATTGTGCGCTTTGGAGGTGCTCCCATGCAAACGACTGTGCTTTATATCGGTGCTGATGTTGCCAAGGCTGAGCTGGTCATCAGCGTAGCGGGCCAACGGCCCTGCATCATTGCCAACACGGCGACTGGCATTACCCGTTGGTTAAAGACAGTGTCAGAACACGCGCTAATTGCCATGGAGTCAACGGGCAATTACCACGCCTTACTGGCCCAGTTGGCTTATCTGCATGGCTTGACGGTCTATATCTTGAACGCGCGTGATGTCTTTTACTATGCACGAGCCTTAGGCAGCCGGGCCAAGACCGATAATATTGATGCAGAGGTCATTGTCCGCTACCTGCAAGAGCATCAATCCAGCCTGCAAGCTTGGCAACCGCTCACCCCCGAGCAACAACAGTTGCGTCAACTGTTGTCTCGTCGCGCTCAAGTGATCACTCACCAGAGCGCTTTACGCCAGGCCTTTACCGACGTGGATCTATCAGGTGTCGATACCCAAGCGTTGCAACATGGATTTGATGTTGTGCTGGCCTCAATGGATCAACAAATACAGCATTTGATTGCGAACGACCCGCAGCTCGAACAGGGATATCAACGTTTACGTAGTGTGAGTGGCATCGGTCAACAGACAGCGGCCTTGTTGACCGAACTGCTCAATCGTATTCCCTTTGCCAATGCGGATGCCTTAGTCGCGTATAGCGGGCTCGATCCCCGACCCAACGACTCAGGGACCAAGCGAGGGCGTCGTCGTATCAGCAAGCGTGGGCCGGCTTTGCTGCGCCGACAACTGTATTTGGCAGCGATGTCGGCCTGCCGCAGTGCGGCATGTAAACCGTTGTATGAAGCGTATCGTGCCCGAGGCCTGGCGGGCACAGAATCGATTGTGATTCTGGCTCGTAAGTTGCTGCGCATTGCATATGCCGTGTGGAAAAGTGGACAAGCCTTTGACCCGTCCAAACTATCGCCTAAAACAGCTTGACCCAAACCATAGAACCTCGC